>DASPMS010000050.1:0-14271 GCA_035626915.1 Opitutaceae bacterium
CGATCGGCTTCGTGCTGCACGACTGGATCGACGCCCACCTGTTTTCCGTTCCCGCCGTGATCGGCGCCCTGGTCGGCGGCGCGCTTCTCATGCTCTGGGCCGAGCGCTGGCGCCGCCAAAACACGAGCAGCGGCTACAGCCGCAACGATGACCCCGCGGACCTCAGCACCGGCACGGCGGTGAAGATCGGGCTGTTCCAGTGCCTGGCGCTTTGGCCGGGCACCAGCCGGTCCATGGTCACGATCGTCGGTGGCTACCTGGCTGGCCTGACGCCCGCCAAGGCGGCGGAATTCAGTTTCCTGGTCGGGCTTCCCACCCTGGGCGGCGCGGCGGTCTTCAAGGCCTGGAAGGCAGGGCCGGCGATGATCGCGGTGTTCGGCTGGGAAAGCGTCCTCTTGGGCGCCGGCGTCGCGGCGGTCTCGGCGGCGCTGGCCGTGAGATTCCTGGTCCGTTTCCTGTCCACCCAGGGCCTGCAGATTTTCGCGATTTACCGGCTCGTCCTGGCCGCGGTTCTGGCCGGTTTCCACTGGCTCTGAGCACCGCCCGCGGGGAGGATATAGCTCTTGACGGCCCAAACGGCCGACCTTACCACCCTGCCCCTTAAACAGAAACCAAGGGCGGCTTTCAGAAGCTCCCTGAACTCCATCACTTACCATGGCCAATCCGAAACGTAAACAGTCCAAGCGCCGCAGCGCCAACCGCCGTGCCGCCAACGCCTTCAAGGCCCCGCAGTTCGCCAAGGATTCCGACGGCGGCGCCTTCCGTCCGCACCGCGTCAACCCCAAGACCGGAATGTACCGCGGCCGCCAGGTGCTCGACGTGACCGTTTAACGGTTCCGCTTCGGTTTTCGCCATCACCTCCGCCCCGGCCAGTCACGCCCGTGCTGCCGCCCGGATCGCGGTCGACGCGATGGGCGGCGACCTCGGCCCGACCGAAGTCGTCGAAGCCGTCCGGCTGGTCCTTTCGGCCGGCGAAGAGCTGTCGCCCATCACCCTGGTGGGCGACCGCGCCGTGCTTGATCCGCTGCTGCTGAAGGCCGGCCTGCAGGGCCAGCCCACCGTCGGCGTCGAGCACGCGAGCGAGGTCATCCTCATGGAGGACAAACCCCTTCGCGCGATCGCGAAGAAGAAGGACTCCTCCATGGTCCGGGGCTTCAATTTGCTCAGGGACGGCGCCGCCGGCGTGCTCGTCAGCTCCGGCAACACCGGCGCGCTGATGGCCGGCGGCAAGCTGATCGTCGGGTCGATGACCGGCGTCGAGCGCCCCGCCCTGGCCCCCGCCGTGCCGCGCGAGAACGGGTACTTCATCCTCATCGACGCCGGCGCCAACCCGACTTCCGAGCCGCTCCACCTGGTGCACAACGCGGTGATGGGCTCGAACTACGCGCGCGCCGTCCTGGGCGTCGACCAGCCGCGCGTCGGGCTCCTCACCATCGGCACCGAGGAGGGCAAGGGCACGCCGCTCACGACCGAGACCAACGAGCTCCTCAAGCGGCTCACCGGCCTCATTCACTACCTGGGGCCGGTGGAAGGCTTCCAGGTTTTCCGCGACCACGTCGACGTCGTGGTCTGCGACGGCTTCACGGGCAACTCGCTCCTGAAGTCCTGGGAGTCCCTTTCCCGGTTCATCAAGTCCACGCTCGCCTCCGAGCTGAAGCGCAACCCCCTGCGCATGGCCGGGGCCTTCCTCGCGCGAGGCGCGTTCGACGGCCTGAGGGAGCGCATCAATCCCGACCGCTACGGCGGCGCCCCTCTGCTGGGCGTCCGCGGCAACATCCTCAAGGCCCACGGCTCGAGCAATCGCCACGCCTGGGCCAGCGCCATCCGCGCGGCCGGCCGCATCGTGCGGCACGACCTGGCCGGCCACATCGAGCAGGACATCGCGCGCGCCAACGAGCTCGTGAAGGCCCCCGCCCCGGCGGCGACGGCCTAACCCCCTCCTTTCCCATGGCCTCCGTCATCATCGCCGGCGTCGGCTCCTACGCGCCGCCCAAAGTGCTCACCAACGACGACCTCGCGAGGATGGTGGACACCTCCGACGAGTGGATCCGCACGCGCTCGGGCATCCGCGAGCGGCACATCGCCGGCGAGAACGAGGCCTGCTCGGACCTCGCGGTCGCCGCCGCCCGCCACGCCCTGGCCGACGCCAAGGTCGACGCGAAGGACATCGACCTGCTCATCATCGCGACCTGCTCGCCGGACATGCCGCTGCCGTCGACCGCCTGCATCGTCCAGCACAAGCTCGGCGTCCCGGGCCACGCCACCTGTTTCGATATCGCGGCCGCCTGCTCGGGCTTCCTTTACGCCCTCGAGATCGCCTTCGGCCAGTTGCTGACGAACCGTTACAAGTGCGCCCTCATCATCGGCGCCGAAAAGCTCTCGGCCTTCGTCGACTGGACCGACCGCACGACGTGCGTGCTCTTCGGCGACGGCGCGGGCGCGGCGGTCCTGAAGAAGGTCGACCAGGCCGGCATCGGCATCCTCGGCTCGGACCTCGGCGCCGACGGCGAGTTCGTCGACAACCTGTACGTCCCGGCCGGTGGCTCGAGCCGCCCCGCCAGCGAGAAGACCACGGCCGAGCGCGGACATTTCATCCGCATGAACGGCCGCGAGGTCTTCAAGACCGCGGTCCGCGTGATGGAGACGGTCACCCGGGAAATGCTGGAACAACACAAGCTCTCCCCTGACCAACTAAGCCTGGTGATTCCCCATCAGGCGAACATCCGCATCATCGAGTCGCTCGCCGGCAGCCTGAAGCTGCCGATGGACAAGTTCTACGTGAACCTCGACCGCTACGGGAACACCTCCTCCGCGACCATCCCCCTGGCCTTGGACGAGGCGCGGCGCGCCGGCCGCATCAAGCCCGGCGACCTGACGCTCCTCGTCGCTTTTGGCGCCGGCTTGACCTACGGCGCGGCCCTCATTCGATGGTGATCACCCGCATGCGTTACTCCCGCCTCCCCGCCCTCGCGTTCAGCGTCGCCGTCCTGGCGCTCCTGGCCGGCCGTTCCGCCGCGGACCTGGTCTGGTCCCCCCAGACGGGCTGGCGCGTGGAAGGCGGTGTGCTCGAGGATTTTACGACCGAGGATGGCCGGAACGCGCTCGACCTGATGAACAAGGCGCGCACGGCCGAGGAAAAGGGCGAGTCCGGCGATGCGATCGACCTCTACGAGAAGGTGGCGAAGCGTTATCCGAGCTCGGTGTTCGCGCCGGAGGCCTTCTACCGCATCGGCAATCTTCACTACGCGCGGAAGTCCTACTTCAAGGCGTTCGAGGCGTACCAGCAAGTGGTCTCGCGCTACCCCAACACCCCGAACTTCAACGAGGTCATCGGGCGCCAGTACCGCATCGCCGCCGAACTCGGCGACGGCGCGCGCAACCACATCTTCGGCATCATCCCGGGCTTCAAGAACCGCGACCGCGCGGTGCAGTACTTCGAGCAGACGATCGCGAACGCCCCGTTCAGCGACTATGCGCCGCTCTCGCTGATGAACGTCGCCAAGGCGCACCAGCGGCTGGGCAACACCGAGGAGGCGATCGACGCCCTCGACCGGATGATCAACTTCTACCCGCGCAGCGTCCTGGCCCCCGACGCCTACCTGAAGCTCGCGCAGACGCACTCCACGCTGGTCGACGGCCCGTACTACGATCAGGCGTCCACGAACGAGGCCATCACCTACTTCGAGGACTTCATGATCCTCTTCCCCGGCGACCCCGGCGTCGGCACGGCCGAAAAGGGGCTGTCGGAAATGAAGACCGTGCTCGCCGAGAGCAAGATGATCCTCGCGGACTACTACTACAAGCACCGCAGAAATTACCGGGCGGCGCGCGTCCTCTACAACGAGGCGATCACCGTTTACCCGGACTCCGAGATCGCGACGCGCGCCCGCGAGCGGCTCGCCGACGTCGATGCGCGCCTGGCCCAGATGACGCCGCCGCCCGCCCCCGCCGCCGCGGGCGAGAAGCAGCCGTCCGACGCCCCGTCCCGGATCGACGAGAAGAAGCGCAAGCGGTTCTTCTTCTTCTGAGGTTCGCTTCGTCGCGAATCCTCGCATGCTCCGGTCCGACAGCCGCGTGAAGGCCCGCCTGCGGGCGATGCTGTTCGCGGTCCTCGCGATGGCCCTTCCCGGCTGCGCCAGCTACCAGCTCGGCACGGGCAGCGGGCCGACCTTCCGGACGCTTTTCATCGAGCCCGTGCGCGTCGAGGCGCTGGTTCCGCAGGCCCAGGTCGCCGTCGGCACCCAGCTGCGCGAGACCTTCCTGCGCGACGGCCGGGTGCGCCTCGCCGGCTCGTCCGATTCCGCCGACGCCGTGCTGGCGATCGTGCTCGATCGCTACGAGCGCGCGGTCGCGACCGTCCGCCCGGACGACACCGGCCTGGCCCGCCGCTTCGACGTCGAGTTGATCGCGCGCGCGACCCTCACCGACCGCCGCACCGGCAAGGTCATCTTCGCCAACCGCCCACTCGTGGCGCGCCGCGGCGTCTTCACGGACAGCGGCCTCGTGCCCGCGGAGTACCAGAATCTGCCCCTTCTCGCGCAGGATCTCGCCCGCCAGGCCCAGCAGGCCGTGCTGGACACGTGGTGACCGGCGGCGAAGGGAATCTCCCGGCCGCGGGCCGGCGCGCCTTCCTCGATCCGGGCCACGACCGCCGGACGGCGCCCCGGAATCGGTCGCTCCCCACCTGACCGCGGGCGGCCGCGCCTATTTGGAGGTTGGCGAGGCGGAGTTTGGCGGTTTTCTCCATTGCCCATGCTGCCGCCGATCCTCGCCCCTTCCCTGCTCGCCGGCGACCACGCGAACCTGGCGTCCAGCGCGGCCCTGGCGGCGCGGCACGGGGCGCGGTGGCTGCACCTCGACATCATGGACGGGCACTTCGTGCCCAACCTGACCTTCGGGCCCGAAACGCTCGCGGCGCTGCGGCGCGCCGGCGTGAAGGAGTTCATCGACACGCACCTGATGCTCGCGGAGCCGCAGCGCTACTCCGAGGCCTTCGCAAAGGCCGGGGCGAGCCTGATCAGCATCCATATCGAGCCGCGCTACGACCACGCGGCCGAGCTCGCCCGGATCCGGGGCTTCGGGTGCCAGAACGGCATCGTGCTCAACCCGGACACCCCCGCGTCCGCCGTCCTGCCGGTCCTGGACAAGGTCGACCTCGTGCTCGTGATGACCGTGCAGCCGGGCTTCGGCGGACAATCCTTCCGGCGCGACATGCTGCCGAAGCTGGCCGAACTCGACCGCGTGCGCCGCGAACGCGGCCTCAAGTTCCGGCTCGAGGTCGACGGCGGGATCGACTTGGCGACCGCCGCCGAGTGCCGGCGGGCCGGCGCGGACACGTTCGTCGCAGGCACGTCCTTCTTCAAGGCGCCGGATATCGCGGCGTTCGTCGCGGGCTTCGGCAAGCTCGCGTAGGGCCCGCGCGGCTCGCATCGCCGCCGCGTCGGCGCGGGGCACCCTTCGCGCCGCGGTCGCCTACTTCGCCGCCACGCCGGCATTCCGCGCGATCTCGCCGGCGCGCCGGTACTGCGCGCGGAAGCGGTCCGCGAGCTCGTTGGCCATCGTTACCTCGTCGACCTTGTTCTTCGAGTTGAGCGCCTGCTTGATGCGACCACCCATCTCGTCGTAGCCCACGAATGACACGTCGCTGAGCGCCGCCAGCGCCGCCGGCGGCATGCCTGCGCGGATGATGTCGCGCCACGCGTCGACCAGATCGGGGTGCGCGTCGAGGCACATCACCCGGATCACGAACGCCATCTCCCGGAAGATGCCGCCGGTCCATTCGGGGCGGTAGATGAGCGGATTCCGCTGGTCGAACGGCTGCGCCTCGGGATCGCTGCGGAGCGGCTTCCAGTCGGCGCGGGCGTAGAAGTCGCGTCGGACCGGCAGCCGGCGGAGCGCGAACCGCTCGGGCCCGCCCTCGGCGCCCACGCGGAAGTTCCAGAGCCGCTGCCCTTCCAGCGACAGCGTGAACTCGATGAAAAGCTCGGCGACCTCGCGATTCGGCGCGCCCCGCAGCAGCGCGATCGGGTCGACCGAGCTGACCGTGCCGCCCTCCGGCGTCACGAACCGCAGCCGGCCCGCGCCGCCGTGCCGCTGCGCGGCTTCGACCTGGTACCGGCCATAGAAGTCGATGCAGACGCCCACCGCGGAGTTGCCCTGGGAGACGTCGATCGGGGGCTTCTGCGAGCTGTCGGTGAAATACCGGGCGTTCGCGCCCATGCGCTGCAGCAGCCGCAGTCCCTCGGCCCAGCCCTCGCGCACCGCCTGCGCCTCGATTTCGCGGGCGGCGGCGCCCGGGCGTTCGGCCCGGAGCGCCTCGAGCCGCTGCTGCATCTTCTGCTGGATCATGTTCTCGAACGCCTTGGCGATCGAGCTGCTCTTCGTCGGGTCGCAGAGCGCGACCTCGCCCGCGAGCCGCGGATTGGCGAGGTCGTCCCACGTGACCAGCTCCTCCGCGACCGCCAGCCGCCCGAGCGAGTCCCGGTTCGAGATGATGCCGTAGGAGCTGAGCACGTTGCCGATCCAGCGCCCCTTGGCGTCCCAGTACGGCTCGCCGGCGTAGGCCTGCGGAATGACGTCCGGGGTGAACCAGTCCGGATGCGTCCGGAGGATGCGCGATTCGACGAGCCGGCCGGCGTCGGCCTGCCGGATGAAGTCGAAGCTGCCGCCGCCGAAGAACAGGTCGATGCCGCAGCCGACGTCCGAGGCGAGGAAGGCGGCGCGCGCCTCCTGCGCCAGCGGCGAGGCGTCCTTTGGCAGCCGGGCGTTGGCGAAGGCGGCCTGGACCTCGATGCTCCAGGGCCTCCGCAGCTCGTTCATCCAGTGGTTCTGGAATGAGGCGACGTATTCGGACTCGAGGAAGCGCGCGATCTCGCTCGTGCCGCCGATCACGCGCCAGTCGACGGCCACCGTGCGGCCCGTGCGCTCCCGGTACCAGCCCGCAAACGCGCGGCCGAACTCGTGGCGGATCGCCTCGTTGTGCGGAGTGATGATGACGAGCGCGTCGTCGGCCGCCCCGCCCGCGGTCTTCTCGGGCCGCAGCGCGAACGGCAGCACGACCACCGCAATCAGCGCCAGGATGATGGCCGCCTGCTTGAGCATGGGCTCAGCCCGTCAGGACCACGACATCCTCGGGCTCGACGGTGGCGAAGAGCTCGCCGCGGGACGCGCCCTCGACGAACCGGGGGTTGCGCTCGAAGATCTTCAGCTTGGTGCCGTTGGCGGTGACGAAGTCGTACTGCGCGACCTCGCCGAGGTAGATGTAATCGCCGATCCGCCCCTTGACCACGTTGCGGGACTCGGCGTCGCGGTGCAGCTCCCAGCATTCCGGCCGGATCGAGACGGTGACCTCCGCGCCGGCCGCGGGCGCGCTGGCGGGGTCGCCGACGATGCCGTCGAACTTTCCGACCGCGGTCTCGACCGTGACGTACTCGCCCACCTTGCCGAGGACCCGGCCCGGGAGGAAGTCGGTCTCCCCGATGAAGTTGGCCACGGTGCGCCGGTGCGGGCGCTTGTAGATCTCGCGCGGCGTGCCGACCTGGAGGATGTGGCCGCCCTCGAGGATCGCCATCCGGTCGGCGATGGAGAGCGCCTCCTTCTGATCGTGGGTGACGTACACGGTCGTGAGCTTAAATTCCTTGCACACGCGCCGGATCTCCGCGCGCATCTCGAGCCGCAGCTTGGCGTCGAGATTTGACAGCGGCTCGTCGAGCAGGAGGCACCGCGGCCGGATCACCAACGCCCGCGCAAGGGCGACGCGCTGCTGCTGGCCGCCCGAGAGCTGGTTCGGCTTCCGCTCGGCGTACTTGCCCATGTGGACCGATTCGAGGGCCTCGCGCACGCGCCGATCGATCTCGGGCCGCGCGACCTTTCGCTCCTCGAGCCCGAATGCCACGTTCTCGGCCACCGTCATGTGGGGCCAAAGAGCGTAGCTCTGGAACATCATGCCGGTGTTCCGCTTGTGCGGGGCGAGGCGCGTCACGTCCTCGTCGCCGAAGAGAATCCGGCCGTCCTCCGGAATGTAGAAGCCGGCCAGCGACCGCAGCAGCGTGGTCTTTCCGCAACCGCTCGGGCCCAGCAGGAAGAAAAGCTCGCCCGGGTTGATCGTCAGGTCGAGACCGTGGAGCGCGACGACGTTGCCGAATCGCTTGGTCAATTGCTGGACCTGGATCGAGATCATGTCGGCGCGCGCGTGTTCGGGCAGGCAACCGCCGGCCCCGGGGCAAGTCAAAGAATTTAACCCCCGCGACCCGATGTAACGATTTGCCATGCCCGCGGCGGATTTTGTCCCATCGGCCATGCCCGCCGCCAAAGGCCCGCCCGAGCTCAAGCATCTCGACCACGTCCTCGTCACCGCCCCGGCCATCAAGCGCCGCATCGGCACGCTCGCCGAGGAGATCAACCGCGACTACGCGGGCAAGGACCTGATGGTCGTCGCGATCGTCAACGGCGCCCTGATCTTCACGGCCGACCTGCTCCGCTCGCTGCGCAGCCCGCTGCGCCTGGACTGCCTGCGGGCCTCGAGCTACCACGACGGCACGAAGGCCGTGCACGAGCCGCGGATCTTCGACTCCATGAAGCTCGACGTGCGCGGCCACAACGTCCTCCTCGTCGACGACATCCTCGACACCGGCAAGACGCTCGCGGCCGTGGCGGGCATGATCAAGGACAAGGGCGCGCTCTCCGTGAAGACCTGCGTGCTCCTCGACAAGAAGGCCCGCCGCGCCGTGCCCTTCGAGGCGGACTACGTCGGTTTCGAGATCCCGAATGAATTCGTCGTCGGCTACGGCCTGGATTTCAACGAGCGCTACCGCAACCTGCCGGTCATCGGCGTGCTGAAGCCGAAGTATTACGCGGGATAGGCGTGAACCGGCACGCCGCGTCGCGCGGAACCCGCCCGGGGAAACCGGATCTCGCTCAGTCGGCGGACCGCCCCGGCGCGGACCAGCCGGGATGCGCGAGACACCGCGCGCGACTTGGAAAATGGCGGAGGGGAGAGGATTCGAACCTCCGAGACCCTTTTGGGGTCTGGGTCTTTAGCAAAGACCTGCCTTAGACCACTCGGCCACCCCTCCGGAGGAGTGGACCGGCAAGGAAAGGCGCGGTCCCGGCCGGTGCAAGGCCATTTTCCCCGCGGGCGGGCTCCACCCCGGCTCCTCGCGCCGGGGCGCCGCTCCGCAGTTGCACGGCCGCGCCCACGCCACGCATGCTGCGCCGTGCCGTCTCCCCTGCTCTTCGACTTCCGCAACCTCTCCGTCTACCGCGGCGACCGGCGCGTGTTGCACGGCCTGGACCTGCAGGTCCGGCAGGGCGAGCACCTGGCCCTCCTCGGGCCGAACGGCTGCGGGAAATCCACGCTGATCAAAACGCTCACCCGCGAGCTTTACCCGGTGGACGGGGAGCCGGGCTTCCGCTTCGAGGTGCTTGGCCGCGGCGACTGGGACGTCCACGACCTCCGGCACATGCTCGGCATCGTGGCGCTCGACGCGCTGCATTTCCTTTCCCACGAGGTGACCCTGCGAACCGTCACCGGGCGCGAGCTCGTGCTCTCCGGCTTTTTCGGAGGGCTTGGCCTCTGGCCGCACCAACGGGTGACGCGCGCGCAGGA
This sequence comes from Opitutaceae bacterium, assembly GCA_035626915.1. Taxonomy (GTDB): domain Bacteria; phylum Verrucomicrobiota; class Verrucomicrobiia; order Opitutales; family Opitutaceae; genus Didemnitutus. The sequence goes on from DASPMS010000050.1 coordinate 9,608, forward strand.
GCGGCGTGCGCGCGCGGTGCTTCGCTTCCTGGAGATCGAGGACCTCGCTTCCCGGCCCGTGGCGGAAATGTCGTCCGGCGAACAGCGGCGGGCCCTCATCGGCCGCGCCCTCGTGCACGAGCCCGCCGCCCTGCTGCTCGACGAGCCGACCAACAGCCTCGACCCGGGCGCCGTGCACGAATTCCGGCTCCTCCTGCGCAAGCTGGCGCGCGCGGGCCGGACCCTGGTCCTGGTCACGCACCAGGTCGACGACGTCATCCCCGAGATCGAGCGGGTCCTGCTCATGCGGCGGGGCCGGATCGTCGCCGACGGCCCGCGCGCGCGGATCCTCACGCCCCGCGCCCTGACCCGGCTTTTCGGCGTGCGCATCGCTCCGCCGAAGCCGCCGAGCGGCGGGCGCCGCCGCTAGTCGCCGGACGGCGCGGAGGTCCGCGGCTTCGTCTCGGCATTCGCGGGCGCGTGGACCTGCGGCGGTTTGCCGATGAACGCGCGGACCTGCCGCTCGAAATCGGCCAGCACGGGCCGCGCCCCCTCGCCATAGTTCAGGTGCCCGCCCTCGGCATCCCAGCCGCCGAGGACGGTGACGTCCTGGCCGGTGCCGAGCAGATCGAACGAGCGCTCGAGCGTGAGGTAATGCAGCCCGCCGTCAGGCATCGTCACGAGCGCCGCGAAATAGGCCTCGGCCGAGGCGGCGGGCTTCGGGAAGACGAGGAGGACGATCGACGCGCCCCTTTCCGGCGCGGGCACGAGGACGTCGATGCCGTCGGGCGGGATCTGCGCCGACGAGAAGAACTGCTCGCCCAAGTCGACCCACATCGCACGCAGGAGCTCGGCGCGGCGGTCGGCGAGCGCGTTGCTGAGCTTGGTGGCGTCGCGGAAGAAGAGCCGCGGCATCACCCGGTTCGCAAAGATGTAGTGGTGCTGGCGGTCCGAGGCGCGGATCGCCGGATTGGCGGAGGTCGCGGGGGCCGTGGCCGCCGCCGTGAGCGCCAGCGCGGCCATCAGGAGCCCGGGGCTGAACAACCGGAGCGTGCGCATGCCTGCAGGATGTCCAATCCCGCGCCGGGCGCGAGTCCGGAGAATGCCTACCGGAATCCCCCCGGGTCCCGCGTCCGCGCCCTGGGGTCGGGTGAGTCGCGTTGCCAAAAGTCTGTCGCATATGCGACAGACTTTTGCCTACGACCCGCGACGGCCTCCCCGGCTCCGATCGATGCGACGCCGCCGGCGGGGCGCCGTGCTCCGGCTTGGCCGGCGGCCTGGATGACCGCCGGCGGCGGCGCAAAAAAAAGCCGCGGATCTCTCCGCGGCTGCGCGCTCAGTACCGGTAGTGCTCGGGCTTGTAGGGCCCCTCGACCGGAACGCCGAGGTACTCGGCCTGCGACGCGGTCAGCTTCGTGAGCTTGGCGCCGATCTTCTCGAGGTGCAGGCGCGCGACCTCCTCGTCGAGGTGCTTCGGCAGGCGGTAGACACCGACCTTGTAGGTCGCGCGGTTCTTCCACAGGTCGAGCTGGGCGAGCGTCTGGTTCGTGAAGGAGTTCGACATGACGAACGACGGGTGCCCGGTCGCGCAGCCGAGGTTCACGAGCCGGCCCTCCGCGAGCAGGTAGATGCTCTTCCCGTTGGGGAACGTGTACAGGTCGTACTGCGGCTTCACGTTCGTGCGCTTCGCGTCCGACTTGTTGAGCTTCTCGACCTGGATCTCGTTGTCGAAGTGGCCGATGTTGCAGACGATCGCCTGGTCCTTCATCCGCCGCATGTGCTCGAGCGTGATGATGTCCTTGTTGCCCGTGGTGGTGACGTAGATGTCCGCCACGCCCAGCGTGGACTCGACCGTGTTGACCTCGAAGCCCTCCATCGCCGCCTGCAGGGCGTTGATGGGGTCGATCTCGGTGACGATCACGCGGGCGCCGAAGCCCTTGAGCGAATGCGCCGAGCCCTTGCCCACGTCGCCGTAGCCGCAGACGCACGCGACCTTGCCCGCGATCATGACGTCGGTCGCGCGCTTCAGGCCGTCGGCGAGGGACTCCCGGCAGCCGTACAGGTTGTCGAACTTCGACTTGGTGACCGAGTCGTTGACGTTGATGGCGGGGACGCGGAGCTTGCCCTTCTCCAGCATCTGGTAGAGCCGGTGGACGCCCGTGGTGGTCTCCTCGGACACGCCGCGCCAGTCCTTGGCGAGCGTCGTCCACTTCTTCGGCTCCTCCTTGTGGACGCGCTTGAGCAGGTCCTTGATCACCTGCTCCTCGTGGGAGCCGGACGGCGTGTGGACCCAGTCGCTGCCCTCCTCCAGTTCACAGCCCTTGTGGATGAGCAGCGTGACGTCGCCGCCGTCGTCGACGACGAGCTGCGGGCCCTTGCCGCCGGGGAATGAAATCGCGCGGAGCGTGAGGTCCCAGTATTCCTCAAGCGTCTCGCCCTTCCAGGCGAACACGGGCGTGCCAGCCTGGGCGATCGCGGCGGCCGCGTGGTCCTGCGTCGAGAAGATGTTGCAGGACGCCCAGCGCACGTCGGCGCCCAGCTCCTTCAGCGTCTCGATCAGCACCGCGGTCTGGATGGTCATGTGGAGCGAGCCGGTGACGCGGACGCCTGCGAGCGGCTTCGTCGGACCGAATTTCTTCCGGACCGCCATCAGGCCGGGCATCTCGTGCTCGGCGATGGCTATCTCCTTGCGGCCCCACTCGGCGAGGCTGATGTCCTTGACGTGGTAATCCGTCACCGCGGCGCCGGGGCGCTTGGCGGGAGCCTTCTTGGCGGCGGTTTTCTTGGCGGGAGCGGCGGTGGCAGGCATGAGGGGATCGGGTTACTTGACGGCGGCGCGCAGCGCGGCGGCCTTGTTGGTCTGTTCCCAGGGGAGGCTGCTCTTCCCGAAGTGGCCGTAATTGGTGGTCTGGCGGTAGATCGGGCGGAGGAGGTTGAGCTGCCGGACGATGTCCGCCGGCTTGAAGCTGAAGACCTCGCGGACGGCGTCGGTGATGCGGTGGTCGGGGACCGTGCCGGTGCCGAACGTCTCGACGCGGACCGAGACCGGCTGGGGATGGCCGATCGCGTACGCGAACTGGATTTCGGCGTGGGTCGCGAGGCCCGCGGCCACGATGTTCTTCGCGACCCAGCGGCCCATGTACGCGGCCGAGCGGTCGACCTTGGACGGGTCCTTGCCCGAGAAGGCGCCGCCGCCGTGGCGGCCCCAGCCGCCGTACGTGTCGACGATGATCTTGCGGCCGGTGAGCCCGGTGTCGCCCTGCGGACCGCCGATGACGAAGCGGCCGGTGGGATTGATGAGGTACTCGGTCTTCTTGGTCAGCATCCGCGCCGGGATGACCTTCTTGATGACCTGTTCGATGAGGTACTTTTCGATCTGCGCGTGGCTGACGTCCTCGGTGTGCTGCGTCGAGATGACGACGTTGCAGACCTCCACCGGACGGTCGTCCTCGTAGCGGACGGAAACCTGGGACTTCGCATCGGGCCGGAGCCAGTTCGCTTTCCCGGATTTGCGGAGCCGGGTGAGCTCGCGGCCGAGACGGTGCGCGAACATGATCGGCGTCGGCATCAGCTCGGGCGTCTCATTGCACGCGTAGCCGAACATGATGCCCTGGTCGCCGGCGCCCTGCTCGGCGGTCTTCTTGCCCTCGGCCTTCTTCGCGTCGACGCCCTGGGCGATGTCGGGCGACTGCGTCGTGAGGTAGTCGTTGATGAAGACCTTGTCGGCGTGGAAGACGTCGTCGTCGTTCACGTATCCGATCTCGCGAACGGCGTCGCGGACGATCTCGCCGATGTTGATCACGGTGTCGATCGGGCGCTGGCCGATTTTCGGGATCGTGATCTCGCCGGCGACGACCACCATGTTCGACTTCACGAGGGTCTCGCACGCTACGCGGCTCAGGCGGTCCTGGGCGAGACACGCGTCGAGCACGCTGTCGGAAATCAGGTCGGCGACCTTGTCGGGATGACCTTCACCGACCGACTCGGAGGAAAAGACGAAGGAGTTGGGCATGGAATGAGGCCCCAGAGGAAGAGAGCCGGCCCGAGCTGGGCAAGGAGAATATCAACGCATCCGCATTGCATGATATGTGATCGGCCCGAGCGACCGTGGGTCGCAGCTTGCCTAATCGGCGCGACGCAGCGTTATTCCCTGATGTGCAAGGCCATGAACGGCCGCGTCTCCCCATGTCCGACCAGCCGGTGCTAGATTCGAATTCCCTGGAAAACCTCCGCGCCCTGAGCCCCGACGACGGTGGCGCCTTTGTCCGCGAGGTTATCGAGATATTCTTGCAGGAAACGCCCTCGCGGCTGACCGAGCTCGACCGGGCGCTCGCAGCCGCCGACGTGCCGGCGATCACCCACCTCGCGCACAGCATCAAGGGGAGCTGTGCGAATTTCGGCGCAACGCGGCTCGCGGCGGTGAGCCTCGCCATGGAGCTCGCGGCCAAGCGCTCCGACGTCCCCGCCGCTCGCGCGGCCGGGCCGGAACTGGTCGCCGCCTACGACGCCACCCGCGTGGCGCTCGAGAATTTTCTCCGCGACCTCAAATGAGCGCCGCCCGCCCCATTTCCAGCCGGCGGGCCGCCTCGGCGCTGCTCGGTTTCGCGCTCGCCGCCGCACCGGCCTGGGCGCTCGACTGGGAAAACCGCGAGCTCTCCGTCCGCGTCGCGCCCCTGCAGGCGGAG
>DASPMS010000051.1:0-45780 GCA_035626915.1 Opitutaceae bacterium
TGTACCCGATCCGAACGATCCGCTGGTTCTCCGCTCTCAGGGATCTCAGCTCAAGTTCGCGCATCAAGCACCACTCATAAATATCCTCATTCAGGCCCGGACCCTTGTCCCGATGCACTTCGATCGCGCCCGCAATGATCCGGCCGGTGACTTCGTTCTCTATCAGATCACCTAAGGGCATGGTGCCAAGCCTGGGCAACGGCTGTAAGCTTGCCGATGTTCCCGTCTAAGGATCCGTCCCATGGGAATTCGTCCAATGTTCGCGGAACACCGGCCGGCTCTTCTCCGTTGCCTCCGCCTGCTCCTGTAGAAATTCTGCGGAGCACCGACATGCCGCTCGACCCGGCCCCAGCCCCCATCTTCTCCGCCGATCCCAAGGCCGCCTATCTCGCCGGGCGCGCGGAGATCGACGCGGCGGTCCGCCGCGTGCTCGACAGCGGCCGCTACATCCTCGGGCCGGAACTCGAGGCGTTCGAAAGGGAGTTCGCCGCCTACCTCGGGGTCGCGGGCGCGGCCGGCGTGGCGAACGGGACCGACGCGCTCGAGCTCGCGCTGCGGGCGCTCGGGATCGGCCCCGGCGACCGCGTGGCGACGGTGGCGAACAGCGTTTCCGCCACGGCGGCGGCGATCGTCGCGACGGGCGCCCTTCCCGTTTTCGTCGAGATCGACCCGGCGACGATGCTCATGGACCCGGCCGCCCTGGGGCGGACGCTCGCCTCGGCGCCCGGCATCAAGGCGGTGATCCCGGTGCACCTCTATGGCGAGCCGTGCGACATGGGGCGGATCGTGGCGCTCGCGCGCGAACGCGGCGTGCCGGTCGTCGAGGATTGCGCGCAGTCCCACGGCGCCACGATCGAGGGCCGCCCCGCCGGCGCCTGGGGGGATCTCGCGGCGTTCAGCTTTTACCCGACGAAGAACCTGCCCGCGCTCGGCGATGCCGGCGCCGTCGCGGGCCGCGACCCCGCTTTGATGGAACGCGTGCGGCGGCTGCGGCAGTACGGCTGGCGGACCCGTTACGTGAGCGATGGACCGGGCCGGAACAGCCGGCTCGACGAGCTGCAGGCGGCGGTCTTGCGCGTCCAGCTGCGAGGCCTCGACGCCGCGAACGCGCGGCGCGCGCGCCTGGCGCAGCGGTACCTGGCGGGGCTCGCGGGGCTCCCCGTGCAGTGGCCGGTCGAGGCGCCGGGCCGCCGGCACGCCTGGCATCAGTTCGTGATCCGCACCCCGCGGCGTGATGCGCTCAAGGCGCACCTGGAAAAGGAGAACATCCATTGCGCCGTGCTGTATCCCGTCCCGCTGCACCGGCAGCCAGGCTTCGCCGGAGGTTCGCCCGATGCCGCCCTGCCCCAGACGGAGCGCGCCTGCGCGGAGGTCCTCAGCCTGCCCCTGCACCCCGGCGTCACCGAAGCCGACGTGGACCGCGTGTGCGCGGCGATCCGCGCGTGGGCGCCATCGTAGGCTTGCCGCCGCCCTCGTTGTGGCGCACCCCGGCGGGGTGCGTCGCGTCGAACCTAAATCAACCGACGCCGCTCAGCGAGCGGCGCTACATCGCGCGCGCACTGCCGGCGCTACATCGCGCGCGCACCAGTGGCGCTATACCGGTAGCCTAGAAACGCTGTAGCGCACCCCGGCGGGGTGCGTCGCGTCGGACCTAAATCAACCCGTCGAAATCCACGAAGCCTTGGTAGGACCAATCCTCCGGCCGGGCGACCAACTTCGCACGCACAGGATTCATCCGGATGTACTCCCAGCGTTCCTCGTAACTCGCCGGGCTTCGCAGCACATGATCGAAGAACCGCTTCTGCCAAAATGGGGCGACGCCTCCCCGCAGCGACAACAGCCGCTTGGCGGTCCATTCCTTCCATTTGTTCATCATCGCTTCCAGTGACCTCTCCTCACCGGCTGCCCGCGTGAAGAAATGCACGTGGTCGGGCATAATGACGTAGCGTCCGATCAGCCACCCGTGCCGCCTCTTCGCGTGATGCCACTCGTCGAGCAGCACTGCGGCCGTGCTGTCGGCGGCAAGTACAGGAAGACGGTTGTGAACGTTGGTCGTGATGAAATATACGGGATCCTCGATCCAGACCCGGCCGAGCCGGCGAAGATGCGGTCGGTGCATGGCATCATGATTGCCGCTGGATTTCGCCTCCGCGAGGCGAGCGATTGCGGGATAACCCGGCGTCGGAAATCAACCGACGCCGCTCAGCGAGCGGCGCCACATCGGGAACCGGTCCTTGTAGCGCACCCCGGGGGGGTGCGTTGCCGGCTCCCCGACGCCGTTCAGCTTCCCGACGCCGCTCAGCAAGCGGCGCCACACCGGGAACCGGTCCTTGTCGCGCACCCCGGCGGGGTGCGTTGCCGGCTCCCCGACACCGCTCAGCTTCCCGACGCCGCTCAGCGAGCGGCGCTACATCGGGTGCTTGTAGCGCACCCCGCTGGGGTGCGTCGTCCTCGCCGCCCAGCGAGCGGCGCCATACTCCCGCGCACGCTCGCAGCTACGACGCCCGGACCGCGAGCCACTTCTTCATCTCCGCCAGCGGCTTCGTGTTCACGATCCGGTCCTTCGTCAGCCAGCCCTTTCGCGCCGCCCCGACGCCGAGCTTGTAGTCGCCGAGCGTCGACGTGCGGTGCGAGTCGGGGTTGATCGAGCAGAGCAGGCCCTGGTCCGCCGCCCGCCACAGCCGCCAGTCCATGTCGAGACGCCAGGCCGAGGCGTTCAGCTCGATCACCACGCGGTTCGCGACGGCCGCGTCGATGACCTTCTCGGCATCGACGTCGTAGCCCTCGCGCTCGAGGAGCAGGCGGCCGGTGAGATGCCCGAGCATCGTCACATGGGGCGACTCGATCGCGCGGATGATGCGCCGGGTCATGTCCTCGCGCGACTGCTTGAAGACCGAGTGCACCGACACGACCACGTAGTCGAGCGTCGCGAGCACCTCCGGCGCGAAGTCGAGCCGCCCGTCCGGGAGGATGTCGCATTCCGTGCCGGCGAAGACGTGGGTCTTGAACTTTCCGGACGCGTTGAGCTTGGCGATGGCCGCCACCTGCGCGGCCAGCCGCGCCTCGTCGAGCCCCCGGGCCTGGAAGCTCGCCTTCGAGTGGTCGGCGATCCCGAGGTACTCGAGGCCGAGTGCCTGCGCCGCGGCCGTCATCTCCTCGAGCGTGTTGTGGCCGTCGGACGCGGTCGTGTGGTTGTGGAAGATCCCGCGGATGTCGGCTTCCGTGACGAGCACCGGCAGCCGGCCCTGCTCCGCCGCCTCGATTTCGCCCAGGCCCTCGCGCAGCTCGGGCGGGATGAAGGCGAGGCCCAGCGCGGCGAACAGGTCGGCCTCGGTGCCGATCGGCGGCAGGGTTGAAGCGGCCGGGGCTTCGGACTGCGGCTGACCGGGTGAAACGCGGCGTCCCGGTGCGTGGGCCGGAAGCGCGCCGGGGACGGCGCGCGCCGCCTCCTCCGCCGGTTCGGCGGCTCTTCGCCCTTTGCTCCTGGCGCCTTGCGGGCCCGGCGCCTCCAGTCCCACCTTTTCCTTCACGCTGCCCGCCCCCTCCGCCGGCACGAGGCCCCACTCGCTCATCGAGAGGCCGCGCTGGAGCGCGCGGTGCCGCATCTGGACGTTGTGGTCCTTCGAGCCGGTGAAATGGTGCAGCGCGAACACGAACTGCGCGGGCGGCACGAGCCGCAGGTCGGCCTGCAGACCGCCGGCCAGGCGGACGCTCGCCTTGGTCTCGCCGCGGGCCGTGACTTCCTTGACCGCCTCGAGCTGCACGAACCAGTCGGCCACGGGTTGCGGCTCGTCCGTGGCGACGAGGAAATCGAGGTCGCCGACCGTCTCCATCCGCCGCCGCAGGCTGCCGCAGGCCTCCGCCTGGCGCACCTGGGGAAGCGCGCGCAGGCCCTCGAGGATCGGCGCCGCCACGGCCTGGGCGTTCACCCACAGGTGACGGCGGCCGTAGGCCTCGCGGTTCCGGATGCCCTCGAGGATCTTCTCCTGCGTGCGCGCCCCGAAACCCTCGAGCCCGGCCACCCGCCCCTCTTCGCACGCCTGCTGGAGCTTCGCGATCGAATCGACCCCCAGCTTCTCGTGGAGCGCCTTCACCTTCTTGGGGCCGACGCCGGGGATGGTGGTGAGCTCGCGCAGGCCCTGCGGGACCGAGTTCTTGAGCTTCTCGTAGAACTCGAGCCGGCCCGTCGTGCCGAGCTCGGTGATCTTCTGCGCCAGCGCCTCGCCCACGCCGCGCACCTCCTGCAGGGTGCCGGCCGTGATGCGCTGGGCGAGCTCCTCCTCGCTCAGCGCCTCGATGAGACGGGCGCCGGTGACGTAGGCGCGGACCTTGAAGGGATTTTCGCCCTGGAGCTCGAGGAGCGTGCCGATGTCGGTCAGCACCGCGGCGATCTCGGATTTGTTCACGATGGGAAACTATCGATGATGGCACCGATTAAAAGCCCGTAGCCGCGGGCTTGCGGGCGCCGCTGCTAAACGCAGCCCACCGGGCTGCGCCACACCCGGACCGCGCCACACCCGGACCGCCACAATGGCTGCCGCTCTCCGAGCGCGAAAGCTTGGTGTGGAGCACCCCGGTGGGGTGCTTGGCCGGCGTCAGCCCTTGCGCGTCGCCACCTCGATCACGTCGTGCGGGGCGGCTTCCTTCTGCCCGGCCGGCGTGACGCGGACATAGCGGGCCTTCTTCCGGAGCTCCGGGAGGTCCTTTGCGCCCAGGTAGCCCATGCCGCTCTGCACGCCGCCGATCAGGTTGCCGAGGACGTCGTCGACGGAGCCCGAGACCTCCTTCAGGGCCTCGATGCCCTCGGCCGCGACCTTGCGCGTGGTGTCGGCCTTGTCGTGGCCGTAACGGCTGGCCGAGCCGGCCTTCATCGCAGCGTGGCTGCCCATGCCGCGGTACTGCTTATAGAGCTTGCCCGAGATCTCCATGATTTCGCCCGGGGCTTCGCGGCAGCCGGCGAGCAGGCCGCCCAGGATCACCGCGTCGGCGAGCGTGAGCGCCTTCACGATGTCGCCCGACTTCGTGATCCCGCCGTCGGCCACGATGCGCACGCCCTTCCGGGCGGCGCCGCGCGCGGCGACGTACAGGGCGGTGAGCTGCGGGATGCCGACGCCGGCGACGATGCGCGTCGTGCAGATGGAGCCGGGCCCCTGCCCGATCTTCACCGCGCTCGCGCCGCAATCGGCCAGGAACTCCACGCCGGCGCCGCTCGTGACGTTGCCGGCGATGATCGTGAGGCCGGGGTGCGCGGCGCGGATGAGCTTCACCATGTCGCCCACGCCGGCCGTGTGGCCGTGCGCGGTCGAGACCGCGACGCAGTCGACCGCCTCGTCCACGAGCTCCGCGACGTGCGCGAGGACCTTGTCGCGGTCGAGCTCGCCCGAGGGCTTGCGCACGGGCGCGATGGCCGCGCCGACCACGAGCCGGAACTGGGAGTCGCGCGCGGGCTTCCGCCGGCTCTTCGCCTCGGCCGTGATGCGCTCGACGTCCGAGATCGTCACCAGGCCCTTCAGCAGGTCCTTGTCGTCGACCACGAGAATCTTGTGGATGCCCACGTTCTCCGAGAAGAACTTGTCCGCCTCCTTGATCGGGTCGGCGGCCATGCGCTTCTGCGGGACGGTGAGGAGCTCCCTGCGGCGCGTCATGATGTCCGCGACCTTGCGGGCCTTGTAGCGCTCCTTGACGAGGTTGCCCGGAAGCAAGCCCACGAGCTTGCCGCCGTCGACGACGGGAAACGTGCGGAATTCAAATCGGCGCTGCTCGATCAGCGTGAGGACGTCGCCCACGACCATGTCGGGCGCGACGGTCATGGGGTCCTGGATGAGCCCGTGAATATGGTGCTTCACGCGCGCCACCTCCTTCACCTGCTCCTTCGGGGGGAGGTTGTAATGGATCAGCCCAAGCCCGCCGTTGAGCGCCATGGCGATCGCCATGCGCGACTCGGTGACGGTGTCCATGTCCGACGAGATGATCGGGATCTGCAGCCGCAGCGAATCGGACAGCCCGGTCGCGAGATCGGCGTCCTTCGGCAGGATCTCCGAGTACAGCGTGGCCAGCGAGACGTCGTCGTAGGTCAGCGCGCTGGGCTGGTTGGCCGGGAAGAAGCGGTCGGCCGGAAGGTAGAAGTCGGAGTCCGCGGAGGCAACAGGCTTGGTCATCGTGTTGCCGCTAGCGGAATAGTCCCGGCAGAGCGGAAGGCAAGTGTGGCGTTCGGCTATGCCGAATGCGGCCGACCGTCCGGGCCGGCCGCGAAAATAAGGCTGACCCCCGCGCCATCCCCCGATGCCCTTGGCGGCGGCGGGCCATCCCGGCGCCCGCCGCCATGACCTACCGGTTCCAGCACCAGCGCCATCTGCTCCCCCTGCGGGCGCCGCTGCGCACCGCCCACGGGGCCTGGGCGGGGCGGGAGGGCCTGCTCGTGCGGATCGAGGATCGGGACGGCCGGATCGGCTTCGGCGAGGTCGCGCCGATCCCGTGGTTCGGGACCGAGACCCTCGCGGAGGCCGAAACGGTGTGCGCCGGGCTGCGCGGCCGCGTCGGCCCGGACATCCTTGCCGCCATACCGGAGCGCTACGGCTGCGTGCGCTTCGCGGTCGCGTGCGCGCTGGCCGAGGTGGAGCGCGCCGTTCCTCCGCGACCGGACGAGGAAGCGCGCGGGGAGGCCGCGGCGCCCCCGACCCGTCTGCCCGTCGTCGCCCTGCTGCCGGCGGGCAAGCCGGCCCTCGACGATCTGCGCGCCCGGCTCGAGGCCGGCTTCCTTTCGTTCAAATGGAAGGTCGCGGTGGGCCGTCCGGAAGATGAGCTCGCGCTGCTCGACGATCTCCTCGCCGCGCTGCCGCCCTACGCCAGGCTCCGGCTGGACGCCAACGGCGGCTGGGACCGCCGCCAGGCGCGGCGCTGGCTCGAGCGCTGCGCCGAGCGGCCGGTCGAGTTCGTGGAGCAGCCGGTCGCGGCCTCCGACGAGGACGCGCTGCGCGGCCTCGCGGAAGACTTTCCCGTGACGCTGGCGCTCGATGAATCCGTCGTGCGCCTGGCCGACGCGCGCCGGTGGCACGCCGCCGGATGGCGCGGCGTTTTTGTCATCAAACCGGCGATCTGCGGGCCGCTCGGCGAGATCGAGGCCTGGGCGCGCGAGTCCCGGGCCGACCTCGTCCTTTCCAGCGCCATCGAGACCGCCGTCGCGCGCGCGGCCATCCTGCGGTGGGCGCTGGCCCGCGGCATCACGAAACGCGCGCTCGGGTTCGGGACCGGCGAGCTGTTCGAGTCCCGCGCCGCGAATGGTCCCATTCTCGGGGCGCTGGCCGACGCCGGCTGGGCCGGGAGCTTCGACCCACGGCTCCTGTGGGACGAGATCGCCGCGGAAAAGAGCCATGGGCCGGCCGGCGAATCCCGCGCATGAACGCCCGCGCCGCCCCCTTCGCTCCGCCGGTCCCGGCCGCTTCCGCATGATCACCCGTTCCGAACTGGCTCGCCTGGTCTCGCAGATTCCCGGGGCGCGCCCGGCCTCGGCGCCCGGCGTGATCGCACTCTGCGACCCGAACTGGGGCGAAACGGAGCGGGCCCAGGCGGCGTCGGTGTTGGGCATCGTCCGGGAGGCCGCGGCGCCCGCCGCCGGCTGGCTGCTGATCCCCACCGGAGGCACGGGGGGCCGGATCCGCTTCGCCCGCCACGACGAGCGAACGATCGCGGCCGCGGTGCGGGGGTTCACCGCCCATTTTGACCTGCCGCGCGTGAACGCGGTCGGCCTGCTGCCCCGCCACCACGTCAGCGGGCTCATGGGGTGGCTGCGGTGCGTGCTCACCGGCGGCGAACACCGGCCGGCCGACTGGCGGGAGCTGGCGGCCGGTGCGCTGCCCGACCTCCCGGACCGCGCGGAGAGCTGGGTCCTATCGCTCGTGCCGACGCAGCTGGAACGAATGCTCCGCCAGCCGGCGGCCGTGGGCTGGCTGCGCGGCCTCCGCACGGTTTTCCTCGGCGGGGCACCCGCGTGGCCGGACCTGCTCGACCGCGCGGCCGAGGCCGGGATCCCGCTCTCGCTGAGCTACGGGATGACCGAGACCGCCGCGATGGTGGCGGCCCTGCGGCCCGGGGAATTCGCGCGCGGCGCACGCGATTGCGGCACGGCCCTGCCGCACGCCTCGCTGACGATCGCGCCGGACGGAGCGATCCGCGTCGCCGGGGAATCGGTCTTCCACGGGTATTGGCCCGACTTTCGCTCGGATCGCAGCCACGCCACCGCGGATCTCGGCCGGATCGACCCGCAAGGCCACCTGCATGTCCTCGGGCGGCGCGACGAAATAATCGTCACGGGGGGCGAAAAGGTGGATCCGCCGGAAGTCGAGGCGGCGCTGCGGGCGACGGGGGAATTCGCGGACATCGTCGTCCTCGGCCTGCCGCACCCGCAGTGGGGCGCCCAGGTCGTCGCCGTCTACCCGGCCGGCACGTCGCCCGATCTTGCCAGGGTCCGCACCGCGCTCGGCCGGGCGCTGGCGCCGTACAAGCATCCGAAGGAATACGTCGCGCTGACGAACTGGCCGCGGACCGAGGCGGGGAAGCTCAACCGCGCGGACCTCGCGACGCGCGCCCGGGCAGGGCTATAGCGCCTGCGGGCGAGCGTAGACCCGCACCCAATCCACCCGCAGTTCCTGCGGGAACACGGTGCTGGCGTCGGGATAGCCCGGCCACCGGCCGCCGATCGCGAGGTTGACGAGCAGGAAGAACTTCGCGTCGTCGAACGCCCACCGCGCGCCGGCCGGGAGGTTCGCGGGGGTGACCCGATGGTAGACCGTGCCGTCGAGCGACCACTCGATGCGGCCCGGCGCCCATTCGATCGCGTAGACATGGTAGCCGTCCGCCAGCGAGGGCCCCGGCGGCAGCGTGACCGAGCCGGTCACCCCCTGGCCGCCGGAGTAGCCCGGACCGTGGACCGTGCCGTAGAGCTTGTGCGGCTCGTGTCCGAGCACCTCGACGATGTCGATCTCGCCGCATTCCGGCCACCCGGCCGTGGCGTGGGCGTCGCCGAGCATCCAGAACGCCGGCCAGACCCCTTGCCCGCGCGGCAGCTTCAGGCGCGCCTCGATCCGGCCGTAGGAAACGGAGAATTTCCCCTGCGTCTTGAGGCGCGCCGACGTGAAGCCCGGCCGCGGGCCGGCATCGCCGCCGTCGCGGTCCGGCCGGCGGGCGACCTGCTCGGCGCGGATGACGAGCGCCTTGCCGTTCGAGGCCGCGGGATCGTCCACGACGAGCGCGTTGGCGCGGGCCGCCGTGTATTCCTGCAGCTCGGCGTTACCCCATCCGCTCGCCCCGAGGTCGTGGACCCACTTGGCCGGGTCGGGGCCGCTGCCGGCGGGCTGGTCGAAATCGTCCTGCCACACGGGCGCGGCGGTGAGGGCGGTGGTGAAGAGCATGAGGGAGAGCAAGGCGGCAGGGAGTCGCACGTCAGGACGGGGCGTCCGGCGCGTTCCGCGAATCGCGGGCATCAGGCGGCCCCCTTCCGGGCGGCCAGCTCGCGCTCGATCTGTTTCACGGTGGGTTCGTCGAGCGGGTAGAAGAATATCGCCACGCCCGCGGCGACCGCGAACAGGCCGGGCAGCAGGCCGAACAGCACGCGGATGCCGTGCAGCGCCGATTCCGTCTGGGCCGCGTCCGCCACGAAGCCGAAGCGCGCGAGCAGCCAGCCGATCATCGCGCCGCCGATCGCCAGCCCGACCTTTTGCGCGAGCACGGTGGCGGAGAACACGAGCCCCGTCGCGCGGCGGCCGAACCGCCACTCGCCGTAATCCGCCGTGTCGGCGTAAAGCGACCACACGATCGCGGGGGTCGGTCCCGCCGCGAACGACGCGATGATGTTCAGCGCGTAGAGCACCGGCAGGTTGGACGGATCGGCGAAGTAGAAGGCGAGCATCCCGAGGCCGTTGACCAGGGTCAGCACGATCATCAGGCCGCGCCGGGACCAGCGGGCGGTGAAGAGCTTCGTCGCCAGCGCGCCCAGGATGAAGCAGAGGAAGCCGACGAAATTGAAGTTCCCGAGCGCCGCCTCGTTCCCGACGCAGTACTTGAAATAAAAGATCCCCATGCCGGACCGAAGCCCGACGTTGGTGAGGTTGAGGAACGCGACCAGGAAGAGGACGAGCCAGGGCCGATTGCGGACCAGATCGGCGGCATCGTCCGCCAGCGAGCTCTTCTGGGCCGCCGGCGGAGCCACGCGCTCGCGCGTCCTGAAAAACGTGAACAAGAACATCGCGACGGACGCCACGGCAAAGACCGCCATGGTGTTGCGGAATCCCGTGGCCGGATCGCCGCCGAACCGGAGCGCCTCCTTCATCCAGGGGACGAGCCAGCCGATGAGCAGCGCGCCCAGGAAAGCGCAGCCGAACCGATAGGCGGAAAGGGCGGTCCGATCCTCGGACGAGGGCGACATCACGCCCATCAGCGCGCCGTACGGCGTGTTGATCGCCGCGTAGGCGACGAGCGTGAGGGAGTACGTCACGTAGGCGTACACCAGCGTGCCGTCGGGGCTGAAGCCGGGGCTCGCGAACATCACGTAGCCGAGCAACCCATACGGGAGGGCGCCCCAGAGGATCCAGGGACGGAACTTGCCCCAGCGCGTGCTCGTTCGATCGGCGGCGACGCCGATCACGGGATTGAGGAACGCCACCGCGATCGGCACCCAGGCCATCAGATGGCCGGCGGCCGCCTGCCGGATGCCGAGAATCTCGATATAATAAAACGCCAGGAACTGGTTGAACGCCTGGAAATAGAAGTTCGAGGCCGTGTCCCCGAGGCCATACGCGAGCTTCTCGGTGAACGTGAGCCGGTCGGTCGGGACGGCGGAAGGAGCGGCCGCGGGGGCGATGGCGGAGGCGGGGGGCATCCGGGAGGTGAATCAAATACGGCGGGGGGTGTCAGCTGCGGGCCCGCGGAATCCGTACTCGGGCCGGCGGCTTAGGGATAAGCCGCCCTACCTCGGAATCGGTGTTCGGCGGTTCGGGGACTGGACGTGCTACCTTTGGGCATGTGTTCGGCGGCTCAGGGATAAGCCGCCCTACCTCGGATCGCTGTCGCCCGAGGTAGGGCGCGTTATCCTTAACGCGCCGCCTGGCATTGAAATCGCGGGATGTCGCAGGACGGCCCGCGGGCGGGCCGCCCTGTCCCAACCTGCGGATCAGAACGTGTAGCCGAGCTCGACGCGGGCGCTCCGGCCGGGGGCGTAGATCAGGCCGTAGAGGTCCCGGTCGTTGAGCGCGTTGAAGACGTTGAGCTGCAGGTACGCCTCGCCGTCGCGGAGCTTGAACGGATAGCGCACCATGAAGTCGAGGTTCAGCCGGGCCTTGTGCCTGAGCACGGTGAGCTGGCCCTTGCCGTTCGTCTGCTTCTGCCCGGCCACCGTGATGCCGGAGAAGTACTCGCGCTCGGAATCCCACTGGCCGCCGAGGCCGAGCTGGAGGCCGTTGAGGCGGCCGTCGCCCGTGAACCGGTAGCTGGCCCAGCCGGAAACCGAGTGTTTCGGCGTGTCGTCGCGGCTCTGGCCCGCGCCCCAGCCGATGCCGGTCCACGTCGAGGTGTCCGAGGGGTCGCCGTAGACCTCGTCCAGCGGGTAGCCGGTGAGGCCCCAGTTGCTGTCGGGGAAATACCAGATCGCCCAGCGGTTCTCGGGGTGCGGATAGCGGATGAACTTCCCGGGGTTCGTGATCACGCGCTTCGTGTGCGCGTAGGTGACGACGAACTGGAGGTTGTCGTTCGGCGTGAACATCAGCTGCGCGTCCCAGCCCTCGGACTCGTCCTCCTGCTGGACGTACGACTGGTAGCCGCTGCCGTCGCCGCGGTCCTCCCAGCTGTTGTTCGTGTTCGCGTCCGCGATGTAGAGCCAGCCCGGCCAGCCGGGGTTCGTCGTCTTCGTGAGGTTGAACACCTGGTCGAGGTACGCCGCGCCGGCCGCGTTCGAGGCGTTGACGTACCAGTTGCCGCCGAGCTGGTAGATCGCGCCGGCCGCGACGCCGGCGTTCCACTGCGGGAGCGCGGCGTCGGCCGCCCCGTTGCCGCCGTTGCTGCCGCCCGGGACGCTCGCCGGCATGAAGTTCATCACGTTGTACGTGATCGGCCGGCTCGCATCGAAGGTGTTCTTCAGCGTCGGCATCCACCACTGGCCGAAGGGCACGCCGGAGCGCTTGATCTTGAACTTCGAGATCGTGCCTGAGATGCGGCCGTCGAAGAGGTCGACCTTGAGGCCGATCTCCTTGCTGTCCGCCGTGGCGGCGCCGAGCGGGTTGCCCGCGGCGTCGCGCAGGCCGTCGAAGTTCGGCTGGATGCCGCCGGCGCGCAGGGCGTAGACGCTGACCTGCGGCAGCAGCTTCAGCGTGACGCCGTATTGGTCGGTCGTGTCCTTCTGCGTCGGCCGCGTGAACGAGCCGCTGGAGTTCGTCGGATGGAACGTCGCCGAGCTGCCGCTGTTGTCGTTCTCGTCGCGGCGGACGCCCGCGACGACGACGAGGCGCTCGTCGAGGAACTTGCCCTGGTAGATCGCGTAGTCGCCCACGTTCTCGGCGTGCGAGAGGATGCGGTTGACGTTGACCATCGCGGCGTCGGGCGAGCCGTCGCCCTGCGTGCCGAAGCGGATGTAGGACGTGTCGGTCGGGCGCTTGTAGTTGAAGGTGTTGTTCGCCGTCCGGCGCAGGGTCGTGGTGCGGTCGGCCTTCTCGATCGAGCGGCCGACCAGGAAGCTATTGTCGACCGCGAACCACTTGGAGTCCGCGAAGAGCTTGAAGGCCCAGTTGGCCTCGATGCGGGCCTGCTCGCGCTCGTTGTCCTCGGAGTTCTCGCTCCAGAAGTATTCGAAGATCGTGTTCGGCGTCTGGGTGCGCGTGAACTCCGAGCTGCCGTTGGCCGAGTCGATCGGGATGACCGTGATGGTGTCACGCAGGCCGGCGGGGCCGACGTTCTGCCGCATCGAGCCGTTCACGTCCCGGGCGTCGAACTTCACGTTCGAGCGGTTGTAGCCCGCCAGGAGGTTCAGGCCGGGCAGGATCTGCTGCGTGACCTGCGCGCGCAGGTTGTCCTGCTTGGAGTCGCGGAAGGTGTCCGGGCCGGACCACCGGAAGGTCCGGAGGTCCTTGCCCGCGAACTCCACGAAGCCGGAGCTTTGCAGGCGGTCGGCCTGGCTGATGCCGTCGATGTCGGAGCGGGCCCGCACGCTCTGGAAGCCGAGGCCCTTCTCGTGCTGCTCGCCGAGCTCGAAGTCGACCGTGATGTCGGTCTTCGGGAACGGCCGCCAGTTCAGGCTCGGCGAGATGAACCAGTGGTCCTCGCCGTAGAGCTCGGTGTGGTTGCCGGTGTCCTGCCAGGCGCCGGTGAGCCGGTACGCGAGCTTCGCCGCGTCGCCCGCGCCGCCGAGCGGGCCGGTCGTGTCGATCGTGGCGCGCATGAACTCGTGGGAGCCGAACGTGAAGCCGGTCCGCGTCGCCTCCTTCCGCTCCGGCGCCTTCGGCAGGTAGTTCACGATGCCGCCGAAGTTGCCGATGCCGTAGAGCAGCGCCGCGGGGCCGCGGATGACCTCGACGCGGCCGATGTTGATCGAGTCGGTGGAGCTCTGGCGGCGGTAGCCGTCGCGCAGGACGATGTCCGAGATGTAGCCGCGGATCTTGTAGGTGGACTGCGTCTTGTTCGCCGTCGCGCCCTCGGGGTTGTGCACGCCGCCCGCCCCGTGGAAGGTGTTGTTGCCCTGGTCATTCTGGGACTGCAGGACGATGCCCGAGCTGTATCGGAGGCTCTGGCGGAGGTCGTTCGAGCCGGTGTCCCGCAGGAACGCCTCGGTGATGACCTCGATCGGCATCGGCAGCTCCTTGATCGGCGTGTCGAGCCGCGTGCCGGAAATGGAGTTCGTGGCCCGATAACCTTTGTCGCGGTTCGTCGTGACCTGGAACGGCGAGAGCGTGACCGTCTCCTCCTCGCGCGCCGGGGAATCGGACGCGGGGGCGGCGGGGGCGGTTTGCGCGACGGCCAGGCGGGGCCAGCCGGCGACGGCGAGCGTGCAGGCGACAAAGCCGGCGCGCAGCGCGGGGTGAGGGTGGGGTTTCATGACTCGTTCGTTGGTGGTTGGGTCTCCCCCGCCCCGCTTCACCTCACCCGCGGCCCGAGCTGAACTCGGTCGGGGTAAGGCGCGTGCGGGGCGGAGTGCGGGGATGTCGACGCGAGCGGGTAACGACTGGCGCCGACGGGCTTCACGAGACCGAGTGTGCGCCCTGTATGTCAACGAATATGTGCTATCTCTGACGAGCTCTTGAAAGTGATGGCAGTTTTTACCTTACTATCTTATTATTAACATCTTCGTATAAACGCCGTCTGAAACTGTCCCGATTATGTGCATAGACTTTTAGTTTTTCGTGCATTGTTTTTAATCCTTGCTTCCAACCCTTCGTGCAATACCGATGTCGCCCGCCCGCCGCCCCTTTTTTGCCATGCTTTCCGTCAACCAGGACCTGATCGCGAAGCGCCTGAACATCTCGCGCACGACCGTGTCGCGGAGCCTCGCCAATCATCCTGCGATCAGCGCCGAGACCCGCGCGCGGGTGCTGGCCGCGGCCGAGGAGCTCGGGTACCGGCAGTCGCCCGGCCGCGCGGCGCGGCGCGGCAAGAACTCGCGCACATTCACGGTCGGCGTGCTGATCGGCGTGCCGCGGGAGAACGTCACGATGGTGACGTACCCACACATCCTGAAGGGCATCCGCGACCGCGCGGAGATAGAGCGCGTGAGCGTCGACGTCTCGTACCAGCCGCCCGGCGAGGTCGAGGCGGAGGCGAACCGCCAGACGATGCTCCGGCAGATCCGCGCGAACGACTGGCGCGGCGCGATCCTGATTCATCCGTTCCCGGAGCCGGCCGTGGAGATGATCGCGAGCCGCGTGTCGACCGTGGCGGTCCTCGAAAGCTACAGCCATCCGGGCATCGATATCATCGATACGGACGATGCGCCCGCTATCCTCGACCTCGTGTTGCGGCTCTCGGCCGCGGGGCACCGCCGCATCGGCTTCGTCTCGTGGACCTATCCGGTCGGCGGCCACTGGGTCGCCCGCCGGTTCAGCGGCTACGTCGAGGCGCTCTTCTACCAGGGCCTCGAGTTCAACCCGGAGTGGGTGATCAACGTGCACCGGCATTCGCCCCGGCTGATGCCCCCGCAGGTCAGCGAAACCGTCGCCGGGATCTACGCGCGCGACCGCGTCACCGCCTGGGTCTGCGCGGCCGACCACCAGGCCTATCCGCTGATGCAGGACCTGCAGGCGCGCGGCATCCGCGTGCCCGAGGATTGTTCGCTCACCGGCTTCGATGGGCTCGAGCCGCCGGCCGGGCTGCGCCGGGCCACGTCGATGCGCGTGCCCCATGAGCACATCGGATCCTCGGCGCTCACGCGGCTCGTGAACCGCATCCAGCATCCCACCTCCCCGCGCCGCAAAATCCTCGTCGAGGCCCAGCTGGTCGAGGGCGAGACCATCGCCGGCCCGCCGGCGCGCTGACGGGAGCACGCACGTCCCGCCCCCAGCCGCGCGGCGGCCGCGATCCCCCGCCTCCGCTCCCCGCTTTCCCTCCATGCCCTCGCCCACCCGCTTCACGTTCCCGCGCAACTTCACCTGGGGCACCGCGACCGCCGCGCCCCAGATCGAGGGCGCCGCGTTCGCGGCCGGCAAAGGCGAATCGGTCTGGGACCGGTTTGCCCGGCAGCCCGGCGCGGTGCATGCGGGCGACACCCTCGACGAGGCCTGCGACCACTATCGGCGGTTCCGCGCCGACTTCGCGCTCATGCGCGAGCTTGGGCTGAAACATTACCGGCTCTCGCTCGCCTGGCCCCGGATCCTGCCCGCCGGCACCGGCCGCCCGAACCAGCGCGGCCTCGATTTCTACCGACGGTTGATTGACGCGCTCGGCGAGCAGGGGATCACGCCCTGGGTCACGATGTTTCACTGGGATCTCCCGCAAGCACTCGAGGACCGCGGCGGCTGGCGCGTCCGCGGCGTCGCTGACGCGTTTGGCGCATACGCGGACACAATCGTGCGCGCCTTCGGCGATCGGGTGAAGCACTGGATCACCCTGAACGAGATCCGGTGCTTCACCGTCCACGGCTACGGCGGCGGGGGCAAGGCGCCCGGCGCGCGCGAGCCGGCGCAGGTCGTCAACCAAACGATGCACCACGCGCTGCTCTGTCACGGCGAAGGCGTGCGCGCGGTGCGCGAGCACGGCGGGCGGGGCGCGAAGGTGGGGCTCACCGACAACTGCGAAACCGTCATCCCGGCGACCGAGACGCCGGACGACATCGCCGCCACCCGCGCCTGGTTCGCCGAGGCGAACTGGCCGGTCCTCGACGCCATCCATCGCGGCGGGTACGCGCCGGGCTACCTCCGGCGCTGCGGCGCAGACCGGCCGGTCGTCGGCCGCGGGGATTTCGCGCGGATCAGCGCGCCCACCGATTTCCTCGGCCTGAATGTCTACACCGGCACGTTCGTCCGCCGCGGCGCGACCGGGCGCCCCGAAGTCGTGGTCCCTTCGCGCAGTTACCCGACCGCGGACAGCCCCTGGCTTTTCCTCGCTCCGCGCGCGCTCTATTGGGCCCCCCGCCTCGCGGCGGAGGCGTATGGCGTGAAACACATCTACATCACGGAGAACGGCTGCGGCTACGATGACGACGCCGTGGCCCACGGCGAATGCCTCGATCTCCACCGCGTCGAGTTCCTTCGCAGTTACCTCAAGGAGCTCCACCGCGCGATCGCCGACGGCGCCCCCGTCCGCGGTTACTTTCTGTGGTCATTCCTCGACAACTTCGAATGGGCCGACGGGTATGCGCGCCGTTTTGGCATCGTGCACAACGACTTCGGCACCCAGCGGCGCACGCCCAAGCTGAGTGCCCGCTGGTATGCGCAGGTGGTCCGGGCGAACGCCCTGGTCTAGCGGCCCCGCGCGGCCGGGCCGCGGGTCTAGATAGATATTTCACGGCTCCCCGGGTTGAAAACCCGCGATCATCGCTCATGCTCTGGGTTCAACCTGACGAACCCGCGCAAAACTCGCGGGTCCCACCACCCTACCCATGCCAAGCCCTTGTCCGCCGCTCCGCCTTGCGGTTGCGCTGCTCGTGGCCGTCGCGTGCGCTCCGCGCGGCGACGCCACGACGGTCATCGCGCCGGAGTTCGAGTCCCTCGTCCAGCAGTCCGGCTACGTCGTCCGCGCCGTGGTCACCTCCGTGACCCCCGAATGGCGGGAAAACCCGGCGCAGCCGGGCCAGCGCTACATCGCGAGCCGCATCGAGCTCGATGTGCGCGAGGTCATCAGGGGTTCGGCGCCGCGCCGGCTCGTCCTCGACGCCGTCGGGGGCAAGATCGGGGATGAGGAGCTGGAAATCGCCGGCGCGCCGAACTTCGAGGTTGGCAGCGAAAGCATCTTTTTCGTCCATGCGCGCCGCGACCTGATCTCGCCCCTCGTCGCCCTCCGGCACGGCCACTACCCGGTCCGCCGCGATGCGCGCACCGGACGCGAGGTCGTGCACCGGGCCAGCGGCCGGGCGCTCTACAGCGAGCGGGACGTCGCCCTTCCGCTCACCGCCGCGAGCCAGGAGCTCGTGCGCAACCCGCAGGCGCAGCCGCTTTCCCCCGCCCAATTCGCCGCGCGCATCCGCGCCGTCGCCACCCTCCCCGCCCGTGAAACTGTCCGCTGACCCGTTCCGGCGGGCCCTTGCGATCCTGGCCCTCCTCGCGGTGGCCGGCGGCGCCGGCGCCTTCACTTTCCTGCGGAACGAGAGCACTGGCCTTCCGATCAAGTGGCCGGCCGGCCCGATCCCGTTCCGCATCATGCTCGGCGAGGCGGAGAACCTGTCCGACGGCACCAGCTTCAACACGACGGCGGACGCCGCCGCCCAGCAATGGAACGCCGTGCTCGGCAACGGCCGCTTCACGACCACGCTCACGACCGGCACCGCCGCCGAGGGCAACGGGCTCAACGAGATGATTTTCGGAGCGACCATCTTCGGGCGGGCGTTCGACGGCAACACCATCGCCGTCGCCACCCAGACCCGCAGCGGCAACGAGCGCATCGAAGCCGACATCGTGTTCAACTCGGGCCGGGTGTGGAACTCCTACCGCGGCACGCGGCCCGGCAGCCTGGACCCGAACGCCATCGACCTTCGCCGCGTTGCGCTGCACGAGCTCGGGCACGCGCTCGGCCTCGGGCATCCCGACGAGGACAACCAGACCGTGTTCGCCGTCATGAACAGCCGGGTGAGCTCGATCGACAGCCTGACCGAGGACGACATCGCCGGCGGCCAGATGCTCTACGGGCCGCCGGGCGTGCCCGGCAACGACAGCTTCGCCAACGCCGCCGTGCTCACCCTGGCCGGCGCGGCCTCGAGCACCAGCGCGTCCGGGCACAACACGAACGCCACGAAGGAGACGAACGAGCCGAACCACGCCGGCAACGCGGGCGGCAGCTCGGTCTGGTGGCGCTGGACCGCGCCCCGCGCCGGCGCCGTCGTCCTGAACACGCGCGGCAGCGTCTTCGACACCACCCTCGCGGTGTACACGGGCAGCGCGGTGGGCTCCCTCGTGCCCGTCACCTCCAACGACGACATCACGAACGGCGTCGTGCAGGCGAGCGAGGTGACCTTCAACGCCACCAGCGGAACGGTCTACCGGATCGCGGTCGACGGTTTCGACCGCGACACCGGGGGCATCACGCTGAACCTCAATTTCGCGTCCGCGGGCGGTTCTCCCCCGGAGATCACGGTGCAGCCGACCAGCCTCACCGTGAACACCGGCGGAAGCGCGAACTTTTCCGTCACCGCGACCGGCGCAGACCTGGCCTATCAGTGGTTCTTCAACGGCAACGCCATCACCGGCGCGACCGCCTCGTCTTTCGCCGTCAGCAACGCGCAACCGGCGAACGCGGGATCGTATCACGTGGTGGTGTCGAACGCCGGCGGCTCGGTCACCAGCGCGACCGCGACCCTCACCGTGAATTCCGCGCCGCCGCCGGCGAGCGGCGCAGGAGGCGGGGGCGGCGGGGGCGGCGGCGCGCCCAGCACGGGCTTCCTTGTCGCCCTGCTCGCGCTCCTCGGCCTGCGACGCTTCAGCCGCCGCGATTGAGCGCTCGGGTGGACGATCGCCGGGCAACCCGCCCCGTGCGGACGCCGGCGGGATTTTGTGGCCCGGACGGCGCGGCGGCCTAGTCTCCCGTCCGGATGCGCGAAGACTCCCGCCCCCCTCCCCCGGCCCCCACCGGGCTGCGCCGGCCGTCCTGGCTTTTCCTCGCGGCCGCCTTGGCGGCCCTCGTGATCCAGCTGAACCCCGGGTGGCGGGCCGCGCTCCTCCACGACCGCGCCGCTCTGGCCGGGGGCGAGCTCTGGCGCGCATGGACCGGGCACCTGGTCCATTTCGGCTGGCCGCACTTCGTCGTCGACGCGGGCCTCTTCCTGATCCTGGGCGGGCTGCTCGCGTCCCGCCACCGCGCGTTCGGCATCGCGGCGCTGGCGCTGATGCCCCCATTCGTCTCCGCCGCCATCCATTTCTTCGACCCGACGATGCTTCGCTATGGCGGCCTGAGCGCGCTCAACCTGGGGCTCCTGGTCTACCTCGCGCTGCAAGGCTGGCGCCGGGACTGGACCGACTGGTTCTGGCCCGCGGTCCTGCTCATCTACGTCGCCGAAGTCGTGTTCGAGATCGTCCAGGGCGGCCGCGGCGGCGGGATGATCCGTTTCGACGATCCCGGCGTGCGCGTCGCGACCAGCGCGCACATCGCCGCGGCCGGCTATGCCGCCGTGGCCTGGTTCGCCAGTCTGCGGTCACGGCCGGCGTCGCCACCCGGGGCCGCCGCCTGACCCGGCGCTCCCGCGTGACGGAAAATTCCGTTGCCGCCCGGGCACGCCCCCGCTCCCCTCCCCGGCTGCGCCCTTTCCTCCGATGTCGCTGCTCCCCTTCTCCAGCCAACTGATCGCCGACGTCGGCGTCTCCTTCGGTGACGAGGGCAAGGGACGCCTCATCCCCGAGGTCGTCCAGGAGCTCGCCGGCACGCCCCGCGCGGTCTCGGTCGTCTTCAAGGTGAACGGCGGCTCGAACTCGGGGCACACGGCCGGCGGCATCAAGCTCAACCTGCTCCCCGCGGGCGTCGTCGAGAAATCCGTCGCCCACCTCGCCATCGGCGCGGGCGTGGTGGCCGATCCGCGCAAGATCCTCTGGGAGGCCCGGCCCCTCGAGCCCCGCGGCTACGCCATCTTCGACCGGCTGTTGATCGACGAGCGCGCCATGGTCTCGGATCTCAGCCACCGGTTGCTGGACCTCGCGTGGGAGGATTACCGGGTGAACGTCCTCAAGGAGGAGCCGCGCGGCTCGACCGGCCGCGGGATCACGCCGGCCTACCAGGACGAAACCGGGCAGTGGCAGATCACGTTCGCGGACTTCCTCGGCGGCCCCAATTTCTTCGCGCGGAAGCTGGCGCAGCGGGCGGACCGCGCGCTGCGCACGATCCAGCACGTCTGCCAGGTCAGCCCGGCCGCCTGGGATGCGTTCTTCGAGAAACTCACGACCGCCGAGCAGAAGGCCAACGCCGATGCGGTGAAGGCCGGGCTCTTCTCCGCGGGCGACTTCGACCTCCGCCGGTTCAAGGGCCCGGCGCCGTTCACGCTCGATGTCGACGCGCTGACGCAGGTGTACTGGGAGGCCGGCCGGCAGCTCAGGGAAAACATAGGCGAGGTCCGCGAGCTGGTGCTCCGCGAGCTGGCGGCCGGGCGCACGATCGTCGGCGAGTTCGGCCAGGCCTACTGGCTGGACAAGCGCCACGGGTTCTCGCCCAACGTCACCGCCTCACACACGTACACGCCCGAGTTCTTCGCCAGCGCCGGCATCCCGGTCCAGCCGGTCCATACGTTCGCCGTGGCCAAGGCCTACGACACCAAGGTCGGCACGCACACGTTCCTCACGCAGATCGAGGAGGGCCATCCGCTCGGACAGCGACTCAAGACCCTCGAGTTCGGCACCACGACGGGCCGCCAGCGCATGGTGGGCTGGTACGACGCGGTGGAAAAAGGCGACGCGCTCCGCTACGGCGGATTCCAGGACCTCATGATCAACAAGATCGACGCCCTCACCGGCGCGTCGGAGCTGCTCATCTGCACGGCCTACGAGGACGGCGGCGGCCGCCGCCTCGCGCATGTCCCGCGCAACGAAGCCCTCCGCCGCACACTCCGGCCCGTCTACCAGAAGTATCCCGGCTGGGCGGAGGACATCTCGGGCGTGCGCCGCTTCGCCGATCTCCCGAAGAACGCCCGCCGGTACGCGGCCGCGATGGTGAAGACCGTGGTGGACGTCGCGTATCCCGAAAAGCTCCCGGCCGCCCTCCCGAATCTCCGCTATCTCGGCGTCGGCCCCGAGCCGTCGCAGATCATCAAGGATCTGCCGTCGACGACCGAGCTGATCCAGTTGGCCTGATCCGGCCCGCCCGAACCGGGCTTGCCACCGCACCTCCGGGACGGCCATCAGGGACGAGTCTCCTCGCGAAACCCATGGACAAGAAATCCCTCCTGCTGGGCTGCGGCATCGCCCTGGCCATCTGCCTCCTGGTCGTCGCCGGATTCATCGGATTCCTGTTCTATATCGCCGTCGATCCGCCGGACATCACCGCCGTGGTGAGCGCTCCGGCCGAGGTGAAGGTGGGCGAGGCGTTCGACCTCGAGGTCGTCGTCACCAATCGCCGCGCGAAGGGCGCGATGGCGCTGTCGGACATCGATGTCGGCGAAAGCTACCTCGCCGGATTCAAGCTGGCCTCCGTCGAGCCGACCCCGAAGTCCAGCATGCATGTCCCGATCGACGAGAGCCGCAGCTTCACCTTCTCCGTCGGCATTCCGGCCGGGGAAAGCCGCACGTTCGTTTTCAGGCTCCAGGCCGAGACGGCCGGACTCCATGCGGGCGACGTCGACGTCTGCGAAGGGCTGCGGTTTCTCACCAAGTCGGCGCAGACCCGGGTGCTCGAATAGCTCGCACTGTCCCCGGCACCGCGGCGCGCCGCGTTTCCGGCCGCCGGCTCAAAAATCCTGCAGCCGCCCCTCGCCCGCCCCGCGGCCGGGCTCGATCCGCGCGAGCACCTCTCCGATCAGGTAGATCGAGCCGGTGACGACGATCACGTCGTCGGCTTCGCCGACCGTGCAACGATCGGGCCCCGGGAAAACATCCTCGATGGCCGCGCGCCGCAGCAGGTCCCGGGCCGCCGCGGGCGCGCATGCCTCGAGCTCCTCGTAGCTCGAGGCGCGCGCCTGGTGTGGCGGGGTCAGGTGGATCTGCTTAGCGTGCCGCGCGAGCACCTCGAGCAGCGGCTTCGCGCGGAACGCCCCGAGCATGCCGGTCACGATCACCGGCTTGCGCCCGATCTCGGCGCGCAGCCGCGCCAGGTTCGACTCCAGCACCCGGGCGCCCTCCGGATTGTGCGAGGCGTCGAGAATCAGCAGCCGCCCGCCGATCGCCGTGCGCTGCCAGCGTCCCGGCCAGGACACACGGTGCAGGCCCCGCGCAATGTCGTCCCGCGACGGGGCCGCGCGACGGGCCGGCGCGTTCCGATCACGTCCGGAGGTCGCATTCCACCGTTCCGCGAACACCCCGGCCGCCAGCGTCGCCGTCGCCGCATTCCAGCGCTGGTAGTCGCCCTCGAGATTGGTCTCCGGATACCGATCCAGGTCATCACCATATTCGGACCGCACCGAGTGCACGGGCGAGCCGCGCCCGGCCGCGATGGCGCGGATGACCTCCTCCGCCTCGGACGGCAGGCGGCCGATGACGACCGGCCGGCCCGGTTTGATGATGCCCGCCTTCTCGCGCGCGATGAGCTCGATGCGGTCGCCGAGCTGCTCCGTGTGATCCAGCCCGATGGAGGAGATCACCGCGACGTCCGGCGCGACCACGTTCGTGGCGTCGAGCCGCCCGCCGAGGCCGACCTCGACGATCCCGATCTCCACCCCGCGGCGCCGGAACTGGAGGAACGCCATCGCCGTCATGAACTCGAAAAAACTCGGATGCTCGTCCGGCCCCAGGCCGCCGAGCCGCTCGGCGACGGGCCGCAGCTCGTTGGTGTAGGCGAGGATCTCCGCCTCGGTGAGCAACTGGCGGTCCACCTGGACGCGCTCGCCGAGCTTCACCAGGTGCGGCGAGGTGTAGAGCCCGGTCCGCCAGCCTGCGGCGTGGAAGATCGCGTCCAGCATCGCGGAGACCGAGCCCTTGCCATTCGTGCCGGCGACGTGAATCACCGGATAGCTGCGCTCGGGGTGCCCGAGCGCCTCGGCGAGCCGGCCCATCCGGTCGATGCCGAAGCGCACCCCGGTGGTCTTCAGGGCGTAGAGGTAATCCGTCGCGGCCGCATAGCTGGGAATCGACGGGGTCACGCGTCACGCCTCCATGCGGCTCGGGCGGCCGCATCCGGCGCGTTCGGTGCAAGGGGAGCGCATCGGTGCGCCGACGGCCGGTTTCGCTCAGGTCGTGGCCTCGGCGGCCGGGACCGGCACGGGCGGACGGGATCCGCCGCGGGACTTTTCCTTCCGCTTCAGATGGAGCGCCTGCAGCAGGTCATGCAGCCGATCGCGCATCTCGAGGCGGGGGACAATCTGGTCGACGAGACCGTGCTTGAGGAGGAATTCCGCGGTCTGGAAACCCGGGGGCAGCGTCTGCTTCGTGGTCTCCTTGATGACGCGGGCACCGGCGAAACCGATGAGGGCGCCCGGCTCCGCGACGATCACATCGCCGAGGGTCGCGAAACTCGCGGTCACGCCGCCGGTCGTCGGGTGCGTGAGCACGGAGATGAACGGCAGCCGAGCCTCGGCCAGCCGGCCGAGGGCCGCGCTGGTCTTTGCCATCTGCATGAGGCTGTAGATGCCCTCCTGCATGCGGGCGCCGCCCGAGGCGCTGACGATGATGCAGGGAATCTTCCGCTCCAGCGCGCGTTCCACTGCGCGCGTGATCTTCTCGCCGACCGCCGCGCCCATTGCGCCGCCGCAGAACCGGAAGTCCATCACTGCGAGCGAGACCTCGAGGCCGTGGATCCTGCCCGTGCCGCAGATGACGGCCTCGGGCAGCCCGCTCTCCTTCTCGTATTTCTTGATGCGGTCGGTGTAGGCGGCGGAGTCGACGAACTTGAGGGGGTCGGCGGACTTCAGCCCGGCGTCCGCCTCGGTCCAGGTGCCTTCGTCAATCAGCGCCGCGATGCGCTGGCGCGAACCGATCGGGAAGTGGTAGCCGCTCTTCGGGACCACCATGAGGTTCGCCTCGAGGTCCTTGTTGAAGACAATCTCGCCGGAGATCGGGCATTTGGTCCACAAGCCCTTCGGGATGTCCTTCTTTTTCTTGGCCGTTGCGAGTTTCGGCTTGGTAAAATGCGACATACAAATGGGTTACCCGTGACCGAACGTAACGACGTCGAGGTTTTTCAGACCCGCCCCGCGCAGCACCGCCGCGCAGGAATTGAGGGTCGAACCCGTGGTGAAGACGTCGTCGAGGAGCACATAGCGTTGCCGCGGACTGAAGCGAGCGCCCGGGGCCAAGGCAAAGGCATTTTTGAGGTTACGCGCCCGCTCGGCGCGGTCGAAGCGGGTCTGCGATACGGTGTCGACCGCGCGGCGGAGCAGCTCCTCGATGCGCGCGGTTCCGCCCGAGGCCCGGACCGCGCAGTCGGCGAGGAGACGGCTCTGGTTGTATTCGCGCTCGCGCAATTTACGCGGGTGCAGCGGCACGGGCACGAGCACGGCGTCGCGGAGGTAGTCCGCATACCCGGGCGTCGCACTCATGATCGCGGTGACGTCCTCGAGCACGTGCAGGCCGCGGTGGTATTTCAGCGCATGCACGAGGGTGCGCCCGGGTCCCTTGAGAAGGATGGCGGTCCTGCCCTCGCGGAACACCGGGCGCAGCTCCTCGCAGTGCGGGCACAGGCGGTTCCCGGCCATCTCGCCGAAGAACGGGTGTCCGCATGTCGTGCAATGCGGCCCGCGGGCGATGACGAACAGCCGGGCGCAGGTTTCGCAGACATGGCGGAGCCACCCGCCGTCCACGAGCCCGCCGCACTCGACGCACGTCCGGGGAAAGACGACATCGAGTGCGTCGCGCGCGAGCCGGGACAGGAATGTGCGGGCGCCGGCCATCATCCCGGCTTGGCTACCGGCCTCCCGTCGGGCGACGAGCCCGCCGTTCCCTCCTCTCGGAGGGATTTCCGGACTTGCGCTACCCGAACAGCCGTTCGCACCCGCGGCCAGCCCAAGGTCCGGCCGTCACCGCTGCTGGCCGGTGGGACACAGCAGCGAGTCACTCCAGCGCGGCCAGGCCGAGGTCCGGTCGTCACTTCTATTGGCCGGTGAGAGAAAGCCGCGCCCGAGCCGGCCGGCGCAGGCGGTCGCCTCGCGGTAAGCGTCCCGTCGCGGCCAGCCGGAGGGTCCGGCCGTCACCGCGGTTGGCCGGCGCGCCCGCCGCAGAGAAATGCCGCGTCGCGGCCAGCCCAAGGTCCGGGCGTCACGGCTGCTGGCCGGCGGGGGTCGCGGCCCGCGCGGGCCTCAATACAACACCTTCACCAGGAACAGCCCCTGCGGTGGCGCGGTCGGGACCTGCGGGGTGCGGCGCGCGCCGTGCAGCAGGGCCGCCAGGTCGCGCGGCGCGAGCTTGCCGAGGCCGAGATTCACCAGGGCGCCGGTCAGGCTGCGGACCATCTTGTACAGGAACCCATCCGCCTCGAACACCAGCCGCGCGCGCCGGCCGCGGCGGACGATCTCCAGCCGGCGGAGGTCCCGGACCGTGCTCTCACGCACCGTCCCGCCCTCGGCGGCGAACGCCCGGAAATCGTGGCGGCCGCGCAGCACCGCGGCCCCCGCGCCGATCGCGTCCCAGTCCAGCGGCCGCGCGAAGGACCAGCACCAGGGCGCGGTGAACGGATCCGCTTCGCCCAGGTAGAGGTCGTAACGGTAGATCTTCCCCTTCGCGCTGAACCGCGCATGGAAATCCGCCGGAGCGCGGCGCACCGACCGGATCTGGACCGCCCGCGGCAGCCCCGCCTGCAGCGCCGCCCGCAGCCGGTCCGGCCCATGCGCCCAGGGCGCGTCGAAATGGAACACCTGCGCGAGCGCGTGCACGCCGGCGTCCGTCCGTCCGCTGCCGTGAATGCGGACGCCCGCCTTGAGCACCTCCCGCAACCGGCGCTCGATCACGTCCTGGATCGCGTTTCCGCCGGGCTGGCTTTGCCAGCCGTCGAACGCCCCGCCGTCGTATGCGCAAACGCATTTCCAGCGGACAGGAGGTTTCACGACGGAAGGCGGGGCGTTCACGGATTCAGCTCACAATGCGCCCTATCCGGACCCGGGAAATGCCGAAATCGGCCGGAAAGCGCAATCCGCGGGCGGCTGGCTTGCCGCCACCAAGACCAGGACGCGACGCTCAGCGGAAGGCACATTGGCCATGGACCGGTCGCCCGGTCGGCGCGGGCGGCCCGCTCACCCCGGCCCGCCCGCGTCGGGGGAAAATCTCTGGTCGAGGTAATCCTGCAGGATAAGCGCGGCGGCCCGCGAGTCGACCAGCCCCGTGTCGCGCAGTCCACGGCGGTCCTTCTTCGCGATGGTCGACTCGGCCTCGTAGCTCGTGAGCGTCTCGTCCACCAGGTGCACGGGCAGCCCGAAGCGCGCCTTGAGCTGCGCGACGAACGCGTCGACCTCCTTCGCCTTGAAGCCGGCGGAGCCGTCCATGTTGTACGGATAGCCCACGACCAGCTCCTCGATCCGTCGCTGCCGGATCAGCTCGCCCAACCGCCCCCAGCGGCGCGCCTCGTCGGGCTCGACGAGCGCCGGCAGCGGACTGGCGACGCCGAGCTCGTCGCCCACACTGAGGCCGATCCGCTTGGCGCCGTAATCGAGCCCGAGGAAGCGCATGGTCCGGGCGCGCGGGATCAGAGGAAGCGCTGGCCCGCGGGATCCTCGGCCAGCCGCTTGAGCAGGGCCTTGATGTCCTGCGCGCGGTGGCGCGGGCACACGAGCGTGGCGTCGGGGGTGTGCACCACCACGAGGTCGTCAGCCCCGACGACCGCCGTGAGGTGCCCGTCCGCCGAAACAACGATGTTGTTGCGCCCCGCCTCCACCATCGCCGCGCCGCGCAGCACGTTGCCGGCGGCATCCTTCGGAAAGTGGTTCGCCACCGCCGGCCACGAGCCGACGTCGTCCCAGTCGAACGTCGCGGGGAGCACGACGACGTTGGTGGACTTCTCCATCAACGCGTAATCGACCGAGATCTTCTTCAGTCCGGGATAGCCCGCCGCGAGGGCGGCGGCCC
Source organism: Opitutaceae bacterium (assembly GCA_035626915.1). Lineage (GTDB taxonomy): Bacteria > Verrucomicrobiota > Verrucomicrobiia > Opitutales > Opitutaceae > Didemnitutus. The sequence goes on from DASPMS010000051.1 coordinate 27,303, forward strand.
AGCCGTCCCGGCGCGCGGCGGCGCCGATCCGGGCGAGCGACTCCGCCAGGTCGGGCGCGTGCGCCTGGAAGGCCGCCTCGACCACCGGCACCCGCCAGACGAACATGCCGGCGTTCCACAGATATTCGCCTGACGCGACGTAGTGTTCCGCGGTCGCGAGGTCGGGCTTCTCCACAAACCGCCGCACCGCGAGCACGCGGCGGCCGGCGATCTCCCGCCACGGTGCGCCCTGGTGGATGTAGCCGAAGCCGGTCTCGGGCCGGTCGGGCCGGACGCCGATCGTCACGAGCAGGTCCGCGCTCTCCGCCGCGGCGAACGCGGCCCCGAGCAGCGACTGGTACTCGGGCACGTCGTGGATCACGTGGTCGGACGGCAGCATCGCGAAGGCCGCGCCCGGGGCGCGTTCCTTCACCAGCAGCGTCGCGAGCCCGGTCGCGGCCGCGGTGTCGCGGCCGACGGGCTCGGCCACGATGTTGCCCGCCGGCAGCTGCGGGCAGGCCGCGCGCACGCCGGCCAGCTGGGCCTGCGTGGTGATCACGATGACGTTGGCGGCGGGCACAGCCCCGGTGACGCGCTCGACCGTCTGCGCGAGCATCGGCCGGTCGCCCACGATCGGCAGCAGGTGCTTCGGCCTCTCCTGCCGGCTCTGGGGCCAGAACCGTTCCCCGCGGCCGCCGGCCATGATCACTGCGAATCGCTCGGACATTCCCCGAGGATTTCCCCGTGCGCGGCCCGGTCAACGGCGAACTCGGATTGCATTCTACCGCCTTCACCCCATTTACCGCGGCATGAGCTTTCCGGCCGAAGTCGATGTCGCGACCGCCGCGCGCCTGCACGCGGGCGGGGCGCTCTTGGTGGACGTCCGCGAGCCTCATGAGTGGGAATTCGTGCACGTCGCGGGCAGCCGGCACATCCCGCTGCGCCGCCTTCCCGAGTCGGTGGCCGACCTGCCGCGGGATCGCGACCTGCTGCTGCTCTGCCACGTCGGCGGCCGCAGCGCGCGCGCGACGCAGTTCCTGCGCGCCCATGGTTTCGACCGCGCGGCCAACGTCGCCGGCGGGATCGACGCCTGGGCGGAGCAGGTGGATCCGACGCTCGCGCGCTACTGACCGGCCGGGCGCCGGCCTTGACTCCCTGCGCCGGATGCGGGCATCCTGCCGCCTCAACCTCACCAACCCATGGGAAAACAATACAACAAGGTCATCAAAAAGAAGCGCCGGGTCGCGCTGAAGAAGCGCCGCAAGGTCAAGGCCAACGCGGCGAAGAAGAAGAAGTAACGCGATTCCCGGATCCCCCGACAGAAAAGCGGCGGTCTTCGACCGCCGTTTTTTGTTTGGCGCGACCGGCGCGCCAGGCACGTTCGCCCGTCCCGATGATCAAAGTCAGTCTCATCTCCCTCGGTTGCGCCAAGAATCTCGTCGATAGCGAGATCATGGTCGGACACCTGCACCAGGCGGGCATGGCCGTCATTCCCGAGGCCGAGAAGGCCGACGTGGTGATCGTCAACACGTGCTCCTTCATCGACTCGTCGAAAGAGGAGTCCATCGGCCACATCCTCGAGGTGCACCAGAACCGCGGGATGACGAAGCGTCGCAAGGAGCAGAAGCTCATCGTCGCCGGCTGCATGTCCCAGCGCTTCGCCAAGGACCTGCCCGGCGCGCTGCCGGAGGTCGACGCCTTCATCGGCCTCGACCAGATCACGAAGGTCGCTCCGATCATCGAGCAGATCTACGAGAAGGAGCGCGGCAAGGAGGAGGCGCCGGTGTCGTTCATCGAGGGGCGCTCGACCTACATCCCGGATTACGACACGCCGCGGTTCCGCCTCACCCCGAAGCATTTCGCGTACATCAAGATCGCGGAGGGCTGCAACCATCCCTGCACCTTCTGCATCATCCCGCAGATCCGCGGCCGGCACCGGAGCCGCACCGTCGACAGCGTCGTGGCGGAGGCCCGGCGGCTCGTGGCCGAGGGGGTGAAGGAGATCAACCTGATCTCGCAGGACACGACCTTCTTCGGGATGGACACCTGGGAACACCGCCCGAACCCGCGGACCCCGGTCGACTCGTCGCGCGGGACGGCGCTCACCACCCTGCTCCGGGAGCTGAACGCCATTCCAGGCGATTTCTGGATCCGGCTGCTGTACACGCACCCGGCGCACTGGAGCGACGAGCTGATCCGCACGATCGCCGAGTGCCCGAAGGTGGCGCGCTACATCGACATTCCACTCCAGCACATCAGCGACCCCATGCTCGGGCTGATGCAGCGCGAGACTTCCGGCGATTACATCCGCGACCTGATCCGGCGGATCCGCGCGGGCATCCCCGGCATCGCGATCCGCACGACCTTCATCGTCGGGTTCCCGGGCGAGACGGAGGCGGACGTCGACGAGCTCTGCGCCTTCATCCGCGAAGCCAAGTTCGAGCGGCTCGGCGTGTTCCGCTATTCGCAGGAGGAGGGCACGCGCGCCGCGAAGATGGACGCCCAGGTCCCGAAAAAGACCAAGGAGGCGCGCTGGCACCGCACGATGGCCCTGCAGAAGGAGGTCGCGCGGGAAGTCTCGAAGTCCTACGTTGGCCGGAAGCTCCGGGTCCTCGTGGAGGAACCCGGCGTCGCGCGCGGCGAGGCGGACGCGCCCGACATCGACGGCCGCGTGTACGTGCCGAAGAGCCTGCCCGTGGGCGAATTCGCCGAGGTCACGATCAACTCTTTCCACGACTACGACCTGCTCGCCCTGCCGCAGGGCCAGGAGCCGGTCGTCTACAAGGTCGCCCGGCAGGCGCAGTGACGCCGGAGCCGCTTCCGCGCGCGCCTGGCCCGTCCCTCCTCGGCTCCGCCGGTCCGCCTATTTCACGGCGGCCACGAACCGGCCGATGATGCCGTCGAACGAGCCGTTCGTGAAGAACACGACCAGGCGCGGGCCCGCCGCCGGCGCCTTCGCCGCCGCCAGCAGCTGATCGAGCAGCGCCGCGTTCGTCGGGGCATGGTGGGCGTGGACCCCCTGCGTCTCGAGGTGCTGCCCGACGGCCTCGGCGTCGAACCGCTCCCCCTCGTTCAGCTTCTCCGCCCGGCTGACCGCGCCGAGCCAAACCTCGTCGGCCAGCGCCAGCGCCCGCATGAAGCCCGCCTGCATGACCTTCGTGCGCGAGGTGTTGCTGCGCGGCTCGAAGGCCGCGTGGATCTGGTGGCCGGGGAAGCGCGCGCGGAACGACCGCAGCGTTTCCGCCAGGGCGGTCGGGTGGTGCCCAAAATCCTCGACGACCTTGAGCTCCGGGCGGTCGACGAGCAGCTCCTGCCGGCGCCTCACCCCGCGGAACCGCTCCAGCGCGTCGAGCTTCAGGCGGTCGGGCGCGGCCTCCTCGGCGCGGCGCGCCTCGCGCCCGAAAAGCGCCAGCCCGGCCGCGCAGGCGGCCATGGCCGCGTTGCGCGCGTTGAAGATCCCGGGCTGCGACCACGCCACCGTCGCCCACGGCCGGCCCTGCCAGGCGAGCGAGAACGAGGCCCCGTCCGGCGAGTCGCGGTGATCGGCGATGCGCAGGTCGTTGCCGGCGCCGGTGCCGACCCGCACCACGCGCGTCCAGCCGATCGCGCCGAGCGCGCGGAGGTTGTCGTCGTCGCCGTTGAGCACGATCCAGCCGCTGCGCGGCACGATGCGCGCCAGGTGCAGGAACGTGCGCTGCACATCCTGCAGGTCGCGGAAGATGTCGGCGTGGTCGAACTCGAGGTTGTTCAGCACCGCGATGTGCGGGGCGTAGTGGATGAACTTGCTGCGCTTGTCGAAGAACGCGCTGTCGTACTCGTCGCCCTCGATCACGAACGGGTCCGACGCGGCGCCGAGGTGGCTGCCGGTCGGCGGGTCCTGCGGCACGCCGCCGATCAGGTAGCCGGGGTCGCGGCCGTTCTCCCGCAGGAGGAACGCGGCCAGCGCGGTCGTGGTGGTCTTCCCGTGGGTCCCGGCGACGACGATGTTGCGCCGGCCCTTCAGCACGTGGTCCGCCAGCAGCGCCGGCAGCGAGGTGAACGGCAGGGCCCGCGTGTCGAGAAGCCACTCGACCTCCGGGTTGCCGCGCGACATCGCGTTGCCGATCACCACCAGCTCGGGCGCCAGGCGCTCCAGCCGCGCGGCGTCATAGCCCTCGTGCAGGACGATGCCGGCCGCCGCCAGGACCGTGCTCATGGGCGGATACACGCCCTGGTCGGAACCCGAGACCTCGTGGCCCGCCGCCCGCGCGAGCAGAGCCGCGTTGCCCATCGCCGTGCCGCAGATCCCGAGGAAATAGATGCGCATGGTGTGCCGTGGGCCCCCAGCAATGGAGGCGACCCCGCGAAAATGAAGTCCAAATTACCGGCGGGTCCGACGGCCCGATTCCGTCCCCGCCGAGCCCTTCGTCCCTAGCCGTCGCCGGAAAGCACCCGAGCCGGCCGTCCGGGCGTTTCCCAAGCGAGCCCTACGACCCCGAACAGCGCCCCCCGGCGGAGGTCCTCACGATTGTCGGCTCAGGATGCTTGCGCAAGGACGCAAGGGAGCCGGCCTCAACCTCAAATCAGCAGGACTAAATGAAAACCTCCCTCAAACTGATCACGTGCGGCACCTCCACGCTGTTCGCCGCCGTGCTCGCCCTCCAGGCCCAGTCCTCCACCCCGACGCAGCCGCGGGACCCGCAGCTCCCGCCGTCGCCTTCGGGCACCGTCGCGCCCGGTTCTTCCGCCACCGGTTCGGCCACCGGCGGCGACACCTCCTGGCGCTCGATGCAGAGCGAGCAGGAAAAGGAGAAGGAGAAGAACAAGAACCGCAGCACCTCCGGTTCGGCCACCGGCAGTGCGGACACGTCGACCCGCGGCTCGATCAGCGCCACGTCCTCCGACCGGCCGGCCAGCGGCAGCTCCAGCTCGACTTCCGCCACCACGGGCACGTCCGGCGCCACCTCGCAGGTCGGCACGCAGGCCAACACGAGCCAGACCCGCACCAGCACCCAGAACACGGTCGTCTCGGCGCAGACCGACGCCCAGGTCACCACGGTGGTGCAGCAGATCGACGCCCAGGGGCCGGTCGTGGTGGAGCGCATCAGCACGCGCTTCGTCGACTCCGCCTGCAATGAGGAGAACGCCCGCGCGCTCGTCGAGGCCCTCCACAGCGGCGGCTCCGTGACGCTCCGCGGCAACGACGGCAAGACCGCGACGTTCAACGTCAGCCAGAAGCTCGGCTACGGCGACGCGTTCATCGCGCTCTCGCTCGCCGAGGAGGCGCTGCGCCAGGCCGGCATCACCGGCTGCGCCACGCCCGAACAGTGGCAGGCGGTGCTCGTCGGCGGCGAGCTCAAGGGCGGCACCATCACCTCGTCCACCACGACGACGACCGAGCGGTTCCCGGGCGTCCTCGTCCTCCGGCAGCAGCACGGCGGCTGGGGCCAGGTCGCCCAGACGACGAACGTCCAGCTCGGCACCGTGGTCGCCAACGCGCAGACCTCGCTGAACATCGACGCCCCGACCAGCGACCTCCCGCCCCGCAGCGGCTTCGGCGACGAGGCGGACAAGAACGCCAAGGCCAGCCCGCGCGGCCAGGAGAAGGGCCAGATGAAGGGCTACGACGCCGACAAGGAACGGCGCGAGCGCGAGAAGCTCCGCAATGACAGCGTGATGCCGCGCGACGGGACCTCGAGCAGCGACACCGAGGATCCCAGCGGCAAGCGCGATTCCAAGGGCCAGCCCGACCAGCCGCCCCGCGGCTACTGATCCCGCCCGGCCAACCCCCAGTGTCTTGCATCGAGCGGCGCCCGTTCCCGGGCGCCGCTTTTAATTGTCGGATGGCGGGCGGCCGGCCGGCCAAGACCGCAGGAAGTCCGCCCGGGCGGAACCGCCCCGCCCCGGCCGGTTCAATTCCTCCACGCCCATGCCCGCGACCGCTCCGACCACCGCCGCCCGTTACCTGCCCGAGGACCGCACCCTGCTCACCCTCGCGGAGGTCCGGCAGCGCGCGGCGCGGTGCCGCGCCTGCCCGCTCTGGAAGCTCGGCACGCAAACCGTGTTCGGTGAAGGCGCCGAGCACGCGCGCGTCGTCTTCGTCGGCGAGCAGCCGGGCGACCAGGAGGACCGCGCCGGCCGGCCGTTCGTCGGACCCGCCGGACGGCTGCTGGACGAAGCGCTCGTGGCCGCCGGCATCGACCGCGAGGACACGTACGTCACGAACGCGGTGAAGCACTTCAAGTGGAAGCCGGCCGGCAAACGCCGCATCCATCAGAAGCCGAGCGCCCGCGAGGTGGCGGCCTGCCGGCCCTGGCTCGAGACCGAGCTGGCGTTGCTCCACCCGGCCGTCGTCGTCGCCCTCGGCGCCACCGCCGCACAGGCGCTGATGGGGCCGGCGTTCCGCGTGCTGCGCGACCGCGGGCGCGCCTTCGCCGTGCCGTGGGCGGACGCGTTCTTCGCGACCGTCCACCCCTCCTCGATCCTCCGCGGTCCGCCCGAGGATCGGCAGCGCAACCTCGGCCTCCTGGTCGCCGACCTGAAGAAGGTCGCGGCGCACAAGGCGTTCCGCCGCGCGGGGGCGCGGTAAGGCGTTCGCAGTCCGGATCATAGGTTGGGCCGGCGCAATCGCCCCTTGCTTTCCGGCCGTTGCCCCGTTCACTTGAACGGCATGGGCCCGCTTACCGAGCGTCAGACACAGATCCTGGAATTCATCCGCGAATTCCAGCGCGAGCACGATCTCCCGCCTTCCACCCGGGAAATCCAGCGGCACTTCAAGTTCGCGAGCCAGACGACGGTGATGGACCACCTTCGCGCGCTCGCGGCGAAGGACCAGCTCGGCCAGCTTCACCGCCACCGGTGGGGGCTCCGGGCCCGCGAGCTCAACCCGCCGGGCGCGCTCGCTCTCCCCGTCTACGGCGCCATCCCCGCCGGCCTGCCCGCCATGCAGGAGCAGCAGCCCGAGGAAACCCTGCGGGTCGATCCCGCCGTGTTCGGCCTGCGCCGCCCGCGCGCGCACCACTACTGGGCGCTCCGCGTGACGGGCGACTCGATGGTCGACGCCCACATCGTCGACGGCGACCTCGTCGTGCTCGAGCGGCGCGAGCCGCAGCCGGGCGACATCATCGCGGCGCTCGTCGACGACACCACCACGACGCTGAAGCGACTCGTCCATGTCCGCGGCCGCCCCGTGCTGCGCGCGGCCAATCCCCGTTACGCCGACATCCTGCCGGAACGGCTCGAATCGCAGGGCGTGGTCGTGGGCGTCATCCGCCGCCAGCGGCGGAACTGAATGAAGGAAGATGCCCGCAGCCTCCCCCCGTTCCCTCCCGGCCCTCCGGCAGCTCCTGCACGAGCGCTTCCCCCGCGCGACGCCCGGCGCGGCCGAACCGCTCGCCACCGGCGTTCCCGCAATCGATGAGGCCACCGGCGGGCTGCCCCGCCCCGCCCTGACCGAGTTCACCTGCGCCGCCCCGAGCTGCGGCAGCTCGCTCCTGCTCGGCGCGCTGCTCGCCGCCACCCGTGCCGCCGCGCTCCGGCTCGCCCTGGTCGACGCGGACGACGCCTTCGATCCCGACTCCTGGGAGCCCGACCTGCTCGAGCACCTGTTCTGGGTCCGGGCCCGCGGGGCCCCCGAGGCGCTCGCCGCCGCCGACCTGCTCGTGCGCGACGCCAACCTCGGCGTCGTCGTCCTCGATCTCCGCCACGCCGCGCCGGCCGCGCTCCGGCGGATCCCGTCCACGTCGTGGTACCGGCTGCAGCGCGCGATCGAATCGAGCACCCTCGCCATCGCCGTGCTCACGCCGGTCGCGCTCGTCCCCAGCGCGCGCGTGCGCTTCGAGCTCGGCTCCTCCTCCTCCCTCCCGGCGCTGTCCCGGGAACGTCCGTCCCTCGCCGCCGCCCTCGCCCCGGCCCTGCGCCGCCAGCGCACGGGCACGGCCTTCGCCGTCGCGGGCTGAACCGGCGCCCGCCGCCATGTTCGCCGTCCTCCACCTCGCCCATTTCCCGCTCCAGGCGCTCATCCGCGCCGAACCCGCGCTCGCGGACCGCCCCGTCGCGCTGCTCGCCGAGGCCGCGCGGGGGGCCCCGGTCGCGGAAGTCTCGTCCGCCGCGCGCGCCGCCGGCGTCGAGCCGGGCTTCTCCGTCCCGCGCGCGCAGGCGCGCTGCCCGGGCCTCGTGGTCCGTCCCCGGCGGCCCGACCTCGAGCAGGAGGCCGGCGCCGCGCTCCTCGCCGCGGCGTTTGGGGCGACACCCGGCGTCGAGGCCACGCTGCCCGGTGTCGCGACGCTCGACCTCTCCGCCCTCGCCGCCCCGCGCCGCGGGCCGGCGCTGCGGCTGGCGCTGGCCGAGCTGCAGTCGCTCGGGCTCGCCGCGTCCGCCGGCCTCGGCCCCACCCCGCTGCTCGCGCTCTACGCCGCGCGCCAGGCCGGGCCAGGGACGGTGCTCACCGGCAGCCGCGAGTGGATCGCCCCGCTCCCGCTCGCCGTCGCCGAACCCGCGCCCGACCAGGCCGCGATCCTCGCGGACTGGGGGCTGCGCACGCTGGGGCAGCTCACCGCGCTGTCCAAGGCCGAGGTCACGCACCGGCTCGGCCGCGACGGCCTCGCCCTGTGGGAGCGCGCCGCCGGCGAGGCCACGCGGCCGCTCCGGCTGGCCAGTCCGCCGCGGGAGTTCGCGGCCGCGCTCGATTGCGAGCACGAGCTCGAGACGCTCGAGCCGCTGCTGTTCCTCTTCCGGCGGTTCGTCGACCGGCTCGCCCTCGACCTGCGCAACGCCCACCTCGCCGCGCTCGCGCTCGAGCTCACCCTGCGGCTCGCCGACGAGACCGCGCACACCGCGTCGATCCGGCTGCCCGAGGCCGTGACCGACCCCGACCTGCTCTTCCGCGCGCTGCAGACGCACCTGGAGACCGTCCGCACCCCGGCCGCCATCGCCGGCGTGCGGCTGAAGGTGGCGCCCGGCCGCGTGACGGTCCGCCAGCAGGGCCTCTTCGACGGGGGGCTGCGCGACCCGCATGGCTTCGCCGACACGCTGGCGCGCGTGGCCGCCCTGGTCGGGCCCGACCGCGCCGGCCGCCCGGTGCGCACGGACACGCACCGGCCCGACGCGTTCAAGCTCGAGCCGCCGCCGCCCGTGCTCGCGCCCCTCGCCGCCGGCTTCCGCCATCCCCCGCGGGGCCTGCCGCTGCGCCGGCACCGCCCGGCCTGGCCCGCCAAGATCGAGCTCGCCGGCCGCACCCCGGCCTTCGTCTGGACGGACCGCGTGCGGGGCGCGGTCCAAGCGTGCGACGGCCCCTGGCATGCCTCGGGGGACTGGTGGGAGCCCGGCCGCCACTGGCGCCGCGAGGAATGGGACGTCGAACTCGCCGACGGCGGCCTCTACCGGCTCGTCCGCACGCCCGCCGACGGGTGGTTCATCGAGGGGGAGTATGACTGATCGTTCCTTTCCCCGCACCCTTCCGCCACCCGCGATCGCCCATAACCCGCCGTCCCCCCGTGTACGTAGAACTCCACGCCGCCAGCGCCTTCAGCTTCCTGCGGGGCGCCTCGGGGCCCGAGCAGCTGGCCGAGAAGGCGGCGGCGCTCGGGCTGCCCGCGCTCGCGCTGCTGGACCGCGACGGCGTGTACGGCGCACCGCGGCTGTACGCCGCCGCCCGCGAGCACGGGGTGCGCCCGCTCGTGGGCGCGGAGGTCACGCTCGCCGACGGCAGCGCGCTGCCCCTGCTGGTGCAGGACCGCGCGGGCTACCAGAACCTCTGCCGGCTGATCACGACCGCCAAGCTCGCGCCGCGCCCGCCCGGGCTGGCGCCCGGCCACCTCGCGCCCGGCGAGGACCCGCGCGACCGCAAGCGGCGGTGCTTCGCGACCTGGGACGAGCTGGCGGCGCACGCCGACGGGCTCGTCGCGCTCACCGGCGACGAGGACGGGCCGGTCCGCCGCGCCTGGGACCGGGGCGGAGCCGCGGCGGTGGAGGACGTGATGCGCCGGCTCCGGCGCACCTTCGGGCCCGACCGGCTGCACGTGGAGGTCCAGCGGCATCGGATGCGCGGCGAGGAGGCGACCGTCGCGATGCTCGCGGACCTCGCCGCGCGCGAGAAGCTCCCGCTGCTCGCAACCGGCGGCGTGCTCTACGCCGAGCCCGGCCAGCGCATCGTCACCGACGTGTTCACCTGCCTGCGGCAGCACACGACGCTCGACGCCGCCGGCCGGCGGCTGGCGGTGAACGAGAATCGCCACCTCCACGGCGCGGCGCACATGCAGGCGCTGTTCGCGGACCTGCCCGAGGCCGTGGCCAACACCGGCCGGCTGGCCGAGCGGCTGCCGTTCACGCTGAAGGACCTCGGCTACCGCTTCCCCGATTACGCCGACCTGCCACCCGGGCATGACATGAACTCGTTCCTCCGCGAGGTCGTGTACACCGGGGCGCGGAAGCGCTACGGGGCGGTCGGGCCCGGCGTGCGCACCCAGATCGACAAGGAGCTCGCGCTGATCGCGAAGCTCGGGTTCGCCGGGTATTTTCTCCTCGTCTGGGACATCTGCCGCTGGGCCCGCAGCCAGGGCACGCTCATCCAGGGCCGCGGCTCGGCCGCGAACAGCATCGTCTGCTACGCGCTGGAGATCACGGCGGTCGATCCGGTCAAGCAGCGGCTGCTGTTCGAGCGCTTCCTGAGCGAGGGCCGGCAGGGCGCGGATGGCCACCCGTCGTGGCCCGACATCGACCTCGACCTCCCCAGCGGCGACCGGCGCGAGGCGGTCATCCAGGAAGTCTACCGCCGCTACGGCCAGCGCGGCGCGGCGCTCGTCGCCAACGTCATCACGTACCGCGGCCGGAGCTCCGCCCGCGAGGTGGGCAAGGTGCTCGGGCTGGCCGACGACGTCCTCGACCGCTTCTCCGCGCTCTATGCGAACGGCGACTTTCCCCACACGCTCGGCCTCACCGAGCAGCTCCAGACCTCCGGCCTGCCGATGGACCACCCGCGGCTGCCGGCGATGCTCGCGGTCTGCGGGCACCTGCAGCGCAACATGATCCCGCGCCACCTCGGGCAGCATTCCGGCGGGATGATCCTCTCCCCCGGCGGCCTCGACACCATCGTGCCCATCGAGAACGCCTCGATGCCCGGGCGCACGGTCGTGCAGTGGGACAAGGACGACTGCGAGGACCTCGGGTTGGTGAAGATCGACTTCCTGGGGCTCGGGATGATGGCGGTGATCCAGGATTGCCGCGCGCTCTGCCGCGAGCGCGGCCGGCCCTTCGAGCTCTACGAGGTGCCGCAGGACGACGCCGCGACCTACGCGATGATGCAGCGCGCCGACACCATCGGCGTGTTCCAGATCGAGTCACGCGCGCAGATGGCGACGCTCCCGCGCATCAAGCCCGCCGTCTTCTACGACGTCGTGATCGAGGTCGCGATCGTCCGGCCCGGGCCGATCGTGGGGCAGCTCTCGAGCCCCCTGCTGCGCCGCCGCGCCGGGGCGGAGCCGATCCTGTGCCTCGATCCCGAGGTCCACGAGCGGCTGCTGCCGGTCCTCGGCCGCACCTACGGCGTGATCCTGTTCCAGGAGCAGATGCTCTCGGTCGCCATGGAGCTGGCGGGCTTCTCGGGGGCGGAGGCCGAGGAGCTGCGCCGCGCGCTCGGCTTCCACCGCGACGACCGCCGGCTCCAGCGCGTCGTCGGGAAGCTGCGCGCCGCCCTGCAGGCCCGCGGCTGGAGCGACCGCGTGGTCGAGAAGGTCGTGGAGGCGACCTCGAGCTTCGCACTCTACGGCTTCCCGGAGAGCCACGCGTTCTCCTTCGGGCTGCTCGCGTACGTCAGCACGTGGCTGAAGGCGCACCGGCTGGCCGAATTCTACGCCGGCCTGCTCAACAACCAGCCGATGGGATTCTACTCCCCCGCCACGCTCGTGCAGGACGGCCGCCGCCACGGCCTGAAAAGCCTGCCGGTGTGCGTGGCGCGGTCCGACTGGAACTGCACGGTGGAGGCCGACGACGCCATCCGCATCGGGCTCCGCTACGTGAAGGGGCTCCGCGAGGCGCCGGTCCAGGCGATGGTGGCGGAGCGGAAAACGCGGCCCTTCGACTCGCTCTCCGACTTCCTCCGCCGCACGCAGTTCACCGCGGCCGAGCGGCGCGCGCTCGCCGCCACGGGCGCGCTCAACGCGTTCGCCGGCCACCGGCGCGCCGCGCTGTGGCAGGTCGAGGCCGCCTGGACGGCGGAGGAGAACCTTTTCCAGGCCGCCGGGCTGGCGGAGGACGGCGTGGCGCCGCTCGCGCCCATGACACTGCCCGAGCGGGTCCAGGCGGATTTCAGAGGGCTCGAGCTCACGGCCGGCGCGCATCCGATGGCGCTGGTGCGCGACCGGCTGCCCGGCATCTGGCGGGCGGCCGACCTCCCGCTCGGCCAGGATGGCGAGAGGATCGTGATCGGCGGAAGCGTCATCTGCCGCCAGCGGCCCGGCACGGCGAAGGGCGTGGTGTTCGTGTCGCTCGAGGACGAGACCGGCGTGGCCAACGCGATCGTGTACGCCGGCCTGTTCGAGCGGCGCCGGCTGGTGATCAACGAGGAGCCCGCGCTGCGCATCACCGGCCGCCTGCAAAACCAGGGCGGCGTCATCCACGTCCAGGCCGAGCACATCGAGCCCCTCGGCCTCGCCGACCTGCCGGCCGGCGCGTCGCACGATTTCCACTGACGGCGGGGGCGTCCGGATTCTTGACCGGACCGGAGCGGCCTTAGCCTGCGGCACCGCGTCGAGTTTCTCGGCGACGAGGCGAACGGCGATGCCCGCCCTTTTCGTTTCCGCCTGCACGCCGCCGAGGCCTCCGCGGACGCCGTCGACGTGGACTACAAATGCGCGGTCAGCAACGGGCGCTGGCGCATCCACGACGCGGCTGTCCACGGCGGCAGCCTGACCGCCTCGCACCGGAGCCAGTTCACGAAAATCATCAGGGAGAACGGTGCCGAGGCCTGCTGCAGAAGATGCGCGAACCCGCCGCGCGGGGTTCTCCGACCAACGCTTGAGCGGGGGTTTGCCGGGCCAAGTCCGCTGCGCGCCGGGACGGCGCGCGCCACCGACCGCCGGCCCGGGAAGCCCCTCAGTCCGGGGCGACCGCACCGCCGCGGCCCGCTAGACCAGGCTCATCGGATCGACGTCGAGCACCTGGACGACGTCATCGGGCCAGGCGAAGTCCTTCTGCAGCCGGACGAGCTCGGCCACGACCTTCGCGGTCCGGTGGGTGAAGTACCAGAGCTGGAAGCGGTACTCGTCCTTGACCTTCTCGATCGGCGCCGGCGCCGGGCCGCGCATCTCGACCTCCTGGCCGAGGGCGGCCTCGACCTTCTTCGCCCAGTGCTCGGCGTAGAACCTGATCTTCTCCGGGTTGGGTCCGCGGAAGATGTGGTGGACCAGGTGGCGTGCGGGCGGATAGCCGAACTGCGTCCGCACCTTCAGCTCCTGCGCGGCGAACCCGTCGTAGTCCGACCGCTTGCCAAACTGGATCGCGTCGGACTGCGGCGTGAAGGTCTGCACCACCACCTCGCCGGCGCGGTCGCCGCGGCCCGCGCGCCCGGCCACCTGCACGAGGAGCTGGAAGGTCCGCTCGTTGGCGCGGAAGTCGGGCACATGCATCGAGAGGTCGGCGTCGACCAGCCCGACGAGCGTCACGTTCGGGAAATCGAGGCCCTTCCCGATCATCTGCGTGCCCACCAGGATGTCGATCTTGCCGGCCCGGAAGTCGGCCAGGATCTGCCGGAACCGGTGCTTCTTCGCCATCGTGTCGGTGTCCATCCGCTCGAGTCGGGCGCGCGGCAGCACGCGGCGCACGGCCTCCTCCACCCGCTGGGTGCCGAGCCCGCGCCAGCGGATGTCGGGCGCCGCGCACGCCGGACAGGCGACCGGCGCCCCGCGCTGGTGGCCGCAGAGGTGGCACTTCAGCGTCTCGTCCGCCCGGTGGTAGGTCATCGCGACGCTGCAGTGCGGGCACTCCTCCACGTGGCCGCACTTCCGGCACTGCATGCTCGAGGAATACCCCCGGCGGTTGATGAACAGGATGATCTGCTCCTTGCGCGCGAACCGCTGGTGCATGTGGTCGACCAGCAGCCGCGAGAGCGTCACCAGCCCGCGGGAGCGCGTGACCTCGATGCGCATGTCGACCACCTGGATGTCCGGCATGCGCTTGTCGTCGACCCGCCGGGTGAGCCGCTCGAGCCGGTACTTGCCCGCCTGCACGTTGGCGAAGGACTCGAGCGACGGCGTGGCCGACCCGAGGAGGCAGACGGCGCCGGCGAGCTTCGCGCGCACGACCGCCGTGTCGCGCCCGTGGTAGCGCGGGGTCTCGTCCTGCTTGTAGGCCGGCTCGTGCTCCTCGTCGACGACGATGAGCCGCAGGTCGCGCACCGGGGCAAAGACGGCCGAGCGGGCGCCGACCACGACGCGGGCCCGGCCGGACGCCAGCGCGGTCCAGCCGTCGAGCCGCTCGCCCTCCCCGAGATGGCTGTGCCAGACGACCGTGCGGTGCCCCGCGGCCTCGAAGCGCCCGCGCAGCCGGGCGACGGTCTGCGGGGTCAGCGCGACCTCCGGGACGAGGTAGATCGCGCTTCCGCCGGCGGCGAGGACCTCCTCGACGGCGCGCAGGTAGACCTCGGTCTTCCCGGAACCGGTCACGCCCTGCAGGAGGTGGACCGCGAACTTCCGCCGCGCGAGGCTGGCGCGGAGCGAGTCGACCGCCGCGGCCTGCTCCGCGTTGAGGGTCGGCGCCCGGCCCGCCACCGCCTCGCCCTGCGCCCAGTCGTCCGCGTAAGCGACCCGCTCGACGGTACGGGCTTCCTCGCGGATCAGGCCGGCCTTGAGCAGCCCGTTGGCGATCGCGGCGCTCGCGCCGAGGCGCGAGAGCACGAGGGACTTCTTCACCGGACGGAACTGCTGGCGCAGGAAATCATAGAGCTTCGCCTGCTTAGGCGCCTTCCGCACGAGCTGGGCGTGCTCGTCCGGCGTCAGCACGCGCGCGACCTCGAGCAGCTTCTCCTGCTTGAGGCGGGCGCCGCCGCGGACCGCGGCCGGGATCATCGCCTCGAGCACGCCCTCCATGCGCGCTGCGTAATAGCCCGCCATCCAGCGCGCGAGCTCGAGGAGGTCGGCCGTGAGGGCCGGGTACTCGTGGAGCACGCCGGCAATCGGCTTGAGCTTCTCGACCGGCACGTCGGGCACGGCGTCCGCCTCCAGGACCAGCCCGAGCGTCGCCCGCCGGAGCAGCGGCACCCGCACCAGGGTGCCCGCCTGGATGCCCGGGCGCAGGGGCTCCGGCACGGCGTAGTGCAGGACCTTGTCGAACCCCGCGAGCGGCTGGACCGCGACGATCATCGCCCGAACGGTGAGGCCGCCGCGGGGTGACGCAACGCGTTTCGCCACGCAGAACCTGTTGCCGGCGACGTAGTAAGCGCAGCTCCTCCGGACGGCAGTGGACAAAGGAGGGGTTGACAGGCGGGAGCCCGGGGACTGACCTACGCGCGTGAGCGCCGAAGCGTCCCGCGAAAAATTCAAAAGCTATCTTTCCGACCAGGGACTTCGGGTCACCAACCAGCGCCTCGCGATCTTCGACGCCGCGTTCGCACAGAAGGAGCACTTCACGGCCGAGCAGCTGCTCGAGTCGGCGCGGATCCTGGACGACTCGGTCTCGCGCGCCACGGTTTATCGCACGCTGCCGCTCATGACCGGCAGCCACGTGCTCCGGGAAGTCGACATCGGCACGGGCGAGAAATTCTATTTTCCGCTGCCCGATGCGGGGGCGAACACCCAGGTCGCGCAGGTCGTGTGCGAGGACTGCGACCGGATCTTCGAGATCAGCGCGCCGTTCATGGAGTGGTACGGCAGCACGGTGTCCTCGAAGCTCGGGCTGCGGCCCGTCGCCCAGCGCCTCCAGGTCCGCGCGGAGTGCATCGCCTTCCGCCACAACGGGCGCTGCCCCAACCGCGCGAAGCGCAACTGATCCCCTCCTCTCCGCCCTGCGTCCATGGCCCGACCGAACAAACCTGACCCGCAATTCGAGATTTCCTTCTATGAAGCCGTGCACCGCCGGTGCCCGGGCTACGTCGAGGTCATCGAGTTGCTGGGCGGACTTTACACGAAGACCGGCCGCGTGGCGGACGGCCTCCGCATGGACCGAAAGCTCGTAAAGCTCCAGCCGGAGAATGCCACCGCGCACTACAACCTGGCGTGCAGCCTGGCCCTGAGCCGCCGCCGGATGGACGCACTGGCCTCGCTGCGGAAGGCCGTGTCGCTGGGCTACAAGGACTTCGACTGGATGGAGCAGGACCCGGACCTCGAGAGCCTGAAAACCGATCCCGCTTTCCAGAGCATCCTGCGCGAGCTCAAGCCGCAAAGCTGACGCCCGCGCGGCGCGCCGCATGGCCACCTACCTCGTCACGGGCGTCGCCGGATTCATCGCGTCGCGGACCGCCGCGCTCCTGCTCGAGGCCGGCCACGAGGTGGTCGGCGTCGACAACCTCAATGACTATTACGACGTCCGGCTGAAGCAGCACCGGCTGGCCGGGCTCGCGCGGGCGGCCGAAGGCGGCGGCCGCGCCGCCGGTTTCGAGCCGGCCGGGGCGGACGCCGCGGCGCGGAGCGGCACGGACCGCGCGCCCGCCGCGTTCCGCGCCGGCCGCTTCCACTTCCATCCGCTCGACATCGAGGACGCCGCCGCGCTCGCTCCCCTCTTCGACCGTCACCGCTTCGACGCCGTCCTGAACCTCGCCGCCCGGGCCGGCGTCCGCTACAGCCTCGAGCATCCGCACGTCTACCTGTCGACGAACGTGCTCGGCGCGCTGAATCTCCTCGAGCTCATGCGCCGCCACGGCGTGCGGAAGCACGTGCTGGCTTCCAGCTCCACGCTCTACGCCGGCGCGAAGATGCCGTTCACGGAAGACCAGGCCGGGGTGCGCCCGCTCTCGCCGTACGCGGCGACGAAGCAGGCGGCGGAAGGCCTCGCGTACGCCTGCCACCGCCAGCATGCCATCGACACGAGCGTCGTCCGCTACTTCACCGTCTACGGCCCGGCGGGTCGGCCGGACATGGCTCCCTTCCGCTTCATCAAGTGGATCGACGAGGGCGCCCCCCTCCAGTTGTTCGGCGACGGCACGCAGGCGCGCGATTTCACCTACGTCGACGACATCGCGCGCGGCACGATCGCCGCGATCCGGCCCCTCGGCTTCGAGGTCATCAACCTCGGCGGCGGCCGGAATCCCGTCGCCATCACCGACTTCATCGCGCGCATCGAGAAGATCCTGGGCAAGCCGGCCCGCTACGACCGGCAGCCGTTTCACGCGGCGGACATGAAGGAGACCTGGGCGGACATCGCCAAGGCCGGCCGGCTGCTCGGGTGGAAGCCCGAGGTGTCCCTCGACGAAGGGTTAAGACGCACGGTCGACTGGCATCGGCAGAACGCGGCGTGGCTCAAGGATCTCCGGGTCTGACGCCAAAGGGACGGGATCCCAGGAGCCGCCCGATTCGGCCCCCGCGCGCCAGGCGATGAGCTATGACCGCGGGCGCGGGCTTTTGTTGCCGCCACCGGGCGAACAATCGCCGGCTCTTGGTCTTGGCGCTTCCTGCCGCGCCTGTATGCTCCGATGATGAACCGATCTGCGGCGCGTTCCGCCACCGGCATCGCCGGCCTCGATGACATCCTTCACGGCGGGCTGATCCGAAACCGGCTCTACCTCGTCGAGGGCCCGCCCGGCTCCGGCAAGACCACACTTGCCCTCCAGTTCCTGCTGCACGGTCGGGAGGCAGGCGAGCGTTGCCTGTACCTCACATTGTCCGAGACCAAGGAGGAATTGAGCGACGGGGCCGCCTCGCACGGCTGGTCCCTCGACCAGCTCGACGTCGTCGAGCTCGCCGCCGAGGAGTCCTTCCTCAACGCCGAGAACGAGCTGACGATGTTCAACCCGTCCGAGGTGGAGCTGAGCGAGACGACCAAGACGGTGCTCGACGCGGTGGAGCGGATCAGGCCGACGCGCGTCGCCTTCGACTCGCTCTCGGAGATGCGGCTGCTCGCGCAGAGCTCGCTGCGGTACCGGCGGCAGATCCTCGCGTTGAAGCAGTTCTTCATCGGCCGCGAGTGCACGGTGCTGCTGCTCGACGACGGCACGAGCGAGGGTCCGGACCAGCAGCTCCAGAGCATCGCCCACGGCGTGGTGAGCCTCGAGCAGCTGGCACCGGGCTACGGCTGCGAACGGCGGCGCCTGCGCGTGGCGAAATTCCGCGGGGCGAATTTTCGCGGAGGGTACCACGATTTCACCATCCGCCGCGGCGGCCTCGCCGTCTTCCCGCGGCTGATCTCGGCCGAGCACCGCAAGGACTTCGAGCAGACACCCGTGCGCAGCGGCGTCGCGGCGGTCGACACGCTGCTCGGCGGAGGGCTGGACCGCGGCACCAGCACGCTGTTTCTCGGCCCGGCCGGCTCCGGCAAATCGATGCTGGCGACCCAGTATGCGGTGACCGCGACCAAGCGCGGGGAACATGCCGTCATT
>DASPMS010000052.1:0-52128 GCA_035626915.1 Opitutaceae bacterium
TCGTTCGTGCAAAGCCGGCAGACGGGCGACCTGCTCTCGCGCGGGCTCGCCGACACCGCGCAACTGCAGACCACCCTCACGCTCCTCGCGAACGACGGCATCAAGCAGCCCGCCACGCTGCTCTTCGCCCTCGGCTTCCTCACCTATGAGGCGCTGAAGGCACAGGGCGTCGGAATGATGCTCGTCTGCCTGGCGCTGGTCCCCTTCACAATCCTGCCCATCCGGTACGTCGGCCGGAAGATCCACCGACGCGCCGAGGAGCTGCAGGCCCGGCTCGGCTCGCTCACCGGCCAGTTCGCCGAGAATCTCGCCGCGGCCCGCGAGGTCCGGGCTTTCGGCCTCGAGCAGCGCGAGACCGGCCGCTTCGCGGAGCACAGCCGCACCCTGCTCACCCTCCAGCTCAAGATCGCCAAGTACGCGCAGGCCCTCAGCCCCGCGATCGAGCTCATCGCGTCGCTCGGCATCGCGGGCACGTTCCTCTACGCCTACCGGGTGGGCATCGCGCAGCACGACTTCCTCGCGGTCATCACCGCCCTGTACGTCTGCTACGAGCCGATCAAGAAGCTCGGCGCGCTGAACAACGACATGAAGCGCGGCGAGGCGTCGCTCGCGCGCCTCGAGGTCGTGCTGCACGAGCCCGACACGATCGCCGACGCGCCCGACGCGCGCGCGGTCGGCCGGCTGCAGGGCGATGTCGAGTTCCGCGGGGTCTCGTTCTCCTACGGCGAGCACGCCGCGCTGCGGAACGTCACGACCCGCATCCCCGCGGGCACCGTGTGCGCGCTCGTCGGCCCGAGCGGCGCGGGCAAGACCACGTTCGCCAACCTCGTCCCCCGCTTCTACGAGGCCGCCGCCGGCGCCGTCACGATCGACGGCCAGGATGTGCGCGCCCTTCGCCTCGCCGACCTGCGGCGGAACATCGCCCTCGTCTCGCAGGAGCCCGTGCTCTTCAACGACACCATCCACGCGAACCTGCTGCTCGGCCGCCCCGACGCCACGCGCGAGGAGGTGCTCGCCGCGGCGCGCAGCGCGCACGCGGACGAGTTCATCCGCACGCTGCCCCGGGGCTACGACACGATCGTCGGCGAGCGGGGCGCCCTCCTTTCCGGGGGCCAGAAGCAGCGCATCGCGCTCGCGCGCGCGTTCCTGCGCAACGCGCCGGTGCTGATCCTCGACGAGGCGACCAGCGCGCTCGACTCCGACAGCGAGGCCGCGGTGCAGGACGCCCTGCGCCACCTGGTCGTCGGCAAGACCGTGCTGATCATCGCCCACCGCTTCAGCACCATCCGCGATGCATCCCTCATCCTCGTGTTCGACCGCGGCGAGCTCGTGGCCACCGGAAACCATGCCAGCCTCTACGCGGGCAACGGCCTTTACCGCTCCCTTTACGACCGTCAGCAGGGCGGAAACTGAACCTCATGCGCAGCGCTAATCCCGCGTGCGCGTCTCACGGCGCGTTTACGAGGCGTCGCGGAACCGCGGCGCCCGCCGCGGGCTCCCACGGCGGCAACCGCTCCGCGCCTTGCGTTTTCCGCCCTCCGCCCTCCGCCCGACGCCGCCCGTGACCAGGATCCTCGTCATCCGACGCCGCTACCTCGGCGACATCGTGCTGCTGGGCTCGGTCTTCCGGAACCTCCGCGCCCACTGGCCCGCGGCGCACATCGCCGCGCTGGTCGAGGCGCCCTACGCCGGCGTGCTCGCGCTCCACCCGGACGTGAACGAGGCGATCACGTTCCCCACGGACGGCGGGAACTGGGCCCTCGCCCGCCGGCTGCGCGCCGCGCGTTTCACCCACGTCCTCGACTTCGACAACACCGACAAGACCGCGCTGCTGTCCCGCTTCACCGGCGCCAAGGTCCGCGCGACCTTCCATCGGGAGTTGATCCGCTTCCGCTACCGCTGGTTCTACACGCACCGGGCCCAGGTGACGAACGACGAGTACGACCGCTCGCACATCACGGACACCTACCTGCGCCTGCCGGAGGCCGCCGGCGTCCCGGTGACCACGCGCGAAATCCGGCTGGTGCCGCCCGCGCCCGCGCTCGAGTTCGCGCAGAACATGATCAAGACGCAGCACCCGCACCTGCTGGTGCGGCGCAACCGGCTGCTCGTCCACCCCGGCAGCCGCAGCGAGTTCCGTCTCTGGCCGGTGGAGCGGTTCGCGCGGGTCGTCGACCGCGCGGTCCGCGACCTGGGCGCCCAGGTGGCGCTCATCGCCGGTCCGGGCGAGCGCACGCTCGTCACCGAGATCGCCCGCTTGGCCACGACCCGGCCCGCGGTCGTCAACGCGCCGTTCTCCATTCCGCAGCTGGCGGGGTTCATGACGCAGTTCGACGCCATGCTCTGCCACGACAGCGGACCCATGCACCTCGCCGCGGGCGTGGGCACGCGCGTGGTGGCCCTCTACGGCTCCCAGAACGCCACGATCTGGCGCCCGGCCGGCGACCGGCACACCGTGCTCCAGACCCCGCTGCCGTGCCGCTGCCTGCCCGACCTGCCGCGGCCCTGTGTGAAGGCCGATTCCTACCGCAGCTACTGCGTCCGACAGCTGACGGAGGACCAGGTCTTCGAGTCCGTCGCGGCCGCGCTCGAGGCTCCCTGATCGTCCGCCACGCCGCCTGCCGGATCGGTGCTCGCTCGTGCAAAAGTCTGTCGCATATGCGACAGACTTTTGGCGTGCGCGGGAATCTTCCTCGTTCTTCCGCCCCTTGCCGGCCGCCGCCGACCCCCTTCACACGCGGAACGCGATGATGGTGTTCGCCACGCCGACGATCTCGGCGAACTTCCCGGCCTTGGTCGTCTCGAAGATCGCCCGCGTCACGCCGCTCGCCCGGCTCCCGAAATCGTGAAAGGCCATCACCCCGCCGGCCCGCACGAACGGCAGCCAGGCGTCGATGTCTGCCTTGCACCCCTCGTACGAATGGTCGCCGTCCACGAAGATCAGGTCGATGGATCCGCGCTTCGCGGCGAGCGCCCGCGCCGCCGCGAGGGAATCGCTCACCACCGGCTCGGCCCGGTCCGCCAGCCCCAGCGCGGCGAAATTCGCCCGGAAGATCTCCAGCGTGCTGGTGGTGCCCAGCTTCCGGAAATGCCGCTGGTACCAGGACACGTCCTCCCCGCACATCGACAGCCCCTGGAAGTTGTCGACCGCGTAAATCTTCGCCCCGGGACCCTTCAGCCCGGCGGCAAGAAAGCACGTGGACGCGCCCATCCACGAGCCGATCTCCACCACCTGCGCGCCGGCGGGCGCGTCGGCGGCGAGCTGGAAGAGATAACCGCGTTCGGGAAAGCTGCCCATGTCATCCTGCTTGAACTGCCGGGCGACCCGCCGGAATTCATCCCAGTCCAGGTCGGGGCGGCGCTTCCGCGCGCCGCGCAGGTAGCGCTGCATCTTCAGCGCGAACCGCGCATCCCGCACCAGAGGCCAATGCTTGAACGCCATGGGCGCCGACGATGCCAGCCGCCTCCGCCCGGCAAAGCTTTTTCTGGATCGGGGCCCCGCTGACCGAGAGAACCGGAGCGGTCGGCCGCCGCCGGCCCGCTCCATCCTTGCCCCGGGCATCTTCCCCCTGTCCTCTGTCCCCTGCCTCCTTCCACCTTGCCGCCCCTCCGCGTCACCCTCGCCATCTGCACCTGGAACCGCGCGCCGTTCCTCCGTCAGACGCTCGCGGGCATCGCCCGGCAGGATTATCCGCCCGGGGCCCTGGAGGTGCTCGTGATCGACAACAACTCGACGGATGACACCCCCGCCGTCGTCGCCGCATTCGCCGGCGGCCCGCACGCGCCGCGGCACGTCCGCGAGACCCGGCAGGGCCTGGACTACGCGCGCAACCGCGGTGTCGCCGAGGCCACGGGCGAGATCGTGCTGTTCGCGGACGACGACATCCTCATGGAGCCCGACTGGATCCGCCAGATCGCCGCGCCATTCAGTTCCCCGACCGGTCCGCGCATCGGCTGCGTCGGCGGCGAGGTCGTGCCGGTGTTTCCCGACGGGCTGCCGGACTGGGTGCGGGAATGGCACGCGCCGCTCGCCTTCCGGCCCGAAGCGGGACCGCTGCCGCCGCAGCATTCGCCGATGGGCGCGAACTTCGCGCTGCCGAAGCGTGTGCTGGACCAGGTCGGGCCGTTCGCGACCGGGCTCGATCGGCAGGGAAAGAACCTTTTCGGCGGGGGCGACGGCGAGATGGTCCGCCGCGTCCGCGCCGCCGGCTACGAGGTGTGGTTCGCGCCGGCCGCGCGGGTGCTCCACCAGATGCCGGCCTCGCGCACGACTTTCCGCTACGCGGCGCGGCACGCGTTCGATTCCGCGCGCTCCCGCACCGCCGAGCGCGCGGCGCAGCCCCGCGCGTCCGGCTGGCTGCTCTCCCGCTTCCTGTTGAACCTGGTCAAGGCGCCGGCCTTCGGGCTGTGGGCCGCGCTCGCGTTCCTCGCGGGCCAATCCGGTCCGGGCAAGCAGGCCGCCGTCCGCGCGTGGCGCTCCTGCGGCTACCTGTTCCAGATCCCGCGCTCGCTCGCCGGGAAAATCTGATTCGCCCGCCGGGGCCGGCGCTGTCTCACTGCCGGTGATGACCGTCCTTCCCGTCAGCGCCATCGTCGTCGCCCGCAACGAGGCGCACAACCTGCCGCGCTGCCTCGCGAGCGTCCGCGGCTGGGTCGCGGAGATCGTCGTGGTGCTGAACAACACCACGGACCGCAGCGAGGCGGTCGCGCGCGAACACGGGGCCGTCGTATTCGAGACCGAGTGGCAGGGCTACCGCGACACCAAGAACTGGGCCGCCAGCCGGGCCACGCAGCCGTGGGCGCTGTGGATCGACGCCGACGAGGAGGTCTCGCCCGCGCTGCAGGCGGACATCCGCGCCTTCTTCGGGCGCGGCGACGACCGGCGGTTCCACGGGGCGCGGTTCCCGCGCAAAGTCTGGTTCATCGACCGCTGGATCACGCATGGCGACTGGTATCCCGATGCGAGTCTCCGGCTCGTCGCCCGCGCGCACGCGCGCTGGGGCGGCGACGCGTTCGTCCACGAGAGGATGGAAGTCGACGGCGCCGTCACGGCGCTCCGCGGCGACCTGCATCACTACTCGTTTCCCACGCTCAACAGCCACGTTGCGAAGATCAATCCGTTCGCCGACCTGTTCGTCCAGCAGCAGCAGTCCCGGGGCGCCCGGTTCTCCCTCGGCGCCGCGGTGTTCCGCCCGGCCTGGCGGTTTTTCCGCGCCTACGTCCTCCGCCTCGGCTTTCTCGATGGGTTTCCGGGCTTCTACATCGCCTGGGCCACCGCCTTCGGCTCGTTCGTCCGCTACAGCCGCCTTTACGAGCTCGAGCACCGGCAAACGCCGCCCCGCTGACGCGTCCCGGCACCGCCGCGCCGAAGCCGCCTTGACGTCTTTGCTATCCTCCGGAGTGTTCCCCGCCGTGAACCGCCCGTCGCCCTTCCACCACCGCCTGTTCGCGCTGCTTTGCGTCGGGCTGGTGCTGGCATTGGGCGTGGCCGGCGTCAGCGACCGGCTCCATGCCGAGCTCCACGCGGCCCCCTCGGGTTGCGGGCATGCGCACGCGCCGGAGCTGCCCGCGCCGGATCAGGCCGCCCACGACGCCACGTGCGCCGTCGAGCTGTTCGCCGCGGGCGTCTCGCTGCCGGTCGATCCCGCGCCGGTGGTCATCGGACCCCGCGCTCCCATCGCGAAGGCCGTCGGCCGCGCCGACGTGTTCGTCGCCCCGACCCCGGCGCGCCTCCAGCCGCCCGGGCGCGGCCCGCCGCAGGCTTGAGCTCACCCCGGTCGCGCGCGACGCGACCGTCGTCCGGCCGCGCCTGCCCGCCCGGCCGCCCCACCGCCCGCCGTCCGCGGGCGTACCCTGCCGGCCCGCCGGCTTCGCTCAACCCTGCCTCCCATGTCCCGTCTTTCCCTTTCCCTCCTCTCTTCCCTCCTCGCCTGCGCGGCCGCCGCCCAGGCGCCCGCGCCCGCCCCGCATTCCCATGCGGGCGAACCCGTGACGCTCGAGCATTTCGTCGTCACCGCCTCACCCTTCCAACGCGCCCAGGCCGACCTGGCCCAGGCCACCACCGTGCTCGCCGACACCGCCTTGGACCAGCGGCGGGCGCCGACCCTCGGCGAGACCCTCGCCGGCCTCCCGGGGCTTAACTCCACGTGGTTCGGCCCAGGCGCCAGCCGGCCGATCATCCGCGGACTCGGGGGCGACCGCATCCGGATCCTCGAGAACGGCGCGGGCACGCTCGACGGCTCCGTCGTCAGCCCGGATCACGCCGTCAGCATCGAGCCGCTCCTCGTCGAGAGCATCGAGGTCGTCCGCGGCCCCGCCTCGCTGCTGTACGGGGGCTCGGCCGTCGGCGGCGTCGTCAACGTCCTCACCCACCGTATCGAGTCCGAACTTCCCGGGCGCGGCATCGCCGGCGCCCTCGGGGCGCGCGGCGCCAGCGGCGCGGACGAAACGTCCGTCGGCGGCACGATGAACCTCGCCCTGCGCCGCGCCGCGGACCAGGCCGTGGTCCTGCACATCGACGGATTCCATCGCGAGGCGTCCGACCTCGCGATCCCGGGCTTCGCCGAGAGCGAGCGCGTCCGCGCGGAGGAGACCGCGCACGCGCTCGAGCACGGCCTGCCGGCGCCGGCCTTCGTCCGCGACGAGCTTCCCAATTCGGCTGTCCGGTCGCACGGGGGCGCCGCGGGCCTGTCCTGGGTGGCCGAGCGCGCCCATCTCGGCTTCGCCCGCAGCGTGTTTGCGACCGAGTACGGCGTCCCGGGCCACGCGCATGACGGGGAGGACGGCGTGCGCATCGACCTGCGCCAGCACCGCTGGGACGTCCAGGGCGAGACGCGCGAACCGTCCGGGATCTTCTCCGGCGGGCGCTTCAAGTTCAGCCACGCCGACTACGAACACCGCGAGCTGGAGGGCGGCGTCGTCGGCACGCGGTTCCTGAACCGCGGCTTCGAGGCGCGCGCCGAGGCGCTCCATGAGGACCTGGCCGGGCTCGCCGGCACGTGGGGCGTCCAGTTCGGCCGCAGCGACCTCGCCGCGAGCGGCGCCGAGGCGTTCCTGCCCGCCTCCCGCGCCACCCACCGCGCCGCGTTCGCGTTCGAGGAGTTCCGCCGGGGCAAATGGACGGGCGAGTTCGGCGCGCGCTACGAGCGGCAGGAACTCGCCCTGCGCGATGGCTCGGGCCGCGGGCGGGGCGACGAGTCCGCGAGCCTCTCCGCCGGCGCGGTGTGGAACCCGGCGCCGGGCTGGACGCTGGCGGTGTCGGTGGCGCGCTCGCAGCGCGCCCCCAACGCGCAGGAGGCCTATGCCGACGGCCCGCATGCGGGCACGGGCGCCTATGAAATCGGCCGCGCCGACCTCGCGCGCGAGCGCGCCCTGGGCCTCGAGGCCAGCCTGCGCCGCCGGCAGGGCCGGGTCACCGGCGAGCTGACGCTCTTCGCGCAGCGCTTCCGGGGCTTCATCTACGAGCGCGACACCGGACTCGTCGCGGTCGAGGGCGCCGCCGGCTTCGAGCTGGTCGACCCGTCGACGCTCCCCGACGAGGACCGGGAGCACGCGCTGCGCGTGTTCGAATTCGCGGCTGCCGATGCCCGCTTCCGCGGCGCCGAAGCCGAGGTCCTCCTTCACCTTCATGACGAAGGCCGGCACCAGCTCGACCTGCGGTTCGCGGCGGATGTCACGCGCGCGGAGGACGGCGCGGGCCGGCCGCTGCCCCGCATTCCCGCCGGGCGCTTCACCGTTGGGGTCGACTGGCGGCGGGGCGAGTGGCGGGCCGGGCTGGAATGGCAGCGCACCGCCCCTCAGGGCCGCGTCGCGGCCGGCGAGGAACCAAGCGACGGCTACGGGCTCCTGTCGGCCCAGGCGGCGTGGTGCCTGCGGCGGGGTGACCAGGCGTGGGATTTCTTCGTCCGCGGCACGAACCTGACGGACGAGGAAGCCCGTCCGCATGCTTCGTTCCTCAAGGAACTCGCGCCCCTGCCCGGCCGCAACGTCACCGCCGGCGTGAAGTGGTCATTCTAGGCGGGCCCCCGGGCCCGACCGCGGATCGCCCGTCACGGCCGCGGCCGGGCCTGGCCCAGTTCCTCGCGGACGGCCGCCAGTTCCCGGCGCAGGGCGTCGGACTTGAGCATCTCCGCCGCGAGCGCCTCGCCGATGACCTGGCCGGCCACGACGTCGCTGGGAAAATGCACGCCGGACAGCAGCTTCATGCGGCGCGTCTCGGCCGCCCGCGCGGCGAAGCCGGCGGCATGCTCCGGCAGGACCTCCGCCAGCAGCGCCGCCCAGAGCGACGCCTGGATGCCATGCCCGCTCGGATAGGAACCGCTGTCGGTCGTTTCCACGCAGGGCTGGACCCGCGGGTCGACGTACGGCGGCCGGCGCCGCGGCCACCGCGCCTTGGCGAGGCGGTTGACGCCGTTGAAATCCTCACGCACCCGGGCCAGCAGGGCCGCGGTCCGCGGCAGATGGTCCGCGGTGAACCAGGGACCGACCACGTCGGCGCCGAACCCGAAGAAGGTCTCGCGCTCGATCTCCCCCGCGCGCCGGGCCAGGTCCGGCGTGCGCAGCGCCTGCAGTTCCAGCACGACCGCGAGCTCCGCGCGCGCCGCGACGGACCCGGCGGCGGGCGGCGGCCCGACCAGCGCGGCATAGTCGAGGGACGCAGGCTCGACAAAGTTCGCCCCGGCGAGGCGCGCCGCCGCCAGCAGCAGCAGGCAAGCGGCCGAGATCAGGTTCGCCGGCTTCAGGACTCCTCCGCTCACTCGACCGTCCGCAGCTGGATGCTCTCGATGCGCGGCGAGGAGGGACCCGCGCCGGTTTGGATGTCGGAGATGATGACGAGCTTGTCCCCCGGCTTCAGGCGCCCGGCCTCCTTCAGCAGCGCCGTCGCCCGGCCGATCGTCTTCTCGGGATCCCCGAGCTGGGGCAGGAACCACGGTTCGATCGCGCGCACCATGCGCAGGTGGCGGAAGGTCTCGCGCGAGTCCGTGATCGCCAGGATCGCCGCGCGGGCCGGCCGATGGGCGGCCAGGCCGGACGCATTCACCCCGCGCTTGGTGAAGGTCATGATGTGCGCGTGCGGCAGCTCGTTGGCCATGACGACGGCCGAACGGCGGAGCTTCATCCGCTCGTCGAGGAAGACCGTCGGCTCGGAGGCCTCGTTCGCCTCCTCCTCCTCGATGCGACGGGCGATCAGGTCGAGGGCGGCCACGCACTCCAGCGGGTACCGCCCCACGGTCGTCTCGCCCGAGAGCATGACGCAGTCGGCCTGCTCGTAGACCGCGTTGGCCACGTCGGTGATCTCCGCGCGGGTCGGCATCGGCTGGTTGATCATCGATTCGAGCATGTGCGTGGCGATGATCACCGGCCGGCCGATGGCGATGCAGGTCCGCACGGCCCGGCGCTGGATCACCGGCAGGTCCTGCAGCGGCACCTCGATGCCCAGGTCGCCGCGCGCCACCATCAGCACGTCGGTCGCCCGGATGATCTCGTCGAGGTTCCGGATCGCGGACTGGTCCTCGATCTTCGCCACGATGCGGGCGGTCGAATTGTGGTCCCGGAGGAAGGCCCGGAGCTTCAGGATGTCCGCGGCCTCGCGCACGAAGGAGAGCGCCACGAAGTCGATCCCCTCCTCGATGCCGACCAGCGTGTCGCCCCGGTCCTTCTCGGTGAACGACGGCAGGTTCACGTTGACGCCGGGCAGGTTGATGTGGCGGCGCGAGCCGAGCGGGCCCGGGGTGAGGACGCGGCAGCGGATGTGCGCGGCGGACTTCTCCAGCACCTCGAGCCGGATGAGGCCGTTGTCGACCAGCACCGTGTCGCCGACCTTGATGTCGTTCACGAGGTCGCGGTAGTTGACGTCCACCGACCGGATCTCCTCCCCGCGCTCGCCGGCGACGGCCGGCTTCACGGTGAAGTCGAAGATCTCCCCCGGCTTCAGCTCGATCGGCGCGGCGAGGTCGCCGGTGCGGATCTCGGGGCCCTTGATGTCCATCATGACCGCCACGTCGCGGCCGGCCTTCTCGGAGGCGGCGCGGATCCGCCGGATCACCGCCCGCGTCCAGTCGTGCTTCGCGTGGGCCATGTTCAGCCGGACCACGTCCACGCCGGCCCGGATGAGCTTCACGAGCATCTCCTCGCTCTCGGTCGCCGGCCCGAGCGTGGCGACGATCTTGGTGCGGCGGAACGGCGGCAGGGACATCGGCCCCGAGGGAAGCAGCGTCCGCCCGGAGCGGCAAAACAAAACCCTGCGCAGCCCTTGCGGTTCTCCGCGCGCCGGCCGCGGGGGCGGTATCCGCCTAGAACTCGAAGAACGGCGTGCCGCCGCCGGGCAGCACCACGGAGAAGCCGCACCGGCGGGCCGCGAGCGCGGCGCCGCAGGCCGCCTCCACCGCGGCGGCCGAGTTGCAGTCGCGGCTGAGATGCGCGAGGAACACGTGCCGCCAGCGCGGGCTGGCGATCGACTCGATGAGCTCGCGCGCCCCCTCGTTCGAGAGGTGGCCGTGGCGGCCGCTGATCCGCTGCTTCGTGCTCCAGGGCCGCCGGGTGTCGGCCTCGAGCATCCGCGGGCAGTGGTTGGCCTCGACCACGAGGACGTCGGCGTCGCGGATCCGCTCGCGCACGTTCGCCGGCGCGTGGCCGAGATCCGTCACCCAGGCGAGGCTCCGCCGCGGCGAGAAAAGGTCGCCCTCGCCGTGGGCGATGTGGAACCCGACCGGATCCTGCGCGTCGTGCGGCACGGAGAAGCTCGTCACCTCGAGGTCGCGGAAGCGGAACGTCGCGCCGGTCTCGAACACCTGCCACGCCGGCCGGTGCTTCAAGCCGGACTGCAGCGCCGTCGCGGTGCCGCGGTTGGCGAAGACCCGGATGTGCGGGTGCCGCGCCAGCCCGGAGAGAGCGCCCGCGTGGTCCCCGTGCTCGTGCGTGAGGAAGATCGCGTCCACCCGCGCCAGCGACTCGCCCGCCGAGGCGAGCAGCTCGCCCAGCCGCCGGGCCGAGAAACCCGCGTCCACCAGGACGCGCGTCTCCCCCGTGTCGAGCAGCGCGGCGTTGCCCGCGCTCCCGCTGCCGAGGATGCAAAAGCGGAGGGCCATCGCGCGGATTGAGTTTCCCGCCCCGGCCCCGCGCAACGGGAAAAATCACTCCCGGGGCCGCGCCGGAAGATTCCCTACGCCGCAGGCGCCGGTTGACCCCCGGCGCGTTCCTGCTTCGCTCCGCCCCATGATCCCGCATCCGCCGCTGCCCGCGCGCTATGCGAGCGTCGAAGCCAAGCCGGAGTTCGTCGACCGGTTGTTCGACAAGGGCGCGCCGCACTACGACGGGATCGTCGACTGGGGCTTCCTCCGCAGCGGCGCCCATTACCGCCGGTGGGCCCAGCGGCGCCACGGCCTCCGGCGCGGCCACCGCGTGCTCGACGTGGCCTGCGGCACCGGCCTGGTGGCCGTGGAGGCCGCGCGCATCCTCGGGTCCGCCCGCGACATCACCTGCCTCGACCCGAGCGCCGGCATGCTCGAGGTCGCCCGGCGGAAGCTGGACGCGACCTTCATCCAGGCGCGGGCCGAGGCCATGCCCGTGCCCGACGCCGCCTTCGACTTCCTCACCATGGGCTACGCGCTGCGCCACGTGGCCGATCTCGAGCAGACCTTCCGGGAATACCTCCGCGTCCTGCGGCCCGGCGGGCGCGTCCTGATCCTCGAGGTCACCAAGCCGCGCGGGCGCCTCGCCGCCTTCCTCTTTCGCATCTATTTCGGCCACGTCTACCCGTTCCTCAGCGGCCTGTTCACCCGCAGCCGCGACGCGCGCGACATGATGCGCTACTATTGGGAGACGATGGACGCCTGCGTGCCGCCCGAGACGGTGCTCGAAGCGCTGCGCGCCGCCGGGTTCGCCGAGGTGCGGCGCATCAGCATGCTCGGGCTGTTCAGCGAGTACACGGCCATTCGTCCCGGGGCCTGACGGACCCGCGGTTTTTCCTTTCCCCGGCCGGGCCCGGCCGTTTCCTCTGGGCCGCATGCCTGACCCCCTGGTTGCCCGGCTGAAGACCATGATTGTCGAGACGCTCAAGCTGCC
The DNA here is from genome assembly GCA_035626915.1 of Opitutaceae bacterium. Classification (GTDB taxonomy): domain Bacteria; phylum Verrucomicrobiota; class Verrucomicrobiia; order Opitutales; family Opitutaceae; genus Didemnitutus. The sequence continues at coordinate 12,064 of DASPMS010000052.1, forward strand.
CGACGTCCGCGCCGAGGACATCCCCGAGGACGAGCCCCTCTTCGGCAACACGCGCCTGGGCCTCGATTCGCTCGACGCGCTCGAGCTCGTGCTGCGCCTGGAAAAGGAGTTCGGCATCAAGATCGGCAACAGCGAGGAGTCCCGCCGCGCGCTCGCGAGCGTGAGCACGCTCGCCGCGTTCATCCGCGCCCGGCAGCCGGCCGCCTCGTGAGCCGGTGCGCATGACGGCGAACGCAGATGCCGCCGCCGCCGGCGTCGAGGCCCTCGACTGCCTGACGCCGTTCGGCGACGCGGCCGCCACCGCCGCCGCCCTGCTCGCCGGCCGCCGCGCGCTCGCGCCGCATCCGGTCCTTGGTCCCGACGGCGGGGACCCCGTCCCGCTCGCCCTGATCGGCGGCGCGATGGACGAGCCGGTCACGCCGCGCTGGCTCGCGCCCGCGCGCGAGCTCGCCCGGCGCATCCCCGCCGGCGACTGGGGTTCCGCCCGCGAGCCGGTGGTCGTCACGAGCAGCAACTTCGGCGTCGGCGCGATGCATGCGTTCACCCGCGACCGCGACGCGCGCCACCTGGCGCATGGGACGCCCTTCGCGGCGGCCGCCCGGCTCGGCCGCGAGCTCGGCTGGGGGGAACACGTGCACGTGCTCTCCCACGCCTGCGTGACCGCCCACCTCGGGCTCGCCCTCGCCGGGCGGCTGCTGCACCGGGGATTCGCGAACCGCGTGCTCGTCTTCTCCTTTGATTTCGTGAGCCCGTTCGTCGCGGCGGGTTTCCACAGCCTCAAGATCCTGAATGCCGCGATGCCCGCGCCCTTCGCCGCGCGCGACAGCGGATCGATCGGCCTGGGCGACGGTGCGGCGTTCGCCGTCCTCGCCGCCGCGCCCGCGCCGCTGCGCCTCGAGGCCGCCGCGTTGCACAACGAGATGCACCACTTCACCTCCAACCGGCCCGACGGCGCCGGCTTCACCGCCTGCGCGGTCGCGATGGCGGCGGCGGCGCGCGGCCGGCGGGTGTGGATCAAGGGCCACGGCACCGGCACCCTCGAGGCGGGGCGCCTCGAGGCCGAGGCCTGGCGGCAAGCGTTCCCGGACGCGCCGCTCGTGTCCTGGAAGGGCAGCCTCGGCCACACGCTCGGCAGCTGCGGGCTGGTCGAGCTCGCCGTCGCCGCCGCCGCGCTGCGCGCGGGCCGGATTCCCGGCACCGTCGGCGGCGAGGCGCCGTCCTTCACCGCCAACGTCGCGCTCGGCCCCCTCGCGGCCGCCGGCTTCGACGCCGCGGTCCTCTCCGCCAACGCCTTCGGCGGGGCGCACGCCTCGTTCATCCTCGCCCATGACTGAGCGCTTCATCCACGAGGTCCGGGTCGAACGCCCGCCGGCGGCCGAGGACGCCGCCGCCGCCCGCGCGCGGCTCGCCGAGCGCTTCCCCCGCGCGGCGCTCCGGCGGATGACGCACCTGGGCATGCTGGTCGGCGCGGCGGCCGACGGCATCGCGCTGGGGCCGGACGACGCCATCGTCTACGCGACGAGCTACGGCGAGACCCGCGCGCTGGAGGACTACCTCGCAAGCTTCCCCGCCGCCAGCCCGCTGCTCTTCCAGACCTCGATCCATCCGAGCGCGGTGCAGCAGGTGCTCATCGGCCGGCAGCAGCCGGTCGCCCGCCTGTGGCCCCTGGCCGGCCGGGCGCGCCTGGTCGAGCAGGCCCTGCTCGCCGCGGTGCTCGAGCCCGCGCCGCGGGTCTGGCTGACCGGCGGCGAGGAGCGGGGGACCTGGCTCCTGGAGCGGGGAGTCGCGAGCGACCGTGCGTTCGCGTTCGGGCTTTTGCTCGCCGCCGACGGGGACGGCGCCGCCGGGCGCCTCGCCGCGCGGCCCGCCTCCGGCCCGGATGAGCCCGGACCGACCCTGGCGTCGTTCGCCGACGCGCTCGCAGCCCGCGCGCCGCTCGCCTGGACCGGGGGCGGCGCGCGCTGGTCGGTCGAATGGCGGTGAGCGGCCCCGCTTCAGTCTTCCGCACGCCCGGGCCGCGCTGGGGCCCGGGCTTCCTCGTGCGCGCGGAACGCGCCCTCCCCGCGCCGCTGTTCCGTTTCCTCCTCGGGCTGGGCACGTGGGTCGCGGTGCTGGTGATGGACCGCCGCCGCGACTACTCGCGCGCCTACCTCACCACGGTCCTCGGCCGGCCGGCGGGCTGGCGCGACACGTGGCGGCACTTCGTCACGTTCATGGACGTGTCGCTCCTCCGGCTCCAGGTGGCGGCCGGGCGTCCGCACCGCTGCGTGCTGGCGGCCGATGCGTCGCCGGAGTTCGCGGCGCTGCTCCGCTCCGGCGAGCCGGCCCTGTTCGGCACCTTCCACTTCGGCCACGCCGACCTCATCGGCTTCGAGCTCACCGGCGGCGGCCGGCCGGTGGCGATGGTCCGCCTGCGCGCCAGCGACACGCCCGACATCGCGCGCGCGACGAGCGGGTTCGCGGGGCTCTCGTTCATCTTCTCCAACGATCCCGCGCAGCTGCTCTTCGAGCTGAAGGCGGCGCTCGAGCGCGGGCAGTCGCTGGCGCTTCAGTGCGACCGGCTGGGCTTCAGCGCGCGGACCGAGGCGTTCCGGTTCCTCGGCGCGCGCCGGGAGTTCCCCTTCACCATCTACCACCTCGCGGTGCTCTTCGGCCGCCCGGTCGCGTTCTGCCTCGGCGTGCCCGAGGCGCCGGGCGTCACGCGCGTGCACGCCGCGCCCGTCTTCCGGCCGGCCCCGGGCGCGGGCCGGGCGGAGAATCTCGCCGCCGCGCGAGTCCATTTCCAGGCGGTGCTGTCCCAGCTCGAAACTAGGGTTCGACAGCATCCGCTGCTCTGGTTCAATTTTCTGCCCCTGAATCCCGAGGCGCGCGCCGCGCAGCCGGCCGCGCCGGCTCCCTGATGGCCTCCGCGACGCACCTGCTCCTCCTGCCCAGCTACAACACCGGCCCGCGCCTCGCGGCGGTCGTGGCCGAGGCGCTGGCCTGCTGGCAGCCCGTCATGGTCGTGATCGACGGCAGCGACGACGGCAGCGACGCGGACATCCTCGCGCTCGCGCGCCGCGAGCCCGACCTAACCGTCCTGCGGCTGCCACGCAACGCCGGCAAGGGCGCGGCCGTCCTCGCCGGCGCGGCCGAGGCGGCGGCCCGCGGGTTCACGCATGCGCTGGTGATGGATGCCGACGGCCAGCACCCCGCCGACCGCATCCGGGATTTCATGGAGTACTCGCGGCAGCGCCCCGAGGCGCTGGTCCTGGGCCGGCCGGTCTTCGGGCCCGACGTCCCGCTCGAGCGCCTGTATTTCCGCAAGCTCAGCGTGGCGCTCGTCTGGCTCAGCATCCTCGGCGCGGGCATCCCGGATCCGCTCTACGGGTTCCGCGTCTATCCCCTGCGCCCGCTGCTCGAGGCCCTCGGCCGGACCCGCGGCGGCCGGCGCTACGACTTCGACACCGAGGCCGCGGTCCGGCTCGTCTGGGGCGGGACCCCGCCGCACTCCCTCCCCGCCCCGGTCCGGTACTTCACCCCGGCCCAGGGCGGCGTGTCGCATTTCCGCTACCTGCGGGACAACCTGCGGCTCGGCGCGATGCACTGCCGCCTTTTCGCGGAGCTGGTCCGCCGCTGGCCCGGGGTCGTCCGCGCGCGCCGCCACTGGGCCGCGGGAATCCCGGCGCCGGCGGACGCGGCGCTGGTCTCGGACGCCGCGCGTTGAAGGCCGCCCGACCCATCCTCCTCCTCGCCCTGCTGCTGCGGCTGACGCTCGCCGCGCCCGCCGCGCCCGGGGAACTCGACCGGCTCGATCCCGCCGACCCGGCGTGGACCGCGCTGGCCGCGCGCCTCGGCCGCGAGCCGGACGGCGTGGCGGAGTTCGAGGAGGAACGCACGTTCCGCTTCCGGTCCAAGCCCGTGCTGCTCGCCGGTATCGCGCGCGTTTCCGCCCGTCACGGGCTGAGCCTCGAGTACACCCGGCCGGAGCCGCGGATCGTCATCGTCGACTCCGCCGGCGTGCTTTTCCGCGAGCCCGGCGGCGACCGCGCGGCGCCGCGCGACCCGCGCGCCCGGCTCATGAACGAGGCCATGCTGCACGTCCTGCGCTTCGACCTCGCCGCCCTGGGCCGGGAGTTCGATTTGGAGGGAGGCCACGGGGCGGAAGGCTGGCAGCTGGCCCTGCGGCCGCGCAGCGCGGAGCTGCGGCGGACCCTGTCGTCCATCGAAGCCCGGGGCGACGAGACCGGCGTGCGGCGGCTCGTGCTCCGTCGCGCCGACCGCCAGACGATCGAGATCCGGATCGGGGCGCCCCGGCCGATGCGCGGCGGCTTCCCGGCGGAGGATGTGCGCCGCTTTTTCCGCGGCTCGCCGTGAACGCCCGCCGCCGCACGATCGCCCGCGTGGCGCTCGCCGCGTCCGCCGTGGCGGCGCTGGCCTGGCTGGCGCAGCTCGACCGCGGGAGCCGCATCTCGACCGACGTGCTCGACCTCGTGCCCGAGACCGCGGCCAGCCCGGAGCTCGCGCTCGTGCGCCAGCTCGCCGCGCAGGCGGAGGCCCGGACGATGTGGATTCACCTGCGCCGTCCGGACGGCGCGCCGGTCCCGCCCGAAAACGCCGCCGAATTCGCCGCGGCGCTGCGCGCCTCGCCGGCGTTTTCCGCGGCGCAATCCCTGGACGAAGCCGGCGGACTGGACGCCGCCGGGCGCGCGCTGTTCGCCCACCGGCTCGAGCTCCTGTTTCCCGGCTGGCTCGCCGCCCACCGGGCGGCCGCGCCCGCGGGCGGGGACCTGCCCGTGCATCTGGCCGAAAACGCGGCGGCGGAGCTCGAGCGATTCCTCGTCACGCCGGAGGCCGTCGGCTGGCAGGACCTGGTCGACCAGGACCCGCTTCTGCTGGTGCCCCGCGCCGTCCAGGCCGCGACCTCCGCCGGCTTCGAGCGGCCGCGCGAACCCGGCCTCGTCTGGGCCCGCCTCGCCGCCTCCCCGCTGCGCCCGGAGGGACAGGGTCCGGCCTTCGCCGCCATCGCCGCGGCCGGGGCCCGGCTGCGCGAGGCGTGCCCGGGCGCGGCCGTCGTCTACACGGGCGTCAATCGCTTCGCCGCCGCCAGCCGCGCGCGGATCCAGCGCGAGGTGACCTGGATCAACGCCCTCTCGGGCGTGGCCGTGCTGGCCGTCGCGCTGGCGTTCGTGCGGCAGCCGCGGCGCGGCCTGCACCTGGTGCCCGTCATGGCGCTGTCGATCCTGGGGGCCTGGGCGGTGACGACGCTCGTCTTCGACCGCGTCCACGTGATCGTTTTCGTCGTGGGATCGCTGCTCACCGGCGTCGCCATCGACTACGGCTTCTACCTGTTCATGCAGCCGCCGCTGACGCCGGGGGAGCCCTACGAGGCCAAGGTCCGCCGGCTGATGAAGCCGCTTCTCGCGAGCTGCTTCACGACGGTCGCCGGCTTCGCCCTGCTCGGGCTGTCGGACCTGCCGATGATCCGCCATCTCGGGGTCTTCGTCGGCGCGGGCCTGCTCACCGCGCTCGGCGGGGCGCTCCTGTACTTCTCCGCCCTGAGCGACCCGTTTCTGCCTGCGCGCGAATGGTCGCTGCCCCGGCCTCCCCGCGGGCGGCGCCGCGCCGCCGGCTGGATGGCCGTTGCGCTCTGGCTCGGGCTCGTCGCCGGCCTGGCGCGCATCGGGTGGCGCGACGACATCCGCGACCTCGAGATCGCCGCCCCGCAGCTCAAGGCCGAGGACGCCGCGATCCGCTCGCTCGCCCAGGCCGGGGGCGCGCGCGTGCCCCACCTCGCGTTCGGCTCCAGCCTGGCCGAGGCCCGCGAGCGGCTGGCGGCCTTCGAGCGGCTCGCGCCCGGCCCGGTCGCGAGCCTTTCCCGCTTCGTCCCGACCAGCGCCGAGCACGGGGCGGCGCTTCGCTTCGCGCGCGAACACCCCGGGTTCCCCGACGCCTTGCGCGCGGCGCTCGCCCGCCGCGACTTCGCCCCCGCCGCCTTCGCCGGTTTCTTCCAGGCCTGGGACCGCTTCGCGCAGGCGCCGGCGGACTACGACCGCGCGGTGGGGGCGCTCCTCGACGAGCTCCCCGGCCCCGCCTCGCTGCTCGCGCATCGCGGCCGGCCCCAGAGCTGGTTCGTGGCCGCGGTCCCGGCCGGAACCGCGCCGGCCGCGCTGCCGGAGGGCGTGGTCAGCGTGAACCAGCTGGAATCCCTCAACCGCGTCTTCGCCGCCTATCGCCGCTCCGCGTTGCGGCTCAGCCTGGCGGGGCTCGGGCTGGTCGGCCTCGGGGTGTTCGCGATGTACGGCCTGCGCGACGGCGCGCGCGTGTTCGCGATCCCCTGCGCCGCCTGCGCGGGCGTGTTCGGGCTGCTCGGCTGGCTCGGCCAGCCGCTGAACCTTTTCCACCTCTTCGGCGCCTTCCTCGGCGTCTGCCTCACCCACAACTACTCGATCTTCACCGCCACGTCGGCGCTCCGCGGCGAGGGGCCGCCCGTCTCGGTGCGCCTGTCGGCCCTCACGACCGCCGCCTCGTTCGCGGCCCTGACCGCCAGCGGCATTCCCGTCGTGCGCGCCCTCGGCGTCACCGTCCTCGGCATGGTGCTCCTCGCCCTCGCGATGATCGAGCTCGAGCACCTCAGCCCGCTCCGCCGCACGCCATGAACCCGCTCCTCGCCGCCTGGACGCGCACGGTCCGCCGCGACGGGGGCCGCCGGGCCCTGCTGGACCCGGATGGAACGACGCTCCGCTTCGCCGACCTGGCGGAGCGCGCCGCGCGCTGGCAGGCGGCGCACGCGGCCGGCGTCGATCTGCGGGGACGCGCCGTCGTGTTCGCGCTTCCGAACGGGGCGGCGTGGTTCGAGGTGTTCCTCGGCGTCCTGTCCGCCGGCGCGATTGCGGTGCCGCTCGACCCATCCGAGCCGGCCGGGGCGCAGCGCGCCGCGGCGGAGGAGGTGCGCGCGGGCGCTTGGTGGGACGGCGGGCGGCTCGTCGCGCTGGCGCGCCCCCGCCGCTTCGGCGACCCCGGCGTGGCCCTGGTCAAGCTCACCTCCGGCTCGACCGGACGGCCGCGCCCGCTCGTGTTCACCGCCGCACAAATGCTGGCCGACGCGCGTCAGGTCACCCGGACAATGGGCATCACACGCGCCGATCTGAACTACGGCCTCATCCCGCTCGGTCATTCCTACGGGCTCGGCAACCTCGCGATCCCCCTGGTCGCCTTCGGCATCCCGGTGGCCCTGGGAACGAGTCCGCTGCCGCACGCCATCGCGGCGGACTTCGCCCGGTGCGCGCCCACGGTCTTCCCCGGCGTGCCCGCCGTCTGGCGCGGACTGGCGGAGTCATCGCTCGACGCCGCGGCGCTGCGCAGCCTGCGCCTCGGCATCTCGGCGGGTGCTCCGCTGCCGCCGGAGGTGGCCCGCGCGTTCGCGGACCGGTTCGGGCGTCGCCTCCATGGTTTCTACGGGTCGAGCGAGACGGGCGGCATCGCGTTCGACCGGACCGGCGCAGCCACGCTCGCGGGAGGCGTCGGGCGGGCCCTGCGCGGCGTGAAGCTGCACGCGCTGTCCGCCCAGCGACTGCGGGTCTGCAGCGCCGCGGTCACGACGTTCCGCCGGCCGCGGCGCGGCGGGCTCGGCTGCTGGATCGTGCCAGATCGCGTCACGCTCGGCCGCGGGGGCGCGGTCAACCTGCTCGGCCGCCGGGGCGCGATGGTCAAGATTGCGGGCCGCCGCGTGAACCTCGGCGAGGTCGCGGCCGCGCTCCGGCGGCTGCCCGGCGTCCGGGACGCGTGGATTGGCGCGCAGGACGGCCCGGAGCCCGTCCTCGGGGCCGGCGTCGCATCGGACCGGCCGGTGGCGGAGCTTCGGAGCCGGCTCGGCGCGAGCCTCGCCGCGTGGAAGGTTCCCCGCCGGTGGGCCGCCTGGCCCGCGGGGCTGCCGGTCAACGACCGCGGCAAGCCGGATGTCGCCGCGATCCGCGCGGCGGTTTTCCGCTAGTCCCCGGCCCGGCGGGTGAGCTGCGCCTCGATCTCGACCCCCTATCGGCGACTGACGCCGGCCGGTCTTGCGGCCACGGGCGAATTCTACGGGAGAACGCCGAGGGCACGGATCCATTGAAGATGCGTCCGATAACCGTCACCTAAGCCCTGTCCGACCAAATTGGTGTCCCGGCCGGGACAGACTTTGGCCTCAGGAAAACGACGCGTCAGGCCCGGCGGGTGAGCTGCGCCTCGATCTCGACCAGAAGCGCGCCGCGACAGATGTCGGCGCGCAGGTACTGCACCTTGTCGTCGGGCGTGAGCAGTTCGCGGCCGAGGGCCCGCGCCACGGCCGGGTAATCCGCCGAGCGGCGCAGGAAAACGCGGAACGAGCGCGCCCACCCGGCCCCCGTGCCGGCCCCGGCGCCGGCGGCCGCGGCGATGGCGGCGAGGTTCTCGAGGGTGCAGGCGAGCTGCGCGGACAGGTCGCCCGGCGCGACGGTCGCGTGCCCGCGGATGGCGGCCGTGCCGGAGACGAACACCGTGCGCGCGCCGTCCTCCTCGATCACGGTCGCGCGGGCGAACGCCGGCGGCCGGGGCCCGTACTGGCGCGGGTATTCGAACGCCGGAACCTGGCGCGGGTTCTCGTGGTGGCCCACCGGCCCGGGAACCGCCAGAAAGGCCACCGCCAGACGGCCCGGCCCGGTCCCGACAGCCGACGCCGCCGGCAAGCTGCGGGCAAACCCGGCGCCGAACTCGCGCTCGAAGGCCAGGGAACGCCCCCGGCAAAAATGCCGATAGTTCTCGAGCCCCGCGGTGTCGCGGTTGATCTCCGGCACGTAGTTCCAGATCCGGCCGAGATGCCAGCCGCGCGTCGCCGCGAAGAGCTGCGCGTACAGTCCCGCCGCCGCCGCTTCCAGCGGCTGCCCGGCGGGCGCGACCGCGAAGCCGGCGAGCCGGTCATCCCGCCGCAACAGCGTCCACGCCCCGGCGGCCTCGGTGCGCTCGACGCCGTCGAGCAGGGGATCCCCCTCCGCCCCGGCCAGCACCGGCAGGGCGACCTGCAGCTGGGGCAGGCCGCCATCGTGGCCGACGCGGTTCTCGTCGGCGCCGAATTTCACGGGCAAACCGGTGGCGGGGAACGGCGGCAGGCTCATGCAGGCGTCGCGGAAAATTGCAGGGGGCAACTGCCGGGCAAGGTTTTTCCGGGCGGCGACCGGGGCTGCGCTGTTGACCCTCAGGGGTTTCTGGCTTCGCTCAGACCCCCGATGTCCGCCTCGCCCGCCCCCCGCCCGCCCGTCCGCCGTTCCCGGCGCGGCGCGGCGCCAGCCGCGTCCGGGGAGGCCGGCCGCCGGGTTTCCCGCAAGCCGGCGGCTCCCGCCGTCAAGCCGATGAGCGGCACCGTGTTCATCACCCGCCAGGTGCATTTCAACGCGGCCCACCGGCTGCACAACCCCGCGAAAAGCCTCGCCTGGAACCAGCAGCAGTACGGGCTGTGCACGAACCCGCACTGGCACGGGCACAACTACGTGCTGGAGGTCACGATCCGCGGCGAGCCCGACCCCGTGACGGGCTACATCATGGACCTGGCCGAGCTGAAGCGCGTGCTGCACCGCGCCGTCGTGGACAAATGCGACCACCGCAACCTCAACGACGAGGTCGACTTCCTCCGCGGCGTCATCCCTTCCACCGAAAACCTGGTCATCGCCTTCTGGCGCGAGATCGCGCCGCTGCTGCCGGCCGCGGCGCGGCTGCACTGCGTGCGGCTCTACGAAACGCCGCGGAACTTCGCCGAGTTCTTCGGCCCCTGATGCCGGGGCGGTTCCGTCACCCGCCCCCGCCCAACCAAAAACGCCCCGCCGCCGCACCCGACCGCCCCGCCGGGGCCGGAACCCTCACCGCCAACCCGCCTTTCCCGCCCACAGGGCGCCCCTGCCATGAAACCGATGTACCTGCACCGTTCGAACTGCGGCCAGCCGCCGAAGATCAAGCGCGCCTACGACCGCAAATTCCGGGCCTCCGCCGCCTACCGCGCGTCGCTGCCCGACATGATGGAGGTCGCGCACGAGGCGATCCAGGGGGCCCACGTGCCCATCCAGCAGGTCGGCATCCACAACTTCAAGCTGCCGCTGCGCTACCGCACCAAGGGCGGGAAGATCCTCACGCTCGAGACCAGCATCACCGGCACCGTCTCGCTCGAGGCCGACCTCAAGGGCATCAACATGAGCCGCATCATGCGCTCGTTCTACGAGCACAAGGACGGCGTCACCACCGGCGAATGGATGGGCAAGATCCTCCGGAGCTACCTCCGCAACGTGGAGAGCAAGGACGCGCGCCTGAAGATCTCGTTCTCCTACCCGATGCTCCGGCCCAGCCTCCGCAGCGGGCTCGAGGGCTGGCAGTTCTACGACACGGCGTTCGAGGGAGTGATGACGCACGACGGGCGCTACCGCCGGTTCATCCACTTCGACTTCGTCTACTCGTCCGCCTGCCCCTGCTCCGCCGAGCTCTCGGAGCACGCCCGCGACGTCCGCGGCGCCTACACCGTGCCGCACTCGCAGCGCAGCAAGGCGCGCATCACGCTCGAGGAGGCGGCCGGGAAGAAGATCTGGATCGAGGACGTGCACGCGCTCTGCCTCGCCGCGCTCCAGACCGAGACGCAGGTGATGGTGAAGCGCGAGGACGAGCAGGCGTTCGCCGAGCTCAACGGCGCCTACCTCAAGTTCGTCGAGGACGCCGCGCGCCTGCTCTACCAGGAGTTCGACCGCGACGCCCGCATCGCCGACTTCCGCATCGCGTGCTCCCATCTCGAGTCGCTGCACTCGCACGACGCCGTGAGCGTGATCTGCAAGGGCGTGAAGGGCGGCTTCTCCGCCGACTTCATGGACTTCGGCTCGCTGCTCTGCTGAGGTCCGGCCGCGGCGCCGATCTGCCGACCGGTTCCGGTGTATCCGCGTTCATCCGCGGGATCCGCGGGAAACACTCCGGCCGCCGGCGGGCCGAGCAGGAGCTAAACACCCGACTCGACCAGCTCCCGCTTCGGTGGCGGGGCCGGGCGGCGGAGCGGCGACGGCGGAAGCGAATGGATGGGTTCCGTGCGGGGGCCCGCCGGGGGCGCCGCGGCCCCGACCAGCCGGTTCAGCTCGCCGATGGCCGCATCGAGAGCCCGGGCCTGGCCCGTGAGCTCCTCGGCCGCGCCGGCCGACTCCTCCGCGGTGGCCGCGGTCGCCTGCGTGATCTTGTCCACGCGTCCGATCGCGCCGCTGATCTGCGCCACCCCGTCGGCCTGCTGGCGCGAGGCGTCGGCGATCTCGCGGACGACCTGGTCCACTTCCCGGGCCCGGGCGTTGATGTCCTCGAGCGCCGCGGCAACCCGGGCGCTCAGCTCCTCCCCGTGCCGGCTCTTCGCGAGGGAATTCTCGATCTTGGCCGCGGTCTCCTTGGCCGCCGCCGCGCTGCGGTGCGCGAGCGCGCGGACTTCCTCCGCCACGACGCTGAACCCGGCGCCCGCCTCGCCGGCGCGCGCGGCCTCGACGGCCGCGTTGAGCGCCAGCAGGTTGGTCTGGAAGGCGATCTCATCGATCGTCTTGAGGATGGCGCCGATGCTCGCGCTGGCCTCGGCGATGTCCTTCACCGCGCCGGCCATCCGCCGCATCTCCTCCCCGCCGTGGTCCGCGGCCTGCCGCGTACGCTCCGCCAGCTCGCGGGCGCGCCCGGAATGCTCGGCGTTGCGCCGCACCATCCCGGAAACCTCCTCGAGCGAGGCCCCGACCTCCTCCAACGACGCGGCCTGCGTGCTCGCGCCCTGCGCCAGCTGCTGGCTCGCGCCGCTGATCTGACCCGCCGCGGCGGCGGTCTCGCCGGCGTTGGCCGCCAGCGCCTGCGCGAGGCCGCGCAACGTCCGCGCCAGCCGGAAACCCAGCAGCCAGGCCAGCAGCGCGCCGAGCGCGAGCCCGGCCGCGGTCACGCCGGCGCTCGCCCAGGTGGCGCCGCGGTGCGTCGCGGCCGCCGCCGTCTGGTTCGCCAGCGCCGCGGCGGCCAGCCGTTCCGTCAGCTGGTTGAGGCATTCGCGGGCGGCGTTGAACTGCGTCCGGGCCGTCGTGTTCGTGAGATCGATCGCCTCGCGGCGCCCCTCCGGCGAGTTCGCCTGGCGCGCGTCGCGGATCCGGCGGGTGGTCGCCGCCCAGGCCGCGAACTTGGCCTCGAAGTCCGCCTCGAGGTCCCGCGCGCCGCCGAGCTGGTGCGTTGCCTTGAATTTCTGCCACCGGGCCTCCGCCTGCGCCAGGTTCTCGGCATGCTCGCCGAGCAGCTCCTTGAATTGCGCCGAGTCCGGGTTGGCGAAGATCATCGACCGCTCCGCCACGAGCGCCTGGTGGAGGTCGCGGTCCGCCTCGAGCAGCAGCTGCACCGCGGGGAGCGTGCGCTCGTTCACCCGGGCGAGGTCCGCGTAAATGTGCTCGGACGCGCGATATCCGACGAACCCCGTGATCGCGATCAGGGCGACCAGCGCGGAAAAGCCGGCGACGATCCGGGCGCTGACCGACCAGCGGGATGCGGCGGGGGTCATAGCTTTTCGATGTCGAGGCCGATGCAGATGACGCCGATCGGCTGCCCGTCCGGTCCGCGGACCGGGACCGACACCTGCACGGAATAGGTCTGCGTGCTGTCGTCGAAGCGGACCTTGTCCACGAAGACCACGCCGCCGTCCTTGAACGACTCGGAGAACTTCTTCTCGTCCCCCTGCCAGTAGTCGGAGGTCTTCTCCGTGATCGCCACGTTGGCGCCCTGGCGGTCCATCAGGATGATCTCGGCGACATAAGCCCGCGACTTGCGCCAGGCGCGCAGCTGCTGCCCCGCCGGCGACTCGATGCATGCCTTCATGAAGTCCGCCGTTCCGGCGGTCTCCATCCAGCGCTTGTCCGCCGCCTGCACGTCGGGGAGCGACGCGCCGCGGGCGTTCTGCGCCTCGACCGCGGCGACCACCACGGGGTCGGCGGCCAGGGCGGCCAGCTCGGTGCGGGCCAGCTCGGGCACGCGCGCGGGCACCGCAACGTCCGCGGCGGCAAGGCCCCGGGCGGTGGCGAGGAGGATCAGGAGGATGCGGGAGAATCGTGTCATGGGGAGGAGGGCGGGCGGGTCAGAAGATCAGCTGGAGCCGGGCGAGGAGCCGGTCATCCCCGCCGCCGAGATCGGCGTCGCCCGCCAGGTAGTTGACGGAAACCGCCACGTCGGGGCCGCGGATGAACCAGTTCAGGCCAAGCGTGAGCGTGTCGGTCTCGTTGGCCGCCGTCGCCGTGTTCGGGTCGTAGGTCTCAAACCGCGCGGCCAGCTGCCAGGCGTCGGCGAGGGACCACAGCGCCGCGACGCTCCAGCCGTCGGAATCGACGTCCCCGCCGACGCGCGGATCCTGCGCGCCCGCGAGCCACTCGGCCCGCAGCGCGAAGGGCGCAAGCTGGACCTGGGTGTCGAAACCCAGTCCCTCGCGGCGGCCGGTGAACGTGCCGGTTGCGCGGTCGGTGAAGGCGTTGGCCCCGGCGCTCCAGCTGCCGGCCCGGCCGGCGAATTTGCCGTCCCAGACCCGCACCCCGACGCGCGCCGCCACGAGGAACTGCTCGTTGTCGTTGGCCGAGGTGTTGACGCCGCTGCCGTTAAAAAGCCCGGCCGAGTAATCGAGGAGCTTGCCCTTCGTGGCGCCCGAGACGCCGACGCCGATCTGGCGGCCGATGGTCAGCCGGTCGTTGGGCAGCGAGCGCTCGACGAAGGGGTTGGCGGTGTCGGACATGAGCTGCTCCGCGCCAAACGGGGTCTTGAACTGCCCGACGCGCACCTGCGCGTACGGATAGGCCGTCCATTCGGCGTAGGCGTCGGTGAGCTGCGCGCGGTAGCCGGACGAGGCGCCCACCGTGTTGGCCCCGAGGTCGGCCTCCACCTTGAAGCCGAACTCCCGGCCGAACGCACCCTTCACGCCCAATCGCATGCGGCGGAGGAGGAAGCGGTCGCTGAGGCCCGCGAATCGGCTGTCGGGAGCCCGACCCGCCTCGCCATGCACCTGCGCGAAGCCGCCGATGGCGAGCTTGGTCTCGCGCCCGGCGGCGGTGACCGCGACGGGCGTCGCGCGATCCGCCTTCGTCTCGCGCAGCGCCTTGTTTTCCGCCGCGAGGGCCGCCAGCTGGGTCTCCAGGGCGTGCACGCGCGCCTCGAGGGTTTCGGCCCGGGTAGCCGCGGGCAGCAGGGCGAGCAGCAGCACGCCCCGACAAAAGGTCGGAAGGGTTGTCATCAACCCCCGTTTCGGCACGGAAGCGCGCCACTTGAGGGCGTTCCATCCACGGGCCGCAGATGGTCCCGGACTTTTGACTGGAGGCGGCCCGCGGAACGGGGAAGGCTGCGGTCGCCATGCCCGCTCCCGTCGTCCTGATCACCGGCGCCTCCCAGGGCATCGGCGCGGCCATCGCCACCGGCTTCGCCCGCGCCGTGCCGGGCGTGCGGCTCGCGCTCGTCGCCCGCAACGTCCGCAATCTCCGGGCCACGGCGGAGGCCTGCGCCGCGGCGGGCGCCCGGGCCGAGATCTTCCGCTGCGACGTGAGCCGGGACGCCCCCGTGGCCGCGATGGCGCGGGCCGTCGTGCGCCGCTTCCGGCGGGTCGACGTCCTGGTCAACAACGCCGGCGCGTTCGAGGGCGCGACCTTCGCGCGGACCTCGGCGGCGATGTTCGACCGCCTGCTCGCCGCCAACCTCCGCAGCGCGTTCCTGGTCACCCGCGCATTCCTCCCGGCGATGCTCCGCCGCGGCGAGGGCGACGTGTTCTTCCTCAGCTCGATCGCCGGCAAGCAGGCGTACCCCAACGGCGCGGCGTACTGCGCCGCCAAGTTCGGGCTGACCGGGCTGGCCCAGGTCCTCCGGGCCGAGACCAAAGGCACCGGCGTCCGCGTCTGCTCGGTCCACCCCGGCGCGACCTGGACGCCTTCGTGGGAGGGCTCCGGGTTCGGCCCCGAGCGCATGATGGCGGCCGAAGACATCGCCCGCGCCATCCTCGAGATCTGGCGGCTCGACCGCCGCGCCGTGGTCGACGAGGTGACGCTGCGGCCGCTGGGCGGCGATCTCTGACCCCCGGATGGCCGCCGCCGGCCGGGGATTTAAGATCCGCGGTCCCGATTTCAAATTTGAGATTCGCGAACGCCTGCCCCCTGTTCCTGCCTCACTTCTCCTGATCCTTCCATGGCTGCCACGCCCATTCCCGTCACCGTCCTCACCGGCTTCCTCGGCGCCGGGAAGACCACGCTCCTCAACCGGATCCTCACCGAGCAGCACGGCCGCAAGATCGCGGTGATCGAGAACGAGTACGGGGAGGTCGGGGTGGACAACCAGCTCGTCATCCGAAGCGACGAGGAGATCTTCGAGATGAACAACGGGTGCATCTGCTGCACCGTGCGCGGCGACCTCCTGCGCATCCTGGCCCGGCTCATGAAGCGGAAGGACCGGCTCGACGCGATCCTCATCGAGACCACCGGCCTGGCCAACCCGGCGCCGGTCGCGCAGACGTTCTTCACCGACCCGGAGATGAAGGAGCAGTTCGTGCTCGACGGCATCGTGACGGTCGTGGACGCGAAGCACATCCTCCTGCACCTCGACGACTCCCCCGAGGCGAAGAAGCAGGTCGCGTTCGCGGACGTCATCCTGCTGAACAAGTCCGACCTCGTCCCACCCGCCGAGCTCGACGCGCTCGAGAAGCGGCTCAAAGGCATCAACGCGGTCGCGAAGGTGCACCGCACGCGGATGGCCGAGCTGCCGATCGAACGCGTCCTCGGGCTCGGGGGATTCAACCTCGAGCGCGCGGTCGAGGTCGACCCGCAGTTCCTCGAGATGGAGTACCCTTTCGAATGGGCCGGAGGCTACGAGCTGCCCGCGGGGACGCACGAGCTCGAGTTCGGCCACGACCCGCAGGAGGCGGACGGCCATGGCCACCACCATCACGAACACGACCACGAGTGCGGACCCGACTGCGGGCATGACCACAACTCGCTGGACGTGGTCGTCCTGCCAGTGCCCTCGTTCGAGGAGAAGGCGCTGGCGCCGGCCATCACGGCCACGGTCCAGACCTACTCCGACTGGGAGCACGTTAAGCAGCCCGGCGAGGCGCTCGAAGTGGGCGCGAAGCTCAACCGGCTCAAGCTCGCCAACGAGCACGGCCGGTTCAAGGTGCCGATCCCCGCGGCCGGCCGCTACCTCGTGTTCGCCGGCCACGACGTGCCCACCCATCTCTACCTGCCGGACGGGAAATTCACGAAATACTCCTGGGACCGCACGTTCCGCCACGAGCATTCCCACGACGAGGAGGTGTCGTCCGTCGGCATCAGCGCCCCCGGCGACCTCGACGGCAAGAAGCTCAACGACTGGATCTCGCAGCTGCTCCAGACGAAGGGCGGCGACATTTACCGCATGAAGGGCGTCCTCTGTGTGAAGGGGACGAAGAAGCGCCTCGTGTTCCAGGGCGTCCACATGCTGTTCGACGCGAAGTTCGACCGCGAGTGGCGGACCGATGAGAACCGGACGAACACGCTCGTCTTCATCGGGAAGAACCTCGACCGCGCCGCCCTCACCGAGGGCTTCAAGGCCTGCCTGGCGTAGCGTCCGGGTCGCCTCGGACAGGTGGCGCGCGCCGTTTCCGTCGCCCGCGCCACCGCGTTTTCGGGTGGCACGCGCCGTCCCGACGCGTCTTCCGCGCCTCCCTCCGCGTGGTCGCGCCGCGCCACGCTTCGGGTTTCTAGCTCGCGCTCCCGCTTCGTTTTCCTCTCCTGCGCGATCATACGCCCCCGCCCATCGTCGCTGATTTATTCTGCGCCTTCGGGCTGATCGCGCAGGGCGTCGCCTGGTCCGCCGAACCGGCCGCGAGCCACCCTATGGGGCGGCGCCGGTCAACCACGACGTGCTGCGGCATCCGGGCACGGGCCTGCTCTACGCGGCCAACACCCACGGCGTCCTCGAATTCGACGGCGTCTCCTGGCGGCTGATCGGGATGCCCGGCGGCGGTCTCGCCCGCGCGCTCGCCGTCGATCCGCACGGGACGGTCCGGGCGGGCGACGTCGACGAAATCGCGGTGCTCACGCCCGATGAGCGCGGCGGCCTGAAGGCCGTAGCGGTCCTCGACCGGCTGGCGGAAAGAGACCGGCCGGCCGCACCGTCGCCTTCGCGGACAGCGCCCCGGACGGCGTGCATTTCGCCACGACGCAGCGCGTCATCTTTTTCGGCGCCGACGGCCGCGCGAGCGCTTGGACGGCGCCGCAAGCCGTCGCCGGCCTCGCCGGGCTCGGCGACGCGCTGCGTGTGTCCACGACCGACGGCGCGTTTTGTTCGGCCCGCCCCGGCGGGTCGCAGACGCCCTTGTCGCTCACCCAGGACTCCCCGGGCACGCTCAGCGTCAGCGCCATCCCGGAGCCCTCGACCGACGCGGTCGCCGCCGGCGTGGGCGCGCTGGGCCCGGCGCTCCGGCGCCGGCGCAACCAGCCTGTCTAACCCGCCGCGCCCAGCGCCGGGTAGGTGAACAGGAAGAAGTGCGTCGCGTTCAGGCCGAAGTGGAGGAGCACGCTCGCCTCGACACGCTGCGTCCGCTCGTACACCCAGCCGTAGCCGGCCCCTGCGATCGTCGCGAGGAGCACGTAAGCCCAGCCGCCCGCAACGTGGGCCACGCCGAACAAGAGCGCCGCGATCCCGAGCGCCGCCGCGCGCCCGCCGCGCCGGTGCGACCACGCGCGGCGGAGCCGCGCCTGGATCACCCCGCGAAACAGCGCCTCCTCCGCCAGGCAGACGAACAGGAGGTTCACGCCGGCCCAGAGCCAGGACTCCGGCGGGAGCTTCGGCGCCCACCGCACGTAGCCGACCGCCAGCGCCGCCACGAGCACGACGGCAATAACCGGACCGATCCAGCGCAGGACGACCGATAACACCACGCGCCACTCGCCGATTGAGGCGATCCGGGGGTGCGCCCAGGCGAGCACGGCGAGTCCGATGAGCGCCTTGTCGAAGTTGAGATAGAGCGTGAACGGGAGAGCGTCCGGCGTGAACCGCACCGCGTCGATCACCCGCGGATTCGCGAATCCCGGGACGCGGTGGAGCATCAGCGCGGCTGCCATCGCCACCACCACGGCGAAGAGCGGCCAGCGCCACGCGAAGTAGGGCCCGCCCGCCTCCGCCCGCGCCCAGGCGCCCGCCAGCGCGAACCACGCCGCGATCCCGAGCAGCCCGACCGGGCGCACGATCCCGTGCGCGAGCGCCGCAGCGAGCGAGGCGCACGCGAGCGCCATCCACATCGGCAGGCGTCCGCCGATCGCGAGGCGCGCCGGCGCCCAGAGCGCGAGGAGCGCCGCGGCGAGGAGGCCGAACGTCAGGACCATCCCCGAGACTAACCGGGCCCTCGATGCGAGCGCACGCCTCGACTGAAGCGGTCCGCGCCCGCACGGGCCATCATGCAGTCCTCACCCCGGCGGGCGGCCGCGCGATCACGGCGCGGGCTCGCGCGAACGACAAAAATCGTTGGGGAAGTTCCCCTATGCGCACCGATTCCCGCCACTTTTTCCCGGGTGCTCGCCCCCGGCGACTGGTTGGCGGGCACCGGGGGCGAGATGCTGGCGGTGCACGCTTTTCCTCCCGCCCGCAC
Organism: Opitutaceae bacterium; assembly: GCA_035626915.1. GTDB lineage: Bacteria > Verrucomicrobiota > Verrucomicrobiia > Opitutales > Opitutaceae > Didemnitutus. Next base: position 30,668 of record DASPMS010000052.1, read on the forward strand.
CGCCCGACCGACCATGAGATCCTTCCTCCGCCCGCTCGCCGCCCTGGCCTGGCTCAGCGCGACCGCCCTGGTGTCGCCGCTCGCCGGCGCCGTCGTGGTCTATTCGTCCTTTGAGACCAAGACCGAACCGTTCGTCACCACGGCCGGCGACCCGCTGTCCCTGTTCGCCAGCGGACTCGGCTATCAGGACGCCGTCATCAGCGGCGACGGCCCCGTCACGATCGGCAACTCCGGCGTGGTCGTTTACCTGCAGGACAACACCTACACGGGGACGACGACGATCACCTCCGGCGGCGGTCTGCTGCTCGGCAACAACACCACGAGCGGATCGGTCGCGGGCAACATCGTGGCGCACGACCTCCTCGAGATCCGGCGGAGCGACAGTTATCTGTTCGCCAACCTCGTGAGCGGCTCCGGCAGCCTGAAGCACTCGGGCTCGGGATTGCTCACGCTCACCGCCAACCACACCTACACGGGCGCTACGACCATCCAGGGAACCAGCGTGCTGCAGCTGGGCAATGGCGGCACGACCGGCAGCGTGGCCGGGGACATCACCTTCGGCCTCTCGAACAGCACCATCGGCGGGCTGATCTTCAACCGTTCGGACGACTTCACCTTTGCCGGCGCCATTTCCAACTACGGGTCGATCACGAAGGCCGGCGGCAACGTCCTCACGCTCACCGGCAACAACACCTTTCTGGGCGGGGCCAACCTGGCGGACGGCACGCTCGTCCTCGGCAGCGCCACCGCGCTCGGCTCGGGCGGAGCGATCTCCTTCGCCGGCGGCACGCTGCGCTTCACGTCCGCGAACGCCGTCGACTATTCCGGCCGCATCTCCACGGCGGCCGGCCAGGACTTCCGCATCGACACCAACGGCCGGGACGTGACCTTCGCCTCGGGTCTCTCGAGTTCCGGGGGCTCGCTGACGAAGCTCGGCGCGGGCACGCTCGTGCTCGGCGGGAACGCGGTCGACGGCACGACGATCAGCGCGGGCACATTGTACATCACGGGCGCCGTCAGCGGCGACATCGCGAACTCCGGGGCGCTCATCCTGGATCAGTCGGCCCCGACCACGTACTGGCACACGCTCTCCGGCACGGGCAGCTTCACGAAGCGCGGCAGCGGCACGCTCACGCTCGCCGGCACCAACACGTTCACCGGCGCGACCAGCCTCGAAGGCGGCACGATCCGCGTGGGCAGCGCCGGCGCGCTCGGGTCCGGCGGCACCTTCACCTTCGCCGGGGGCGGCCTCGAATACGCCGCCGGGGTCACCCACGCGGACGCCTCGTCGCGCTTCGCGGTGGCCGACGGCTCCGACTACCTGTTCAACGTCGAGTGGCAGGGCACGGCGACGATCGGGAGCGCGCTGGCGGGTGGCGCCGGCCTCACGAAATCGGGCGACGGCACGCTGATCCTCTCCGGCAACAACACGTACACCGGGGACACGACGATCGGCGCGGGCTTTCTCCACGTCGGATCCGGCGGCACCACGGGCTCGCTCGCCGGCGATGTCATCAACAACGGACGGCTCATCTTCGATCGTTCCGACGACTTCGGGTTCGGCGGAACGATCAGCGGCACCGGCGACGTGCACAAGCGCGGGGCCGGCCGGCTGACCCTCGGCGCGGGCCACACCACCACCGGCCACACCCTGATCGAGGCCGGCACGCTGCGGATCGTCGAGGGATCCCTTTCCAGTCCGATGCGGGTCGACAGCGGCGCGACGCTCGAACTCCACAACGGCGGCACCTTTGACGCGTGGATCCGGGGACTCGGGACCTTGCGGATCATGGGCGGGACGGCCGTCCTGACCTACGGCAACACCCTCGCCGGACCCATCGTCCTCGACTACGGCACCCTGGAGCTCGGCCATGCGGGCGCACTCGGCAGCTTTGGCACCATCGGCTTCGTCGAGGGCACGCTCAAGTACACGAGCGTGAACGCCGTCGACTATTCGGCGCGCTTCAGCTCCGCGGACAACGAGCGGTTCAATGTCGATACCAACGGCCGCGACGTGACGTTCGCCACGGGCCTGGCCAGCAGCGGCGGAACCCTGCGCAAAAGCGGCTCCGGCACCCTGACCCTCGCCGGCGACAGCACCTACACCGGCGCGACCACCGTGGCCGGCGGCACCCTCCGGCTGGGCGCGGGCGGATCGACGGGTTCCGTCGCGGGCGCGATCGACATCGAGTCAGGCACATCACTGGTCATCAACCGGAGCGACGACACCACGATCGCCAACGCGATCACCGGCCTCGGCAGCGTGACCAAGTCCGGCACGAACGCGGTGACGCTGACGGGCGCCAACGCCTACAGCGGCGGCACGACGCTGGCCGGCGGCACCGTGGTGCTCGGCGGCAGCGGCGCGCTCGGCACCGCGGGCTCCGTCGCCTTCACCGGCGGCACGCTGCGCTTTTCCTCCGCGAACACCGGCGACTACTCGGCCCGGATCGCCAACAGCACCTCCTCGATCAACCTGGATACGAATGGCGAAAGCCCGACCTTCGTTTCGGCGATCGACTCGACCAACACCGGCGGGTTGACGAAATCCGGCGCCGGCACGCTCACGCTCGTCGGAAACAACACCTACACGGGCACCACGACGATCGCGGCCGGCACGCTCGCCATCGGCAACAACGGCAGCAGCGGCTCGGTCGCGGGCGACATCGTCAACGAGGCGTCCCTCGTCTTCAGCCGGACCGGCAGCCTCACGCACGCGGGCGCGATTTCGGGGTCCGGCTCGGTCGCCAACTCCGGCAACGGCCTCGTCACACTCACGGGCGACAACTCGTACACCGGCGGCACGATCGTGAACGCCGGCGTGCTCGCGCTCGGCTCCGCGGGCGCCCTCGGCCCGGCCGGCACCATCGGCCTCAACGGCGGCTACCTGCGGTTCACCTCGGCGAACACCGCCGACTACTCGTCGCGCTTCAGCGCCGCCGCCGGCCAGGCCTACCGGTTCGACACCAACGGCCAGGACGTCACCCTGGCGACCGCGCTCACGAGCTCGGGCGCCACGTTGACCAAGCAGGGCACCGGCACCCTCACGCTCGCGGCCGACGGGACGTTTGGCGGCCTGACGACGGTGGTGGGCGGCACGCTCCAGCTGGGCAGCGGCGGCGCGGCGGGCGCGGTCGGCGGCACGATCCAGGTCTTCTCCGGCGGCGCGCTGGCCTACAACCGCAGCGACGCCTACTCGCCGGCGGGAACGGTCGCCAACGCCGGTCAGCTCACGCTCACGGGGGGCGGCACGCTCCTGCTCACCGGCAGCATCACCGGCACGGGCACCACCAGGATCGTCGACGGCACCCTGCGCCTCGGGAACGGCGCCTCGATCACGAACAGCATCGTGAACAACGACGCGCTCGTCGTCGACCGCACCGACACCAGCTCCCTCGGCAGCGCCATCAGCGGTTCCGGCACGCTGACGGTCGCGGGCTCCGGTTCGGTCTTCATTGCGGGAAACAACAGCTTCACCGGCGGCACGTCGCTCGCCGCCGGGACGATCCAGCTCGGGCACGCCAACGCCCTCGGCACGAGCGGCGCGCTGGCCTTCACGGGCGGCACCTTGCAGCACAATCCGGGCTTCATCCCGGACTACTCCGGCCGGATCGCCGGCAGCACCGGCGCGATGCGCATCAACACCGGCGGGGCGAACGTGACCTACGCGTCGGGCCTGGCCTCCAGCAACACGGGGGGGCTGATCAAGCTCGGCGCCGGATCCCTTTCCCTGAACGGCGCCAATGCCTACACCGGCGGAACCACCGTCTCCGGCGGCACGCTGACCCTGGGTACCGGCGGTTCGATCGCCGGCGCGATCGTCAACAACGCCACGCTCGCCTTCAGCGGCACGGACATGAGCACGCATGCCAACGACATCACCGGGACCGGCGCGGTGAACAAGTCCGGCACGGGCACGGTGACCTTGAGCGGCGACAACGCGTACACGGGCGGCACCACCCTGGGCGCCGGCACGCTCGAGGTCGGATCGGCCAACGCGCTCGGCCCGACCGGCACCCTCTCGTTCGGGGGCGGCACCCTGCGGCTTTCCGCGGCGAACGCGTCCGACTACTCGGCTCGCTTCAGCACCGCGGCCGCGCAGCTCTACCGCCTGGACACGAACGGCCAGGACGTCGCCTGGTCCACGGCGCTCACGAGTGCGTCGGGTTCGCTGGCCAAGCTCGGCGACGGCATGCTGACCCTCGAGGCGGACAACACATTCAGCGGGACGACGCAGGTGCTGGGCGGCACGCTGCGCCTCGGCACGGGCGGCTCGGTCGGCTCGCTCGCCGGCGCCATCACCGTCGCGTCCGGCGCCACGCTGGACGTGAACCGCTCGGGCGCGTTCTCACCCGCGAGCTTCATCACCAACGCCGGCACGATCGCGCTGTCGGGCGGGCCGGCGATGACGCTCACGACTTCGATCAGCGGCGGCGGCACGCTGAACCTCGGGACCGGCACGCTGAACATCTCCGACGGCGGCAGCGTCGCCAACAGCATCGTCAATCCGGTCGCGCTGACGTTCACGCGCAGCAGCGGATCCACCAGCCACAGCGGCGCCATCAGCGGCGCCGGCACCCTGACGAAGGCCGGCGCGGGCACGGTCGTGCTCACGGCCGACAACACCTACTCGGGCGGCACCACCGTGTCGGCCGGCGTGCTGCAGGTCGGTTCGTTCGGGGCGACCGGCGACATCGGATCCGGCGACATCACGGTCGCCCCCGGCGCCACCCTCGCCTTCAGCCGCACGGGGACGCTGGTGGTCGAGGGCGCGATCTCCGGCGCGGGAACGCTGACGAAGAACAGCGGCGGCACGCTGGTGCTCGCGGGCGATGCGACCCATACCGGAGGAACGACGGTTTCCATCGGCACCCTGCAAATCGGCGGCGGCGGCACGACGGGCTCGCTGACAGGCAATGTCGCCGCGAGCGGCACCCTCGCCTTCAACCGCAGCGACGCGCTCTCCTACCACGGCCTCATCAGCGGCAGCGGCGCGCTGCAGAAACTGGGCGCCGGCACCCTCACGCTGACCGCGGACCACACCTTCACCGGCGTCACGACGATCTCCGGCGGCACGCTCCAGCTCGGAACCGGCGGCACCGCCGGCAGGCTCGCCTCGAACAGCATCACCGTCGGATCCGGCGCCACGCTCGCCATCAGCCGCAGCGACGACCTCACTGTCTCCGCCTTGATCAGCGGCGCGGGCGGGTTCACGAAATCGGGCGCCGGCACCCTGACCCTGACCGGCAACAACACTTATGGCGGAGGAACGACGGTCGCGGCCGGCACGCTGGAGCTCGGCGATGGCGGCAGCTCGGGCTGGGCCGGATCGGGCAACATCAGCGTGGCCGACGGCGCCACCCTCGCGATCAACCGCGCGAGCAACGTGAGCTACGCCGGCGTCATCAGCGGCGCCGGCGCGATCAACAAGCTGGGTGACGGCACCCTCGCCTTGTCCGGCGAGAACACCCATACGGGCACGTTCACCATCTCGGCGGGCACCGTGCAGATCGGCGACTACGCGGACGTCTTCGCCACGACAACCAGCGGCTCGCTCGCGGGCTCCATCGTCAACAATGCGGCCCTGGTCTTCTTCCGAGGCGAGGATGTGACGCACGCCGGCGCGATCAGCGGCACCGGGACGGTCACGACGAACGGCTACAGCACGCTCACGCTGACCGGGAACAATTCCTACACCGGAGGGACGGCGATCAACGGCGGCACCCTCGAGCTCGGATCGGCCGGGGCCTTGGGCACCGCGGGATCCATCAGCTTCAACGGCGGCGCGCTCCGGTTCACGGCCGCGAACGTCCAGGACTATTCCAGCCGGATCAGCTCGGCCCCGAGCCAAGCCTACAGCCTGGACACGAATGGTCAGAACGTGACGTTCGCGACCGGCTTCGGCGCCGCGGACAGCTTCCTGGGAAAGCGCGGCGCGGGCACGCTCACGCTCTCCGGCAGCAACAGCTTCGGCATGGTCAGCGTGGAAGCCGGCACGCTCGCCGTCAGCTCGTCCGGCAGCCTCGGGCCGGTTCAGCACGTCTCGGTCCTGGACGGCGCCACGCTGGCCGTGGCGGGCGCCGGTCTCACGTTCGCGGAGGGCCAGACGCTGGCGGGCGCGGGCACGCTCGCCGGCGCGTTCACGATCGGAGCCGGAGCGCATCTCGCGCCCGGCCAGTCGCCCGGCACCATGACCTTCACGGACGGCCTGACGCTGGCCAGCGGCGCCGTGCTGGACTTCGAGCTCGGCTCGGCCAGCGACCTGATCCGCGTCACCGGCGGCGTCCTCGCCGGGCCGGCCGGCAGCGGCGGAATCACGCTCAACGTGTTCGACAGCGGCGACTTCGCTCCCGCGACCTACGTGCTCTTTGATTTCGCCGGGGCGACGACGAGCGGGTTCGACCTCGCGGACTTCTCGTTCGGCGACGTCGTCGGCGGGTACGCCTATTCGCTCGGGTTCGTCGGCTCCACGCTTGCCCTCACGGCGACCGCGGTGCCGGAGCCGTCGACCTACGCGCTGCTGGCCGGCGTCGGGGCGTTGGGGCTCGCCGGATGCCGTCGCCGGACCACGCGGTTGCGGCGGTAACCGCCCCGCGGAATTCCGCGCGCGCGGCGCGGTCGGTGGGTGAACACCTCGGTGGCGGCCGGGCCGGCCGCAGACCTTCGCCGGGAGGTCCGCAACCCGTATGGGGGAGGTGGTCGCCTCCCCTTGCACCGTGCGCTTGCCTGTCTTGTCCCCATTTCGGGCGCGAGCGGCCTCGGGTATCACATCGCGTGTGACGCCCATCGTCTGCCAACCGGACCAGCCCATTCCGGGCCACACCCCCTGATCCGGACTGACGCGCGAGCGGCGAGTCCATGAAACTCCTCCCCCTGCCCTGTGCGCTCAACGCGTCGCTCGCCTTGTTGCTGGCCGGATGCGCCGCGGCGCCGTCCGCTCCGTCTTCGCGACTCGTCAAGGTCGACGCCGTCGCTCGCTCCGCCGCCGCCGCCTCCGCCGTCTCGTATGTCATCCGGGCCAAGCCCGGCCAGGAGGACAGCCTGCGCTACCGCGAGGTGGCCCGGCTCGTGCGCGCGGCGCTCGGCGGCCGCGGGCTGTACGAGGCGCCGGGCAACATCCCGCCGGACCTCGTGATCGAGATCGACTTCGGCATGGTGCCGACCGGGCTCAAGCAGGAGACGGTCGTGATGCCGGTTTACGCCCAGTCGGCCAGCGAAATCCCGGAAATCATCGGCTACCGCGCGGTGGTCTATCCGGTGGCGCACCACGACAAGTACCTCACGATCGTCGCGCACATCCGCGACGAGAACGGCGACGAACGCCGCCTGGCGGTCGCCTGGCGCGTGCAGGCGAGCATCCAGGACGAGGCGGAGGACCTCCGCGCCTGCCTGCCGATCCTGGCCGCGGCCGTGATGGAGCAGATTGCGCAGGACACCCAGGGCACGGAGGAAATCACCCTGGGTCCGGGCGATCCGCTGGTCGCATTCGTGCGCAAGGCGATGTGACGCCTTGTCCCCGCGGCCAACGCGAGCGACGGCCGTCACGGGCGCTGGCCGCCCGGAGCCTCGCCGCCTCGCGCGGCTGAAGTCCGCTATCATCTTCGGCCAGTTGCTGTTCGGCGAACGGTCGGCCAGCACCTTTCCAGCCGATCTGGCACCTGTGTCCGGGCCAGGGAGCGGCCAGCCCAGGTGACGGCCGTCACGGGCGCTGGCCGCTCAGAGCCTCGCCGCCTCGCGCGCCTCGAGTTCTTCGATCGTCTTCGGCCAGTCGCTGTTGAGCAGCCGGGACAGCGATCGGTCGGCCAGGACCTTCCCGCCGGTCTGGCACCTCGGGCAATAGTTCACCTCGTTTTCGGCATAGCGGATGCGCTGCACCTTCGTCCCGCATACGGGGCACGGCTGCCCGAACTTCCCGTGCACCGCCATCTGCGGCCGGAAGGCCGTCACGCCTTCCGGGAACCCGCCGCCGGCCTCCGCGCGCAGGCGGTCCGTCCACGCGCGCAACACCTGCCGGGCCGCCGCCTGCAGCCGCGCCATCTCCTCCGTCGTCAGGCGGGACGTGAGCGTCACGGGCGACAGGCGCGCCGCGTGGAGGATCTCGTCGGAATACGCGTTGCCGATGCCGCTGAACAGGCGCGGATCGGTCAGCGCCCGCTTCAAGGTGTGATTCTCCCGCGTGAGCGCGCCCGCGAACTCCGCCGCGGTCGCCGCAGCCACGTCGATCCCGCTCCGCTCGTGCGCCCGCAGCCCCGCCTCGTCCGCCACCACGTGGAGGGAGGCCCGCCGCTTCGTGCCCGCCTCGGTCAGCGACAGCGTCCCGGTCGGGAAGCCGAGCTCCAGCAGCGCATCGGGCACGACGGACCGGCGCGGCCGCCGGGTCGGCCGCCGCACCGCCGGCGCCGCCGCGTCCGTCCACCGCAGCCGTCCCGCAACCATCAGGTGCAGCACCAGCCACTTGCCGTCGTCGAAGCCGAACGCGATCCGCTTGCCCAGCCGCCGCAGCGCCGTCACCCGCCGGCCGACCAGCGAGTCCACCGGCGGCAGGGCCGTGCGCAGGACGAACACGTCGAGCACCCGCAGCTTCTCCAGCACCTGCCCGAGGACCCGCGCCTCCAGGGCCTCCAGGTAAACCGTGATGTCCGGCAGCTCCGGCATGAAGGCAGTCAGCGCCGCGGAACCGGGCGCGCAAGCCCGCGCTGAAAGCCGCTTTGCGGCGCCCGGCAATTTTGCCTACGGTCGCGGCTCGCCTTCCCGACCCGACTCCCCCTCCGTTTCCCGCCTTCCTCCTGCCCGATGAACCTCGCCAAACACTGGGCCGCCGGCCTCGACGATTTCGTGATCGACCTCTCCTGGTCGCCCGATGGGACCACCCTCGCCGCCGCCTCCGCCGCCGGCGGGATCACGCTCTTCGACGCCGACTCGGGCAAGGTCCGCCATGCCCTGGCCGGACACGAGGGCGGCGCCAACGGCCTGGCCTGGTGCGGCGACGCGCTCCTGGCGACCGGCGGGCAGGACGGGTGCGTGCGGTGGTGGGACGCCGCGGCCGGACGCCCCGCCGCCGAGGCCAAGCTCGGCAATGACTGGGTGGAGCACCTCGCGTGCGCGGGCTCCCCCCCGCGACTGTTCGCCGCGGCCGGCCGGAAGCTCGTCGCCCTCCGTCCCGACGGGACCGTCGCCCACGCGTTCTCCGAATTTCCCAAGACCATCTCCGCCCTTGCGGTGCTCCCTGCCTCCGTCCCGCCGGGATCCGCCCAGCGCCCGCCGGCAGCGGTCGCCGCCGCGTGCTTCGGCCTGGTCCGGGTTTTCGACGCCGCCACATTCGCGCCCCTGAAGGAGTACGCCTACGGCAACGCGATCTATGCGCTCACGTGGTCCCCCGACCGCCGCTGGCTCGTCGCGGGCTGCCACGACAACGCGGTGCACCTCTGGGCGCCGGCCGAGGACCTGGAACTGCACATGAGCGGCTACGAAACGCGCCTGAAGGAGCTGTCGTTCAGCCGCGACTCCCGCTGGCTCGCCACCGGCGGCGGCCGCGACGCGTGTGTCTGGGACTGCTCGGGCCCAGGCCCGGAAGGACGCGAACCGACGCCGCTGCCGCACAACGCGCGGGTCTGCGCCGTCGCCTACCAGCAGGCCCACGGCATGCTGGCGACGGGGGACCAGTCGGGCGTGTTCACGCTGTGGGATCCGACACGCAAGAACCCGATGTTCGCGGAGGTCACGATGCCGGCCGCCGCCACGCGCTTCGCCTGGCGGGCCGACGACAGCCTCCTGGCCGTCGGCACCGAGAAGGGCCAGGTCTTCACGTTCCGTACCGCCTGACCGGGGCTCCGGCCGAAACACCGCGGGGGCGCTCCTTCTCGGTCGACGACGCGGGTGCCGCCACCAGCCCGAGCTGCGTCGGCCGTGCACGGCCCTGGGTGAAACTCCCCGGACGCCCGGGCTTGGCAGGCGCCGGCTTGTCACCAAAAAGAGACTGATGTGGCGACGAAAGCAGGGCCCCCACGCCTTCGCCCGCCGGCTGGCCGCGCTCCTGCTGACGCTCGCGCCGCTGGCCGGCGCCGCCGCCGTGGCCAATCCCCGCTTCACGGGCACGCCGCTTATGCGGGTGTGGAAGGCCGAGGATTACGGCGCGTCGCTCCTCAACACCCGGGTCCTGGTGGCGCCCTCGGGCTTGGTCTACGTCGCGAACAACGACGGCCTGCTCGAGTTCGACGGCGAACGCTGGCGCCTGATCCCGCTTCCGCGCGAGGGCGCGGCCCGCGCCCTCGCCGCCGATCCCGCCGGCCGCGTGTGGGTGTTCGGGCATGACGACATCGCGCGGCTCGAGGCGGACGACCGGGGCGAACTCCGCGCCGCGCCGATGCTCGACCTGCTGCCCCCGGAGGCGCGCCAGCCCGGGACGGTCAACCGCGCGGCGGTGACGGCCGACGGCGTGTACGCCCGCGGGCAGCGGCACCTCATGCTGTTCCGCCCCGACGGCACGGTCGGCCTCTGGCCGGGCGCGAGCCTTTCCGGGCTGATCTGGACGCTCGACGGCCAGCTTTTCACCGAACTCGACCAGCTCGTGCGCGTGACCCCGACCGGACTCGAGCCGGTGCCACTCGGCAGCGACGCGGCCGAGGCCGATGCACGGGACGCGCTGCGCGTGTTCGCGACCGCGCCGGCGGCCGCCCACCCGGGCGAGTGGATCCTTCTCACCATGCGCGGCCCGGCGCGCTGGCGCGGTCCGGGCAGCGCCATCGAGCCCCTCGCCGCCGAGGCGGCCGCGCTGTTCGCGGACGACCTCGCGAGCGCGGGCGCTTTTCTGCACGACGGCCGGCTCGTGCTCGGCACCGAACGGTCGGGCCTGTTTTTTTTCGACCGCGCGGGCGTCCTCGTCCAGCGCGTGGCGCGGGAGCATGGGTTGCCCAGCAACCGCGTGAACGACCTCGCGGTCGACGCCCAGGGCGGGCTTTGGGTGGCGCTCCAGGAAGGCCTCGTGCGGCTCGATCTCGAGTCGCCGCTCGCCCTCCACGGCCCGGCGCAGGGATTCAGCGGGAACCCGCGCCGGTTCGCGAACTGGGACGACCAGCTGTACGTGGCGCACTCCGAGGGCGTCTCGCGGCGCGACCCGGTGAGCGGCGGCTTCCATGCGGTTGCCGGCTTCCAGGTCGGGGCCAACCGCCCGCTCGCCGTCGGCAACCGCCTGGTGGCCGCGACGCGCGGGCTGCGCGAGATCATGGCCGACGACACCAGCGTGCCATGGACCAACGAGTTGATCGGGCCCATCACAACCCTCGCGGACCACCCCGGGTGGATCGCCGCGGGCTCGTCCGCCGGCCTGTGGCTCATCGGACCGGATGCCGGCGGGGGCTGGGAAACCCGCGGGCGCGTCACGGCCCTGGACCGGGGGCTGGACGAGCTGCTCGACACCGGCGACGGATGGCTGTGGGCGGTGACCCGTAACGGCGAGGTCGCGCGCGTCGACCTGCGCGCGGGCCCGCGCCTCGACGCGCCGGCGCGCCTGTTCACGCCGGACGAGGGCATCCCCACGGCGGGGCGCAACGACCGCGTGCAGCTCGTGCCGGTCGGCTCGCGGCTGCTGGCCGTGAGCCGCGACTGGATCCGCCGCTTCGATCCGGCCGCGGATCGGTTCGTTCCGTCCTCCCCCATCGTGCTGGACGACGAGGTGGTCCGCGGCGCGGCGCCGGTCGCACGCGGACGCGCCGGCGCGTGGCTCCGGCCGAGCCGGCGACCGGGGCGGCTGGTCGAGCTCGCCGTGACCGGCGCGGTCTCGCCGCGGTCGATCGCGCCCCTCCGGGAGCTGGAAATCGACAGCATGCACGAGGAGGCCGCGACGCGCGCGTTGTGGCTCGCCGGCCAGGGCGCGCTCGTTTCGTACGATCTCGACTGGCGGCCGGCGCGGCCGGCCGCGCCCCTGCCGGTCACCATCCGCCGGGTCGAGACCAGCGCCGGCGAGCTGCTCCTCGGCGGCGCCCCGGCCGCCGGCTCGACGCTCCGGCTGTCCGCCGCGCAGGACTCGCTGCACATCACCTTCGCCGCCCAGGCCTTCAACGCCGACTACCGGGGGCGGGGCCATACCCTGTACCGCACCAGGCTCGAGGGCCTCGACCGGGACTGGACGCCGTGGTCCCCGGACATCCGCCGCGACTTCACGAACCTGCCCTACCGCAGCTTCCGGCTTCGCGTGCAGGCGCGGACCCCGGCGGGACGCGAGGGCGAGGCGGCGCCGCTGGCCTTCTCGGTCGCGGCTCCCTGGTGGCTCGGGACCGGGGCCCTGGCCGGCTATGCCGCGGCCGCGCTGGCGGGACTCTACGGCTTCGTGCGCTGGCGGACGCGCGCCCTGCGCCGCCGCGCCGCGCATCTCGAGTCGGTGGTGGCCGCGCGGACCGAGGACCTGAGGCGGAGCAACGACGAGCTCGCCCGGCTGCACCGGCTCGAGCTCGACGAGAAGATCGCCGCGCGGCTCGCGGAGGAGAAGGCGCGCCTCGAGCTGCTCCGCTACCAGCTCAACCCCCATTTCCTCCTGAACGCGTTCACCACGCTCCGCGGCCTCGTGTTCAAGTCGCCCGAGGCCGCCGGGGAAATGGTCGGGAGGCTCGCGGAGTTCTGCCGGTTCGCCCTCACCCGCACCGACCAGACCGGCGGCACCGTGGCCGACGAGGTCCGCATCGTCGAAAGCTACCTCGCCACCGAGCAGGCGCGCTGGGGCGAAGGCCTGGCCACGACCGTCCGGCTCGACGACGTCGTCGCGAGGGTCCGGCTGCCGCCGTTCCTCCTCCAGCCGCTCGTCGAGAACGCCGTCAAGTACGGCGGCCAGACCTCGCCGGACCGCCTGGAGGTGCGCGTCGCCGTGACCGGCGACGGCAGCGGCGGCGTGCGCATCGAGGTCGCGAACACCGGCACGTGGGTCGGCGACGACGATCCGGCGCGGCGCGACTCGACCGGCCTGGGACTCGAGAACCTCCGCCAGCGGCTTCGCCGCTACTACCCCGACGCCCACTCGCTTGACATGCATTCGTCTCGCCGGTGGGTGCACGTCGTGCTTCACCTCCGCCAGCCCGCCCGTGACCCCTTTGCCACAGCGCGCGTTGATCGTTGACGACGAGCTCTCCGCTCGCGCCGACCTGCGGCGGCTGCTCGCCGCGCACCCGCATGTCTCGATCGTCGGCGAGGCCGCCCGGTTCGACGAGGCGCGCGCCCGCGTCGGCCGGGCCGACTACGACCTCGCCTTCGTCGACATCCAGCTGCGCGGCGGATCCGGCTTCGACCTCGTGCCCGCGGTCAGCCCGGCCGCGCGCATCATCTTCGTGACGGCGCACGACCAGTACGCCCTCCGCGCCTTCGAGGTGAACGCCCTCGATTACCTGCTCAAGCCGGTCGACCCCGCGCGGCTGGCCGAGGCCCTGCGGCGGGCCGCGGCGGCCCCGCCCGCGCCGAGCAGCCAGGCGCTGCGCGCCGACGACGTCGTGCACGTGAAGACCGGGCCGGGGACCGCGCGCTTCGTGTCCGTGGCCGACATCGTCGTCGTGCATTCGCAGGACAACTATTCCGACGTCCGTCTCGTCGGCGGCGAGCACTGCCTGGTGCGGCAGACGCTCGCGTCCTGGGAAGAGCGCCTGCCCGCGACCCACTTCTTCCGGGTTCACCGCCAGGCCATCGTGAACCTCGCGTTCGTCGAGGCGTACACGCACGCCGACGAGGAGACGACCCTGCTGCGGCTGCGCGGCCTGTCCGAGCCCGTGCGCGCCCGCCGCCAGCACCTGCCCGAGCTGCAGAAGCGCTTCGCCGCGCTCGGCCGGAAAATCTAGTCGCGGGAAGGGCGGGCATGCGCGCCCAACGGACATGGGCGTCACGAAGCGACGAGCGCTGGCTTCCGCCGCCGCACCCTTGGCGGATCGCCGCGCCCGCCTCCGCGGTCAAGCAGCGGGCGCGAACACGGACGCCCGTTCGGTCGCCGTCAGTTCGCGCCATTGGCCGGGCCCGAGACCGAGGGTCTCGAGCCGGAGCGCGCCGATCCGGGCCCGCACGAGCCGGAGCGTGGGATAGCCGACGGCGGCCGTCATCCGCCGCACCTGCCGGTTGCGGCCTTCGGTCAGCTCGAGGCGAATCCAGCAATCGGGCACGTTCTTGCGGTGGCGGATCGGCGGGTCACGCGGCGGCACCGCGGGCGCCGGATCGATCCGGCGGGCCGTCGCGGGCAGCGTGCGGCGGCCGTCCAGCTCGACGCCCTGTTCCAGCCGCGCGAGGGCGGTGGCGTCCGGAATTCTTTCCACCTGGACCCAGTATTCGCGGCCATGCGCATGCTTCGGGTCCAGCAGCCGAGAATTCAGGGCCGGTTCGTCGGCGAGCAGGAGCAGTCCTTCCGAATCCGCATCGAGCCGGCCGAGGGGATAGACGTCCTTGGGCAGCCCGAACTCCGCCAGCGTCCGCCACCGCGATCCCGGCTCGGGCGTAAACTGGGAGAGGACGCCATAGGGCTTGTTGAGCGCGAGCAGCATGGCCGCCTTCTCCCTGCCGCCCGCGCGCCCCGCGCGCAAGCGTCCAGCGCGCGGGGCCCGCCGCACGCACGCAAACCAGCCGCCGCCTTGAAAACAGCGATCGGCCTCTGTCCCGCGGATCACGCGGATGGACGTGGATAGACCAGTCAAGGGCCCCGAACGATAACTGTCGCCTGCCTGTTCCATCTTCGACCCGTCCGGTCTCATCCGGGTCATCCGCGGCCCGACCAGTCACCGTCCGGTTAGCCGGGCGGCGCCGAACTCAGAAAATAATCCTCGAACACCCCGCCCTTCTGCGGACGTACTCCCCCGGTCATCGCTCCGGCTGCAGTCGAACCGTGAAATTTGAGACCACCGTCCCGGCTCCCCCGTGCGCGAGATCTTCCTGGTCGCGCTGCGGCTGGGCTGCACGTCGTTCGGCGGCCCGATCGCGCACCTGGCGTATTTCCGCAAGGAGTACGTCGAGCGCCGCCGCTGGGTCGACGAGGCCGAGTACGCCGACCTGGTCGCGCTCTGCCAATTCCTGCCCGGGCCCGCCAGCAGCCAGGTCGGATTCGGCGTGGGGCTGTCGCTCCGCGGGCTCGCCGGCGGGCTCGCCGCGTGGGCCGGGTTCACGCTCCATCGGCGGTCCTGATGACGGTATTCGGGCTCGGCTTGGCCGCGCGGGGCGGCGGGGCCGCGGGCTGGATCACCGGGCTCAAGGTGGCCGCGGTCGCCGTCGTGGCCCACGCCGTCCTGGCGATGTGGCGGGCGATGTGCCCTGACGTGACCCGTTCGCTGCTGGCGCTCGCCGCGGCCGGCGCGCTCCTGGTCATGCCCCACGCCGGGATGCAGGTGTCCGTGATTGCCGTCGGCGGCGCGCTTGGCTGGGCGCTCTTCCGGCGGCCCGCGGACGCCCCGCCATCCGCCGCGCTTCCGCGGAGTGGCCTCGGCTGGCTGATGCTCTTCGTCGGGCTCCTGGCGCTCCTGCCGCTCGCCGCGCGGACCGGCGGCGACTGGCTCGCGAGCGCCGACCGATTTTACCGCGCCGGCGCTCTGGTGTTCGGCGGGGGCATGTCGTGCTCCCCCTGCTCGAGCGCGAGTTCGTCGCGACCGGCGGCGTGACGCCGAACGAGTTCCTCGCCGGATACGGGGCCGCCCAGGCCGTGCCCGGCCCGCTTTTCACCTTCGCGGCCTACCTCGGCGCGGTGAACCACACCGGTGCATCCGGGTGGGCCGGCGCCGCGTGGGGACTGGCCTGGATCTTCGCGCCGGCGCTCCTGCTGGTGCTCGGAGCGGTGTCGGCCTGGCGCGTGCGGCGCTGATCACCCCGGTCGGCCGCGTGGCGCTCGAAGGCGTGCCGCACGCGGCGCTTGCCGTCGCCGCTTTTGCCCTTCTGCATGTGCGCCGCGTACCGCCGTGGGCCATCGTGCTGGTTTGCGCCCTGGGCGGGGCCTTATTCCTCTGACCCCAATGTCATCCCCGCCCGCCCGACCCGAGCTGCTCATCGCCGTCACGGGCGCGCCTGGCGAAGGGAAAACCGGGCTCCTGGCGGGACTGGTCGCCGAGCACGAGGCCGCGGGACGGCCGGTCGAGGGCCTCCTCGCGCTCGCCGGCGAGCGCACCGAGCCCGGACAGGGTGCGCGGCATTATTTCCTGCGCATCCTCGGCCACCCCGACGAGTGGCCGTGGGCGGAGCGGAACGACGAGCTCACCCCGCCCTACGTCTTCGAGTCCGGCACGAAGCGGCGGCTCCAGCTGTGGGCGGAGGATCTCGCCGCCGGGCCGGCGCCCGACCTGATCGTGCTCGACGAGTTCGGCCGATTCGAGGCGCGCGGCGACGGCCTGATGCCCCTCTGGCCGAAGATCCTGGCGGCCCGGCCCGCCATCGTGGCGATGAGCGTCCGCGCCGGCTGCGAGGACGACATCGAGGCGCGGCTGGGCCGGCGGTTCGACGTCCGCATCGCCGCGGGCGACCGCGCGGCCGGGGAGAAGCTGCGCCAGGCCTGCGCGGACTACGGGGAATGGACGCGACTCGGACTGGTCGGCGGCGCGGCGGGCGGGATGGAGATGACGGTCGGCTCGCTCATGCATTCCGCCAGGATTCCCGCCCGCGGGCTGATGATGTGCAGCCTGCAGGGCGCGATGATGACCTTCGCCGGCTTCGGGCTCACGCAGCCCGGACGCGTGGTGTGGGTGCCGTTCATCTCGGCGGGCCTCAAGGCCCTCTCGCCGGCCGGCAGCCGCATCCGGCCGATGATCGCCATCGTGATGCAGGGACTGCTCTATGGAATCTCCGTGCAGGTGCTCGGGTGGAACGCCTTCGCCGTCACGCTCGGCGGCGCCCTGATCGGCGCCTGGTCCGCGCTGCAGGGCTTTTTCCTGCAGTACCTGCTGATGGGCGAGGACCTCATCCGCGCCTACGACTCGACCGTGCTGTGGCTCGCAGACAAGTGGGCCCTGGCGGCGCCGAGCCTGCCGGTGCTCGTCGGGGCCTGGGCGGGATTCTGCGCCCTGTTCGCCGCAGCCATCGCGTTCACCGCCTGGCGGCTGCAGGCCCCGCCCGCCGCATTGCAGAAACTCATCGAGCGCGACCCCGCGCGCGCGAACGCGCGCCCGGCGCACCCCGGCGGACGCCTCCGCGAGCTGGCCCACTGGCAGTTCTGGCTCCCCCTGCTCGTCGTGAGCGCGATCCTGCTCGCCGCCGGACGTCCGTGGGAAAGCATCCTCTGGCTCGTCCTGCGGTTCGTGGTCGTGGCAATCGTTCTCCTCGCGCTGGTCTCCCTCCTCCGTCCCGCCCGCTGGGCCGAGCGGCTGCGCCGCCGCGGCTGGTGGGGCCCCGCGGTGGCCTTTTCCGGCGCCGTCTCCTCCCGCACTTCCAAACAGTGAAACTGCTCCGTCTTTTTCTCGCGCTCGCGGCCGTGATCGCCGGGATGCTCCCGCATGGCACCGCGTCAAGCGCTGCCAACCCCCCGTCGCCGGCGGGCCCGGGCTCGCTCGCCCCGTCGCTCGCCACGGCGCCCGACGGCTCCGCCCTGCTGTCCTGGCTCGAGCCGGCCGGCGCCGACCGGTGGGCGCTGAAGCTCAGTCGTCTCGACGCCGCGGCCCGGACGTGGTCGGCGCCGGTCGAGATTGCGCGCGGGTCGGACTGGTTTGTGAACTGGGCCGACTGCCCGACCGTGGCCCCGCTGTCGGAATCGCACCTGATGGCCGTCTGGTTCATCGAGAATCCCGCGTCCGGCGCGGCGCACGGCCACCACGGCGCGGGCTACCATGCCGTCTACAGCCTGAGCGACGACGGCGGCGCGAGCTGGACGCCGCCTCAGGCGATGACCGGCGAGAGCCGATCGACGGAATTCACCGCGGTGCTGCCGCTCGGCGAGAACAGCCGCGCGCTCGCGGCGTGGCTGGATGGGCGCGCCCGCGCGGGCGGCCCCGCCGGAGCGGACCAGCAGACCCTCTACGCGCAGACCTTCCTCGCGGACGGTCCCGACCAGCTCGTCGATCCCCGGGTCTGCGATTGCTGCCAGCTGTCGCTCGCCCGCGTGCCGCGCGGCGCCTTGCTGGCGTACCGGGGCCGCACGGCGGATGAGGTTCGCGACATCCGCATCGCGCGGTGGCGCGACGGCCGCTGGGAGGCGCCGCAGCCGCTCCACGACGACGGCTGGAAGATCGCGGCCTGCCCGGTGAACGGTCCCAGGCTGGCAGCCCGCGGGGAGCAGGTCGTCGCCGCCTGGTTCACAGCCGCGCAGGACCGGCCGCGGATCCAGGTGAAGTTCTCCCGCGACGCCGGCGCGACCTGGTCGGATCCGGTCCGGATCGACCGCGGCCGCCCGCAGGGGCGGGTGGACTGCCTGCTGCGCGACGACGGCACCGCATTGGTCACGTGGCTCGAGCTCGAGGGTGCGGCCGAGTCGCGGGCCGGGGGCATTTATCTCCAGGTCGCGGCGGCCGACGGCCCCCGCGGCGAGCCGCGACTGCTCGCGGCGACCAAGACGACCCGCGCCAGCGGCTTTCCGCGCATGGCTGCGCTGCCCGATGGACGCGTGTTGCTGGCGTACACCGTCGACGAGCAGCTGTCGCGGGTCGCGACGTTGCTCCTCGACCCGAGATGACCCACTTTTTTGGCATGAAGCTCCGCATCCTGCTTGCCCTCCTCCTGGCCGCGCCGGTGATCCTCCAGGCCGAGCCGCCCGCGTCCGAAAAATCGGCCCCCGCCTCGCACCCGCTCAAGGGCGTCGTGGTCGAGATCCGCAAGGACCGCCAGGCCCTGCTCGTGAAGCACGAGGAGATCCCCGGGGTGATGCGCGCTATGACGATGCTGCTGAAGGTCGAGCCCGCCGTCCTGGAACAGGTGAAGCCCGGCGACACGATCACGGCGCGGCTCAGCCGCCGCGAGGACGGGTGGTGGCTGCACGACGTGAAGGTCGCGGCCGCCCCGCAGAGCAAGTAGCCGACTTGTAGGGCGACCCGAGCGCGAACGGCTCCTTGGCTGCTACCACCGCCGAGCATGGACCAGTTCATCACGCGCCTCCGCCAACATCCTGGCGTCCGCCTCGGCTTCCGGCAGGGTCCGCCGGAAGCGGACATCGGACAGCAGCCGCAGTTCATCAAGACGCCGCAAGGCACGGAGGCGCGGCCCTTGAAACACGCCCTCGTGCCGCCGGACCTGCGGGAGTTTCGCGCGCAAGTGAAGTCGGTCGCGCTCTTTCCTCCGCCGCCAAACTCCCCGCCGAAGCCCAACGGCTGGACCATTCCCTCCACCGACTACTGGCTTTCCGACACTGTCAACGAAGCGCTCGTCCACAGCGATGATGACGGCGACGAATATCTCCGCAGGGTCTTCGTGCTCGCCCACAGCGATCGGCTCGGCGTGATCGGCGTCGATACGCACCCGGAGCGCCTCGGCTGGATCGGCTTCTATTGGTATCAGCTCAACCTCAGCGACGGCGGCTATCCCATCGTGGCGCACGGCTTCCGCGAGTGGCTGGAGCGCACCCTCGAAGCCGGCCCGGAAAAGTTCTACTGGGAGGACGACCGCTTCACCGACCTCGGTCCCGCCATTCCCGAGGATTCCGGCTACAACGGTCCTCGCGCGCGATAGAGCCGCGCGTTGCAGGCTGGATTCCGCCGCGGAGGGATCTCGGCCGCCTTGCAGCCCGGCTTCCGGTGGATTCGCTTCCGGCATGCCGCGCCTCTTCGTCGCCCTCACCCCGCCCGACACCGTCCGCGCCGAGCTCGGGGCGCTGGCCGAGCCCATGGACGGCGTCGCCTGGGTGCCGCCCGAGAACATCCACCTGACGCTGCGATTCATCGGCGAGGCGACCGACGAGCGCCAGGCCGAGATCGAGGCCATGCTCGCGCGAGTGCGGGTGGAGCCGTTCATCCTGCCCGTGAAGGACGTCGGCACGTTTCCGCCGCGCGGGCGCCCGAAGATCCTGTGGGCCGGCCTCGGCAACGCGCACACGCGCCTGTTCCAACTGCGGCAGCGGGTCGACGACGCGCTCCTCGCGGTCGCGCTCGAGCTCGACATCCGGCATTTCCATCCGCACTTCACGATCGCACGGATCAAGGAGAACCTCGACGAGAAGGCGCTGGCGCGCTTCCTGCGCCGCCATGCGACGTTCGAGGCGCCGCCGTTCCGGGTGAACGAATTCCAGCTCTACGCGAGCGAGCTCGCGGCGACGGGCTCCACTTACACGGTGGTGCGCAGATTTCCGCTCGGTGGGTGATCTCTTGCCCACTGATCGACACGGATTCCGCCGACGACGAGCGGCCGCCATCGCCATCCGTCGTCATTCATTCGCGGTTAAGGAAAATACCTGCAGCCAATCGCGGCTATTCGTTCGCGACCGAGAAACTCCGGATGAGCTGGTGGCTTTTCACGGTCCGGATTCCGAACCAGCCCTCGCGCAGAGGATCGGGGTCGCGCCAGGAGAAGAACAGCTCGCCGTCGCGGCGGTACTCCACCGTGCCGTCGGCACCGACGCGAATCTCGATCCGGTAGGCGCGGTTCGCCTGCAGCAGATGCTTCTTTTCCTGGAGATCGTGGCCGGGCAGCAGCGGCTTCGTGCCGTCGCCGGCGTAGCGACGGAAGCGCGTGGTCGTGTTCGTGTTGCCGCCCATGCCGACGTAATAGGTCCGCAGCGAATCGTAGTCCTCGAACTTGCCCGTGCGCCCGTGACCCGGCGCGAACGGCCGCCCGTCCGGCACGCGCGGATCGGTGGCGAGGAAGAAACAGTTCGCGTCCGACACCCGGTCGTGCGGGCCGCCCGCGGCGACCAGCGTGACCTCGTAGCGGATCACGCACGGCGCGCGCAGCTTGGCGGTCCACCACACGGTGCAGCCCGCCTCGTCCTCGATCTCCAGGTCGTTGCCCCGGGCCTTCACCGAACCGCCGGGCATTTGTTCCACCACCCAGCGTTTTTCACGGACCGCTGACGATTGCGCGGGCAGCGCGAGCGCGGCGAGCAGCAGCAGGCGGAGAATCATGGGGGCATCACGCGGCGGGCGCGCCCCAGATTCAATTCTCCTTTCACCGTATCGTCCGGCAGATCAGCACCTCCGGGAAATCACCCTGCGGCGCCGAAATTTTTTCCGAACAATCGCGCGAAATGCGAGTCCCCGAGAGCGCACCTCTTGAATGCCTTCCCCGTGAATCCCTCGTCCTCCGACGACGGCTCGCTGCAATCGCTCATCCGGCTCATACGACGCGTGTGCCTGCTGACTGAGCAAGGCGACGAGAGCGAAGCCGTCCGTCTCGAACGCACCCAACTCGCCGAGGCCGTGCGGCAGTACCGCCACGACCACGGCCCCGACGCGCTCACCGAGCAGCACCTGGCCGAGATCTTCATGGCGGAACAGCGCCGGGCGGCCGATGCGGTCGTGCTGGCCGAGCTCCTCATCCCGCAGCTGACCGGCCGCGCGCGGGCCGAGCCGCGCTCCGCCCCGGCCCGGCCGGCGGACGAGACCGCCGCC
>DASPMS010000053.1:0-10271 GCA_035626915.1 Opitutaceae bacterium
GGCCGCGCGGGCTTCAGGCGGCGACCCCTTCGCCGCAGAGGCGGACGAGCCGCTGGTTGAGGCCGACGATCGCGGTGAAGTCGTTTTTCTCGGCCACGGGCACCTCGTCGACGACCAGCGCGCCGAAGTGCGTGTAGTTCCGCGCGGCGTCGAGCGCGACCGCGCGCTCGGCGGGATGGCGCTCGAGCCGGGCGGCGAGCAGCTCGTAGCCGAACTGCGAGTGACGCACCTCGTCCTGCGCGACCAGGTGGAGGATGCGCTTCAGCACCGGACAGCGCGCGGCCCGCGAGTCCTTGAAGAACGCGTGCGCGGCGAAGTGCTCGCTCATGAAATACTGGGTGAGCACCCGGGTGGCGGAGTCGTAGCGCAGCCCGAGATTGCGGCGGCGCACGGCCACGAGGTCCGCGTCGGTCAGCGGCCGCGCCGCGGCGCGCTCGAGATAGAGGTTGAAGACATGGAAGTGCTTGTAGCTCTCGTAGAGCTGCACGCTGAAGATCGCGGTGGCGGTCGGATCGTCCCACAGCACGTCGAGCACCCGCGGCGTCAGGACCGGGAAGAACGACTCGATCAGCGCCGCGTCGCGGAGGCGGTCGAGAATCGCGGGCTGCGCGTGCGAGGCCGCGGCGTCGAGCCGGTCCCAGTCGATGTCGGTCTCGAGGAACCAGCGCTGCATTTCGGACTGCGAGAGGTAATCGGCGTAAGTCATGGATGGGCGAGGGCGGAGGTGGGGGAGGGTTTCGGCTGAGGCTGGGCCCGGGGGGGCAAGGGCGGCGCTGGAAACGGGCGGGAACGCGAGGCGACGCGGGCGAGGAGCTCGGTGCCGGTGGTGCCGGCTTCGGCCTCGCCGGTGGCGAGGCGCACGCCGCAGGCGGCCTCGATGGCGCAGAGCAGCTCGACGACCTCCAGGCTGTCGAAGGCGCACGCGCTCAGCGGGCCGTCCGGCTGCAGCCGGGCGACGAGGTGCGGGACGGCGGCGCGAAGCCGCTCGACCACGTGCCGCACCTCGGCGGGCGAGGTGGTCCAGGGATCGGGATGCGGGTTCATGGCGGAAGGATCAGGCCCTGGGCGGCGGCCCAGCGGTCGAGCCCGAAGGCGACGCAGGCGGTGTGCGCCGGTCGGCCGTCGGACAGCGCGAGTCCGAAACGCTCGCCGAAGAAGGCGCCATGGCGGTTGATGCTCGCCAGGGCCAGCGGAGCGGGGTCGCGGACGAGAAATTCCTTCTTGGTCTCGTGCAGCCGCTGGGTGAGCTGCTTGCCGCGGGCCGTGGGCAGGAAGAAAGGGTCCTCCGCCGCCTCCCAGGTTCCGGCCAGCCCCAGTTCGGCGGCCAGGCGGGTGACGCGTTTGCACGCTTCGTCGAGCCGCGGGGCGAGGTCCTCCGGCGCGCCAGCCAGCACGATCTCGCGCATCTCGAATTCCAGTTGTCGCCGCCCGGGCACGAATTCCGCCTCATGGCGGAAGCAGCGGCCGCGCGCGGTGAGCGCCGCCGGGGCGGCAAACGTCCTTCCGCTCCACCACGCGTAGGCGTGGTAGCAGACCGCGGGCGAGAGCAGCCAGCCGGACGCGGCGAGGTTTTCGCTGGCCAGCAGACGGTCCAGCGGCCGCGCCGGATCGACGCAGCGGCAGGCCGACAGGAGAAGGTGAGGGAACGCCTCCGGATACCCGGCCTGACGCAGCGTCGAATCGGCCACGAGGACGGGGAACTGGACCTCTTCCGCGAGCCAGTCGCGCGCCCACGCGAGGAACATCCGGTCGATCTTCTCGAAACGGACGAGATCGAATCCGGTCCGGGGAGGCGCCGAGTCCGCGGGTTTGATCCCGCGGGCCGGGGCCGCCGCGAGCGGCGAGGGCGTCTCAGCGGGTGAGGGCATGGGATTCCTCCGCGGTTGCCGACGGGGCCGTCCAGAAGGAGGCCGCGATGGTGCGCGCATCCTGGAAGCGGTTCATCACGACCTCGTCGATCGCCAGCGGGCGCCCGATCGCCTCCTCCACCCAGGCGACGACGTGGAGCACGGCCAGGCTGTCGAGCAGGCCGGTGGCGAAGAGCGGCGTGGCCGGGGTCACGCCGGGCGAACGGCCCAGCCGCGCGTGGAGCGCGGGCAGCTCGTCGTTCACGAAGGCGCAGAGGGCCTCCGCGAACGCCTCGGGGCTCGGATGGGCGCGGCGGGCACTCATGCGGCCTCCTCGGCGGACCCGGCGCGGCCGTCCGCGGCATCGAGCGACGCCCCGAGCACGCGGGCGGCGAAGGTCCGCGGCTCCGGCCACGGCAGCGGGCCGCCCCAGGCGGACTCCGCCCGGCCGGTCGCGAAGACTTTCGGGTGCAGGAGCATGGGAAGAAATGCGTCGGCGGAAGCGAGGACCTGGTTGAAGAGCAGGTCGCGGCTCTGTTCGATCGAGCGACGGAACGCCGCGAACGCCGTGCGCGGCGCGACGACGGGCGGGAGGATCTGGCGCGTGCGCCAGGCCGGGTCGGCGGCCGCGAAGACCCCGGCGCCGAGCGCGATCAGCTCCGCGATCGACAGGCGCGCGGGCCCGGCGGTCAGATGACAGAGCCGATGCGGCTCGGGGGCGACGGCCAGGAGGCGGTCGACAAATCGGGCCACCAGGTCGGTGGAGATGAGATCGACGCCGGTCGCGGGCTCGCCCGGGACGAGCGGCAGGAGGCCGCGGCGCATCCACCGCAGCGCCGCGTGCAGCGCGCCGGGGCGGGGAATCCGGCCGTCGGACTCGCGCCCGGCGACGATGCCGAGGCGCACGATTTCGGGGCGCAGGTCGGAGCCGAAGACGAGCTGCTCGGCCTCCCATTTGGAATGTTCATAGGCGTTGATGAAGGCGGGCGCGGGCCGCAGGGGCTCCTCGGGCACGACGCCGGTCCGGCAGCCGGCGACGCAGAGCGTGCTGAGGTGGACGAACCGCGGACGGCGCGGCAGCGCGCCCGCCCAGGCCAGGAGCCGCGCGGTGGCGCCGACATTGATGGCCGCGAGTTCGGCCGCGGGCGCGCGGAATCGCGTGCAGGCGGCGGCATGCACCACGACGTCCGCCGCCGGCCAGGAGGCCAGGTCGGCCGCCGGGTCCGCGAGGTCGGCGGCGACCGTCACGAGCGGCCCGGTGTCGACCTCCTCGGCGGCCAGCGCGCCGCGCATCTGCCGCGCGCGGCGGGCCGCGTCGCCGCGGACGGGCACGATCACCCGCCCGAAGCGGCGGCTGCGGAGGAGCGCCGCGAGGAGCGGCTGGCCGACGGCGCCGGTGGCGCCCGTGAGGAGGAGGGTCGTCATGTCAGTGGTCGAGGAGGAGCCCGCACCAGCTCGAGCCGAAGCCGTACGTGAACAGCAGCACGCGCGCGCCGGGGCGCAGCGCGCCCGCCGCCCGCAGGTCCGCCAGGTGCAGGAAGCTGTCCGCCGCGATCGTGTGGCCGAACGCGCGCCCGCGGTGGAGCCGGGCCGGGTCGAGCCCACAGAGCTGCGTGAGCACGTCCCACGAGCCGGCGCCGATGCCGGTGGGCACGATGCAGTCGATGTCCGCCGGCGTGAGGCCGTGCCGCGCGAGGAGTTCCGTGATGACGAGCCGCGAGGTCGGAAAATAGGACGCGATGATCTCGTTCTGGCGGGCGGGGACGTCCCAGTAGTAGCCCTTGGAAACTTGATGGAAGCCGAGCCACCGGTCCCGGGGACTGCGGCGGGAGACGACAACCCCCGCGGCCGCGTCGCTGATCAGGGTATAGAGGATCTCGCGCGGCGCGTCGGCCGGCAGGACGTCCACGCCGACGCAGAGCACGTGCTGCAGATCGGGCTCCGCCGCGAGGAGGGCGTGCGCCATGCGCAGCGCCGAGAACATGCCGCCGCACCCCTGCTGGGCCACGCCATGCACGGAAGCCCGGTGCAGCCCCAGTTCGTGCTGGAGCCAACTGGCGGAATAGGCGAAGCGCGCGAGGAGGGGGTCGCCCGGGACGGGGCGGACATGGCTGTCGGGCAGGGCGCCCGCCCAGATCACCGCGTCGATGGACTCGGCGGCCAGGCCGGCGTCGCTGAGCGCGGCGGCGGCGGCGGAGCGCGCCAGCCAGGCGGCGTCATGGTCCGGGTCCGCCAGGTGCGCGGCCGTGTAGCCGAGATCGGCGAGGACGGCCGCGTCCGACCGGAGGCGCCGTCGGTCGGCGAGTTCCGCGAGGCTGTGCCGCTGGGGCGGAAGGACCGCGGCGACGCCGCTCAGGCCGATGGAGTTCGGGGTGGACATGGCGGGCGAGACGAGGAAAGAACATACGGCAATGGTTCATATATCAACAATAAAGACAGCAGCATTCCTAACTGCCTGTTTGCGACCGTCCTGGGTCGAAATCTCCGCCGCCAGTTCGCCCCCGTCCATGAGGTCCGCCGATGCCCGCCGGCATCGCCCCGAACCCGCGCGGGCGTACGCCCGCAGGCGCGGCGTGCGCGGCCGCGGTCAAAGGCGTCCGCCCGGCGGCCCGGGGCCGACCTTCCCCACGGAACCCCTCAGTCCTTCGGGTACGCGGGCCAGATGTCCCGCAGCAGGTCGACGCGCTGGGCGAAGTTCACCATCACGCCCGACGGCGCGCGCGCGACCTCGCCGGTGTCGAACGAGACGGAGCCGATGATGTTGCCTGCGTTGAGGAGCGCGACGATCTCGCCGGCGGAGTTGAAGATCGGGCTGCCGCTCGCGCCGCCGGTGGCGCCGAGGTTGTGCTGCACGAGCAGCCGCTTCTCGAACGCCGCGGACGCGAGCCAGTAGTCGGTGGTCGAGGTGACGATCCCGGACTGCATCGTGGCCACGGGGCTGCGCATCTCGACCCCGCCGCCCGCCATGCCTTCCATCGGGAAGCCGAGGTAGCCGATGCGGTAGCCCGAATCGAGTTTCTCGAGCTCCGCGCGCCGCGCCACGCGGAAGAATTTCGGGGCGTCCTCGTCGACGTACAGGAGGCCGACGTCGTAGGCCGGCACGGCCTGCTGCTTGCCCTCGAAATTGAGCTCCGGCTTCTCGTACCGTGGGTGCACCACGGCCTGCACGATCTTGAGCTTCTTGTCCGGGCTGCGGTTGATGACGACGTAGGCGGACCCGCCGTTGGCGAGGACCTCCTGCACCGGCTTCGAGACGTGGGAGTTCGTGGCGAACACGCGCGGCCCCACCGCCCAGGCGGTGGCCATCGGGGTCGGCTTCCCGCCCTCGATGCGGGGATGGACGATCACGACGAGGCCGACGGCGGCGGAATACTCGCGCGCGACGTCGGCCAGGGCCTGTTCCGGCGTCTTGCCCACCACGCCGCCCCCGGCATCCGCCTTTCCGCCGGGGCGGGCGAGGAAAAACCAGGCGGCGCCGCCGATCGCGGCGACCGCGAGCACGGCGGCCACCACCAGCACGGGCAGCATCGGGCCGGAGCCGGGAGGCTTGGACGCGGGCCGTGCGGCCGCCTCGGCGAGAACAGGCGTCGCCACCGGCGGAGGTTCGGCGACCGCCACCGGCGCGGCGGGGCGCGCGGCGGCGGGAACGGGGGCTGCGGCGCCGGCGAAATCAACCTGCACTTTCGGGCCGCCGCGTCCGAGTTCGAGCACCGCGCCGGGGGCGAGCTTCTCCAGTCCGATCTTTTTCCCGCCGACGAACGTGCCGTCCTTGCTCGCGTCCTTCGCCCACCACGCGCCGCCCTTGTGCTCCAGCGTGAGGTGCCGGGGGGCGACGGTCTTGTCCCAGGTCGGATCGAAGCGCAGGTCGGCGCCGGGGTCGGTGCCGAGCACGACGAGATCCTGGTCCAGCGAGGTCTTCTTGTTGCGGTCGAAGCCGGTGAGTCGGGTGAGCGTAAGCGAGGGCATGGCAGCGTGTGGCCCGGGTCGGCAAAAGCCGTGCCAACCGCGGAGGGGATGTACGCGACCGTGGGGCGCGGCTCCGGGCGGCGCAAGCCTCCGGTCGCACGGTCGGCGCGGCTAAGTCCCGGCCGCCCGGGAGATTGTCCCGCTTGCCCGCCCGCCGGCCCATTTCCGGCTTCCCGTCGGCATGGGAAATGCCACGTTGCGGCGCATGGACGACCTCGACCTCGGCGCAACCGTCAAGGGCTTCTCCCCCGGGCAGAAGCTCTTCAACCGGTATGTCCTGAGGAAGATCCTGGGGCGCGGCGGGATGGGCGTCGTGTGGCTGGCGCAGGACCAGGAGCTGGAGCGGGACATCGCCCTGAAATTCCTGCCCGAGATCGTGGCGCTCGACCCGGAGGCGGTCACCGACCTGAAGCGCGAGACGAGGCGCAATCTCGAGCTCACGCACCCGAACATCGTGCGCATCTACGATTTTGTCACCGACAGCCGCACCGCGGCGATCTCCATGGAGTTCGTCGACGGCGCGACGCTGACGGCGCTGAAGCTCGAGCGCCCCGGCCGCGTGTTCACGATCGCCGAGCTGCGTCCCTGGCTGGGCCAGCTGGTCGATGCGCTCCACTACGCGCACACGCGGCCGAAGATCGTGCATCGCGACCTCAAGCCGGGCAACCTGATGGTGACCCGGTCGGGCGAGCTGAAGGTCACGGACTTCGGCATCGCGCGCGGGATCTCGGACAGCGTGAGCCGCGTGTCCGCGCACGCCGGCAGCAGCGGCACGCCGGTGTACATGAGCCCGCAGCAGATGATGGGGGAGAAGCCGTCCGTCGCCGACGACGTGTACGCATTCGGCGCGACCCTCTATGAGCTGCTGACGGGCAAGCCGCCATTCTACTCGGGCAACGTCATCCTCCAGGTGCAGTCGAAGGTCGCGCCCTCGCTGGCCGACCGCCGGGCGGAGTTCGGCGTCGAGGGCGAGGCCATCCCGGCGGAGTGGGAACGGACGATCGCGGCGTGCCTGGCGAAGGAGGCCTCCGACCGGCCGGCCGGCATCCGCGCCGCGGCCGCGCGGCTCGGGCTGATCGAGGGCATGCCCGTCGAGATCGCGGCGCCGCGGCCGGCCGACCCGGCGCCGGAGCCGCCGCCCCTGCCGGTGGCCGCGGCCCGGCCGCGGAGCAGCGCGGTGCCGGCGGTGGTCGTCGCCGCCCTCTGCTTCCTCCTGCTCGCGGGCGGCGCGGTCGCCTGGTGGTTCGGCGTGCACCTGCCCGAGCGTCGCCGGCAGGCGGAGCAGGCGCGGATCGCGGCGGAGGCCGAGGCGGAGCGGCTGCGGCAGGAGCAATTGCTCGTGCAGGCGGGGCAGCGCGAACAGGTCGTGGCAAATCTGCGCAAGCTGATGGCCGCCGCGGACCAGTACTTTCTCGAGAACGGCAAGGCCGAGGCTCCGGTGGAGGAGCTGATCGGACCGGACAAGTACCTACCGGAGCTCAGGCCCGTGCGGGGCGAAAGCTACCTGGCGGTGGGCACGATCCGCCAGGGCGAGGAGTTTCGCGTGAAGACCGTCGACGGCTGGACGTTCGTGGCGAATAGCGCGGATGGCACGGTCGAGACGGCCTCGCCGTCGGAGCCGGCGGGGCCGGAACCGGCCCAGGCTCCCAATTATCCGGCCGCCGGCACGCCGTGGGGGAATTCGCTCGGCCAGCGGTTCGCGCCGGTGCCGGGGCTTTCGATCCTCCTGAGCGTGCACGAGACGCGCGTCAGCGAGTTCAACGCGTTCGTCGCGGACACCGGCATGGCCTGGAACCGCCCGGAATTCCCGCACACCGGGGATCACCCGGCCGTGAACGTCACCTGGCACCAGGCGAAGGCGTTCTGCGCCTGGCTGACCGACCGCGAGCGGGCGCTCGGGTGGATTAGGCCGGAGCAGCGCTACCGCCTGCCGACCGACGTCGAGTGGAGCGTGGCGGTCGGGCTGGGCGAGGAGCCGGGTGAGACGCCCGAGGCGAAGGACGCCCAGATCGGCGACGTCTACCCGTGGGGCAAGGAGGCGTGGCCGCCGCCCGCCGGCGCCGGCAATTTCGCGGACCAGGCCCTCCTGCGCGCCGACGAGACCGCATCCGTCATCGAGGGCGGGTACGACGACGGGTTCGCCTACACGGCGCCGGTGGGCTCCTTCGCCGCGGTGAATGGGTTCCACGACCTCGCCGGCAACGTCTGGGAGTGGTGCGAGGACGTCTACACGCCCTCCGACGACGCGCGCGCGCTGCGCGGCGGCTCCTGGGCGCACGCGGGCCACTACCTGAACTTCACGCTGCTGTCCTCCTACCGCAATGCGCTCGACCGTGCGACGGAATCGTCGGACGTCGGGTTCCGCATGGTGCTCGAGCCCGCGCCTCCCTCGAATTAGGCCCCGCCGGCGGCCGGGAGTCGGCGTGGGTGCGATGCGACATAAGGAAACGAAGAAAACGAAGGCCGTGGTCGCCGCCACTGGCCGCACTTCGTTCCCTTCGTTGCCTTATGTGAATCATCTGATCGACCGGCCGCGGACACTCCGTTTCCCCCGCATCCTCTTGTGAAAAAATCAGCCGGCTGGCCGTGGTCGGACACCGGCGGTGTTGAACAAGAGATAACGGAGGCAACGGAGAAGGGCGGAAAATCGGGCGTCGGGATGATCGACATAAGGAAACGAAGAGAACGAAGGCCGTGATCACACGCTCGCAGCTTTCTTCGGTTCCTTCGTTGCCTTATGTGAAACATCCGATCGACCGCCGCTGCCTCTCCGTTTCCTCCGCTGCTCCTGTGAAAAACTCTGCCGACCGGCAGGTGGCGCGCGCTGTCCCGGCGCGCATCTCACCCGGCCGACGTGCGGGGACCGCGCGTGCCACCACGGAAACCGACTCCGGGGACGACCTGGAACGCCGGACGCGCGGCCGGCCCGGCAGAACGCGACAGGGACGTCACGTTTCCTGGCTCAGGCCTCCAGCTTGAGGCGCCAGATGCGCGTGCCGATGCGCAGCTGCTGGCCCGTCGCGAGCGGCGCGATCTCGCCCGGCCGCAGCGTGAGGCGGTCGAGCTGCACGGCGCTGTTGTCGGCGAGCGTCTCGATCCAGAAGGACCCCCGGTAATGGTGGAACCGGCCCTGCACCTCGGCCAGGGCCGGGTCGGAAAGCGCGACCGCGTTGGAGCGGCTCGTGCCGAACGCGGCATCGGTTAGCAGCCAGACCGCGTTGAGCGGCTGCTCCTCGGCCGCGACGACCTCGAAGCGCACCGCGCCGCGCTGCGCCGCCGCCGTCGGAGCCGGGCCCGGCCAGGCGCGGGCGTTGGCGAGTACGGGATCGTGGTCGGAGGCGGGCGGCAGCCGGTGGAAGTCGACCTCGACGGCGCCCGCGAGCAGGAGGCGGCCCTGCCGCGAGAGGCTGGTGCCGTGCTCGTCGAGCGGCACGCCGTCGAAGAGCGTGCCGTTGGCGCTCGCGTTGTCGCGCAGGACGACGCCCGCGCGCGTGGCCTCGGCGATCGCCTGCACCTTGCTCACGCGCATCGTCTTCTCGTCGTTGCCGGTGCTGCGCGGCAGCACCCAGGCGACGAAGTCCGCGTCCGCGCGCGCCCGGCCGAGCCGGAACTGCGGGCGGGCCACGAGCCGGAAGGGCAGCGGCGGGGCGCCGGCCCCGACCGTCTCGAAGGTGCACACGGTCGCGGCCTGGACGGTGCCGAGGAGCGCGGGCGGCACCTGCAGGCCGCCGGCGCGCGAGGGCGCGCGCGAGCCGAGATCCTGCCGGCTCACCTCGTAGTCGAGGTCGAGCTCGACGCGCTGGAAGTTTTCCGGGAGCTCGAGGTCGAGCAGGTCGTTGACCGTCTTGATCGCGCCCTTGGCGATCAGGTTGCTGATCTGGACGTCCCCATACTCGGCGCCGAGCGCCTGGTTCGCGCCGCCGCCCGTGTTGCTCTGGATGTCCGAGATGTTGATGACGATGTTCGAGTTCTCCGGCGCCTTGTAGATCCGGAGCGGGTGCTGGCCGCGGTAGGCGTAGCGCTGCCCGCCCTGGTCCCACGAGAGGGCGAGCTGCAGCACGAAGTGGCCCGCGCGCGACGCCTCGATCTCGAGCAGAAGCTCGTGGCGCGCGGCCGGCGCGAGCCGGCGGAAGCGCGAGATGGATTCGCCGGACAGGCCGCGCGAGCTCACATAGACCTCGCCGTTCTCGAGCGGCAGGGCCCCCTCGTTCTGCACGCGGAACACCAGCGTGCTGGCGTGGCCGGCGACGAAGGCGTGCGGCAGGTTGAGCCAGAGCGCGAGCGGGCAGGGGCCCTCGCCGAAGGGAGCGCGCGTCGAGCGGGCGACCGCGGGCGCCGGCGCGGCGACCGCGGGCGGCGGCGCGACCACGACGGGCGCAGGCGCCGCCGCTCGAGCGGCGAGCAGCTCCGGGATGCGCGCGAAGTCCGACTCGAGCACCTTCAGCATCGCGGGCGTGT
>DASPMS010000054.1:0-16734 GCA_035626915.1 Opitutaceae bacterium
CCGGATCCCTTCCCTTCGAGGCGGCGGACGCCATCGACGAGCCAGTTCTGCTGGGCGGCGCGCTGCCGGCGGGCCGTCTCTTCCTCCCGCCGGCGGTCCGGCGTCACGGGCGGCATCGGCGCGCCGGCGGCGGAACCGAGATCGGGCGCACTGATCGAGGGGAATGCGTCGCGCAACCCGCCCGGGTCGGTGCGCCCCTGAGCCTGATCCTTCTGCAGCTGGCGCAGCGCCTTCTTCGATTCCTCGAGTGGCGCCGCATCGGCAGCCGTCCCGCGCGGACCCGCCGGAGCACCGGCCTGCTGCGCCCGCACCACCCCGCCCGCGCCGAGCAGCAGCGCGCCGGCCAGGAGAAGGCGGAGACGGCGAAAGGTCACGATTTGAAGAAAATGCCCTTCAGGTTCATGTCCAGCGCCGCGGGGTTGGGCGAGAAGCGCAGGCCGTCGGCCTTGCTGATCTTGCCCTCCTTGATGAGCCGGTAGAGGTCCTTGTTGAATGACTTGGTGCCGTCGTCGCTCCCCGCCTCGAGCAGCTGCTGGATCTTGTCGAAGTGGCCCTCGAGGAGGAGGTTTCGGACCGTGGCGTCCGCGATGAGGATCTCGTGTGCGGCGAAGCGGCCGCCGCCCTCCATGGCGGGGATCAGCTTCTGGCAGATGAAGCCGCGGAGCGAACCGGCGATCTGCCGGCGCGCCTGCGCGATCTGCTCGGGCGGGAAGAACTCGAAGAGGCGCGTGAGCGACTGCTGCACCGTCGCGGCGTGCATGGTGGAGAACACGAGATGGCCGGTCTCGGCCGCGGAGATCGCGGTCTCGAAGGTCTCCTTGTCGCGCATTTCGCCGATGAGGATGATGTCCGGATTCTGGCGCAGCACGGCCTTGATCGCCAACTCGAAGCTCGGCACGTCGATGCCCAGCTCACGCTGCTGGAACACCGACTTGTCGTCGGTGAACGTGTACTCGATCGGGTCCTCGATCGTGACTACGTGCTTGTCCATGTTCTGGTTGATCCAGTTCATCATCGCGGCCATCGTGGAACTCTTGCCCGACCCGGTGGCGCCGCAGACGAGGAGGATGCCGTCCTTGGACTTCGCGAGGTGGACGAGCGGGCCCGGGTCGAGCTTCAGCTCGTCGAACGTGGGCGGCCGGCTCTTGATGTGGCGGAAGACGATGCTGACGGTGCCGCGCTGGTGAAAGGCGTTCACGCGGAAGCGGCCGACGTCCTCCTTGGCGTAGGCGAAGTCGCACTGGCCGTCCCGATCCCAGTTCTTGCGAAATATCTCCGGCACATGCTCGTCCACGAACGCCTGGGCCTGGTCGTTGGAAATCGGGTCCATCTCCACCCCCCGCAGACGGCCGCCCAGACGCAGGTACCCGGGCTTGTTGGACTTGATGACGATGTCGCTCGCCCCGCTCTCCACGGCCAGCTTAAGCAGGTCGTTGAAGATGTCGTTGTGGATGCCGTCGTTGCTCATGGAATTTTGTGCGTGAAAGGGGTTTAAAGCTATGCTTTGGCTACAAGGTCCCGTGTCCCCGTTCAAGGTAACTTTCCTATGAAGAAGCGTCGCACGTTCACCGGCAGCATCACCGCGCTCGTCACCCCGTTCCGGGGCGGCGCGGTCGCCTACGACGAGCTGGCGCGCCTGGTCGAATTCCAGATCAAGGGCGGCATCGACGGCTTGGTCCCGGTCGGCACGACGGGCGAGTCCCCGACCCTCGGCTACGACGAGCACATGGAGGTGGTTCGCGCGACGATCGCGGCCGCGCGCGGGCGCGTGCCGGTCCTCGCGGGCACCGGCTCGAACTCGACGAAGGAGGCGATCGAGCTGACCCGCCAGGCGCACGACGCCGGCGCCGACGGCATGCTCGTGGTCGCGCCGTACTACAACCGGCCGACGCAGGAGGGACTCTTCCGCCATTTCTGCGCCGTGGCCGAGACGACGGACCGGCCGATCATGCTCTACTCGATCCCGGGCCGCTGCGGCGTCGAGATCGGCGTCGGGGTGATCGAGCGGCTTCGCGCGAAGTACGCGCATGTCGCGCACGTGAAGGAGGCCGGCGGCAGCGTGGACCGCGTCGACCAGATCCTCTCCGCGCTGGGCGACGACGTCACGGTGCTCAGCGGCGACGACTCCCTCACCCTGCCCTTCCTCGCCGTCGGCGCGCAGGGCGTGGTCAGTGTCGCGTC
The DNA here is from genome assembly GCA_035626915.1 of Opitutaceae bacterium. Classification (GTDB taxonomy): domain Bacteria; phylum Verrucomicrobiota; class Verrucomicrobiia; order Opitutales; family Opitutaceae; genus Didemnitutus. The sequence goes on from DASPMS010000054.1 coordinate 2,182, forward strand.
CAACCTCTGGCCCCGCGAGGTCGGGCAGATGGTCCGCCACGCGCTGGGCGACGACTTTGCCAAGGCGCGCGCGATCCACCGCCGCATGTACCCGCTCTTCAAGGGCATCTTCCTCGAGTCCAACCCCGCGCCGATCAAGGCCGCGATGGTCCGCGCCGGACTGCTCCGCTCCGCCGAGGTCCGCGCGCCGCTCTGCGAGATGTCCAAGGCGAACCGCGCCGAGCTCGAGCGGCTCCTCCGGGCGCTCGAGCGCTGACCATGGCCGCCCGCATCGTCATCAACGGCGCCAAGGGCCGGATGGGCCAGGCCCTCGCGGCCGCCGCCCGCGAAGCCGGGGTCCCGGTCGGCGCCGCGGTCGACGCGGGCGACGACCTCGCCGGCGCGCTCGCGCAGGGCGACGTCGTCATCGATTTCAGCTCGCCGGACGCCACCGCCGCGCTGCTCGAGCTGGCCGTGCGCCACCGCAAACCCGTCGTCATCGGGACGACGGGCCACGCGTCCGCGGCGAAGGCCGCCCTCCTCGCGACGGCCGCGCAGGTGCCGTGCGTCTGGGCGGGGAACTTCTCCGTCGGCGTGAATCTGCTCTTCGCGCTCACCCGCCGCGCGGCCGCGGTGCTGGGTGCGGACTACGACGCCGAAGTCGTCGAGATGCACCACCGCTTCAAGAAGGACGCCCCCAGCGGCACGGCCGCGCGCCTGCTGGAGATCATCCTCGAGGAGCGGAAGCTCCGTGCCGACGCGCTGCGGCACGGCCGCGAAGGCATCACCGGCGAGCGCCGGCCGACCGAGGTCGGCGTGCACGCGCTCCGCGGCGGCGACGTCGTGGGCGACCACACCGTCATGTTCGCCGCGCTCGGCGAGCGCCTGGAGCTCACCCACAAGGCGAGCGACCGCGGCATCTTCGCGCGCGGCGCGGTGCGGGCCGCCCTGTGGGTCGTCGCCCGGCCGCCGGGCGTCTACGACATGCAGGACGTGCTCGGCCTCAAGGCCTGAACATGATCACCAGCATCGCCGGCACCCTCGTCTCCGCCACGCCGCTGGCGGCGGTCATCGAAGCCGGGGGGCTTGGCTACGAGGTGCACATCCCGGTCACGACCGCCGAGCGCCTGCCCGACCCGGGCCGGCCGGTGAAGCTGCACACGCTCGCGGTGTACCGGGAGGATTCCCAGACGCTCTACGGATTCGCCACGGCGGAGGAGCGGGACTTCTTCCGGCTGCTGGTGGAGAAGGTCTCGGGCGTCGGCCCGAAGCTGGCCCTCAGCGTGCTCAGCAAGCTCTCCCTCGCGTCGCTCCGCGGGGCCATCGCGGCCGGCGACGTGGCCCTGCTCTCGAAATGCCCGGGCATCGGCCGCAAGACCGCCGAGCGCCTCGTCATCGAGCTCCGCGACAAGCTCACGCCCGCGGACTTGGGCTCCGGAGCCGGCGACCTGCCCGCGCCCGCCGCGCCCGGCGAAGGCCGGCTCCGCGACGCGGTGCTCGCGCTGGTCGCCCTCGGCTACAAGCCGGCCGACGCGGACAAGGCGGTGCGGCAGGCCGCGACCGCGCTGGGTCCGGCCGCGACGACCGAGGCGCTGATCAAGCGCGCGCTCGGCTGAGTGCCGCCTCCGGCGGCGGGCGCAAAAAAGCCCGCGGCGGGCGCGGGCTTCGAAGATCCGGACTGCCGCCGGCTCAGCGCTGGAACTGGAACGCGGCCGAGAACTCGGACGCCGTCGGGCTCGTTCCGCGCCGTCCCGGATTGGGCTGCCCCGGCGCCAGCGCCCGGCCGCCGAAGACGTCGTCGTCGAAGAGCGAGCGCTCCTTCGCCGGCACGGCCAGGCCGCGCGACGCCTCCTGCAGCTGGAAGGCCGCGAGCATGGCCTGGTAATCCGTCTCCAGGCTGAGCGGGCTGCGCACCTCGATCGCCGGCGCGGCCGGCGCGAGCTCGACGGGCACGCGAGCCGGCGGCTGGGCCGCCACGTTGAGGGCGGCGGGGGCGCCTGCCGCCAGCGGCGCGGTCTCATCGACGCTGAGGATCGTGCGCGACACGACGAGGCCGACGCAGGCGGCGGCCGCCATGCCGGCGAAGGCATAGGCCCAGCGGTCGCGGCGGCGGCGCGCGCCCTCGAGCCGCACGAGCGTGCCGCCCTTGGTGCCGGCCTGCGGCGCCTCGCGCCCGGCCTCCTGGCGGAAGCTCTCGTAGACGAGCTGGGTCGCGCGGTGCATGCGGCAATATTGCTGGTAAACCTGGCGCCGGCGGGCGTTGGCCTGCAGCTCGGTCTCGAGCTCGGCGGCCTCGGCCGACGAGATCTGCCGGTCGATGTACAGGTTCACCAATTCGATGAAGCGATGGTCTTTCATTGCTGGAACTCCTCCCCAAGTTTCTCGCGCAGGCTTTCGCGTGCGCGCGCGATGCGGCTTTTGACGGTGCCGACGCTGATGCCGAGGATTTCGGCGATTTCCTCGTAAGAAAGGTTCTGGACGTTGCGGAGAATGAGGATCTCCCGGTGCTTCTCGTTCAGGTCGTCCATGCACTCCGCCACGCGGTTCGCGAACTCCTGGGTGACGGTGGCGTCCTCCGGCGTCTCGAGCTCGGCCGGAATCAGCTCCGCCAGGGTCGTCTCGTTGTCGCGGCCCACCGGCTGGTCGAAGGACACCGACTTGTCGCGCTTCCGGCGCCACCAGTACCAGTACCGGTTCCGGGCCAGGTTCGTCGCGATTTGGTAAAGCCAAGTTGAAAAAGCGGACTCGCCGCGGAAGGAGCCCAGGCCCCGGTGCGCCCGGATGAAGGCGTCCTGCGTGACTTCCTCCGCATCCTGCGCGTTCCGCAGCAGCTGGTTCACCATGGCGTAGATGCGCCCCCAGTAGCGGGACACGAGCTGGTCGAACGCCGTCTGGTCGCCGCCTTTGAAGCGGTCGACCAACAGTCTATCCAATGCGACTTCCTGGGCCTTTGCGGTCATAGGATCAGGGTCGTCTGGACTCGGAAATTTGAGGATTGTTCCCACAGGTAAAAGACGGGCCAGCATGGTGAAACACGGTTCTCGCCGCGGTCAAGGGCCACGGCCTAAACGTCTCCGCCGGGCCACAAATTTCTTGCCTTGGCGGACGCCCGAAAAACTAATCTCGTCGCTTCGCCGGTCAGGCCGGGGGTCGATAGCTCAATGGTAGAGCAGCGTCCTTTTAAGTCGTTGGTTCTGGGTTCGAGTCCCAGTCGACCCACCAGCCGGCAATTCATTGATTCGCGCCCTTTTGCATAATCTGAGTTTGTCTTTTGCGGCGAGACCCCAACGCTGCCCACGCCCTCCCCTGACTTAACCGCCACGTGGCCACTGCGACCTCAGTCAAACGAATCGTCATTGTCGAAGACCAGACCGCGATCCGCGAAATGCTCGCGGAAATCCTGCGTTTCGACCCCGCCTACAAGATCATCGGCGAATGCGGTGACGGGCAGCAGGCGGTCGGCGTACTCCTCGACCTGAAGCCGGATGTCCTGGTCCTCGACGCGCGCCTGCCGGGCCTGAGCGGCGTGGACATCCTCCGGCGGGTGGCGAAGCAGCTGAAGTCGACCCGCGTGCTGATCTTCTCCGGTTACGAGAGCCCCGCCCTCGTCCGCGAAATGCTCGAGGCCGGCGCCCACGGCTTCGTCGAGAAGACGGCCGGCCTCATGGAATTCAAGAAGGGCCTCGAGACCGTCGCCAACGGCGGCACCTACTTCGGCCCGGGCGTCGCGGCGCTCCTCCGCAACGTGGTCGCGAACAACTCCCCCGCCTCCGGCGCCGACCTCCTCACCGACCGCGAGCGCGAGATCCTCAAGCTCGTGGCCGAGAGCCACAGCACCAAGGAGATCGCCCAAAAGCTCGGCATCAGCGTGAAGACGGTGGACAACCACCGCACGAACCTGATGCGGAAGCTCAACCTCCACGACGTCGCCAGCCTTACGCGCTACGCCCTCGAGATCGGGCTCATCGACCACCGCGGCTCGACGTGGTGAGGAGCCGTTTCCTTCTTGCCGGGCGCCGCCCCTTTCCCGATATACCGGCCCCTGACTTTCCTTCCATGAAGATCCTTCCGAAGTTCCTCGCGCTGGCCACCGCTTCCGCCGCGCTCCTTCTCCTGACCGGCTGTCCCAAGAAGCCGGTGCGCCCGGGCCCCGGCGACACCCAGGCGGGCACGACCCCGGACACGCAGGTGAACCCGAACCCGATCTTCGCCAATCCGGATGATGCGATTCCCGAGCGCGATCTGGCGACCGTCTCGGACGATGGTTCGGGCCCCGGCCTGAAGGTCGCGGAGCTCCAAACCGTTTATTTTTCCTTCGACCGCTACGCCGTCGAGCAGAGCGAGCGCGCCAAGCTCGACACCGCCGCCGCCTGGCTGAAGCAGAACGCCGACAAGCGCATCGTGCTCGAGGGCCACTGCGACTGGCGCGGCACCGCGGAATACAACCTCGGCCTCGGCGACAGCCGCGCGATGTCGGTCCGCAAGTACCTCGAGTTCCTCGGCGTCCCCGCCAACCGCGTGGAGACCATCTCGAAGGGCGACATCGACGCGAAGGAAGGCGCCACGGCTGAGGAGATGAAGAACGACCGCCGCGTCGACTTCTACGTCCTCCGCACCCAGCCCTGACCCCCGGGCTCCCGCAAAAAATCCACAGGCCCGGAGCGCTCCGGGCCTTTTTTGCGGCCGGGCCCGGCGTCCCGCCGTGGACGCACGGACCGGACGACCGCGCTGTCGTTCGCGGCGCGTCACCGCGCCAGCGCCGCGAGCACCCGCTCGCTCGTGTCGATGCCCTTCTTCATCACGCCGAGATGGAAGCTCTCGTTCGGCGCGTGGAGATTGTCCTCCGGCAGGCAGAGCCCGAGCATCACCGCGTCGAGGCCGAGCACCTGCTTGAGGTCGGCGATCAGGCCGACGCTCCCGCCCTCGCGGAGATAGAGCGGCGCCCGGCCCCACACCTCGCGCGCCGCCGCATCGAGCGCGCGGAACCCCCGCGCCAGCACGGGCGACTGGTTTTTCGGCGTGTTCGAGCGGTCCGGCGGAATCACGACGTACGGCTCGGCGTGATGCTGCTCGGTGATCTTGAGCGTGACGCCCTTCGGGCACCGGGCGCGAATCGCGCTGAAAACGGGCTCGCGCACATTCTCGGGCGTCTGGCCCGGCACGAGCCGGCAGGTGACCTTGCAGCTCGCCTTGCTGGGGATGACCGTCTTGGGCCCCTCCCCCTGGTACCCGCCGGTGAAGCCGTTGAACTCGAGCGTCGGCAGGAAGCGAATCGCCTCGAACGGCGTGTAGCCCGGCGGGGTATGGAACTCCCGGATGCCGAGAAAATCCGCATACTCGCGCTCGCTCAGCCCGAGGCGCGCCAGCTCATCGCGTTCCCATTCCTCGGGCTTCACCACGCGGTCGTAGAAACCCGGAACGTTCACCCGGCCGTCCGGCGTGTGGAGCGAGGCGCAAAGCTCCGCCAGCGCCTGCAGCGGATTCATCAGCACGCCGCCGTTCATGCCCGAATGGAGATCCGATTTCGGACCGGTGATCTCCACCTCGAACGCGAGCATGCCGCGCAGGCCCACGGTGACCGCGGGCTGCTCGGCCGCCGGCATGCCGTTGTCCGACATGAACACGAAGTCGCCGCGGAGCTTCTCCTTGTTCTGCGCGAGGAAGCTCTTGAAATTCATGCTGCCGATCTCCTCCTCGCCCTCGACGACGAAGGTGATGCGCAGCGGCAGCTTCGGGTTCTTTTCCAGCAGCCGGGCGACCGCGGCGATGTGCACCATCTGCATGCCTTTGTTGTCGGAGGTGCCGCGGCCGTAGATGCGCTCGCCGCGGATGACCGGATCGAAGGGCGCCGACTCCCACAGCGCGACCGGGTCCGGCGGCTGCACGTCGTAGTGCCCGTAGATGATCACATGCGGCCAGGCCGGGTCGCCGTCGCGCTTCGCGAGGACGACCGGGTGCAGCGCGGTGGGGACGATCTCGACCGCCAGGCCCATCTGCCGGAACAGTCCGGCGACGAAATCCCGCGCGCCGACCATGCCGTCCTTGAACTTCGGGTCCGCCGACACGCTGGCGTGCCGGACGTACTCCTTGAGCTTCTCAACCGGGTCGAACATGCCCGCGACAGTGGCCGGAATTGCGCGGGCCCGCCAACCGCAAATCGTCCCGCGTCCGCGGAATCGGCCGGAAGGCCTAACCCGCGCGGACCAGCCGCGCGGGCCGCGCGCCCACGGCTCAGTCGCGCCGCGGATCGGTCCCGATGACGGGGTCGCGGCCGATGACCGGCGGCCCGCCGATCGCCGGCGCCTCGCCTTCGGCGCCGATCACCGAGCGCTGCATCCGCCGGCTCGCCTCCTCATACAGCGGCATCACCTCGGGCACCTGCTGCTGGAGGTCCGCGATCCGCTGGGTGTCGGACGGGTGCGTGCTCAGGAACACCGGAGTCGCCCCGCCGCCGGCCTGCTGCTTCTGCCGGGCCATCTTCTGCCAGAACGTGATCGCGGCGCGCGGATCGTAGCCGGCCCGCGCGGCGTAGCGCATCCCGATGTAGTCGGCCTCGCTCTCGTTGCTGCGGGAGTGCGGCAGCACGCGGAACAGCGTTGCGCCGGCGCCGTACGCCGCCGCGAACGCCTGCGCCTTGTCGGAGCCGAACCGGTTGCCGGCGTACGCCGTGCCGGCCGCCCCGACCGCCCCCAGGACCGCGGCCTCGGACATCCGCTCCGCCCCGTGCCGCGCCGTGACGTGCGCGATCTCGTGGCCGATCACCGTCGCCAGCTCGTCGTCGGATTCCGCGAGCCGCAGCAGCCCGGTGTAGACCCCGACCTTGCCGCCGGGCAGCGCGAAGGCGTTCACGTCGGGCGACTCGAACACCGCGAACTCCCAGCGCGCGCTCGGGAGGTCGTCGCCGACGGCGGTCGCGATCCGGCCGCCCACGCGGCGCACGCGCTCGACGTGAACCGGGTCGTTCGAGATGCGCTCCTTTGACCGCAGTTCCGCGAACGACTGGGCGCCGAGCTGGGCCTCCTCGGCGGGCGAGACGAGCACCAGGGATTTCCGTCCGGTCTCCGGGACCGTGTAGCAGCCGCTGAGCGCGAGGAGCGGAAGGAAAAGCAGCGCGGGAAGGCGGGAGTTCATGGGCGGAAACCTATTCGGTTCCGCCCTCGCTGCCAGTGGGGGAAGTCCCGGGGCCTCAGTGCTTGAAGTGCCGGATGCCGGTGAAGACCATCGCCATCCCCCGGTCGTCGGCCGCCTTGATCACCTCGTCGTCGCGCAGCGCCCCGCCCGGCTGGATCGCCGCCGTCGCGCCGGCGTCGGCGGCCGCCAGCAGGCCGTCGGCGAACGGGAAAAGGGCCTCGCTGGCCACGACCGAGCCCTTGAGGTCGAGCTTCGCCTCGCCCGCCTTCCACACGGCGATCCGCGAGCTGTCGACCCGCGCCATCTGCCCGGCCCCGACGCCGAGGGTCTGCTCGCCGCGGCAATAGACGATGGCGTTCGACTTGACGTGCTTGCAGACCTTCCAGCCGAACAGCATGGCCGCCCACTCGTCCGGCGTCGGCGCCCGCTTCGTCACGACCTTGAACTGGTCCACCTGGCCGAGCGTGCGGTCCCGGTCCTGCACCAGCACGCCGCCGACCACGGAGCGGATCTCCTGGAGCGCGTCGGCGCCGATGCCCTCCTTCGCCACCATGAGGCGGAGGTTCTTCTTCCTGGCGAAGATGGCGAGCGCCTCGTCGGTGAACCGCGGCGCGATGATCACCTCGGTGAAGATGTCCTTGATCTGCTCGGCGACGTCGGCCTCGAGCGTGCGGTTCACCACGATGATGCCGCCGAAGGGCGCCTGCCGGTCGGTCGCGTACGCCTTCTCCCAGGCCGCGGCCAGCGTATCGGCGCTGCCGACCCCGCAGGGGTTCGTGTGCTTGAGGATCGCCACGGTGGGGCGCTCGAACTCGCCGATCAGGTGCGTCGCGGCGCTGATATCCAGAATGTTATTGTAGCTGAGCTCCTTGCCCTGGAGCTGCGCGAAATGCTCGTGAAAGGTGCCGTACAGCGCGGCCTGCTGGTGCGGATTCTCGCCATAGCGGAGGCTCTGCGCCTTCTTCGCCGAGTAGCGGAGCACTTCCGGAAAGCCGCCGAGCGCGGCCAGGTCCGGCGCCGCCTGCTCGCGCTCGAGGTACTGCGCGATGGCGGTGTCGTACGCGCCCGTGCGCTGGAAGACCTTCAGCGCGAGCTGCCGCCGCAGCGCGCCAAGCCGCGCGGGGTCGTCCATCGCCGCGAGCACCGCCGGATAGTCCGCCGCCTCGCACACCACCGTGACGCTCGCGTGGTTCTTCGCCGCGCTGCGCAGCATCGACGGGCCGCCGATGTCGATGTTCTCGATGGCCTCCTCGAACTCCACGTGCGGCTTCGCGACGGTCTGCTCGAACGGGTACAGGTTCACGACCACGAGGTCGATCAGCTCGATCCGGTTCTGCCGCGCCTGCTCGAGGTGCTCCGGCTTGTCGCGGCGGCAGAGCAGGCCGCCGTGGATCTTCGGGTGGAGCGTCTTCACGCGGCCCTCCATGATCTCCGGAAAGCCCGTGTGGGCCCCGACCTCGGTGACCGGCAGCTTCGCCTCGGCGAGGAGCTTCGCCGTGCCGCCGGTCGAGAGCAGCGTGTAGCCGTGCCGCCGCACGAGCGCCGACGCGAATTCGACCAGCCCGCGTTTGTCGCTGACGGAGAGGAGCGCGAACTTTGCCATGGCCTCTTCTGCCGCCGCGCGCGGAGGTGCGGCAAGCCGAAAGCCGGCGCGCCGCGTCACGCGGCCGTCACGAATCCCCGATTGACGACCGCGGCGCGATGCCCGATGAAGCTCGCCCGAGCCCATGAGCAACGGCGAAGCCCCGGGCATCAAGCCCACCGACCTCCGCGGCATCCTGAAGTACGTCCCGCGCTTCCAGGACCACATCTTCGTGATCGCGATCGACGGCGGCGTGGTGGCCTCGGAGAACTTCCCGAACATCCTCCTCGACGTCGCGGTGCTGCGCAGCCTCGGGATCAAGGTCGTGGTCGTCCACGGCATCGGCCAACAGCTCGAGGAGCTCTCGAAGCTGCGCTCGATCCCCATCTCCGACGTGGCGGGCACGGGCGTGACCGACGCCGCCACGCTCGACCTGGCCATCCGGGCCGCCGGCCGCGTGACCCACCTGGTCCTCGAGGAGCTCACCCAGAACGGCCTCAAGGCCGCCCTGACCAACGCCGTCCGCGGCGCGCCGCTCGGCATCCTCCGCGGGGTCGACCACCAGTACACCGGGAAGGTCGACCGCGTGGACAAGGACTTCCTCCACCACCTCATCTCGGCGCAGATCGTCCCGATCGTGAATCCGATCGCCTTCGATCGCGACGGGCGCCCGCTGCGCGTGAATTCCGACCTGCTGGCCGCCGAGCTGGCCGAGGCGCTCCACGCGTCGAAGATCATCTACTTCAACCCCCACCCGGGGCTCGAGATCGACGGCAAGTTCCGCCGGCAGATCTCGATGGAGGACCTGCGGGCCCTCCTGCAGTCCCGCCCCGAGGCCGTGAACGAGGAGATGCGCAGCAAGGCGCTCCACGCCGTGAAGGCCATCGAGACCGGCACGCCGCGCGTGCACCTGCTCGACGGCAGCATCTACGACGGCCTCCTCAACGAGATCTTTTCCAACGAGGGCGTCGGCACGCTGATCCACGGCAACGAGTACCAGCAGATCCGCCAGGCCACCCGGCGCGACGCGCGGGCGATCTACAACCTCACCCGGCAGGCGGTGAAGCGCGAGGAGCTCCTCTACCGCACGCAGCAGGCGGTGGAGAAGAACATCGACAACTTCTTCGTGTACGAGATCGACGAGAACATCATCGCCTGCATCTCGCTCGCGCCCTACCCCGACAAGCCGGAGGCGATGGAGATCGGCTCGCTCTACGTGATGCCGTTCTACCACGACCGAGGCATCGGCAAGAAGATGGTGGACTTCGCCTGCAAGACCGCGAAGGACCGCGGCGCCCAGATGGTCGTCGCGCTCTCCACCCAGGCCTACTCGTTCTTCACCTCGGTCTGCGCGTTCGACGACGCCGAGAAGGACGTCCTCCCGCCCTCGCGGCTCAAGAGCTACGAGGACTCCGGCCGAAACTCGAAGGTGCTCGTCCGGAAGGTCTGAGCGGCGGGCGGGCCGGCGGTCGCGGCGGCTTGGGGACAAGCCGCCCTGCCTCGACGCATCACCCCGGGATCGCCCTGCCCTAAAACTTCGGGATCCGCCAGGTGCTGATCATCGCGCTGCCGCTGAGCGCGTAGACGATCGCGAGGGGATGCAGCGTGGCTCCGGCGAACTCCCAGGCTCCCAGCCAGGGCTCGGGTTGGAGCCGGCCCGTGAAGTGCAGCGCGCCGAGCAGCGCCACGATCAGCACGCTCGTGGGAATCGGCGTCCCCTCGAAGTACTTCACCTTGCCGCTCTCGTCCGCGAGGGCGGCGGCCGTGGCGTTGAACCGCGCGAGACGGCTGACGCCGCACGAGACAAAGTACAGCAGGATCGCGACATCCCACGCCCCGCGCAGCCCGACGGCGAAGCCGAGAGCGGCGGGCGCGACGCCGAACGAGATCACGTCGGCCAGCGAATCGAGGTCCGCGCCGAGCGGCGAGGACCGGTGCCGCCATCGCGCCACCCGGCCGTCGGCAAAGTCCAGGACGGCGGCGATCGGCGGCAACGCCAGCGCGACCACCAGCCAGCGGCCGGCGCCGTCCACCAGGTACTGCATCAGCGCCAGGACGGTTCCGGTCCCGCAGATGCCGTTGCCCAGCGTGAGGAAATCCGCGGCCACGAAGGTCCGGATCATCGAGAACTTCTTCGGACGGGGGCGCGATTCCTGGGGGGCCATCTAGGAATAGTGCGCTCCCGGCGGCGGGCGTTCCATCCCGAATCGCCGCCCTCCCGCGCGCGCGCCGCATCACACGAAGACCGAGGGCCGGCCGCACCCAGGACCCGGCCCGCCCGGGCCCCGGGGGACGCCTTCGTCAACGCCGCCGCGGCCCGGCCGGCGAGCTGCTACAGGTGGAATTCCTCGCGCACGATCTTGCCATCCTTCACGTCGTACACGCACAGCTCGGACATCTGCATGCGGCCATGGCCCTTCATCGTGACGTCCATGCTCATCACGCAGGCGAACGAGTTGTTCGCCACCACCGGCTCGGAGACTGCCAGGGAGTGCATGGTCTCGACCATCGCGTCGAATTTCTTGCCCTTCTCGAGGATGGCGGAGAGTCCCTTCGTCTCCTTGGCGAAGGCGGGCGTTTCGTGGGGCTCGACGCTGAGGGCGTCGGCGGAATACAGCTCGCGCTGCGCGCCGCTCCAGTCCTGTTTCCGGCAGTACGCGACGAGGCGCGTGGCGATTTCTTTCGTGGTCATGGTACGAGGGGGGTTGAGGTGAACGAATTCGTCCTCGCCCATTCTGCCAGCCGGCCCTGACAGCCCTATGTCAGGAGCCGCGCCGGGGGGTCCGCCTGCCGCCGCGCGCGGGACGCGCTAGCACCGCACGGTCTTCCGCTTGGGCGCGACGGGTGCGCCGCGCCGCGCCTTCATGATATAGCTCTCGGCGTCCGGCACGTGACACTCGGTTTCGCCCATGTCGACCGTCACCTTCCCGATCTTCCGCGCGACGGCGACCGCGTGGTCGGCGAGCGGCGCGCAGTAGGTGCCGCAGGCGATCACGAACGAGTTCATCTGGTACCGCACCCGGTCCGGCGCGCGGTGGATCTCCTTCGCGATCCGGTCGAGCAGTTTCCTGAGTTCCTTGGCCGGCAGGCTTTCGTCCGGCCGGACCGTCACGAGCGCCCCGAGCGTGCCCCAGCCCGCCACGGCGAGCTTCTCGTCCGGTGCCTCGGTCCAGCCGACGGCGAGATCGAAGCCCTCTCCGTGCTCCGAGGCGACCCACGGCACGGTCGTCCCCGAAATCATCTGCCAGGCGGCGTTGTTCCCCCACGACTGCAGCTCCTCTCGCGACATCAGCTTCCCGTCCGCGATCATGCCCGCGAGGTACTGGGCGTCGCCGTTGCCCGTCGCGAAAAGCGCCATCGCGAGGTCCTGGCGTCCCTTGAGCTTCCGGGCGATCGGCTTCATGTCGCCGATCCGGACGCCGAAGAACGGCTCCTTCGCCCCGTGCCGCACCAGCACCTTCTTGATCGAGTCGCTGCCTTTCGCCGCGAGTTCGGCCATCACTTGGGTCGTGGTCATCGGAATGGAGTACCCCGGAGGGAAGACGAGTTCACCGCCGTTGGCAGCCTTTTTTCCTCGCGCGCGGAGTCTTGAAAGCGCGGGGCTTTCCCGGCTGGCTCGTTGCATCCCAGCGGCATGAAACGTCAGATACCCGCCCCAAATCCTGACGCCTACCTGACCGGGCTTGCCGGCTGGCGGCGCGAGACCGTGGCCGCCCTGCGCGCCGGCGTCCGGGCCGCAGCGAAGCTCGAGGAGAAGATCAAGTGGGGCCACCTCGTCTATTCCCGCGGCGGCCCGGTGCTGCTGATCCGCGCCGAGGACGCCCGCATCCTGTTCGGCTTTTGGCGGGGACAACGGCTGCGCCAGATCGAACCGCGCCTCAAGCCGGGCGGTAAATACGAGATGGCCACCGTCGAGCTCCGGGAGGGCGACACCGTGGCGCCCGATGCCATCCGCCGGCTCGTGAAATCCGCCGTCGCACTCAACGAGGAGCTCGGCGATCCGACGGATCTCGCTAAGCGTTAGCGCAACGGGCGGACGGTACGGTTTCTTTGCGATTTCACGGCGGATTCATCGGGCTTTCACGCGCCCGTGGGAAACTGACCGCATCATGCCCAGCAAAAGCACCCTCGCCGTCCTTCTCACGCCCGCGGTCATCCTGCTCATCCCCCTGGTGGCCATGCAGTTCACTGCGGAGGTCCAGTGGACCTGGAGCGACTTTCTCGTCATGTACGTGCTGATGGCGAGCGTCGGGGGCGTCCTGCGGTTCGCGCTCACGCGCTCCCGCCACCCGGCCTACCGCGTGGCCGCGGCGACCGGCTGCCTCACCTCGTTCCTTCTCACCTGGGTGAACCTCGCGGTCGAGGTCATCGGCGACGACAATCCGGTGAACGCGCTCTATTTCCTCGTCATCCTGGCCGGGCTGGCGGGCGCCGGCGCGGCGCGTTTCGAGGCGCGCGGCCTGGCCCGCGTGGCGTTCGGAATGGCGGCGGCCGTGATGTCGGTCCCGGTGATCGCGCTCGTCGTCGATCCGACCAATTTCTCTCCCGGCGTGCTCGGGGTCTTCGTGCTGAACGGCATCTTCGCCGCCCTGTTCACGGGGGCGGGACTGCTCATGTGGCACGCGGCGCGCAACCCGGACGGCGGCAACCTGGGCGCCGAGCGGGCGGCCTGAACGGGCCGCGAAACTTCCCGCGCGGCCCGGCTGCGGCCCGAGCCCAACCGGGAAGCGCGCGTTCCTGCCGACCTGGACCGGTCAGCGCGGGAGCCACTTCTCCCAGTTCTTGGCAAACTCCTCGACGTTGGCCGGCGTGACCGCCGTGAGCTCGGTGTCCTCGATCACGCGGGCGGGGTCCTTCTTGAGGTGGAGCTTCTCGACCAGACGCTCCACGGCGCGCCAGCCGTAGCCGTAGACGTCCTGGGCGAGCAGCACGGGCACGTGCCCGCTGCGCACGTACACGAGCTGCGGCGGCAGCGCGTCGACCGACACGCACTGGATCGTGCCGGGCCGCCATTTCAGGGCGCGCTCGGTGAAGAGCGGCCAGCCGCCCAGGAAGCCCCAACCGGTGATCTCCGGATGCGCCTGCATGACCTGTTCGATGCGCGCGACGGCGTCGGCCGGCGTCTCCTTATGGTAGTAGATGTCGAGCAGCTTGATCCCGGGATGCCGCTTCGCCGCCGCGCGGAATCCGGCCGCCCGCTGCTGCAGGTTGACCGCGTTCGGGTTGCCATCGATCGCCGCGACGACGCCCTCGCCACCGAGGAGCTTCGCCAGCTCGTCGAAGGTCCGCTCGCCACATTTGAAGTCGTCGATGCCGATCGAGACCATCCGCCGGCTGGCGGGCGCGTCACCCGAGAAGGTCACGACCGGCACGCCCTGCCCGACCGCCCGGTCGATCGCCGGCGTCAGCTTGTTGGCGTCCGAGCAGCTCACGATCACGCCGTCGGCTCCCGCCAGCACGAGCTGCTCGATGTACTCGGCCTGCCGCTGCGCGTCCTCCTCGTTCGGCGTGCGCCAGTCGATCGTGACCACGACCCCGTGCTTCGCGCCGAGAGCGCGCGCGGCGTCGTTCGCCCCCGCGCGCGCCGCCTCGAAGAACATGTTGCCCTGGGACTTCGCCACCATCCCGAGGGTGTAGGTCTTCTGGGCGAAGCCGGTGGACGCCAGGGCGAGGAATGAGAGAAGGACCGCGAAGCGGCCGGGAAGACGGGAAGACATGGCGGCACTCTGTCGGGCTGCCGGCCGGATGTCGACCTGTCGCATCCTCGGTCGAATCCCGGGTCGAGGGTCACGCCGGGGGGCGGCCCCGGACGTCGTCCAGCACGGGGCTGACCTCTGCGACCGGCCGCACCTCGACGATCA
>DASPMS010000055.1:0-7069 GCA_035626915.1 Opitutaceae bacterium
AGGATCCGGTTGCGGTTCTGCAGGGCGGAAATGATCGGGCGCGCATCGCCCCCGGCGAAGAAATGCCGCTGCAGCGCATCGAGCGTGCCGCGCAGGTCGGCGGCGAAGAAGCGGTCCGCCGCCTCGAAGAAATCCCCCTCGGCCACGTTCGGGGTGAGCTCCGCCACGTGCGCCTCCTCGATCACTCCCTTCTCCGCGTAGGTCGCCAGCTTGCGGGTCTCCTCGGTGAGAAACCGCGTATTCGCTCCGACCTTCGCCAGCAGCAGCTCGACCGCGCCGTCGCCGAATTCCGCGCCCGCCTCGCGCGCCTCCGCCACCGCCACTGCCGCAAGCGCCTCGCCGGCGCTGTCGCCGTCCCCGCCCGCCAGTGTGAAATCCCCGTGGGCCTCCGCCCACTTCGGGAAGCTCCGGCGCCGGTCCACGGGCGCGGCCGTCACCAGCACCGCCACCTCGTCCGGATTGACCGCCGCGAGCAGCTCCTGGAGCGCCGCGACCTGCTCGAGCGTGCCCTCCGCCCGGCCGGTGACGGTGTCGGCGAGGAAGTTCACGTCCTTGAGCCACACGACGCGCTTTCCGCCGAACATGGGGACCGTCTGCACCGCGTCGCGGAACCGGTTCACCGCGGTCGCGACCTCGTCCACGTTCGCCGCGAAGCCGTTCACGATCTCGCGGGAGAAGTCGTCCACCCCGGCCCCGGCCGCCAGTTCCTCGAAGCGTTCCTTCCCGACCCGGTTGACGAGGAAATCGTCCGGACCGGCGACGAACACGAACGGCTTGGCTGGGGCGGCGGGCATCCCGGCAATCTGGCGCACGACCCCGCCCCAGCGCACGCTGATTTTTGGATCCCGCCCCGATTCGCAGCCCTGACCCGGGCGATCTCGCCCACGGTTTTCCGGGTGGCACCGCGCGGCCGCGCCGGATTGGCTCCGGGGCGTGAGATCCGCCGATGTCGCGACGCCCTTCGCCCTGGCTGCGGGGCTGGTCGCGGCGACCTACGCGTATTTCCTGCTCTTCGCGCAGTTCGCGTTTCTCGAGCTCGCGGCCGCCGTCGCTCCCGACCGGGTGCCGCTGCTGCTGGCCGCGCAGGGAGGCCTGGGCATCGCGGGCAGCCTGGCGGCCGGCCGGCATTCATCCGACCGCGCCCTGCGGCTCGTCGGGATCGGCCTCGGCTTGGGCGGCCTCGCGGCGCTGCTGGCGGGGCAGGCCGGGTCGGTCGGGCTTCTCGCGGTTTCGGCGGCCGCGACCGGCTTCGGCGTCGGCTTGGCCACCGTCGCGCTGGCGGCCGAGTTGCGCCGCCTGGCCGGGCCGCGGCTCGGCCAGGCGATCGGCCTCGGCACCGGACTCGGGTACGCCCTGTGCAGCTTTCCCGCGGTGTTCGAGGCCGGCGCGCGGGCCCAATCGCTCGTCGCGGCCGCCCTGGCCGCCGCCGGCGCGGGCATCGCCCTCGTCCCCCTCCGCCGCGGGACCGGGGCTCCCCCGCCGCCGGCCGGCCCTCCGCCGGTCCGGACCGCCCTCGGCTGGATGCTCGGGTTCGCCGCGCTCGTGACGCTCGATTCGGCGGCCTTCTACATCATCCAGCACTCGGCCGAGATGAAGGCGGCCGCCTGGTCCGGCGCCGCCCGCCAGCATGCGGTGGCCGGCGTCCACCTCGCCGCCGCGCTCGCCGCCGGCCGGATGCTCGACGCGGGGCGCATCCGCCTCGTGTCGGCGGCCGCCCTCGGGATGCTTGTGCTGGCGTGCCTGCTGCTGGCCCGCCCGGCGGGGTGGCACAGCCTGCTCTATGCGGCCGGGGTTTCGCTCTATTCGACCGCGCTGGTCTTCGTGCCCGCCCGGGCCGTGCGCCCCGGCTTCGCCGCCCTCTTCTATATAACCTGCGGCTGGCTCGCCTCGGGCCTGGGGCTCGCGCTGGCCCAGGGACGAGCGCACGTTCCCGGCGCGCTGGTGGCGTCGCTCGCGGCGCTCGCCGCCCTCGGCCTGGCCGTCACACGGTGAGGCCCGCCGCCGGACGGCCGCCGCGCCCTCAGTTGACGAGGGGCACGTTCAGCTTGTGGGTCTCCTTCACGACCTCGCGGCGGAGCCAGTCGACCGCGGCGTTGACCGCGCGCTGTTTCACCGCGCCGCGCGGGCCGGGATAGGAGAGCTTCCGCGACCAGTCGCCCGCGGGGGCGTGCAGTCCGAGAAAGATCGTGCCGACCGGGCTCTCGCCCGGGCTGCCCGCGCCGCCGGCGAAGCCCGTGATCGCGAGGCCGTAGTCGGCGCCGAGCTTCTCCGCCACGCCGGTGGCCATCGCGACGGCGCACTCCTCGCTCACGGCGCCGTGCTGCGACAGCAGGCATTCCGGGCACTCGAGCAGCAGCATCTTGGCGTCGTTGCTGTACCCGACGATGCCGCCCTGGAAAAACTTCGTCGCGCCGCAGATGTCGCTGAAGCTGTTGGCCAGGAGGCCGCCGGTGCAGGACTCGGCGACCGCCAGCGTGCGGCGCTGCTCGCGCAGGTGGTCCGCCACGACCTTCGCCATGCTGTCGTGACCGAAGCACACGAAGTCGTCGCCGAGCAGCGTCGCGCACTCCTGCGCGATGCCCTGCAGCGCGGCCATCGGGTAGCGGCCGTCGGGCGAGCTCACCCGGCAGTCCACCTGCCACTGGTGCGCGCAGTAGGCGACCCCGAGCCCGGGGTAGCGCTCGAAGACGCGCTGGAACCGCGTCTCGAGCATCGACTCGCCCACGCCCGCCGTGCGGATCTGCACGTAGCTCTCGCCGTCGCTCAGGAGGCCGCGCGCCGCCAGCCGCGGCAGCACCTGCTCGGCGAACATCGGCTGCAGCTCGTTGGGCGGGCCGGGCAGCATCACGAGCACCCGGCCGTCCTGCTCCACCCACAGCCCCGGCGCCGTGCCGTGCGCGTTCGGCAGCACGTCGCCGCGCTCGAACCGGAAGGCCTGCTTGCGGTTGTTTGGCGTCATCGGCCGGCGGATCCGCGCGAACCGCTCCGCGATCCCGGCCTCGATCGCCGGGTCGAAGATCAGCTGCTGGCCGAGCACCTCGGCCACGACCTCGCGCGTGCGGTCGTCGCACGTCGGCCCGAGGCCGCCCGTGGTGATGATCACGTCGGCCCGCGCCCAGCTTTCGCGCAGCTGCCGCGCGATGGCCTCCGCCTCGTCCGTGATGGTGACGTTGCGGTCGAGCAACACGCCGCGGCGCCCGAGCTGCGCCCCGATCCAGGTGAGGTGCCCGTTCGCCGTCAGCCCGAGCAGGAGCTCGTCACCGAGGGTGATGAGTTCGTAGCGGGGGGCGGACTTGCCGGTCCCGTTGCGGTGGGAGCCGTGGTCATCGGGTTGGGCCATAGAGGACTGCCGGGCGACCCTACCCCCTTTCGGGCAAAATGCCAGCCGGGGAACGGCGGCGCCCGAGGGGGCCGGACGCGGCCATTCCGGCCTTGCGGCGTCCGTGCCGAGAGAACAATTGGGCAGCGCGGCCGCCCGCCGCCGCCATGCCCGAACCGCTCCCCGACGACCTCCGCGAGAAGATCCGGCTGCTGCCGGACCGGCCGGGCGTGTACCTGATGAAGGACCGGCTCGGCCGCATCATCTACGTCGGCAAGGCCAAGAGCCTGCGCCGGCGCGTGTCCTCCTATTTCCAGCCGGGCCGCTCGATCGCGCTGCGGTACCAGCCGAAGATCCGCACGCTGATCGAGCTCATCACGGACTTCGACACGATCGAGGTGAAGTCGGAGCCGGAGGCGCTGCTCCTCGAGGGGCGGCTCATCAAGCAGTGGCGGCCGAAGTACAACACCGACTTCACCGACGACAAGCGCTTCCTCCTCGTGCGCGTGAACCTGCAGGACGAAATGCCGCGCTTCACGCTCACGCGGCTGCGGAAGGACGACCGGTCGCGGTACTTCGGGCCGTTCGCGCACTCCGGCCTCCTCCGCCGCACCCTCGCCTCGATGCGCAAGCAGTACGGCGTGCTCCTGGGCGACACGATGCCGCGCAAGGTCGCCGAGGGGCGGTGGCGGCTCTACGACGACGTGCGCGCCGAGCTCTACGGCTGGCCGAACGAGGTCGACGCGGCGGAATACCGGCAGCGCGTCGCGCAGGCGTGCGAGTTCCTCGACGGCAAGTCCCGCGAGTGGCTCGCCGAGCTCCGGGCCGAGATGCGCGCCCGCGCCGCGAAGCAGGAATTCGAGAAGGCCGCCGAGCTGCGCGACGTCGTGCAGGCCCTCGAGCGCACCCTCGCCCGCACGCGCAAGTTCACCCGCGACCTCACCAACGTGCGGCCGGACGAGGAGGCGCTCGCGCGGCTGCAGGAGGCCCTGCACCTCGACGCGCCGCCCGCGCAGATGGAGTGCTTCGACATCTCGCACATCAGCGGCACGTTCGTCGTCGCCTCCATGGTGCATTTCCGCGACGGCCGGCCCGACAAGAGCCAGTACCGCCGCTTCGCCATCAAGAGCTTCATCGGCAACGACGACTTCCGCGCCATGGAGGAGGTCGTGGCGCGCCGGTACCGCCGGCTCGCGGAGGAGCGCAAGCCCTTCCCCGACCTGGTCGTGATCGACGGCGGCCGCGGCCAGATCGGCGCGGCGCTCAAGGCGTTCGTCGGGCTCGACGCCATGCCGCCGCCGATCATCGGCCTCGCGAAGAAGGCCGAGACGATCATCTTCCCCGACGAGCGCCCGCCGCTCAACCTGCCGCTCAGCGATCCCGGGCTGAACCTGCTGCAGCGGCTGCGCGACGAGGCCCACCGCTTCGCCAACACGTACAACGCGGACCTGCGCTCGCGGAAGATCCGCGAGAGCGTGCTCGACGAGTTCCCCGGGCTCGGCCCGAAGCGGAGGTCGGCGCTGCTCGAGCACTTCGGCTCCATCGAGCGCCTGCGCGCCGCGTCGGCCGCCCAGATCGCCGAAGTCGAAGGCTTCGGCCCGCGGTTCGCGGCCGAGGTCCACCGCTTCCTCGTCGACCACCCGCCGACCACGGCCCGGCCGGACTGAACGGCGCGTTGGGGACAACGCGCACCACCCCAACGCCGACCGCCGGAGGTAGGGCGCCTTGTCCCAAGGCGCCGCGCGCTACCGCCGCAGCCGCGTGAGCGCCGCGAACACCCGGTCGGGCAGCAGCCACTTCAGGAACAGGAAAAGATGCGCGTGGGCCGGCCCGGCGTAGCGCGGCGCGGGGTTGTCGCTCCGCAGCGCGCGCTCGACGAGCCGCGCGATGTCGTCCGGCGCGCCCGCCACGCGGCGCAGCTTGTCGTACCCGACGCGGAAGCCGTCCAGGTACGGCGCGTACGGCCCGGCATCGCCGAGCACGGCGGTGGACGCCGTGTTCGCGGCATCGACAAATTCCGTGAGGATGAAGCCCGGCCGCACGAGCGACACGCGCACCCCGAACGGCCGCAACTCGCCGCGCAGGCCGTCCGTGATGGCCTCGAGCGCGTGTTTGGTGGAGTCGTAGACGCTCGACAGCGGCCGCGCGATGCGGCCCGCGACGGATCCGATGTTGACGATGCAGCCCGAGCCGCGGTCGCGCATGCCGGGCAGGACGAGCTGGGTGAGGGCGATGAGCGAGAACAGGTTCGTCTCGAAATTCCGACGGATCAGGTCCACGGGAACGCGCTCGACCGGCCCGCGCGTGCCGTAGCCGGCGTTGTTCACCAGCGCGTCGATGCGCCCGAATTTCTCGAGGGCGGCCGCCACGAGCCGCCCCCGCGCCACCTCGCTCGTGATGTCGCCCGCGACGGCGATCACGCCCGCGCCGGACGGGTCGAGCTCGCGCGCCAGCGCGGCCAGCCGGTCCGGCCGCCGGGCGGACAGGACGACCTTCGCGCCCGCGCGGGCCAGCCGCCGCGCCGTGGCCTCGCCGATGCCGGAGGATGCGCCCGTGACGATGACGACCTGGCCCGCGAGCGACGGCATGTCACGAGGGGCCGGTCGGAGCCGCGGCCGCGACGCGTTCCGGGGAATTCGCCGCGCCGCCGCCGCGGGCGTCGATCTTCCGGCCGTAGTATGAGCCGACGAAATAGCTGAGCGGCCCGATCAGGAAATAGACCACGCCCGCCCGGCCGACGGTCTCGAAGGCCAGGGAGCAGGCCAGCGCGAGCAGCGCCGTCACCACGTGCACGAGCATCAGGCCGATCGACTGCCGGGTGCCGAGCTCCTCGACCGGCGTGAGCTCCAGCTCGCCGCGGCGCCGCCACGCGTGCGCGTAGAACGCCGCCAGGAGCAGGAAGACGCCCGCGTAGCCGGCGGAATAGATCGCGAGCAGCGCGTCGGCATCCGCCCGGCTCGCCACGGCCACCCCGCCGTGGCCCGTCACGAGGTTGAACAGCATCGTGACGAGAAACTTCAGGGGGTACAGGTAGAACACCACGACGAACAGGAGCGCGCCGTTGATCAGCATCGTGGTCGTGTCGACCAGGCCGTACCGGCGGAAGAACGTGTAATGGGCGTGCCAGATCAGACCGATTGCCAGCATGCACACGCCGAAGGGCACGAAGAGCCGCAGCACGTCCTTGAGCTCGGCGAAAGTCCCGGGCACCGACGCGGACACCACGAGCAATGTGATCGCGAAGCCGAACACGGCATCGCTGAGATTCTCGACGCGCGATATCTCCGTGCCCCGCCAGCGGAAGTACTTCTCCCCGCCCGGGGCATTCTTGAGCAGCGCGCCACGCATGCGCGCAGTCTGCCGCCCGCGGCCCCCCGGGCCAGCGCAAATCGGGCGGCATTACCTTCGTCATGGTTCGCGCGCACGGGTCCGGCCACCGCGCAAGCCCGAGGACGAAGCGCGCCGCCGGGGAGGACATCCGTCCGCCGCCGGTTTCGGCTTTGACGGGCTTTTGGCCAAAGTCCTGCCTAAGAAAGCGCCGGCGTCCCCGTCGTTCCCGTCGTTCCCGTCGTTCCCCCGCCATCCCCATGAAAAAGCTGCGCCCCCTGTCCTGCCTCGTCCTGTTTGCCGCCGTCGCGCTCCGTGCCGCGCCCGTCGAATCGTCGATCACCGCCGTCACGGTCTACGCCGACCGCGCGGTGGTGACGCGCACCGCGAGCCTCGAGCTGCCGGCCGGGCCGGGCGAGGTGG
>DASPMS010000056.1:0-23269 GCA_035626915.1 Opitutaceae bacterium
AATAGCGCCCGGGCGCGCCGATTCGAAATCCGGTGCGCGCGTGCAATCGCGCCAAGATTGACCTCGGAACGAATCACCCAAAGCTCCCGCCGAACCTCCCCTGCCGATGCCCACCTCCATCAGGAAGCTTTTCTCCGCCGACCCCGCCAAAAAAGACGACGGCCTCACCCAGGTGCAACGCGAAGCGATCGTGGACCTGCTGCACTACTGCATGTTCGCCGACAACTTTGTCGCACTGGCGGAAGACAAGTTCGTGAATTCGGTCGCAGCCAGCCTGACTTGGGACAAGGCGATCACGTTCGAGAGCTACGAGGGCGGTTCGATCGGAAAAGCCCGGAAGGCCAAGGAAAGCGCCGGCTACCGCGAGAGCTTCCTCAAGGACGTCGCGGCCCGCTTGAGCTCGCCGACGTCCCGCGCCCTCGCCCGCGACCTTTGCCAGGATCTCTATAAGGCGGATGCGAAATTTGCCCAGGCCGAGTCCGACCAGCTCGTCCTGATCCGTCAGCTGCTCAAATAGGCGGACGGGTTCTGAACCCGCGACGACCGCCGGCGCGGGTCATTTCGATTTCATCACCCAGACGCCGTCCCAGTCCTTGGGATAGTGCGCCTTGAGGTACTCGCAGCGCTCGACGTAGGTGGCGCTGAGCCGGTCGCCCGGGTGCAGCGCCAGCGCCTCCCGGAATTGCGCGATCGCGCGGTCGAACTCGCCCTTGCGGTAGTAGCCCAGCCCGCCGCGGAAGTGGTTCACCACCTCCGGCAGGTTCGGGAAGGTCTCGTCCGAATGGTAGTCGAGCAGCTCGTAGACGCCGACCGGCTCGGTCTTGCCCTTCACCACCACCTTGTCGATCTCCCGCGCCCGGTACGTGCCCTTGAGCTTCCGGTAGGTGAACTCGCTGATCAGGATCTGCGCGGAATACTCCTTGCACGCGCTTTCCAGGCGCGAGGCGAGGTTCACGCCGTCGCCGATGACGGTGTAGTCCATGCGCTTCGGCGAGCCGATGTTGCCGGACACGATCGTGTCCGTGTTCAGCCCGATGCCCATCTGGATCGCCTTCTGCCCGCGCTCCTGCCGCAGCCGGTTCAGCGCGCGCAGCTCGGTGATCATCGCGATCGAGGCGCGCACCGCGCGGTCGGCGTCGTCGCCGCGCGACACCGGGATGCCGAACTCGGCCATGATCGCGTCGCCGATGAACTTGTCCAGCATCCCGCCCTCGCTCGTGATGCAGTTCACCATCAGGGTGAAATATTCGTTGAGCAGCGCCACGGTGCCCTGCGCCCCCAGCTCCTCGGTGAGCGTGGTGAACGAGCGGATGTCGGAGAACAGGACCGTCGCCTCGACGCTCTGGCCGCCCAGGATCTCGCCGCCGGCGGCGAGGAGCCGGTCCGCCAGGCCCGGGTCCATGTAGCGCGCCATCGTGGACTTCATGCGCTTCTCATTGCTGATGTTCTCGAGCATCAGGAGCGTGCCCGTGCGCTTGCCCTTGAGGGAGATCAGCGGCTGGACGGTCAGGTTGACGCTCACCTTCTCGCCCCGCGCCTCCATCTCGGCGTCGACCAGGACGTCCGCCTTCGCGCCGTCGCCCACCGCGCGCACGCGGTCCACGATCCAGGCGTTCGGGCCCGCGAAAAATTCCGCCGCGGGCTTGCCCAGCACGTCGGCCTCGCGCGCCTTGAGGATGCGGTAGCCCGCGGCGTTGCAGGTCTGGATGCGGCCGTCCTCGTTCAGCGTGATCACGCCGTTCGACATGCTCTCGAGCATGGACTGGTTGTAGTTCCGCATCGACTGCACGTCGTCGAAGAGCTTCGCGTTCTCCAGCGCGATCGAGACCTGGGCCGTGAACGCCTTGAGCCGCGCCTCGTCCTCGGCCGTGAAGGGGCCGCCGCGCTTGTTCAGCGCCTGCGTGACGCCGATGACCTTGCCGTGCTTGTTCACCACCGGCACGCAGAGGATCGAGCGGGTGAAATAGCCGGTCTTCTTGTCGAACGCCGGATTGAACCGCAGGTCGGCGTACGCGTGCGGGATGTTGATGGTCTTGCCCGACTGGAAGACCGCGCCCGCGATGCCGGCGGTGTTGGGCAGGCGGATCTGCACCGCGTTGAGGCCCTCGCCCACCTCCGACCAGAGCTCGCCGGTCTTCTCGTTGTTGAGGAACAGGGTCGACCGGTCCGCCTTCAGCATGCGCGTGGCCTCGCTCATCACGCGCCGCAGCAGGACCGAGAGGTCGAGCGAGCTCGTGATGTCGGCCACGAGGTCCAGGAACTCCATCTCCTGCTGCCGCGTCTTCTTCATCCGCTCGATGAACTGCGTGTTCTGCAGCGCCGACGCGGCCTGGGCGGCCATGGCCTCGAGCAGCTCCAGGTCGTCGCGCGTGAACCGGCCGGCCCGCTTGTTGAGGGTCTGCACGACCCCGATGACCTCCCCTTTCGCCGTCTTCACGGGGGCGCAGAGGATCGACTTCGTCGTGAAGCCGGTCTTCTCGTCGACGTCGCGGTTGAAGCGCGGGTCCGCGTACGCGTCGGGCACGATCTCGCCCGCGCCGCTCTGGAAGACGGCGCCCGCGATGCCGGAATTGTTCAGGAGCCGGATTTCCCGGTTGAACGTTCCCTGCGCGACCCGCGAGTAGAGCTCGCCCGTGGCCGGGTCGTTCAGGAAGAGCGTGCCGCGCTCGGCATTGGTTTCGTTCGCGACGAGCTCGACCAGCGTGGCCAGCAGCTCGTCGAGGTTCTCGATCGCGGAGATCTTCTGCGTGAGCTTGATCAGCATCTCCGCCCGGCGCGCGCGGGCGCGGAGCGCGGGCAGCGATTCGCGGGGGGCCAGCCGGCTGCCGCCCTTACCGGCCATGGCGGGCCTCCAGCTGGATGCGCAGCTCGGCGATCGTGCCCCGCAGCTGCCGGATCTCGTCCTGGGCGGCGTGCTGCAGCTTCTCCTTCTCCGCCGCATGGGCGAACAGGAGCCGGTCCATCTCCTCGCGCTGTGCCTGGATGGCCCCATGGAGCTGCTTGGCCTCGTCCTGCCCGGCCGCGTGCGCGGCCTGCACGGCATCGGTCTTGGCGGCGGCGAGGGCCTGGAGCTCGTCCCGCAGCGTGGCCACCGCCTGCTGCAGCTGCCGGATGTCGTCCTGCGCCGCGGCCACGGCCGCCTGCACGTGCTCGCGGCGGACCGCCTCGGCCTGCTCGAGCTGCGCCCGCAGCGCCGCCACGGTGTCGCGCAACTGCCGGAGCTGCCGCTGCGACTCGAGCAGCTCTTCCGCGCGCGCGGGATCGGGTTCCACGGGGGCCAGCGTCACCTTGTCCACAGGGGCGCGAGCTTCCGCCTCGCGCTTTCGACCGGCAAGCCGAATCCCGGCCCTCCCGGGCCGGGCCACGATCGAGGCGGCGGTCCGATGTGGCCCGCCGCGGGAGCGGCGGGAATCCGAACGCGCTCCGTCTTCTGCGTTCAGCGGCGCCCTCGGCGCCTACAGCAGGTCCGCCGCCAGTTCCGCCAGCCGCGACCGCTCGCCCTTGGACAGGCGCACGTGGGCGTGGAGCGCCTGGCCTTTCATCCGATTGTGGCAATACACCAGCCCGTTGCTGCGCGAGTCGACGTAGGGGTTGTCAATCTGGGCGGGATCGCCGATGAGCACGAGCTTCGAGCTCTCGGCGATGCGCGTGATGACCGTCTTCACCTCGTGGGGCGTGAGCTGCTGCGCCTCGTCGAGGATGAAGAAGCGCCGCGCGATCGAGCGGCCGCGGATGAACGCGAGCGCCTCGATTTCCACGAGGCCGTTCTTGATCAGGCGCTCGTAGGGCTTCATCGGCGGCCCGCCGGGCCCGTGCCCGCTGCCGTGCGCGGGCTGGGGCTGCGTCATCGAGGCCAGGACGTCGTCGTGCTTCTTCTTTTTCTTCTTCCCGACCTTCTTCGCGGCGAACTGCGGCTCCTTGGGGGCCTTCGCCGGCATGAGCACCTCCAGCGCGTCGTGGTAGGGCTGCAGCCAGGGCTTCATCTTCTCCTCGAGCGTGCCGGGGAGGAAGCCGATGTCCTTGCCGAGCGCGATCACGGGGCGCGAGATCGACACGCCGTCGTAGCGGCTGGCCTCGTCGCTCGTCTGGTGCAGGGCGCAGGCGGTGGAAAGGAGCGTCTTGCCCGTGCCGGCCTTGCCGAAGCAGGTGACCAGCGAGATCGAGTCGTCGAGCAGCGCGTCCATGAAGAACTGCTGCTCGAGGTTGCGCGCGCGGATCGGAATGCCGCCGGGCGCCTTGACGAAGTCGGGCAGCCGCAGGCGCCGGACGAGCCCGTTGCCGTGGTAGCGGCCGGGCATCGTCTTGCCCTCGGGCGTCATGAGCAGCACGTACTCGTTCGTGTAGAGGCGGTCGGTCGCGTCGTGCGAGAGCTCGAACTGGCCCTCGGACGCGAACCGCTGGAGCCCGTACACGTCCAGCGCGATCGTCTGGTACGGGTCCTCGGTGCTGGGCGCCTCCGGCACCTTGTCGTTGAGGTAGTCCTCCGCCTCGAGGCCGACGGCGCGCGCCTTGAGCTGCACGTTCACGTCCTTCGTCACCAGGATGGTCGGCGGCGGGAACGTCTCCTGCACGAACAGCGCGGCGGCGATGATCCGGTTGTCCTTCTTCGTGAGATCCGGCAGCACCGCGCGCAGCCGCTGCATCGCGGGCGACGACCAGTTGTTCTCGACGAGGTAGCGGTTGATGATGACCGACAGCGTGCCGCCGCTCGGCAGCTTCACGCCCTCGTGCATCGAGCGGGAGTCCGGCAGCAGCTCCTGGAGGATCCGGTGCACGCGCCGCGCGTTGCGGCCGCGCTCCGTGGACTGCTCGCCCTTGATCGCGTCGAGCTCCTCGAGGACCTCGACGGGTATCGCGAGATTGTTGTCCTCGAATTTGAAAATCGACTGCGGATCGTGCAGCAGGACGTTCGTATCCAGAACGTAGGTTTTTACCCTGACCCCGACCCGCTGCGGTGGTTGGCTGTGGCCTACGCCACGAGTGATTGTTTCCATCTAAGTGGAGAACTTGTGAATAACCAATGCATCCGTTTGGCGGATTAGTAAATGCAAGAATCGCATTCCTGTGAAAAATCCCCGCGACAAACCGGACGTTTCCGCCGTTCAGCCGACCTTCGGCTTCGGCTTTGGTATTGGACCCCACAGCCGCACGAGGAGTTCCGCCAGGTTGAGAAAGCTCACACGGCCGGCGCCGGCGCCGGGCAGATCGTGCAGCGATGGCACGTGCGCGCTGCGCTCCTTCGCGTACGACCACAACTCGCGCTCGAGGCCGCGGGTGATTTCCGGCGAGCCGCCGGACCGCGTGGCGGCCTCGACCTTCGCGCGCCAGTACCTTTTCTCGTCCGCCTGGCGGTCCCAATAATCGAATACCGCCTGTTCATAACGGTTTAAGCTCATGCAGCGCCGAGCCTTTGCGAAGTTCTGCCGACCATGTCGGCATTGCATTTGAACCTTAACATGTTAGGCGTGTCCCAGCCCTCCTCCTCCGAGCACCCAACCATACACACACCATGTGGCAGAAATTTAAAGAGCAACTTCCGGCCGTGATCCTGACCGCGGCCCTCCTCTTCGGCGCGGGCTTCTGGTTCTACCAGAAGACCGTCTCCGACCTGACGACCAAGCAGCAGGCTGAAATCAACGCCCTGCGCGAGCAGAACGCCGCGGAACTGAAGGCGTCGACCGAGGAGACCCGGCGGCACATCGAGTCCGTCAATCAGCTCCTCAAGGACGCCATCGCCAAGCGTTCCGCCGACGTGTTCATGACCGAGGACGAGGTCCAGAAGATGAACGACGAGCGGATGAACCAGCTCGCCGACGCGATCGCCGCGAAAATCACCCCCTACAGCTCCGTGCCGAAGACCGCCGAGGAGGCCGAGAAGCTCCAAAACGAGCAGGTCGACAAGGTTTCGGGCCGCCTGGCCGACCGGATCAACCCGATCCTCTCCGAGATGGCCCGCGACAACAACCTCACCCGCGAATCCATCGCCCAGTACAGCCAGCGGATCTCCGACCAGATCAGCGGCGTGCTGACCTCCGAGATGTCCCGCAACCAGGAGCTGAACAGCCAGCTCCTCACCTCGCAGGCCATTGCGCGCGACTCGATGAAGCTCTCACAGGAGATCACGGCCCTCTACCTCAGCAGCTTCAAGGACCAGTCGCTTGTCACGCGCATCCTCTCGCTGCCGGCCAACGTCGTGCGCGACGCGGCCAACATGAACATCGTCAACAGCGGCGAGCGCAAGAAGATCGAAGAGCGCCTCGTCACCGAGATGAACGCGCTCAACAAGCGGCTGGCCGACCTCGAGTCCCAGACGCCGCGACGCTGATTTCCCGGCAAGTTTCCCGCCCAGGCCGCGCCTCACCGCGCGGCCTTTTCTTTTCCGCGCCCGGCGGCCGGCTCGGCTCGATTCCGCAGCCTCGCAATGGGCCCGCGCCCCGCCCAACGGCCGCGAGGACCCGCCGCTTCTGACGTTGCGGGAAGGCCCCGGAACGACGAATTCATCCCGCCGCGGACTCGTCCGCCCCTCGCCTCCTCCCGTTCCGCCGTGCCGCCCACCCCCCTCGTCCTCGACCGCGTCACCGCCCGCCGCTTCATGCGGCGGGCGCTGCTCCTCGACACGCCGGTCGCGGACATCGACGCCGCGCTCGCCCACCATGGGTACGTCCAGATCGACCCGATCAACGTGGCGGGCCGGATGCACGACCTGATCCTGCGGCACCGCGTGGCGGGTTACCGCGAGGGCGACCTGATGCGCCATCTCCACGTCGCGCCGGCCGGTCCGCGGCCCGCCGAGGCGCGGACCGCGTTCGAGCATCATCTTCCGACGTCCCACCTGCTCGTCGCACTGCCCCTCGAGGCGTGGCCGCATCTCCGGGGCGCGATGCGGCGGCGCATGCGCGGCGCCGGCCCCTGGTCGGGCCGCCTGACGCCCAAACAGAAGGTCCTGGCGGAGCGCCTGCTCGCGGAGATCGCCGCCCGCGGCCCCCTGAGCTCCGAGGATTTCGCCGACACCGGCCGCGCCCGCGCCGTGTGGGGGGCCGCGACGCTCGCCAAGGCGACGCTGCAGAAGCTCTTTTTCCACGGCCGGCTCGCCATCGCCCGCCGCGACGCCGCCAACCGACGCTACTACGACCTTCCGGAGCGGGTCCTGCCCGCGGCCGTGCTCGCGCAAGCCGAGCCGACCGCCGAGGCGACCGCCCGATGGGAGGCCCTGCTGAAGCTCCGGCAAAGGCGCCTGGCCACGCTCACCCGCAAGGAGGTCCCGCGGGTCGCGGATCTCGTCCAGCCCGTGACGGTGGACGGCTGTCCTCCCCTGTTCATGCTGCGCTCCGACCTGCCGTTGCTCGAGGACGTCCGCCGGTCGTCATCCGAAAGCGCCTCCGGTCCGCTGGTGCTCCTGGCGCCGCTGGATCCGCTCGTCTACGACCGGCGACTCACCGCCGCGCTCTGGGACTTCGATTACACCTGGGAAGCCTACACGCCGCCCCGCAAGCGCGTCCGCGGCTACTATGCCCTGCCGGTCCTGGCCGGCGCCGAGCTCGTCGGCCACGTGGACCCCAAGGCAGACCGACCGGCCGGCCGCCTCCGCGTGATGTCCCGCTCCCCGCGCCGCGGGCACCGGATCGCGGGCGCCGTCGGGGCCCTGGCGCGCTTTCTCGGCCTCAAATGGCCGAAAACACCGCCGCCAGCAGCATCGCGCCAAGGAAGTGCCCCACCACGACGGCGAAGATCTTCGACGTGAACATCACCGTCACGGCCTGCTCGAGGCGCTGGTTCGTGCTCACTTTGCGCAGAATGAACACCAGCGCGATCGCCCCGATCGCCTCGTCCGCGTAGAAGAACGTATCCAGGTCCAGGAAGACGAATCCGACGACCCGGACGACGACCTTCACCCCCGCGTCGACCGCGGCGGCGATCAGGATGCCCGGCCACTCGATGTCCACCGCCCAGTACTTCGTGGTGATCTTGATCGCGATGACCATCAGCACCCACCCCATGACCGCCTGGACGAGAATTCCAATGATCGCGGCCATGGTCCGCTGCGGGCCCGTCAGCTGCTCCTTCTCCTCGGGGGGCTCGTAGAGCTTCGTGAGGTCCTCCGTCGCCTTCTCCAGCTCGGCCTGGGCCTTCGCGCTGGCGGCGGCGAATTCCTTTTCGGCCTCCTCGAGGGCCTTCGCCTGCTCGGGAGTGAGCTTCCCCTCCTCGTCCTCCATTTCCTCTTCCGGCGCGGCCTTCTGACCGGGCTCCTCGCCCGGGCCGGCGGGCGGCGCCGCCTTTTCCTCCGCCGGCGGCCGATCCTCCGGGGATTCCGCCCCGGCCGGCTCCGTGGGCTCGATGCCCTGCAGGAGCACGACCTTGCCCTGCTCCAGCTCGATGCGGACGCCGTTCGGGTAGAGCATCACCTCGCGGTTGTTCCGCATGATGCTCGACGTCGGACGCCCGAGCTCCTGCAGCACGGCGGCCCGGCTCTGTTCGTAATGGACCGCCGAAGTCCGTCCCGCACAAACGAGCATCAGTCCCACCCACCAGGCGAAGCGCATGGCGCGGAGAATTCCGGCCGCGGCGGGCACGGGCAAGCGGCAAATCCCCGATGACGCGCCGGCCCGGCCCGTCACGGGAGCAGCGGCGCCAGGGTCCGCCACGCCTGGTTGAGCCCGGCGGCCATCAGGGCCAGCGACGCCAGCCAGAGCGCGGCGGTCCAGGCCACGCCGGGCGCCAGCCGGGCGTCGGTGCGCCGGTGGCGGAAATAGAGCGCCGCCCCGGCGATGAACGGCAGCATCAGCCCCTGCCCGACGCCTCCGATGAACACGAGGGTGACCGGCTTCGGCCAGATGAAGTACAGCGCCGCGGCGTAGAGCGGCAGCCCCACGCAGAACGCCCGCACCATCCGCATCCGCGCCGCCGGATCCGCATACCGCCGGAGCCGAAAGATCGAGAGCGCGTCGGCCGCAAGACGCGCGTTCGAGGCCGTCGCGGAGAACGCCGTCGAGTAGAGCACGAAGAACGCGCCGACGAGGAACAGCCAGAGGCTCCAGGGACCGAGGCTCTGGAGAAACATCTGCGACAACGTCTCGATCAGCTGCGCGTCGCCGACCGACAGCTTCCGCGCGTGGAGCACGGCGGCCCCCAGCAGATAGAACGCGACCGTCGCCGCCGTGTAGATCGCCATCGAGAACCACGCATCGAACCGCAGCACGCGCATCCAGCCGCGCACCCGCGCCGCCCACGCGTCCGACCCGTCCGGCCGCCCGGTGTTCTCCACGTACCCCTTTTCGAGGCACCAATAGGGGTAGTAGATCATCTCCGACGCCCCCACGCCGATCAGCCCGAGGACGACGAGGGCCGTCGTGAAGTTGTCCGGCAGGCGGAAGCTCAGGCCCCGCGCCAGGTCGGCGCCCGACACCGCGAAATCGGTCCACTGCAGCGCGGCGACCGCGACGACGACGCAGGCGGTGAACGCGACCACCATGGCGGTCGAGATCGACTCGACGGCCCGGTACCGGCCCCAGGCGAGCAGCGCGACGATCGACACGGCCACGCCGACGCCGAGCCATCCGTCCGGCACCCGCACGCCGCCCGCCGCGAGCGTCTGCGCCACGCCGCCGACGATGCCGCCCACCTGGCTGATCGAGCACAGGTACATCACGAGCCAGACCCACACGATCCACGACGCGCGCCAGCGCGGGCCCGGGATGGAGTCCAGCGCCTCGAGCGCCGTCTGGCCCGTCGCGATCGTATTTCGGCCGATCTCAACCTGCACGAACACCTTGAGGAAGCAGCCCGCGACGATCAGCCACAGCAGGTCGAAGCCGTTGTCGCCCGCCAGCTTCGTCGTCGCGATCAGCTCGCCCGAGCCGACGATCGAGGCCGTGAGAATGAGGCCGGGGCCGACATGCTTCAGCGCCCCCGTCCAGCGGACGGGCGCCTCGAGGGGTTGGGGCATGCGCGGAGCGTAGGGCCGGCCCTCGCGCGGGCAAGCCGCGCGATGAAATCAATTGCCCGCCTCCGGGCCGGCCGGTCTAGTTCGCCATGCCCGCGCCGCGACCGCTCCCCGAGAACGCCGGCCATGTCTTCGCCGGCGAGCCAGCCTGGCCGCCCGCCGTCATCGCCAGCCGGCACGCGCAGCAGCTTTCGGCCGGGGCGAACCCCTCGGGCCGCCCGAACGGCGACGTCCTCCGAGGCTATGTCGGATTCTCCGACTACCAGACCAGCGAGCGCTGGCAGATCGACTTCCCGGCGCATTACACCGAGCAGGAGGCCGGACTGCACCAGGGCCCGCTCGAGGTCCTGCGCGAGCGGCTCGGCCCGGCCACGCTCGTCGGCGAGTGGTGGATCAACCCCCACGCCGACCCCGCGCTGCGCGCCGCGCTCGCCCGGGTCCAGCGCTACCTCGCCATGCCGTTCGTCTACTCCGAGCCGGGCTGGACCTGGATCGAGGGCGACTGGCTGCCCGACGAGACGCTGGTCGTCGTCGCGCGCGACGACGATTTCACCGCCGCGGTGCTGCAATCGCGCATCTTCGCCGAATGGTGGCTGGCCCACCACGAGGAATCGTCGGCCATTCGCATCGCCGAGTCCTTCCCCTTCCCCTGGCCGCTCACGCGTCCGCTGGGCGCCCTGACGGGCCTGCAGCAGGACCTGCGCTACGAGGCCTCGCGCGCGTCGCGGGCCGGCGATTCGGTCGGGACGAATGCCGCGGTCGCGAAGGCCTACGGCTGGCCCGTCGATCTTCCCGCGGTCGACCTCGTCGCCCGCCTGCACGAGCTGCACCAGCGCCGCCTGTCCGGCGGCTCGCGCGGTCCCTTCCCGCTCGGCCGAAGCAACCCGCCGATGTAGCCGGCCGGCTTTTGCCCCCTCCTGAACGTTCGTCCCGAGCGGCCACCGGTCGCCGGCCGGGGGCCCAGGGACGGGAATGGTCCCTCCGCTAGGGCCGGTCCCCCGCGAACTTCCACGAGCTGGCGTATCCGCGCGGCAGCTTCGTGCCCATGAGCCGCGCGCGCACCATCTCGATCGGCATCACACCGCCCTGGAGGATCCGATCGTGGAACTCCTTCTCGCGCATCTTTCCGCTCTCCACCAGCTCGGCGAACAGCGAGCGCAGCTGGATGGCGCCCATCATGTACGCCACCTGGTACAGGGGGGAATAATCGCCGTTGAAAGAGCGCCGCACCTCGCCCGTCGCCGTGTGGCGGTCGTGCCCGACCCGGTCGACGAGGAAGTCGACGCACTGTTCCGGCGTCCATTCGCCGAGGTGGAAGCGGAGCGAAAAGATGATGCGCGCCGCACGGTGCGTGCGCCAGAAGAGCATGCCCGCGCGATTCTCGGGCGAAGCCGCGAAGCCGAGGTCCCAGAGCCGGAATTCCCACCAGAGCGCCCAGCCCTCGACCCAGAACGGCGTCGAGAAGACCCGGCGGTGCGGATTGTAGCGCGTCCAGCTCCATTGCTGGAGGTGATGGCCGGGGATCAGCTCATGGTGCACCACCGCGCGGCAGAAATGCCGGTTGTTCGCGCGGAGGCTGTCGAGCTTCTCGGCGTGGTCCATCGTGTCGGTTGGGAACGCGACGAGGATCTGCTCCCCGCCGAGGAAGAACGGCGCCACCTTCTGCCGCTCCGGCGAGAGCATGCTCATCCGCCACGTGTCGATCGCGTGCGCGGGCACCGTGAGGAGGTCCCGCCGCGTCACGAAGTCGATCGCCTCGTATGCCATCCGCGCGATCAGCGCGGGCTGCTCGCCCGGCGCCACGTGATCGGCCTTCACCTTCTCGAGGGCCGCCTTCCAGTCGTCGCCGCAGCCCATCTCGCGCGCCACTTTCTTCCACTCGGCCTCGCACCACGCGAGCTCCCGCTCCGCGAGGCGGATCAGCTCCGCCGGCGTGTAAGGGACCATCTCGTGCTCGAGGTCGAGCGCCAGGCCGTCGGCGCCGATCGGGTCGCCGACGATCGGCTCATCCTCGCCGGCCTTCTGCCCGACGACCTTCTCGCGCAAAAACTTCCCGTGCTCGGCCAGCGTCGCGGTGAGCTTCCGGTACGGCTCGCGCGTCCACCAGCCGAAGTCGGGATCGTACCCGTCCTGGAACTTGAACCAGTCGTCGAGGCCCTTGGTGAGCGCCTGGAGCCGGTTCGCCGCCCGCAACGCCGCGATCCGGCTGGCCGGGGCCGCGCCGGCGCCCTCGAGCGACCTCCGCGCCTCCTCCGCCGCCGCCCGGATCCGCGCCAGCGCGGACGCCGCCTCGGCGGGTTGGAGCGGCATGAACTCGCGGCGCTCGTCGATCAGCCGCGCGAGGTCCTCGGCGAACGGCACCAGCGGGACCATTTCCGCGTTCCGCTTCTCCGTCCGGGCGAGCAGGCCCAATTCGTACCGCAACTGCAGCCGCAGCAGGTGCCAGTCGATCCGGCCCTCAGTTTCCAGCGGATCGTAGGGCGCCTGTTCCAGCTGCCGCAGCCAGGCCTCGTGGAAGGCGCGCATGCGCTGCACCTGCCGCGCGGATCCCTCGGCGGAGTGGAAGCGCTCGAACGCCGCCCGGTCCTCGCGGAAGCGCTCGACCAGCTCGCGCAGCTCGCTCGATCGCGGCGCGCTCAAGCTTCCGAGATCGGGCACGTATGCGGCGGCGTCCCGCGCCGACTGCGCGGGCTGGCCGTGCCGGAAGTCCGCCGCTGGGAGGAAAACCGCCAGCAGACCCATGGATCCGAGGCCCAGGCACACACGCAGCTTCATGGCCCGAGCCTTCCGCCCCGCCCCGGGGCCCGCAAGCCGCGAGTCGGCCGGCCGGCTCACCCCGCGCCCGCGCGGAATTCGGTCGAATTACTCGGTCTTCGCCGGCGGCGGCGTCGCCTCCGGCAGCCAGACGGTCATCTTCGCCAGCCCGCGGTTGTTCCAGGCGAAGTAAGGGATCGCCGCCACCGACGATCCATCCGCGCCCGTCACCCGCAGGGCCGGCCAGCGGCCCAAAGACCGAACCGGCATCACCTCGGTCTTCGCCTGCGCCGGCCAGGCGGCCGGCAGCGGCTGCTCGACCGCTTCGACGCAATAGACGACCGGACCGCGCTCGAACGCCACCTGCCCCCGCGTCGCCTCCACCGCGGGGTGGCCCACGACCTCGCGGATCGGCAGCCCGAACTCCACGGTCAGCGCATCCCCGGCCTTCCAGCGGCTGCGCACCACGTGATAGCCCTGCGCG
This sequence comes from Opitutaceae bacterium, assembly GCA_035626915.1. GTDB lineage: Bacteria > Verrucomicrobiota > Verrucomicrobiia > Opitutales > Opitutaceae > Didemnitutus. The sequence goes on from DASPMS010000056.1 coordinate 13,179, forward strand.
GACCGGGAAGTCGCGCCGTCCGGCGGCATGGCGCGGAAGCTCGAACCGGAGGACGCGCGGTAGGCGTACAGGTCCGACGGCACCGGCCGTTCGGCCGCCCAGCCGGGCAGGCGCACCCACAGGTCGAACGCGACGGGCCGCTCGGGCGTCACCACGATCCGCACCGCGCCGGACCATGGGTAATCCGTCTCCTGCCGGATCCGGACCGGCACGCCCTTCACTGTGACGGTGCCCTCGCTCTCGGCGAAGAGATTCACGTAGAGCGCGTCGTCCTTCACCGCATAGAAATAGCCGGTCAGCGACGCCAGCGTGCGCATCAGGTTCGGCGGGCAGCACGCGCAGCCGAACCACGGCGCGCGGCCGGCGTGCCCGTGGTTGTTCTTCGCCGCGCCGTCGTAGGCCAGCGGGTTGGGATAAAAGAACCGGTCGCCCGAGGCCGACACGCCGCTGATGAACCCGTTGTAGGCCGTGCGCTCGAAGACGTCCATGTACTGCGGGTCGCCCGTCATCAGGAACATCCGGTGCGCCCACATCATGAGCGCGAGCGCGGCACAGGTCTCGTTGTAGCCGGTGTGCGGCAGCTCGTAATCGGCGCCGTACGCTTCGCCGTTCGCGCGCGCGCCGACGCCGCCCGTCAGGTAGAGCTTCTTTTCCACCACGTTGCGCCAGATCTTCTCGAGCGCGGCGAAGTAGCGCGCCTCGCCCGCCAGCGCGGCCACGTCCGCCATGCCCGCATACATGTAGTTCGCGCGGACGGCGTGGCCCACCGCCTCATCCTGCTCGGCGACCGGCTTGTGCTGCTGGCTGTAGGGATTGCCCGCCGGCCCGCGCGCCTCGAGGAAAACCTTCGCGAGGTCGAGCCACCGGCGGTCGTTCGTGACGCGGTACAGCTTCACCAGCCCCATTTCCACGATCTGGTGGCCCGGCGCGATGCGCCGGGTGCCGTCGCCGAAGTCGCGCCACAGCAGCTCGGCGTTCTTCAGGCACACGTCGAGCAGCGCGCGCTTCCCCGTTGCCTGGTAGTAAGCGACGCCCGCCTCGTACAGGTGGCCGCAGTTGTACAGCTCGTGGCTGAGATCCGGGTCCTTCTCCCAGCGCTTCGCCCCCACCCACTTATGCCCGGGCGAGTCCGGGTGCATCGTCCGGAACGTGTACAGGTACCCGTCCGGCTCCTGGGCCGCGGCAATCCGCCCGATCCAGCCGTCAAGCCGGGCCTCGAGCTCCGGGTCGCGCCGCAGGCTGAGGGCGTAGGCCGCGCCCTCGATCGCCTTGTAGGCATCGGTGTCGTCGAACGGGTAGATTGTCGGCGGCTTGATCGAAAACTCCCGCTCGCCGTCCGCCCGCCGGCGCAGCACCTCCGCGGCGAGGTCGAAGTTCTTCAGCCGGCCCGACTCCTCGCACTGCTGGAGCGCGAAGGGGACCGTCACCTGCCGGCTGACCAGCTGCCGCTCGTGCCAGAATCCGCCCGTGATCCGGACGTCCGTGAACGGAACGGGCTGGAAGGGATAATCGGCCCCGCGCGCCAGGCCGCCGAGGCCGAGCACCGCGAGCGCCACCGGGGTAAGGAGCGACTTCATGCCCGCCCATCGTGGCGGGAGCGGGCGCGCCCGGGCAAGTCCGGGTTCGACAGGACGGTTCGGGGCCGGAGAACTTCCCCGTTCTCCGCCGTCTCGCGGCGCTTGGCCGGGAGAAAGAGCCGGAGAACGAGGAAGAAATGCCGGGGCCCGCGCCGGGCTTGCGCCTCAGAACCGCCACTCGGCGCCCGCGAACACCGCGGCGCCGGGCTGGGGGAAGCCGTGCACCTCCTCGTAGCGCTCGCCCAGTAGGTTTTCCGCCCGGGCCTTCAGCGTGAGCCGCTCGCTCGCGGCCCACGCCGCATACGCGCGCACGACGGCGTAATCCTCGCCGTCGATCCGGCCGAAGGTCGCGGCGTGGACGTCCTCGCGCTGCGCCGCCCAGGCCACCGCCGCGCCGGCGCTGAACCCGCCGCCGAAGGCCCGCCACAGGTCGAGCGATCCGCTGTGCCGCGGCCGCCGCAGCAGGCGGCTGCCCTGCGAGAGGTTGTCGGCCTCGAGCCAGGTGTAGGCCGCGCGCAGCTCGATCGCGCCCGGCAGGGTCGCCTTGGCCGCGAACTCCACGCCGCGCGTGCGCGCGCGCTCGACGTTGCGCACCGTCGACGGAAACACCCCGAAATCGAAGACCACGAGGTCCCGCAGCCGCGTGTCGAACCACGAGAGGCTCACCACGCCCCACCCGTCCGGCAGGTACCAGTCGGCGCCCGCGTCCCAGCCGCGCGCCTCCTCCGGCGCGAGGTTCGGGTTCCCGACGTAGAACGAGCTCCGTCCGTACAGGTCGAGGAACGAGGGCGCCCGGAACGCCGTGCCGTAGCTCGCCCGCAGCTTCAGCCGCCCGCCGCCCGGCACCCATGCCACCGTGGCGCGGCCCGTCGTCGCCCGGCCGAACGTGTCGTGGTCGTCGCTGCGCAGCCCGGCGGTGACGAAGACGCCGTCGGCGGGCGAGAATTCGTCCTGCAGGAAGACCGCGAAAAGCCGCTGGCCCTCGTCGATGTTCCCGAAGCCGGTGTTGCGCGTGTGGTTGGCCTCGGCCGTGATCCCGCCGGTGACGCGGTGGCCGGCGACGCCGGTGAAGCTCGCCTGCCAGTCGAGCACGGCGCGCCGGTTCTTCACGATGGTCACCGACCGGCCCGAGGGTCCCGGATTGTCCGACACAAAACGGCGCCACTGGCCGCCGAGCACCGCGCGGCTCCCGAGGTCCGGCGAATGCGTGAACTCCGCGAACGCGGTCACGAGCTGGTTGCTCTCGCGCTCCTCGTTGTCCGGATCGTTGGTGAAGCGCGTGCCGGGCGAGCCGTAGGCGCCCATGAACCCGCGCACCGTGGCGCCGACGGCGACGGCATCGGTCACGCGGCGGTCGATCCGCGCGGCCCACGTCGCGCTGGTGAAGTCGTTGTTCGGGCGGTCGTTCTCCGTGCGGCCGCCGGTGGCCGAGGCGTTCCACGCCCAGGGACCCCGCACCCCCTGGGCGCTGACCGCGCCCTGCGTCGTCCCGAAGGACCCGGCCTCGACCGCGACCGAGCCGCGCGGCGCGCCCTCGCCGCGCTGCGCGCGCAGCGCGATGACGCCGCCGATCGCCTCGCCGCCGTAGAGCGTGCTCTGCGGACCGTGGGCCACCTCGAGGCTGTCGCAGGCGCCGACGCACGCGCCGCCCAGCCACACCAGGTAGTCCGTGTTGGGGTCGTTCAGCCGGATGCCGTCGACGAGGAAGAGGGTCTGGTTGGAGTTCGCGCCCCGCAGGAACAGGGAGGTCGAGCCGCCGGGCGCGCCCGACGCGAAGGCCGGCGCGCCGGGGATGCCGCCGAGCGCGGCGCGAAGCGATGGCAGTTGCCGGCGCGCGATCTCGGCGGCGTCGAGGGTGTCGAAGGCCGTGCCGAGCGTCGTGGCGGCCGCCGGCGTGCGCGTCGCCGTGATGACCTGCGGCGCGAGCGACACGGGCGCGGGCTCGGCGGATGGCGCCTGGGCCGCCAGGAAACCGGCCGGGAGGATTCCGGCCGCGAGGAGGACGAAAAGGCGTCGGGATGACGCCAGGTTGGTCTGGGCTGACATGTCTGCTTTCCGGTGAAGAGCAGACCGTCGTCCCGCCGGGGCGGGGCACGTTTCCACTCTCACGCTTCATTGGGTGCGATGAAGTTTCTCGCCGGGACGCGCACACGTCCCGGCGCAGTGAGGATCGGCAGCCAGATGTTCGGACTCCGCACTGTGCGGGAACCGCGCCAGCACCAAGGCCCGCGGGGGGAGCGTCAAGATTCCGTCAGCCGGTATCCTGGCTTCCGCCCCTGGTCTTGGCCCGTGCGCAACTACCCGCGCCGGTCCCCGCCTTCACCTTCGCCGAAGCGAGATTGGCTCTGTTCCCGCCCTGAATCGCGGAATGGGGACTCGTCATGCGTTACCGCAGCGCAACTGTGGCCGAATTTCACGGCCTTCCCTGCGTCTGCCGACGTTGATGGAAAGAACCTCAGGCGCATCCAGCCAACGACCACCCGCCCGGAGGCCGCAAGCCCAAATCCTGCTCATAACCTACTACCGTCCGCCGATTTCCGCAGATCTTTCCGTCATAGCCGGCCGACCAGAACCCGGCCTTGCTTTTCTCATATCAACGAATCTTGATGCACAGATACGTGTAGTCCGATGCCGTCCCCCCAGCCCACCGCCGCCGAAACCGCCCTCCGTCGCACGCTCGCCGAACGCGTCGCGATCATCGACGGCGCCATGGGCACCACGATCCGGGAGTACGGGGTGACCGAGGCGCAGGCGCGGGGCGCGCGGTTCAAGGACGCGCCGAAGGACCTCCGGAACAACGGCGACATCTACCACCTCACGCAGCCGGATGTCATCGGCGACATCCACCGCCGCTTCCTCGAGGCCGGGGCCGACATCATCGAGACGAACACGTTTTCCGGCACCGCCATCGGGCAGAGCGAGTTCTTCATCGAGGATCCGCGGGAAAAAGGCGGCCGGAAAGACCCGGCCTTCTACGCGGAGGTGCTCGCCAATCCGTTTCTCCGCGAGCTCGCCCACGACATCAACCACGGTTCCGCCCGGCTCGCGCGCGAGTGGGCCGACCGCGTCGCGAACGCCACCGGCCGCCGGCGCTACGTCGCCGGTGCGGTCGGTCCGCTGACCGTCTCGCTCTCGGTCTCGCCCGACGCGAACGACGCCGGGTTCCGCGTGGTGACCTTCGACCAGGTGAAGGAGGATTACCGGCGCGCCGTCCGCTCGCTCATCGCCGGCGGCGTGGATCTCCTGCTGGTCGAGACGATCTTCGACTCGCTCAACGCCAAGGCCGCGCTCGTCGCCATCGAGGAGATCTTCGCCGAGGACCGGCTGCGGCTGCCGGTGATGATTTCCGCCGCGGTGGGGCGCGGCGGGGAGACGATGATCTCGGCCCAGACGATCCCGGCCTTCTGGCACGCCGTGCGCCACGCCCGCCCGTTCGCGGTCGGACTCAACTGCTCGATCGGCCCGGACCTCATGCGGCCGTTCCTGGCCGAGCTCGCCGGCCTCGCCGACACCTTCGTCTCGTGCTACCCGAACGCCGGGCTGCCCAATCCCCTCGCACCGACCGGCTTCGACCTCGGGCCGGAGGACATGGGCCGTTTCATGGGCGGCTTCGCGGACGAGGGCTTGTTCAACATCGCCGGCGGCTGCTGCGGCAACACGCCCGCGCACATCGCGGCGATCGCGCAGTCCGTCGCGCCCAAGCCCGCGCGGACGGTGACTCTGATCCGGCCCGACCTGCCGTCGCCCGCGGCGGCCATCGCGCCGCTGCGCTTGTCCGGCTCGCTGCCGTTCACCCAGCAGCCGGGCACCTTCCTGATGGTGGGCGAGCGCACGAACGTCGCGGGCTCCCCCCGGTTCGCCAAGCTCATCAAGGAGGGCAAGTTCGAGGAGGCCGTGGCCGTCGCCCGCCAGCAGGTCGAGAACGGCGCCAACGTCATCGACGTGTGCATGGACGAGGGGCTCATCGACGGCGTGGCGGCCATGTCGCGCTTCCTCCACCTCGTCGGGGCCGAGCCCGAGGTCGCGAAGGTGCCCGTGATGGTCGACTCGTCGAAATGGGAGGTCATCGAGGCCGGCCTGAAATGCCTCCAGGGCAAGGGCATCGTGAACTCCATTTCGCTGAAGGAGGGCGAGGCGAAGTTCCTCGACCAGGCCCGCGTCATCCGCCGCTACGGCGCCGCCGTCGTGGTGATGGCCTTCGACGAGCAGGGCCAGGCCGCCACCTTCGCCGACAAGATCCGCATCGCCGAGCGCGCCTACCGGCTGCTCACCCAGCAGGCCGGGTTCCCGCCCGAGGACATCATCTTCGACCCGAACATCCTCACCGTCGGCACCGGCATCGAGGAGCACAACACGTACGCGCTCGATTTCTTCCGCGCGACGAAATGGATCAAGGAGCACCTGCCGCATGCGAAGGTCAGCGGCGGCGTCTCCAATGTCTCGTTCGCCTTCCGCGGCAACAACCCCGTGCGCGAGGCCATGCACGCGGCCTTCCTCTATCATGCCATCGCGGCCGGGCTCGACATGGGCATCGTCAACCCCGGCATGCTCGAGGTCTACGAGGAGATCCCCAAGGACCTGCTCGAGCTCGTCGAGGACGTGCTCCTCAACCGCCGCCCCGACGCAACCGAGCGGCTCGTCGAGTTCGGCGAGCGGCTGAAGGCGGCGGGCGCGGAGAAGGACCCGAAGGCGGCCGCCGAGACCGTCGAGGCCTGGCGCCAGGGAACGGTGGAGGCGCGGCTCTCGCACGCGCTGGTGAAGGGCATCGACGCGTTCATCCAGCAGGACACGGAGGAGGCGCGGCAGAAATACGGCAAGCCGCTCCTCATCATCGAAGGCCCGCTGATGGACGGCATGCGCGTCGTCGGCGACCTGTTCGGCGCCGGCAAGATGTTCCTCCCGCAGGTGGTGAAGTCGGCCCGCGTGATGAAGAAGGCCGTCGCCTACCTCGAACCCTTCATGGCCGCCGAGAAGGAGGCCGCGCGCAGGGCGCGGGAGGAGGCCGCCGCGAACGGGAATCCCTCCGCTTCGCCCGCGCTCCCGCCGGCCGGCGGCCGGGGCGACGCCGCCGGCCGCGTGGTGCTCGCGACAGTGAAGGGCGACGTCCACGACATCGGCAAGAACATCGTCGGCGTCGTCCTCGCGTGCAACAATTACGAGGTCATCGACCTCGGCGTCATGGTCCCCTGCGAAAAGATCCTCGCCGCCGCGCGCGAGAAGCAGGCCGACGTCATCGGCCTCTCGGGCCTGATCACGCCCTCGCTCGACGAGATGGTGCACGTCGCGAAGGAGATGACCCGCGAGATGTTCACCCTGCCGCTGCTCATCGGCGGCGCGACGACGTCCGCCGCCCACACGGCGGTGAAGATCGCCCCGGAATACGCCGAGCCCGTCGTGCACGTCCTCGACGCCTCGCGCGTCATCGGCGTGGTCTCCCAGCTGCTCAACCCCGCCAGCAAGCCCGCGTTCGTCCGCGACACGCGCGAGAAACAGGAGCGGCAGCGGGCCGAGTTCGCCGACCGGCGGGGCGCGCGGAAGCTGCTCTCGCTCGCCGACGCCCGCGCGCGGCGGCAGCCGACCGACTGGAAGACCGTCGACATCCCCCGCCCGGAGTTCCTCGGCCCGCGGGTTTTCAGCACCGGCCCGGCGCGGGACGGCGAGGCGGCCCCGCTGCCGCTCGCGCTCGGCGAGATCGCGGACTACATCGACTGGGGGCCCTTCTTTTCTGCGTGGGAGCTCCACGGCCGGTTCCCGGACATCCTCTCGGACGCGGTCGTGGGCGAGGAAGCCTCCCGCCTTTACGCCGAGGCCCGGCGGCTGCTCGCACGGATCATCGCCGAAAACCGCTACACCGCGAAGGCCGTCATCGGATTCTGGCCGGCCAACGCGGTCGGCGACAGCGTCGAGGTCTATGCCGACGAGTCGCGGTCGAAGGTTCTCCAGACCTTCCATTTCCTGCGCCAGCAGAACGAGAAGCCGGCCGGGCAATGCAACCACTGCCTGGCCGACTACGTCGCGCCGAAGGATTCCGGCCGGATCGACTACCTCGGCGGCTTCGCGGTCACGAGCGGCCACGGCGTCGAGCGGTTCGCGAAGGAGTTCGAGGCCGCCCACGACGATTATACGGCGATCATGGCCAAGGCCCTGGGCGACCGGCTGGCCGAGGCGCTGGCCGAGCTGATGCACAAGAAGGCCCGCGATTGCTCGGGCTACGGCCGGACCGAGAACCTCGAGATGAAGGACATCATCCGGGAAAAATACCGCGGCATCCGCCCCGCCCCCGGCTATCCCGCCTGCCCCGACCACACGGAGAAGCGTGCGCTCTTCGACCTCCTCCACGCCGAGCGGCATACGGGAATCGAGCTCACCGACTCGTTCGCGATGAATCCGCCGTCATCCGTCTCGGGCTTTTATTTCAACCATCCGGACTCGAAGTACTTCGCCGTCGGCAAGCTCGCGCGGGACCAGGTCGAGGACTACACGCTGCGCAAGGACCAATGGGTCGAGGTGACCGAGCGCTGGCTCGCGCCGTACCTCGACTACGAGCCGAAGCGCTGATCTGGATTGTTTCTGCGCAGCGGGCTATGGCTATCGAATCGGCGTGTGAGTATTGAGCACTTCAAAAATTCGGGCCAAGCTATCAGAATGATTGCAGGCTCGGCTTGCACGCCAACCTGACCGCAAAAACTCTGAAAGGCGAGGATTGTAGTTAGGACCAATCCGTAGTGAGCCGGTATCGCGCGGAACGATATCATCCCTGACATCCCTGAACCGCGACCTTCTAGCAATTGCAACAAGCGCTGATTTCGGGTCGGTCAACGACTCGGTGTTCGAAGGAATCAAATCCTTACCGACGCCGACGAATTTCGAAAAGCCATCTCGATCAGCCATCACCCACGCTTCGATTTCTCTGACCGCCACCCGAAATAGCAGGTTTCTGTGACAGTACTTCGGATGATCAGACAATGGACAATCGAACCAACGTGCCGCCAACCGCGGAGCGCACGGTTCGTCGTCGAGATCTGCCACTACCAAGTATGTCGATCCGCGCGCAGCATTGTTAAATGCCTTCAGATTTTTCCGAAGAAACCCTGCGCCTCGTTTCCCGTACACAGCGCCGACCAAGTATTCGCGTCGCGACTGTTCGAGCAGTGCACGAAGCAGCTGCTCGGTAAGGGTATCTTCTACCGCAAGATTGATTAAGATCTCGCCCGCCATGGACGCTTACCTATCGAGCGTAAGAAGGAGTTGGTGAGTATCACGGGCGACAGTTTTGGGCATGATTACATCCGCCATGTTCATTCCACCGTTAAGGAGTTGCTCGACTTCGTCGTCGTCCGACGCCGGGCGCACCTGCGTTGTCCCTTCTTTGCCGGGGACTAAGAGTAAGACTTCTGATGGATCAATAGTTTCATCTCTCAACAACACTTCGCTATGGGTACTGAGAATGACCTGCCTCAGTCCGCTCTTCGTTTTTTGCAGTCGACGAATTAACGGTGCGAGCTGCGCTACGATTCCAGCGTGTAGTGACAATTCAGGCTCCTCAAGGAGTAGCAACGACTCCCCTGACAGTAGCGACCACAGCAGCCCGATTAGCCGAAGGGTCCCATCAGAGAATTGATCTTCTCGCTGGTTGCTTGGGATTCCGCGCCAATGATCAAATTTGACTTGGAGATGCGGCACTCCCGTCAACTCGTCCGGACGATAGGTAAGCTCACGGAAATGAGGAACAACTTGCGCCAAGGCCCTATCAATTTTGCGGAGTCGTCCGTCGCGCACCTTCGCAGGCGCCTTGGCAACGCTCTCTAGAAAATCCATCCCGAATGGATCCCCTGCAAGCCGACGACCACGGAAAGCTTCGGGATACTTAACCAACTGTGGAACAAGGTGTAGATACTGTACCTGTTGAAAAAACTCGGCGATCTCACGAAATTGGGCGTTGGCGCTAACCTGTTCTAAATACGTCTGCGATCGACGCTTTGGGTCTTTGATATCCTCGTCGTTCGGCCGAGACATAATGGGATCTCGGCCACCGTCCTTCCATACCGTTTCATGGACAAGATAGGGCTCTCGCGAGCCCCGCTGCTCCAATTTGATTCCGATCGAATACTTCCAGCGGAAGTGATCGCCGCTTGGGTCCTTCAACTCGATCGTGATGCTAATATCCGTCTTTTTCCTGGCTGAAAGGGACCGAATTTTAGGGACGCCGCCGCGCTGATTAATGGCTTCCTGCAATCCACCACGAGGCAGCGCGATGTCTCGCAGGAAGCGGAACGCATCCATAAAATTGGACTTACCAGCTGCGTTCGGCCCAACGACGAAAACACGATCAGTTAAATCGACTTCGACTGACTCAAAGTTCCGCCAATTCTCCAAAGCGATTTTTGAAATGATCATTGTGACGGCCTTCAAATATTTTGGAGGCTCGCGCTTAACAAGCTCGAAGGACCCCGCGGAATGCCGCCCCCTTGAGGCTCACGACTTTCTAGTGGTCAAGTACTCGCCGAACGGCCC
>DASPMS010000057.1:0-9090 GCA_035626915.1 Opitutaceae bacterium
CGGGCGTCGGAGCAATTCAACATAAGGGAACGAAGAACCTGGTTGGTCGCTCGATCCCTGCTTCGTTCCCTTCGTTGCCTTATGTGAACCATCTGGTCGGGCGGCCGACATCCGCTCCCTTTCGTCCGTGTACTCTTGTGAGAACAACAGCGGCGCGAGACGGCCCCGGGGGAGCGATTTACCGTCGGTCATCGCCCGCCCGCCCGGCGTATCCGGGGCGGTTCCGGTAGTCCTGTCGCGCGGGCGGATTCGCCGGGGAACGGGCGGCCGCCGGAGGACGCGGCGACGGGTCGTCCCCGGTTTCGCCGCCCTCGCCCTCGCGCCGGCGCCCGCCGAAGTTTCCGGCGTCGCGGATCATGGTGCCGAGCTTCCGGCCGATCCCATCGCAGCTCGCCTCCAGCTCGCGGTGGCGCGTCTCCCGCAGATAGCCGCACGCCCCGGCGCGGCCCAGCCAATGCCGCGTGGCCTGGAGCTCGCCGTCGGCATCCGTCAGCGCCGCCACGAACCGCGCAGGGTCGCGGCGCTTCGCCCAGGCGTCGGCGATCGCGCCGCCGATGGCGCGGGCCGCGCGCCGCGCGGGCGCGGTAAGGGCCGGCATTTCCTCCGGCGGGAACCCCTGCGACAGCTCGAAGACGGCGAAATCGAGGTCGCAAGCCTCCTGATAGACCCGCAGGTCCTGATGACTGTTGATGCGTTCGCTCATGGTCCCGAAAGCAAAGGGCCGGCCCTGCGACGGCTCAATCGACCGGATTGCGGGTAATCACGGGCCCAAGATTGGGAATTCGGCTCACCGCGGGCGGCACCGCCGGCACCGCGCCGAAACGACCACCCCCGGCTCGCGCCGACCGTCGCGGCCGGCGCTCGGCGCCGCATCAATCCGGCGCGGACGTCGATTCCCGGCCGCCAGGCCGCGATCCTACGCTCCCCTCGCCTCGGTGCGGCCGGCGCGGATCTCGCCCTCGATCCACGCGTAGGTCTTCGCCAATCCGGTCCGCAGCGAAATCGACGGCTCCCAGCCCAGCTTTTGCCGGATCAGGGTATTGTCGGAGTTGCGACCATTGACGCCGCGCGGCGCCGAGAGATTGTACGACCGCTTCAGCTTCACGCCGCCGATTTCCTCCGCGAGTCCGACCAGCTGATTGATGGTCACCTGCTCCGCGCTGCCGACGTTCAGCGGCTCCCGCACGTCGCTGCGCATGAGGGCGAGCGTGCCGTGCAGGCAGTCGTCGATATAGGTGAAGCTGCGCGTCTGATTGCCGTCGCCCCAAATCTCGATCTCGTGCCGGCCGGATCGTTTCGCCTCGATCACTTTCCGGCAGATCGCCGCCGGCGCCTTTTCCCGTCCGCCGTCGAAGGTGCCGTGCGGGCCGTAGACATTGTGGTAGCGCGCCACCCGGGTCTCGAGCCCGAAGTCCTCGGTGAAATGCCGGCACATCCGCTCCGAAAACAGCTTCTCCCAGCCGTAACCGTCCTCCGGCATCGCCGGATAGGCGTCCGCCTCCCGCAAGCCCGGCACGCGCGGGTCCGTCTGCTTGTCGTGCGCGTAGACGCAGGCCGACGAAGCGTAGAAATAGCGCGCCACGCCGTGTTCACGGGCGGCCATGAGCAGGTGGGTGTTGATTAACACGCTGAGCATGCACGCGGCCTTGTTGGCCTCGATGAAGCCCATGCCGCCCATGTCCGAGGCCAGGTTGTAGACCCAGTGGGCCCCGCGCAGGGCCTCGCGGCAGGCGCCGAGCTCGCGCAGGTCCAGCACCCCGTTCTCGACGTCTTCGAACCGCTGGTACCAGCGCGCAATCGGCTTGAGGTCCACCGCCCGGATCCGGCCGTGCCCGTGGCGCCGCAGCTCCGCCACCAAGTGTCCGCCGATGAAGCCGCCGGCCCCGCAGACCACGATGAGTGAGTCGTCCTTCTTCAACGTGCGCGCAGAAATGGCGGCTCGCCGCGCACGGCTCAATGCCCAAAGCGCGAAGCGCCCGCCGCGGTGTCTCCCGCCGGGGCCCGGGTCCGCATCGTTTGCTTGGGTGACTCACGCCGGTCGCCCGGCTGCCGTGTTCCGCCTTGGCAGGCCCGGCGAGCCGGCCAAGGCTCGGACCCGATGTCAGCCACCCAAGGACCCAGCCTGACGGCCCGCTTTCGCGGCAACGTCCGCACCCGGGCGCCGCTGCATCCGCTGGAGAAGGCGGTGCTGGGCCTCACGTGCCTGCATCTCGGTTTCCTGCCCTGGGCGCTGGGAACCATGCACGTTTGGTCGCAGCTGACGAGCCTGGCGCTCGCGACGGTGACTTTCATCGTCGCCCTGATCCCGCGGGTCTATTCCGGCGAACTGGCGCGGGCGCCGGGCGCGGCGGCGTGGAGCAGGGACCACGGAACAAAAAACGATCCGCCACCACCATCCCCTGCCGCTCCGCGGTCCGCGCCCCACGGCCCACGCTCCCAGCCCAACGCGCTCAACTCCCCGCTGTCCGCTCCCTCCTCGCTCCTCCCTCCAAGCTCGGTGCGTTACGCGCCCTGGAGGCGACTTTTCCGGTTTCCCATCTTCTGGCTCGGCCTGGCGCTCCTGGGCTACATCGGCCTGCAAGCGGCTAACCCGTCATGGGTATGGGAACGCAACGCCACGCACTGGTGGCTGCGCCGCGTGACGGACATTTCCTGGCTCCCGACGTCGATCCAAACGCCCTTCGAGCGATTCAACCTCTGGCGCCAATTCATCATCTATGCCGCCGCCTGGCTGACCATCTGCGCGCTCTGGATCGGCCTCACCCGGCGGCGGTCGATCGAGCTTCTTCTCTCCTTTATCGGGTTGAACGGCCTCCTCCTCGCCGTCACGGGCCTCCTCATCCGGCTTTTCCGTCCGCCATCGTACGTCCTTTGGTTCGACCGGCCTTGGAGCGGTGTGACGTCGTTCGCCAGCTTCATTTACAAGAACCATGCCGGAGCCTGGCTCGCCCTCGCGGCCGGCGCGCTCGCCGCGCTGGGCGCCTTTCACGCCCTGCGATCCCGGCAACGGCTCGCGCGCTCCAGCCCGGCGCCTTTGTTTATTCCGTGTCTTGGCGGGCTCGTCGCCGCCGAGGCCTTCACCTTTTCCCGGGTCGGCACGGCGCTGCTGCTTGGTTACTTGGCTATCGCGGTCCTGCTCTTCGGCATCCACCAGTTCCGACATCGGCAGGCCTCCGCGATGAACCACGCGGTTTTTCTGAGTTTGTTCGCCGTGGTGGCCGCCGGGGTTGCATTTTCCCTCAGCTTCGTCGATTTCACAAAGGTGGAGGCGCGGTTCTCCCGGCTGCTTAAGGACGACGCAACGGACATATCGCAGCGGTCCGAGGCCTATGCCGCCTCGATCGAGATGCTGGAGGATCACTGGCACCGGGGCGTGGGCGCCGGCGGGTTCCGCTACCTATATCCGGAGTATATCAAGCATCGCCCGGCGATCTACAAGGGCGGCCGGGCGTTCTGGGAGCATGCACATAACGACTGGCTGCAGCTCCCGATTGAGCTCGGGGCGGGCGGTTGCACCTTCATCCTGGCCGGCTTCGCGGTAACCGCGCTGGGTCTGGTCCGAAAACGGTTCTGGCGCCACCTTCCCGTCGTGTTCCTCGTCCTCGGCCTCGCGCAAACCCTGGTCCACGCCCTGTTCGATTTTCCGTTTCAGAATCCCGCCGTCCTCATCACCTGGACCGCCCTGCTGACTATCGCCCTGCAATGGGCCGACTTGGATGCGAGCGCGTGAACGCCCGTCTACGCGCGGCATTGGGAGGGCGAATTTTCCCTTGGCACCGGGCACGGTCTGCCCGCAGGTTTCCGGGGGCGTTGCCGTCTTGCGCAGCCGCGCTGCACGCCTGATATGACTCAAGCGATCCGACGGTCTCTGCTTCAGACCCGGCTGGTGGTAACCCAGCTGATCGGCGACTGTGTGTTCTGTTTTTTCGGGCTCAGTGCGGCGCTCTGGCTGCGGTTTTTCACCCCGCTGCGGAACCTCGGCTTCGCCGCCGAGAACAGCGAACGCTATTTCGTGGATTACGTGCCGCTGCTCGGCCTGGGCACGGTCCTGCTCCTGGGTACGTTCTTTTATCTCAACCTCTACGATTCTCGGCTCCTCCTGCGACCGCATCGGGCCTTTGCGCTAATCCTGAAAGGCTTGTTCTTCTGGTTCTGCGTTTTCCTCGGGACGTCCCTGGCGCTGAAATTCGAGCCTCCGGTCTCGCGGTTGTTCGTGCTGTTCGCGACGGCCACGACCCTGGTCTGCCTCCTCCTCTGGCGGTATGGCATGTACCGCTGGCTGTCCGCCAGCCAGTATCGGGAGTCTATTTCCCAGCGCGTGGTGATTCTCGGCTGGAGCGCCGAGGCCGGCCGCCTCGTCGAGGCGATATGCCAGGACTCCAACCTTCCGTACCAGGTCGTCGGCCGCATCCACTCGGGTCCGAACGTGCCGATCACGGTCCCGGGCGTGGCGGAACTGGGGCGCATCAAGGACCTGGAGGACATTCTCGGCCGGCATCGTCCCTCCATCCTCGTTGTGGCCGACCTCGACCTGTCGCGCGAGGAGCTCGAGTCCGTGGCGGCCCTGTGCGAGCGCCTCTACATCGCCTTCAAGATCATCCCCTCCTTCTTCCAGATCTTCGTTTCCAACCTGCGGCTCGAATCGATCTCCAGCGTCTCGATTCTCGGCGTCGAGGATCTTCCCCTCGATTCGCTGCCCCGCCGCCTGATCAAGCGGAGTGTCGACATCGTGGGCGCGCTCATCGGCATCGTCGTGTCCGTGCCAATCGTAGCACTCCTCGTGTTTCTCATCCAACGGGAGAGTCCCGGGCCGGCGATTTTCTATCAGGAGCGCATCGGCCGCGGCGGCCGCCCCTTCCGCATGCACAAGCTCCGCAGCATGGTCGTCGGAGCGCACCTGAAGGACCGCGAGTCGCAGAGCACGCAGCGCAACGACGCCCGGGTGACGCGTGTCGGCGCGTTCATGCGCCGCAACAACCTCGACGAGCTTCCGCAGTTCTGGAACGTTCTGCTCGGCCATATGAGCCTCGTGGGCCCGCGCCCGGAACGGACTTTCTACGTCGAGCAACTCAGCCACCAGATTCCCCACTACAATCCCAGGCATTTCGTGCGCCCGGGCATGACGGGCTGGGCGCAGGTCAACGGCCTGCGCGGTGATACCAGCCTGGTCGAGCGCATCAAGTACGACCTGTATTACATCGAGAACTGGTCGGTCTGGTTCGACCTGCAGATCATGATTCTGACGTTCGTGCGGTTGAAGCGGAACGCTTACTAGGCGGCCTCGCCGACGCGCCTCCGGCCCTCGCTCGGACTCCCGAACCTCGCGCGGCGCTCCCGCTTCCTGCCCGTCCTTACTGCGATCCGATCTCCGACCCCAGCCGAAAATCCAGGGACATAAACGCGTCGCCAGGAAAGGGGATGTCGTCTGGCCACGGCAATTCGACCTCGACGCGCTGCGGTTTGCCCGACGGCGGATGTGTGATCGTGACGACGAAGCCGTCTGCCGTCGCCGCCACGGCTGCGCCATCCTGCACAAACCAGCCATCCGGCTGCCGCCCGCGCGGCGCTTCTTCGGCAGCGAGTTTGAGCCGGGCGATCCGCGCCGAGTTGGCGGGTGCGCCGCCCGAACCGGCGCCTGCTACGGCCAATTCAGCAATCGTGGAACGCCGCATCCCTTCGAGTGCGGGAAAGAACTCGGTGACAAACCGGCCCGGTGGCACCGCCGGGTCATCCGGCTCGAACAGAATCGTGGCGCGGCAGCGAGTGAAGGATTCGCCCGGCACGCTCACTTGCACCGGCAGCACGCGCCGTTCCATCGGAGGCAACTCGATCATCGATCCGTCGAGGGGAATTCCCGCGGCGGCCGCTGAACCGGAGTCCAGGACGGAGATCGTGGACGTGGGCATCGTCAATTTTCCGCGCACCGTCCGTTCCGAAAAATTGTAGAGCACAAGTTCCCCGGCACCGTAGCGACGACGGGCTTCCTCCGTGGGCCCCCGGCGCAAACCGCCCACCCGCTGGAGCTCGGCGTTCCGAAACTCGTACACCGCGGGGAAGTTCCGCGGATAGAAGACCAACACCAGGGAAAGCGGCCGATTTTCCGCGAACCGCCAGGGCAGCGCGGCGCGTCCGTAGAAGGCCATCGTGAAATTGCCGGCGTGTTCCAGGAATGTCTGCCACTGCGGTGTCGCGCGGCGGACGGGATAGACCTCGAAGAGGTTGCCGTTCTGCGTTCGCACCTGGACGATGAAATCTTCCGTCCGGGATGGTTTCTCCGGAGCGGACGAACGCGTCATAGGCGGAAGCGAAGGCCCGCGCGGCGCGGCGTCCGGTGCCGCGCGCACGGGATCGGTGCCGGTGACGAATGTGCCGCCAAAGCGCTTCAGCGGCATGAGCCCGGTCCCCGGCAAGAAATCGATCACAACGGGGCTCGGTTCCGCGACACGGACGGTCCACCCGCGGGAGCCCCGGCTGGTCGCGCTTCCAGCCGCTGTTTTGCGGCCGTCGGGGGCGCCCAGCCACCACGCCAACGCAGGCGTCACCGCACCGGAGCCGAGTTCCGCCCCCACCAAGTCCATCCACGACCGCGGCCGCTTCGACCCGAGATCGCCCGGCGAGTAGGTCGGAGGCGATGGGTCGTTCGGCACGGTCATGCCATACTGCATCACCCCGTAAGCCAGGTAGGGTTTGAGCACGAATCCCAGCGCCGCCTCCGGCGCCAGCCGGTCAACCTGTTCCCCGACCGAGCGGAACCATTGCCACTGCCGCAGCCGGCCCTCCTTCGTCGCCGCAGCTTCAGGCCCGAGCATGCCGTACCCGAGTTCGGTGACGAACACGGGAAGCTCCCGACGAGCGGACTCTTTCGCCGGCAGCGCCGCGCCGAGGTCGATCGCCGCCGCCTGGTGCTGAAGATAGACGGCCGCAAAATCGTCCGCGTAGCCGTAATAATGGAAGTTGAAGCCGGTGGTGTAGCTCAGCCCTTCGTTTTCGGCGAACCGCTCAAGCCAGGGCCCCGGCGGAAGGCCGAGGGCGCCCATCAAGAGCAGCGGCCGGGGCGGCGGGCCGCCGGCACCTTTCCTCCAGCCCCAATACATCGCCTTTAGCTGCGCCGCGTAGGCCTCCGGCAAAGCCGCGACGAAGCCGAGGTCCGGTTCGTTCTCCACCTCCCAGGCATCGACGCGACCTTCGTACGCGGCAAGTAATGCCGTCATCAGCGCCGCCGCGTCCCGCAGGTCTCGAATCTGGCGCGAGCCGTCCTTGACGTGCATCCCAGAAGGCCACTCCCGCTTATTCCTTTCGATCGCGCTGACGACCCTGATGCCGGCTGCCTGCAGCTCCTGCAGCGCGGCGAGGGTGCGCTGCCGCTTCTCCTCGTCGGTCACCCGCCATGCGCCGTCCGCTCCCGCGAGGAATTGGACCCCGTGCTCGCGCAGCCGCACCCAAGACACCGGTGCGACTTCCCCCTCCTTGGTCCGCAGCGCCGCGCGCGCCTCGACGGCCGGCAGGCTCGCGTCGACGCCGCGCGCCGAGGGACTGTCCGCCCGGCCGAGCGCTGCCAGCGCGAGCACCGCCGCGGTCAGCACGAGCGCCCTGGTCAGCCGATCACCCGGATTCCGCGTGAGTGGGACGAGCGAGTCCATCGAGGATTTGCAGGACGCGAAGGAACACCGCGTCGTCGCCCAAATGCCGGAAGGGTTCCGGGCTCGAGATTCGGACGAAGTATTGTTCTCCCCGCATCGCCGACCAGTCGCCCCGGAGCGCGGACCAAAGCTGGCGCGGCGTCGGCAGGGCGCCGCGCCAGTGCGGGACGAGATTTCCGTTCAGGAGGTGCCAAAAGACCACCTCCTGCGTATGATCGCGCAGCCGGAAGCGCCGGTACTCGCACGACGGGGTGCGCTGCGGACCGAAGTCCAGGACCAACTCGGACGCTTGTTCCAGGGGCTGCCAGCCGGCATTCACCCAGCAAACGTCGGGCGTGTGGCTCCGCACAGCGCGTGGATGCACCGTGCCCGGCAGCCAATGGACGAGATACACGAAAAACTCCCGCTCGCCCCGCCTGAAGCGCAGGAACACCGCGTGATCGTACCGCAGCGCGCTCGCGACCTTCTCGCGCAGGAGCTCCGTCTCGCCGATCGGCAGTTCCTCGACGGTCCAGTCGCCGCCGAGGCCGCGCAGCTCCGCAAAAGCGGCCGGTTCGTCCCGCGCCGTGGCCGTCGCCGACGGAGGGCGAAAACCGAGGACGCCGGCAACGGCTGCGACGAGGACCAGCAGCCCGGCGCTCAGGGTGATCTTCGCGCCGGTGTTCATGACCGGCCCCCCCAGTCGACGAACTGGACGTCCTCCCCGCGGCCCGGACCATCCACCACGAGATATCTTTGCCCGGTCATGCGCACCAGCGGGAGATCCCGCACGTCATCCGTGTAAGCCGTCGATCCAGGCCAGTCGACCGGTTCCGTCCCGAGGTACCCGAGGACTGCGGCAACCTTGTCCTCCCCCCGCATCTCGGCGCCGTCGATCCGCCAGGTCCCGCTCGGCTCATCCCGAGCAACGGCGCAGCACAGGCATTCGGCCAACTCGTGCTCCCGGCAGAACGGCCCGATCAGGAAATCAAACGCGCCGGTGACAACGATGACGCGATATCCCTCGCGCCGCCGCCGCTCGAGCTCGGCCAGGCCCCGGGACCGCAGGAGCGGGCGGACGCGCTGGACGTACAATTCTTCGCCGAGCCGGCGCAGGGCCTCCCGGTCTCCGGACGGCAGCGCCGCAAGAATCCCATTCTTGAACCGACGCGAGCTCACGAACCGGAGCTTCCGGGCCAGCGCCCAGCTGGCAATCCTGGAAGCGCTCGCGCGTCCCGACAGGAGGTGCCGGATCAGCAAGTGCAGCGTATTGCCCGCGCAGAGCGTCCCGTCGAAGTCGAACAAGGCCAGCCGCGTGCCCGTGCTCATGACCGCCATGACTTTTCCCTCACCTCCGCGGCCGTCTGCGCGTGCAGGGCCGCGTACTCCCGGGCCTCCGGCGAATCGGACGACCAGGGGAAGCGGCACATTCCCTCGCCGAGGGCATAATCCACCACCTCGCGCCCGAGTG
>DASPMS010000058.1:0-81156 GCA_035626915.1 Opitutaceae bacterium
TGCGCAGCCGGATGATGCGCTGGGTCTGGCGGGCGAGATCGAGGTCGTGGGTGACGAGCACGAGCGTCGTGCCGCGCTCCCGGTTCAGGCCGAAGATGAGGTCGACCATCGCGTGCGCCGTGTCGCCGTCGAGGTTGCCGGTCGGCTCGTCGCAGAAGAGGATCCGCGGCCGGTTGATGAAGGCGCGCGCCAGCGCCACGCGCTGCTGTTCGCCCCCGGACAGCTGCGCCGGGTAGTGGTCGGTCCGCGCGCCGAGGCCGACGCGTGCCAGCAGCTCAGCTGCGTCGGCCTCCCGGACCCGCCCGCCGCGAAGCTCGAGCGGGACGAGCACGTTCTCGACCGCGGTGAGGGTCGGGATGAGCTGGAAATTCTGGAAGACGAAGCCGACGCTGGCGTTCCGCGCGAGCGCGCGCTGGTCCTCGCTCAGGCCGCCGATCTCCTGGCCGTCGAGGGTCACGGTGCCCTGGCTCGGCTGGTCGAGCCCGGCGCACAGGCCGAGCAGCGTGGTCTTGCCGCTGCCGGAGGGCCCCACGATCGCACAGGTGCTGCCCGGATCGAGGGCGAAGGTGACGTCGCGCAGCACGGTGAGCGGGCCGCCCGCCGTCGCGTAGGTCTTGGCGAGGCGCTCGACTTTGAGGATCGGTTGGACACTCATGAAGGGATTCCGCAGGGTAAAAACGTCCCCCACGCCATTCAACATGCCGCCAAATGCAACGTCGAACCACGGGTCGGGACCGTCCGGGCGCCGCCGGTTCCTCCTGGCTTTCCTCGCCCTGGCGCTGCCGGTGCTCGGCCTGGCCGCGGACACCCGGACCATCCTGTTCTTCGGCGACAGCCTGACCGCGGGCTACGGGCTGGACCCGGATGAGCCGGCCTACCCCGCGCTCATCCAGCAGCGGATCGAGGAGGCCGGCCTCAACTGGCGGGTCGTGAACGCGGGCCTGAGCGGGGACACGACCGCCGCCGGGCTGCGGCGGCTCGACTGGGTCCTCCGGCAGCGCGTCGACATCCTCGTGCTCGAGCTCGGCGGCAACGACGGCCTGCGCGGCATCCCGCCCGATCTTTCGCGCGCGAACCTCCAGAGCATGATCGACCGCGCCCGCGCGAGGTACCCCGACTGCACCGTGGTGCTGGCCGGGATGCTCCTGCCGCCGAACATGGGCGAGGAATACCGCGGCGCATTCGCGCGCATCTACCCGGAGCTCGCCGAAAGGAATCGCACGCCCTTCATCCCCTTCCTGCTGGAGGGCGTCGGCGGCATCCCGGAGCTGAACCTCGCCGACGGCATCCATCCCAACGCCGACGGCCACCGCATCGTCGCGGACAACGTCTGGAAGGTGCTGTCCACGCTGCTGTGAGAACCGCCGCGCTCCCCCTGCTCGCCGCCGCGGCGTTCCTGGCGCCGGCGACGCCCGCGTCCGAATGGCCGCTGCAGCTCTCCGCGCGCGCCGCGTGGGCGGAGAACCACAGCCGGACCTCGGACCCGAACACCGCGAAGGACGCGGCCGCGCACGAAGTCGCGGCGTCCACCGGCGTCACGCGCCAGCTGGCGTCCGGCTGGCTGGCCTCCGCCGATGGCGTCGTCGCCCGGGAGCAGGTCCCGAAGTTCGACGCGCTCGACGCCTGGCGGTTCGCGCTCCAGGGCGACCTGCGCCGCAAATTCGGCCTGGGCCCGCTCGCGCCCACCCTGCAGGTCGGCGCCTCCGTGCAGCGGTCGAAGTTCGAGGAGGACGGGCGGAGCGGCACCCAACTGCAGGCCGGGGTCCGATTGGGCAAGCGGCTGACGCCCTCATGGCGGGCGGCGGCCGGCGGGGAATGGACCCGGTACTACGCCCGGCACGCGCCGTTCGACCTGCACCAGCAGCGGGTGTACGTCGAGACGGCCTGGGACTTGACGGAGCGGTGGCAGCTGAGCGCGGGGGCGGCGCGCATCGAGGGCGAGATCACCGCCAACGCCGCCGGTCCAGTCTACATGGCCGCGCTCGCCGGCGGATTCGGCCCGGCCATCCAATCCTACTACCGCTCGATCCCGTGGCACGTGACGGGGACGTTCGGGCCCGGCTGGATCGCGTATCGCGTCGACGCGGAGGCGGACCTCTGGTGGGCCGGAATCTCGCCCGCGCTCGGCGAGCGCACTTCCCTGCCCCTCCGCTACGAGCGCGCCGACGTCGTCAACCGCGTCGGCGTCCGCTACGTCTCGGAATTTTGGTCGCTCGCGCTGATGCATCGCTTTTAGCTGGCTCCATGCGGCGCCTGCTCCTGCCGACCTTCGCCTTCCTGTCCCTCGCCGCCGCCGCCCAGGCGGCCGATGCCTCGGCCCGCGTGACGCTGAAGGGACCCAAGGGCGAGCCGGTCGCCGACGCGGTGGTTTCGCTCATCCCGCTCGACCAGCCGGCCCCGCCGGCGGCCCCCGCCGGCCGCGCGGAGGTCGCGCAGGAGGACGAGCAGTACCAGCCCTACCTCACGATCGTCCGCACGGGGACCACGGTGGAGTTCCCGAACCGGGACCGCATTCAGCACCACCTGTACTCGGTGTCCGACGCGAAGAAGTTCGAGAAGCCGCTCTACGCGCCGGGCGCGCACGAGAGCGTCACGTTCGACCGTCCCGGGGTCGTCACGCTCGGATGCAACATCCACGACTGGATGGTCGCCTACATCGTCGTCGTGGAGACCCCGTGGTTCGGCCGGAGCGGCGCCGATGGCGCGGCCGCCGTGTCGGCTCCGGCCGGACGCTACCGGATCGAGGTCTGGCATCCGCGGCTGATCGACGCGAAGACGCGCCGCCCCGCCCCGCCCCTGCAGCGGGAGGTCACGCTCGGCGCCGACGGCTGGTCGGAGGAGATCGCGCTGCCGCTCGCGCCCGACCGCCGGATCCGCCGCGCGCCGGCCGACAAGTCGAGCCGTTACTAGCGGTCGCCATGCTGCGCTTCCGCCGCTTCCGCAGCCGCCTGCTCGCGCTCGTCCTCGGCCTGCTGGCGGCCACGCTGCTCGTCACGTACCTGCTCGTCGCGCGGGCGAACCGCTCCAACGCCATCGCGCACGTCGAGGAGCGCCTGTCCGGGGCGCTGAAGGTGTTCTGGTTCTCGGTCGAGACCCGCAAGCAGGCGCTGGCCGACAGCGCCAAGGTCGTGAGCGCGGACTGGCCGCTGCGCACGCTTTACCTGCAGGAGGGCGAGCTCGACCGCCTGACGCTCGCCTCGACTCTCGCCAGCTACGCGGAGCGGCTCAACGCGCCGGTGATCGCGGCGTTCGCCCCGGACGGCGAGATGCTGGCGACGACCGAGGCCGACCTCTCGAACGAGCATTGCGGGCCTTTCCGCTTCCTCATCAGCAAGGCCGACGAGGAGGCGATGGAGCAGAACAGCGACTTCGCCTACCTGCGCGGGCGCCTCCACGTGCTGACCGTGGTGCCGCTCTACGCCCCCCGGCCCAACGTGATCGGGTGGCTCGGCGTCGCGTTCCCCATCGACGACCGCTTTGCGCAGAACCTCAAGGAGACGACCCAGGCCGAGGTGACCTTCACCAGCGGCCCGGGCGAGGACACCCAGCGGGTGCTGGCCACGACGCTCACCGCCGACATGGCCCGGCTCGTGGCGGAGAACGGCCCGGCGGAGCTCACGGCCGGCGGGCGCGTCGCGGAAGTCACGGTCGCGGGCGAGCCGTTCGTCACGCTGTTCGCCCCGCTCGAATTGCTCGGCGACGACCCGGCCCGCATCACCCTCCAGCGCTCGCTCGACCGGGAGCTGGCCCCGGCGCGCCGGCTGCAGCGAACGATCCTGGTGATCGCGATCGCCGCGCTCGTCCTCGCGGCGCTCTGGGCCGCGGCCGCGGCGCGGAGCGTCAGCCGGCCGGTCCAGGAGCTCGCCGCCCACACCCGGCGGGTCGCGGCCGGCGACTACTCGGCGCGCCTCGAGCTCGCGCGGGAGGACGAACTCGGCCAGCTCGCCGCCGCGTTCAACCAGATGACCGCCGGCCTGGCCGAGCGCGACCGCGTGCGCGACCTGCTGGGCAAGGTCGTGTCGCCGGAGATCGCCGCGCAGCTGATGCAATCCGACCTGAAACTCGGCGGCGAGGAGCGCGAGGTGACGGTCCTGTTCTCGGACCTGCGCGACTTCACCACGCTCAGCGAAAAGCTTCCGCCCGCCGAGGTCCTGGCGCTGCTGAACCGCTACCTCGACCGCATGAGCGCGATCGTCGAGCGGCACGGGGGCGTCATCGACAAGTACATCGGCGACGCGATCATGGCCCTTTTCGGGGCCCCGGTCGCCGCCCCGGACGCGGCGGCGCGGGCGCTCGCCGCGGCGCGCGAGATGGTCGCCGCGCTCGCGGACCTCAACCGGGAACTCGCGGCGGAGGGCCGCCCGCCCCTGCAGTTTGGCATCGGGATCAACACCGGCCGGGTCGTGGCCGGCAACATGGGTTCGCGCAGCCGGCTCAATTACACGGTGATCGGCGACGGCGTGAACCTCGCGGCGCGGCTCGAGGCGCTGACGAAGGACCCCGCCCACGGCGCCAGCATCATCGTCAGCGAATCCGCCGCCCGCGCCGCCCGCGAGCTCGACGCCCTGCGGCTGCTGGGAACGGTGCAGGTGAAAGGCCGGGCGGAACCGGTGCGGATCCTCGCGGTGGATGCCTGAACGCGGGCGCGACCGGGCTCCGGCCGCCGGCGGAGGCGCGCCAAGCTAGTCCCGCAGGAGCCGGGGCGCCGCGACCTGGAGCTTCGCCCGCACCTTCGGCGGGAGCGGCGCGGCGACCATCCCGCCCTCGCCATCGGGCTGCACGCATACGGCGGTGATCTCGCCGCGGGCGACGAGCTGGCGGTCACGGAGGAAGCGGAAGACGTACGTCACCGACCGCGTGCCCACGCGCTTCACCAGGAGCTGCACGGTCGCCGACTCCCCGAAGCGCAGGGGTGCGCGAAAATCGCAGGTCGCCGCGACCCGGGGCCAGCCGACCACCTGGCCCGGCACGAACGAGATCTGCGGCAGCTTCAGCGACCGATAAAAGCCCGTCTCGCACGCTTCCATCCACCGGAAGAAGTTCGAGAAGTGCATGATGCCCGCCATGTCCGTTTCGGCGAACTCGACGGTGCGCTTCAGGCGGAACTGCGAAGGCATGGCGGCGAGGTTGCCGCCGGACCGCGGGGAGGCAACGCCGTTCCGGCCCTTCGCCCTTCGGCTAGATAGGGTGTCCGCCGGCTTGAGCCACCGCCGCGTTCGTGGCACGATGCCCGGCACATGAAAACCCTGCTCCGTTCGCTTCTGCTCGGCGGCCTGTTGTCGGCGCTCCCCCTGCCCGGCTTCGCCGCGGCCTTTGAAGGGAAGATCAGCTTCCTCATCAGCTCGGGGAAGAATTCCCAAAACCTGAACTATGCGCTGCGCGAGGACGCGATGCGCATGGAGATCGACGCCGAGGGGCAGACGATGGCGAGCATCATCGATCTCCAGAAGCGGGAGATGATCATGATGATGCCGAAGGAGAAGATGTACATGGTCCTTCCCTTCAAGGAAACGGTCGAGAAGGCCTTCAACGAGGCCGAGCTGAAGCAGCACAACATCGAGAAGACCGGGCGCACCGACACGATCCTCGGGTACAAGGTGGAGGAATACGTCTCGAAGGAGAAGAACTCCACCAGCGAGATCTGGGTCGCCGAAGGACTCGGCACGTTCATGGGACTCAGCGCCGGCGAGGGCGGCCCGATGGGCGGGCGCCGCAAGGCCGCGGCGCAGGCCTGGGAAAACGCCTTCAAGGGCAAGCCGGGCTTCCCGCTGCGCGTGGTGACGCGGGACGCGAAGAACAAGGAGACCTACAAGATGGAGGCGACGAAGGTGGAACCGGGCAAGCTGCCGGCCTCGCTCTTCCAGCCGCCCGCCGACTTTCAGCGCTTCCAGATGCCGAACCTCGGCGACCTGAATCCCTTCAAGAAGAAGGGTTGAGGCGGCGAGAACGGACCGCCTCCGTCCGGCCCTATCGTCCAATAGTTTCACGCGGACGATGCGGAGGCCGCCTCTCCAGGAGTGTCGGTCACAAAGCAAAAAGGCCGGACTTTCGTCCGGCCTTTTCGTGTGTGTGTTCGTAGCCGTCGCGCCGCGGGAGGCGCGCCAAAGGATCAATTGCCGATCTGCAGGAGTTCGGCGGCGGTGAACGGCGTCTTCCGGGCGGCGGTCTCGGCGCGGATGCGCGCGACGGTCGCGGGGTCGACCTCGGGGTGGCTGTTGCCCCAGTCGGAGCGGACGTAGCTCAGGACGTTCGCGATCTGCTCGTCGCTCAATGCACCCCCAAAGGGCGTCATCGCATTGTTGAACTCCTTGCCCGCGACGGTGATCGGGCCGTTCACGCCGTGGAGCACGATGCGGATCATGCGCTCCTCGTTCGCGAGCCATTCCGATCCCGCCAGCGGCGGATAGACATTGGGCTGGCCCTGGCCGTTGGCCTGGTGGCACAGCATGCAGTTCGCCTGGTACACGCGCTTGCCGAGCTGGGCGCGGGTGACGACGACCTTCGTGCCGTCGTCCGGCTTCGCCCGGTCGGCGTGCGCGTTGACGACCAGCGGGTCGAAGCGGATCGAATAATGCGCGACGTAGATCGAGCCGAAGAACACCAGCGTGCACATCACGCCCAGGAGGATGAGCGGCGTCTTGGAGTAGCCGTGCTCCTTGTCCGGGAGGTTCGCGCGCAGCCGGGAGTGGACCTCCTGGACGCTCTCGTCCGAGGCGGCGGACTGCTCGAGGCGGAATTTGTCGGGCACGTCGCTCATCTCAATGCCCGCCCTTCTGGTCCGCCGGCGGCGGCGCGTTGCGCTTGGTCTCGTCGGGATACTCGTAGGTGTCCTTCAAGCTGGTCAGATAGGCCACGAGCGCCTCGGCCCGGGGCGTCGGCACGACCTCGAAGCCGGCCGCCGGGGCGGCCGAACCGGTGAGGCGCAAAGCCTTGTGCGAAGCCTGTCCGGGGTTCACGGGCCGGACGTCGTAGAGGAAGGGATGCGCCGGTTTCCTGGCGGCGACGGACGACGGGGCGTAGAGCACCTTGTGGAACCATTCGGCGTACTCGGCCGCGGGGACGTCGCCGAGCCGGGCGCCGACATTGCGGAGGTCGGGGCCGAGGCGGCTGGAGCCGAGGAGGACGACGCCGTCCTTCACGTAATCGCGGGCGTAGCTCGGGCGGGCGCCCCACTTGCGCTCGAGGTCGGCCGTGCCGAGGCGAACCTGCTGCGTGTGGCAGGTCGCGCACCCCAGGTCCTGATAAACCAGCCGGCCCTGCGCGGCGAGGCCGCTGGTGCCGTACGGATGGACCGAGCCCTCGACCGGGTCGACCGCCGGCCCGAGCCCGCCGTACTGGCGGTGCGGCGCGAGCAGCATCACGGCCCATGAAAGGGCGGCGAGCGTGAAGAGCCCGACGAAGATGAGCAGACCGTTCTTCATGCGTGAGCCTCCGAGCCGACCGGGGCCGGCAGGTCCGGCGGCGCGCTCACGACCGCCGGCCGGCACTTGCCGGAGTTCACCGGGCAGGCGGCCCAGAAGAAGTTCACGGCGAAGGCCAGGTGGCCGATCGCGCCGAGGATCAGCGCGACACTCCGCGCGGCGAGCCAGGGCGCGAGGGCCGGTCCGATGTCGCCGAACGGCACGGACGGATCATTCAGCAGGGCTCCCTGCTTGAAGCCGCCGACGAGCGAGGCGACGGTGAAAAGCCCCAGCCCGAGGGCGGCGGACCAGAAGTGAGCCCGCACGAGGGCCGGCGAGGCCCATTCGCGGCCGGTGAGCCGCGGCACGATGAAGTAGGCGGCGCCGAAGGCCGCGGTCGAGAACACGCCGTACAGCGCGAGCCAGTCCAGGCCGGCCGGACCCAGCGTGAACTGGAAGGTGGTGGCGACGCCGCGGGCCGAGGTGACGATGGTCAGGACGCCCCACGCGAGGAACGACACGATGCTGAGTCCGATGAACGAGAGCGTCGGGCTGGCCGCCGCGCGGCCGGCGTCGCGGCCGATCGTGCCGAGGAGATTGAGCGCCACGACCACCAGGGGCAGCGGCAGGAGGAGCGCGGACGCGATGCCGAGCGTCGGCACCCAGACCGGGACCGGCGCATTGATCAGGCGGATGCCGCCCAGGAGCACGCCGCAGGAGATGAGCCACCAGAAGCCGAGCGGCGCGGTGTAGTAGAGGTTGATCGGCCGGCCGAGGAGCTTCGGCAGGAAATAATAGGCGATCGCCAGGCCGAGCGGGATGAACCAGAGGGTGTAGATGCCGCTCACGTACCAGGCATCGACGATGGCCTGCAGGGTGCCGGCGACCGGCGCCTTCAGCAGCATCACCTGGGCGATGCTGTAGAGCCACGGGAAGAAGAACGCGGCCGCGAGCAGGTACCACTGCGAGGCGAAGACGTTCTCGGTGTTGCGCAGGCTGAACGTGGTGACGACCCAGACCGCGATCATGGCATAGGCGGCGATGAGCAGCAGGACGGTGAAGCGGGGGAATTCGAGCAGCTCGTAGGAGGTGGACCACCCGCCGAGCACGCCCACGACGCCCAGGAACACCCCGATATTCCAGAACTTGCCGGCGATGAGGAGCCAGCCGCCGTGACGGAGCGAGGCCAGGGACAGCCGGGCCATGAGCCAGAGGGAAACGGCGAAGGCGGCGTTGAAGCCCCAGCCGTAGACCAGCACGTCCAGCGCGGCCGGCGCGAGGCGGCCGTGCGCGAACCACTCGCATTCCGCGAGGAAGGTCGGGGAATGGGTCTGGATCGAGGCGCCCAGCTGGAAAACGCCGCCCACGACGAGCCAGAAGACGGCGGAGCCGAGGAAAGCCAGGACCGGCCACTTGGTGGTGGCGTCGATCTGCTCCTGTTCGGCGCGGGAGGACACGGGGGAATTCATCGGGGCGGTCACGGCTTCGCGTGCTCCTTGGCCGTCAGGGCCATCGCGCGGTCGAGGGGGAGGCGCACCACCCCGGCCGGCTGGTCAACCCACCCGTAGGAAGCGGCGGCGGCGCGCTCCTTCTGCTGCTGCTCGACGAGCAACGCCTTGCGCTCGGCCGGCGTGCGCTCGCCCTCGACCTTCGCCGCCGGGCGGACGCCCGGGACGTAGATGCGGTAGGCGAGCCAGCCGAACGCCGCGAAGCAGAGAATGACCAGGACCGTCGTGAATACCGGCGTCCGGTGGGGAAAGGCGGAGTTGAACGGCGAGTCGTTCATTGGGCGCTGGGCTCGTGGTAGGCCAGGGATTCCGCGATCCGCGGGTCGCGGACCGGGATCAGCTTGGTCCGGCCGAAGCTCCTCAGATAGGCCCACACGCAGACGCCGCCGACGCCGACGAGCGCGGTGAGGTTCCAAACCTGGCCGAGCTGCAGGAAGGGCTGCGGCTGGCCGTGGTGGTGGTGGTCCTCGTAGGCCGGCATCACGTTGTAGCAGATGTCGACGTAGAAGATGAACAGGATCCAGGCGGCGACCCACGGGATGACCTTCTTGTTCACCTTCACCCAATACTGCAGGAGGACGAGGAACGGCGCGAAGAAGTGGCCGAACAGGAGCAGCATGCCGACCCACAGCCACTGGCCCTCCTCGCGGATGTTGTACCAGAAGGTCTCCTCCGGGACGTTCGCGTTCCAGATGAGGAAGTACTGGGAGAACGTGACGTAGGCCCAGAACACGGTGAACGCGAGCATCAGCTGGCCGATGCTGTGCAGGTGGTTGTTGTTGAGCACGCCCTTGTAGGGACCGCGGGCCCAGAGCCACACCATGATGATGACCCCGACGGACAGCGCCGCGCGCATGCAGCCGGCGAAGAACCAGACGCCGTACATCGTGGAGAACCAGTGGTACTGCAGCGACTTCACCCAGAAGATGATCGCCGCGGTGAGCGTGAGCGCCCCGAGCGCGAGGCCGCCGGCCGACCACTTGCGGCTGGAGAAGGTCCATTTGGCGTCGCCGTCGAGGTCCTGGCGGAACGTATTCCGGCGGAAGACGGCGGACAGCCCGATCCAGATCGCGAAGAACAGGATCGTGCCGCCCGTGAACATGCCCTGGTTGAGGAAGGCGGCCTTCTTGACGTAGAGGATGTCGTCGCCGACGCGCGTGCCGTGGACGAGCGTGTCCGGGTTCATCCAGCCCCACTGGAAGCCGGGCTTCACCCAGGCCAGCACCACGAGGGGCAGGAAAAGCAGCGCGAGCCACTTGAAGGCCGAGAGCCCGTGCTCGTACTGGCGGCGGATGACGGTGGACCAGCCGGCGTCGAAAATGTGGTGGATCATCACCAGGAACAGCATGCCGAGGCCGATGCCGACCCAGAAGACGCAGGCGATGAGCCACGAGGTCGCGACGGTGAGCCCGTTGTGGGGGATGAGCAGGGCGGCGGCCGTGATGACGATGCCGGCGATGCCCGCGATCAGCGCCTTCCCGGCGCCGGCGGAGATGTCCCCGGCGGCCGCGGGATGGACCGCGGCGGGCGCGGGGGCATGGGCGGGCAGAACGGTGGTGGACGAGCTCATGTTTACTTCAGCTGCCCCCGCTGTTCGAGCGGCACGTCGTCGAGCTTCGCGTTCTGCGCGCGCTGGAGGGCGCGGACGTAGGCGACCACGGCCCAGCGGTCCTCGGGAGCGAGCTTGTCCGCATACGGCATCATGGTGTTCTTGCCGTTGGTGATGGTGTTGTAGATCTCGCCCTCCGGCATGCCCCGGAGGCGGTCGTCGTGGAACGACGGGACGACCATGTTGTAGTTGCTGGTGATGCCCTTGCCGTCGCCCAGCGCGCCGTGGCACGGGTAGCAGTAGATCTGGAACCGGTTCTGGCCGCGCTTCACGAGCGCCTCGGAAACCGCGACGGGGAAGCCGCGGACGAATGCGCCGTCGCGCCCCTTGCCGAGGTAGAGCGCGTCGTCCGCGCGCAGGAACGCCGGGTCGGCGGCCTCGCTGCGGCCGCGCGGCACGGTGCCCGCCGGGACCGGGCGGTCGGCGCGGCCGTCGGCGAAGAAGCCGGAGGACGCCTGCGGCTTGTAGCGCGGCTGGTGGTCCATGTCCGGGAAGACCTCGATCGGGGGCCGCGTGGACGGCTTCCCGCGGAACCCGAGGACGGACACCGCGGTGATGATCACGAAGGCGAGCGTGTAGTAGGCGTAACGCATCATTCCTCCAGCTCCGCGATGTCCTGGCCGCCGATCCGCGCGAGCAGCGCCCGCGTCTCGGTGGCGTTGAATTTCGGGTCGTTGGCCTCGATCACGATGAAGAAACGGTCGTCCAGCGCGCGGACGAACTGCGGGGCCTTCTGCACCGGGTGGTAGTGCATGGGCAGGCCGTTCACGACGAACATGCCGATGATCGTGGCGAACGCGGTGAAGAGGATGGTGAGCTCATAGCTCACCGGGAACGCGAACATCGGGCTGAAGTACGGCTTGCCGCCGACCACCAGGGGATACTCGAACGAGTTCGCCCACCAGATGAAGGTCATGCCCGTGGTGAAGCCCGCGATGCCGCCGCAGATGGAGATCCGCGGCACCTTCGAGCGCTTGATGCCCATGGCGGCGTCGAGGCCGTGCACCGGGAACGGGGTGAGCGCGTCCCACTGCTTGAAGCCCGCGTCCCGCACCTG
Source organism: Opitutaceae bacterium (assembly GCA_035626915.1). Lineage (GTDB taxonomy): Bacteria > Verrucomicrobiota > Verrucomicrobiia > Opitutales > Opitutaceae > Didemnitutus. Next base: position 11,575 of record DASPMS010000058.1, read on the forward strand.
CTCGCAGGCGTGGTACAGCGCCGGCGTGCTGTCGAAGGCGGCGATGAGTCCGTAGGTCTTTTTCATCACCGGTTGGGGACGCTCTCCGTCCGCATGGGGTGGGTCTCCGGGCCGTGCCCGTGCGGGTCGGCGGCGGGGATGACGGCCTTCACCTCCGACATCGGCATGATCGGCACGAAGCGGATGAAGAGGAGGAACAGCACGCCGAACACGCCGAACGTGCCGAAGAAGGTGAACACCTCGACGATGCTGGGCGAGTAGTAGCCCCAGCTCGAGGGCAGGAAGTCGCGGGCGAGCGACGTCACGATGATGACGAACCGCTCGAACCACATGCCGACGTTCACGAAGATCGAGAGGATCCACACCAGCGCGGTGTTCTCGCGGACCCACTTGGACCAGAAGAACTGGGGCGTGATCACGTTGCACGTGATCATGATCCAATAGGCCCAGGAGTAGTGGCCGAACGCGCGGTTGATGAACGCGAAGCCCTCGTAGGGGTTCGCGCCATACCACGCGATGAAGAACTCCATCCCGTAGGCGTACCCGACGATCGTGCCGGTCGCCAACGTGATCTTGCACATGCAGTCGATGTGGTACTGCGTGATCAGGTCCTCGAGCCGGAAGATCGCGCGCAGCGGCAGCATGAGCGTCAGCACCATGCCGAAGCCCGAGAAGATCGCGCCCGCGACGAAGTACGGCGGGAAGATCGTCGTGTGCCAGCCCGGCAGCAGCGAGACCGCGAAGTCGAACGAGACGATCGTGTGCACCGAGAGCACGAGCGGCGTCGAGATGCCGGCCAGGATCAGGTAGGCCATCTCGTAGTTGCTCCAGTGGCGGTTCGAGCCGCGCCAGCCCATGGAGAAGAACCCGTAGATCCGCGCGCGCCACAGCTTGCCGGCGGCGGTGAAGCGGTCGCGCAGGGTGCCCAGGTCGGGGATGAGACCGACGTACCAGAACAGCACGGAGACCGTGCCGTAGGTCGAGACCGCGAACACGTCCCACTCCAGCGGGGAACGGAAGTTCTGCCAGATGCCGTTGGCGTTGGGGGCCGGGAACAGGTAGCCGGGCCAGGTCGCGAACCAGATGCGGCCGACGTGGAACACCGGGAAGATCGCGGCGCAGACGACCGCGAAGATGGTCATCGCCTCCGCCGCGCGGTTGATCGACGTGCGCCACTTCTGGCGCAGCAGGCAGAGGATGGCCGAGATCAGGGTGCCGGCGTGACCGATGCCGATCCAGAAGACGAAGTTGACGATGTCCCACGCCCAGTTGACCGGGTTCGAGTGGCCCCACACGCCGACGCCGGTCGACACGAGGTAGATCAGGCCGGCGACGGTGAAGGAGGCGACGAAGGCCGCCACGCTGAAGCACCACCACCACCAGGCGGGGGTCGTGCCCTCCACGATGCCGCAGATCTTGTCGGTGATCCACTTGAAGTCCCGGTGGTGCTCGACGAGCTCGGCGCGCCGGATGACGGCGGGCTTCACCTCGGCGAGGATCGCGGGCGCGGGATGATCGCTGGCGTGCGCGGCCATCAGCGGTGCCCTCCGTCGTGCCCGTGGTCGTCCGCGTGCGGCGGATGGTTCTTGTTGTTGTACTCGACGCGGCTCAGCGGCAGCGACTGGTAATCGGGCATGGCCGGGTTCGGGTTGCGCAGCTTGGCGAGGTAGGTCGTGCGCGGGCGGGTGTTCAGGTAGCCGAGCACCGAGTAGTCCCACTCGTACGACTTGAGCCGCGACACCGCGCTCCGGGGGTCGTTGAGGTCGCCGAACACGATGGCGTCGACCGGGCACACCTGCTGGCAGGCGGTCTTGACCGCGCCGTCCGGCACGCGGATGTCGCCCGAGGCGAGGCCGGCCTTCCGCTTCTGCGCGATCTTGGCCTGCTGGATGCGCTGCACGCAGTACGTGCACTTCTCCATCACGCCGCGCATGCGCACGGTGACGTCGGGATTCTTCGCCATCTGCAGCAGCTCGGGCATCTGCTTCTGCGAGCCGAGCGGCCCGAGGTAGAGCTCGTCGATCGAGCGCTTGTTGTAGTCGAAATAATTGAACCGGCGGACCTTGTACGGGCAGTTGTTCGCGCAGTACCGCGTGCCGATGCACCGGTTGTAGGCCATCGTGTTGAGGCCCTCCTCGTCGTGCACCGTGGCGTTGACCGGACACACGGTCTCGCAGGGCGCCGTCTCGCAATGCTGGCAGGTCATGGGCTGCAGCATCACCTGGGGATCCTCCGGGAGCTCGGCGTTGCCGCCGTTGCCGCGGCCGAAGGGGTCGGCGTCCGCCCGGCCGTCGGAATAGTAGCGGTCGATGCGGATCCAGTGCATCTCGCGGCCCCGGCGCACCTGGTCGCGGCCCACGATCGGGATGTTGTTCTCCGCCTGGCACGCGACGACGCAGGCCTGGCATCCGATGCAGGTGTTGAGGTCGATCGACATCGCCCACTGGTGGATGCCGTCGAGCGTGCGCGCGTCCGTGTCCGACCGGCGGTGGTTCGCGCCGGCGCCGCCGAAGTCGGGCGTCTCGTAGAGCGAGTTGCCGCGCGGAGTCTTGTTCGCGCGCTCGGTGGTGATGCGGATCCGCTCCTCGCGGGAGAGCTTGGCGAACTGCTCCGGCGTGTAGTCGCCGTACACCGCCGGCGAGTGCGACTCCATGCCGATGCCGGCGGCGAAGGCCGGGTTGCCCTTGAACTCCTCGAGGTTGGCCTCGCGGACGATGTCGCGGCCCTCCATCGACCAGTGCTCCTGCGTGTTCGCCAGGAACGCGCGGCGGCCGGTGTCGGCCAGGGTCGCCCCGGTGGCGAAGCCCATCGCGCCGGAGGTGCGGATCGCGTAGGCGCTGAAGCCCGCCCCGGCGCCGACGCGGCCGGTGCGCGTGCGGCCGTAGCCGAGCGGCGCCACCACGGTGAAGTTCGACAGGCCGGGCTGGATGTGGACGGGGCCCTCGAGCTCGAGCGCGCCGAGCTTCAGCCTGTAGATCCGGGCATCCTCCTTGCCGCGGCTGAACTCGGCCTCCTCCACGCGCGCCACCTGGTTGCGGCCGCCCTGCGGCATGATGCCGAGGGCCTGCGCCAGGCGCGGGCTGATGAGGATGGCGTTGTCCCACGCGATCTTCGTGATCGGGTCCGGGCATTCCTGCAGCCAGCCGTTGTTGGCGAAGCGGCCGTCGTCCATCTTGTGGTCGCGGACGAACCGGACCTCCAGGCTGTCCTGGGCCAGGGCCGCCGGGGCGGGCGCGTCGCGCAGGGCCGCCGCGAGGGACGCGGGGTTGGCCGTGACCGGGACGACGGGATAGGCGCTGCCCTCCAGCAGGCCGTCGTGCAGGAACTTCTCGAACGCCTTGCGGGCGTCGCCGCGCGCGAGCGCGGCGATCGTGGTGAAGACCTGCGCGTACGGGTCGGGCGTCGCCTCCCCCGCGAGGCGGGCGAGCAGCTCGACCTCCATCAGGCCGCCGAAGAGCGGGAGGATCATCGGCTGGATCGGCACGATCGTGCCGTCGGCCGTGCGCGCGTCGCCCCACGACTCGAGGTAGTGCGTCGCGGCGAGCGTCGTGCCGGCCACCGCCGAAGTCTCGTCGTCGTAGTAGCCGTAGCGGATGACGTCCGGCACCGACTTGACCAGCGCGGCGAAATTGAGGTCGGCCGGGGCGTTGTAGGCGGGGTTGCCGTTGACGATGACGAGCGTCTTCACCCCGCCCGCCTTGATGGCCTCGGCCAGGGCGCCGAGGGTGGAGGCGCCCGACGCGGGCGCGTCGACGAAGTCGACCGTCGCCCCGATGTTGCCGAGAAACGAATTGAGCGCGTAGGCGATCGCGTGGACCGCCGCGGGCTGGTGCGCACCGGCGACCACGAGGCTCGCGCCGCGGTGCGCGAGCAGGTCCTTGGCACACTCGGCGAGCCACTCGTCCTTGCGGGGAAAATCGAGGCCGCCCGCGAGCGCATCCGCCGGCGAGGCCCCCATCACCCGGTTGGCCAGCGCCGCCGCGAAGGCGAGCACGTGGCTGCTGGCGAGCCGGAGCCGGTGGTCGGCCATCGTGCCCGTGATCGAGAGCGCGCTCTCGACCACGTAGAGCCGGTTCATCGGGTCGCCCGCCTGGTGCACGCGGCGGCCGTGGGAGAAGGCGCGCGCGTAGGCGAGGCTGCCGGACTCGGCGGATAGGAAATCGGCGTCGAGGCTGACGATGCGCTTGGCCTTCTCGAGGCGGTAGAGCGGCTTCGCGTCGCGGCCGAACGCGGCCCGGGCGGCCGCGACCGGCGCCTCGTCCTGCACCGGCTCGTACTCGGCCCACAGGGCGCGCGGATAGCGGCGCTTCAGCGCCCCGACCAGCCGGGCGCGGGTCGGCGAGGAGGACTCGTCGGCCAGGAACGCCAGGCCCTCGCCGCTGCCCGAATAGGTGCGGACGAGGCCGGCCAGCAGGTCGTTCACGTCGGCGGTCGCCAGCACGCGGCCCTGGCGGACGTGCTGCTTGGCGCGGTCGGGATCGTAGAGGTCGAGGACGGAGGCCTGGGCGGCCAGCGACGTCGACCCGCCGTGGGGCGCGTAGCTCGGGTTGCCCTCGAGCTTGGTCGGGCGACCCTGGTGCGTCTCGGCGACGAGCGGCACGGCGGACTTCCGGAGCGGCATCGCGGTCGCGTAGTAGAGCGGCAGGCCCGGCACGAGGTACTCGACCGACTTGCCGTAGGGCAGGATGTGCTTCTCCGGGCGGCGGCAGCCGGCGAGCCCGAGCCCGCCCAGCGCGAAGGACGCCGCCATGATCTTCACGAAATGGCGCCGGTCTACCCCCTCGAGCGTCGCGGCGCCCTCCGGGAACTCGCGCTCGAGCTGCGCCCGGAACCCGGGCGTGTCGGCGAGCTCGTCGAGGCTGCGCCAGTACTTCGGACCGGCGAGCTCGCGGGCGGCGGGGGCGGGATGTTCGACCTTGCGTTTCATCAGCGGTGGCAGCCGGAGCAGCTCTGCGGGGGCTGGATCTTGCCCTGGTGGACGAGGGCGATGGCGTCACCGAGCTTGCCCTGGGCGGCGAGCGTCTGGGAATCCAGGTTGAAGACGTCCTCGGCGTTGCGCAGCCGCTCGGCGGGGTTGCGGTGGCAGTCGAGGCACCAGCTCATGCTGTGCGGCTCGGCCTGGCGGACGACCGCCATCTCGTTGACCTTGCCGTGGCACTCGACGCAGCTGATGCCGCGGTTCACGTGCACGGAGTGGTTGAAGAACACGTAGTCCGGCACGGCGTGGATCTTGACCCACGGCACCGGCTCGCCCGTCTCGAAGCTGCGGCGCACCGGCTCGAGCAGCGGGCTCTGGGCCTTCACGATGCTGTGGCAGTTCATGCACGTCTGCGCCGAGGGCACGCTGGAGGTCGCGGACTTCTCCACGCCGACGTGGCAGTAGCGGCAGTCGATGCCGAGCTGGCCGGCATGCAGCCCGTGGTCGAACGGCACCGGCTGGACCGGCGCGTAGCCCACCCGCGAGTACTTCGGCGTGGCGTAGTAGTTGATCGCCGCGGAGGCGATGCCGCCCACGACGGCCAGGAAGATCAGGATCTGCAGCGGCAGCGCGTTCGCGGACTTGGGAAAAATCTTCGACATGGGCCGTCGGTGTTCGCGGGGTCCGGGGGCCGTCGGTCAGGGCCGACCGGCGCAAGGCGCGGGAAACCAGGGCGCGAAGCCCGGGACGGCGGCGACGCCGGCCAAGTCGAAAACAATGTGTATGCGCGAACGATGCAGGCTCACGGGTGTGTGCGGTTCGTAATCCGAACGGGGAGTGAAGAACCGGGGTTTTCCGAAGTAAAACAAAATTTAGAAGCGGCTGCCTGCCGGGTGGGTTATAAGCGTAAACGGCCGCGCGAACACCGGCGCTAATCCGTCGGAAATTCCCCGGCGCGCGCGCGGGAATTCCGCCCGGGTCCGCGCCGGCTCAGCGCACGAACTCGCCGTCGCGCATCGGCCGGATCTCGTCGCAGCGGTTCGCGATGTCCGGATTGTGCGTCACCAGGACCACCGCCTGGCCGTTCTCCTTCGCGAGCCGCGTGAGCAGGTCGAACACCATGGCCGAGTTCTTCTGGTCGAGGTTGCCGGTGGGCTCGTCGGCCAGGATGATGGCGGGCTGGTTGGCCAGCGCGCGCGCGATCGCGACCCGCTGCTGCTCGCCGCCGGACAGCTGCGTGGCGAGCCGGTGCGTCTTGTCGCCGAGGCCGACGTCCTGCAGCAGCGCGCGGGCCCGCGCCGCCATCTCCGTCTCGCCCAGGCGGCCGAGGCGCCGCATTGGCATCATCACGTTCTCCAGCGCCGTGAACTCCTGCATAAGGAAGTGGAACTGGAAGACGAAGCCGATGTGCTCGCAGCGCGCCGCCGTGCGGTCGAGGTCGCCGCTGTTCGACATCAGCCGGTCGCGGATCCAGATCGACCCCTCCTCCGGCTGGTCGAGCAGGCCGAGCAGGTAAAGCAGCGTGGACTTGCCGCACCCCGAGGGGCCGACGATGGCGGTGACGCGCCCCTTGTGCGCCTCGAACGAGACGCCGCGGAGCACATGCACCCGGCCCTCCCCCTCCCCGAGGTACCGGTGCAGGTTGTCGCAGCGCAGCGCGAGGTGGGTCGTGCTCATTGGGCCGTGCCGCGGATGATGTCGCCGGGCTCGAGACGGGCGGCCCGCCGCGCGGGCACCAGGCTGGCGAACATCACCACCACGGTGGCGGTGACCGTCGCGGCGACGTAATGCCAGGGCGACCAATCCACCATGAAGTGGTCGGTCGAGAAGATGCCGCGGATCCGGATGGGCAGCCGCTCCACCCCGTACGTGACGGCCGCCCCGAGGATCCAGCCGAGGACCGAGCCGGCCATCAGCACCAGGGCCCCCTGCCACAGGAAGATGCGGGAGATGTCCTCCCGCGTGTAGCCCATCGAGCGCAGGATCGCGATCTCCTTGGTCTTCTCCATGACGATCATCGCGAGGGTGTTGAACATGCCGAGGCCGGAAATGAGGATGATCGTCGAGACCGTGATCGCCGAGGAGAACCGCAGCGCGCGAAACACCTCGAGCCAGGTCTTCTCCCGCTCCTGCCAGCTCGCGACGCCGTGGCGGAAGACCTGCTCCATGAGCCGCGCATCCTGCGGCGCACGGTCCTTGTCGAAGAGGTTCACCTGGATGAACGACGCGCCGGTGACCTTCTTCAGCAGCGAGCGCGCCTCCCCGAGGTGCAGGTAGATGCGCACCTGGTCGATGTCGCGCACGCCGGTCTCGTACATCGCGGTCACGCGGTACCGCCGCTGCTGGTCCCCCGCCCGGAGGATGATCGTGTCGCCGATGTCGATCGCCAGCCGCTCGGCCAGCACCGTGCCGACGACGGCGCCCGCGTGCGCGGCGCGGAACTCCTCGAGGCTGCCGCGGACGATCTGCCGCTCCATGTCGGAGACGGCGAGGTGGTCGTCGAGCTTGATGCCGTAGGCCTGCGCCGTCTCGTTGCGGAACGAGCTGTCGGCGACCACCGAGCCCCGCACGACCATCGAGGCGCCGGACACGTTCCGGAACTGCCGCAGCGCCTCCATGACGAGATCGGGATTCTCGACCCCCTCGATGTACTTCCGCGTGCCCTCGCTGCGCACGCTGATCTCGGCGCGCGGCGCGTTCGGGCCGTGGCCCGCGGCCGCCATGCTGCCCATCGTGTCCTGGATCTTGTCCCGGATCTGGATGGCGCCGTTGGTCCCGAGGATGGTGCGGATGAAGAACTGCTCGAAGCCGCTCGTCTGGGCCTGCGTGACGACGAAGAAGCCCACGCCGAAGACGATGCCGGCCAGGCTCATGAGCATGGCCCGCTTCTTCGCGGTCAGGAATCGCAGGGCGATGCGGAGGGTGGTCGACACGGAGGCGGGGGCGCGGCGCGGCCGCCGGTTCAATCCTGCGCCGCCAGCACCCGCACGCGGTCACCCGGGCGATAGCGGTCCTGCTGCTCCAGGATCACGATCTCGCCCTCGGCGACCCCCTTCAGGATCTCGACCTGCGCCAGATTCTCGTAGCCCGCCTCGACGGTGCGCATCTCGACCTTGCCGCCGGCGACGACGAACACGCGCCCGCCGACCAGGGCGCGGCGCGGGATCATGATGGCGTTCGGCCGCTCGGCGATGACGATGCTCACCTCGCCGGTGAGGCCGGGCGCGAGCGTTCGGCCCTCCGGCAGGTGCACCTCCAGGATCACCGTGTAGCGCTGGGTGGTCGCGTCCGCGGTCGGGCGCAGTTCCGTGACCCGGGCGTCGTACTGATCCTTGCCGTAGGTGAGGAAGCGCACCGACGCGCGCTGCCCCCGCTTCACGACCGCGAAGTGCTCCTCGCTCAGCTTGCCCTCGACGCTCCGCGTGGTGGTCATGATCTTGGCGATGGGGGAATTGCTGCCGATGAGGTCGCCCGGCCGGGCGAGCACGTCGGTGATCACGCCGTCGAGGGGGGACGTGATGGTCATCTTGGCCTTCTCCCGCTGCTTGGCGCGGAGGTTGTTCTCGAGCGTCTCGAGCGCCAGCTTCAGGTTCACCTCGTCGAGCTCCATCCGCTGCTCCATCTGCCGCAGCAGGCGCTTCTGCTTCTCGAGGTCGCCGGCGGCGTAGCTGCCGGCCTTGGCGAGGCGCTCGAAATTCTCGACGTCGGACCGCAGGTTCTCGACGTCGGCCTTGAGCGTGGAGCCGACCTCGACCTTGCGCCGGGCGGCCTCGATCTCGGCCGTGGTGCGCTCGATGTCGAGGTCGACGTCGCCGGTGTCGAGCTGCACGAGCACGTCGCCCTGCTTGACGCGCTTGTCGATGTCCAGGGCCGAGTCCGCCACGCGGCCCCCGACCTCGCTTTTCAGCTCCTGGATGAACTCGGCCTTCACCTCGACGCTGCCGGGCACGGCCCGGACGGCGGTGGCGCGGACCGCCGTGGCCGTGTAGGCCACGGGCCGGAGCGCGAACCCGATCCCGAACCAAGCGGCGGCCGCAACGACGGCGAGGACCGCGAGCCGGAGCGCCCAGCCGGATCCAGATTTCTCGGCGGGGCGACTCATTCCTGCGGCAGGTTGGCGAGCGCCGGATCCTGCGCGAGCAGGCCGTTCAGCTCGCTGGCTTTCATCAGATAGTCCAGGCGCGAGGCGTAGGCCGAAATCTTCGCGTCATGCACGGCGAGCTCGGCCACGCGGACATCGGCCTCGGAGGCCTGGCCCGACCGCAGGTCCTCGCGGCGGGATTTCAGCAGCCCGTCGGAGCCGTTGACGTTGCGATCCGTCAGGGCCATGGCCCGCGCCGCGAACGCGATCTGCCGGTTTTGCGCCTGCAGGGACGCCTTTATGTTCTCCGTGTAGTTGCGGAGGTCGTTCTCCAGCTGCCGGCGACGGGCGAGCGCCGTGCGTTGGGCGGAGCGGGCGGCAAAGCCGTCGAAAATGTGCCAGCTCACCTGCATGGCCCCGTAGATCGAGTCCAGGCGGTATCTTTGGGCCGTGTTGATCGTGTAGCTCTGCTCGTCCTGGTTCGCGCCCGCGATGAGGTTGACCTTCGGCAGCAGGCGCACGCGGTTCATCTTGTAGTTGAGCACCTCCAGGTCGATGTAGTTCTGGTAGTTGCGGGCCTCGTTGGTCGGGACGGTGGAGGCCGACAGCACCGACGCGAGCGCCGCGTCAAAGACGCCCTGGCCGGGCGTCAGCGCGGGGATCGAGTCGGGGATCTCGTCGGCTGAGAGCGGCGTGGCGGACCCGGTGAAGCGCGCAAAGGCCGACCGCGAAGCCTCGAAATCGTCGGCCTGCCGGTCGAGCAGGAGCTCCGCCTGCTCCACGTTGAGGCGCGCGACGGCGACCTCCCCTTCCGAAATCGCGCGCTTGGCCAGCCGGTCTTCGGCCACGCGGAGCAGCTCCCGCACGTGCACCATGTTGAACCGCGACCGCGCGATCTGCGCCTTCTTCACGATGAGCTGGAGGTACTGCGAACGGATCTCCTGCGCGAGGAGGCGGTAGCCTTCGCGGAAGTTGCCCTGCGCGATCCGCAGCTGGATGTCGCCGATCCGGGCGTTGTTGCGCACGGCCCCCCAGTGGAAGACCGCCTGGTTGATCGTGATGTCGTAATAGACTTTCTGGGCCCGCAGCGTGTCCGGCTGGTCGGCGCGGTCGTCCCGCGTCTCGCTGATGCGGTAGGATCCGCTCACGCTCGGCCAGAGGCCGGCCCGGTAGGCGTCGCGCGTGGCGTCCGCCATCTCGAGGTCGAGGCCGCGGCTGATCATCCGCGGGGACTGGGTCGCGGAGTGCCGCAGGAACCCGTCCAGCTGAGGGAACAACTGCTCGGGAAGGACCGGCGCCTGGGCGGATAGAAACGCACCGGGCAGCGCGGCCAGCAGCAGGCCGAGCAGGGGATGGAGGCGGCAGGGGATCATGCGGTAAAAAAGGTGCGTCAGCCGGACAGAAAGGTCCTTGGGTTTCAACAGGAAAGACTGCCGGCGGGACAGGCGGCGGCGGCTGCGACCCGCCCGGTCCACCGGGGTTCCCTGCGGGAGGACGCGCGGGAAACAATTGCGTTGAAGCGTTCCGGGAGGTGAAGCACTTCACGGACGACCGATGCCACGCGCCTTCATCACCGGAATCACGGGTCAGGACGGCTCTTACCTCGCCGAGCTCCTCCTCGAGCGGGACTACGAAGTCCACGGACTCGTGCACCGGCCCGACGCGCTCGCCGCCAGCAACATCCGGCACCTCCTGACGGAAGAACTGCTCGGTCGCCGGCTGTTCCTGCACAACGGCGCGTTCGAGGATGCGACGCACCTGCGCCGCATCATCAGCCGGGCCCGCCCGCACGAACTCTACCACCTGGCCGGCCAGTCGAGCCCGCGGCTCAGCCTCGAGCTGCCCGAAAGCACCGTCGACAGCATCGGCATGGCGACCCTGCGGCTGCTCGAGATCCTGCGCGACCTGCCCGAGCCGACGAAATTCCTCTACGCCTCGTCGAGCGAGGTCTTCGGATCGCCGCCGCACTCGCCGCAGGACGAGACGACTCCGATCAATCCCACGACGCCCTACGGCGCGGCGAAGGCCCTGTCGCAGCAGATGGCGCGGATCTACCGGCTCGCGTACCAGCTGCCCAGCTGCTCGGCCATCCTCTACAACCACGAGTCTCCCCGCCGGGGCGCGGGCTTCGTGACCATGAAGGTCGCGCGCGCGGTCGCGCGCATCAAACGCGGCCTGCAGAGTGAACTCCCGCTCGGCAGCCTCGAGGGCCGCCGCGACTGGGGATGGGCGCCCGACTATGTGCACGGCCTCTGGCTGCTGCTCCAGCAGGAGCCCGTCGACGACTTCGTCCTTGCCACCGGCAAACTGCACAGCGTGCAGGAACTCGTCGAGATCGCGTTCCGGTGCGGCGGCCTGAATTGGCGCGATCATGTCCGGCATGACGCATCCCTCGTGAGCAATGTCGAGCCGGTCGCCGCCTGCGGCAATCCGGGCAAGGCCCAGCGCGTCCTGGGGTGGCAAAACACGGTGGGATTCGAAGATATGATTGCCCGCCTGGTGGACTTCGAGATGAAGAAACTCACATGAAGAAGGCTTTCATCACCGGGATCACCGGCCAGGACGGTTCCTACCTCGCGGAGCTGCTCCTCGAGAAGGGATACGAGGTCCACGGCCTCGTGCGGCGCGCCAGCACGCTGAACCGGGCCCGGATCGACCATCTGCAGGGGTACGAGCACGGGCCGGGCAAGCGCCTGCACCTCCACTATGGCGACCTCGCCGACAGCGTGTCCCTGGTGAAGCTCCTTTATGCGCTCCAGCCCGACGAGATCTACAACCTCGCCGCGCAGAGCCACGTCCGCGTCAGTTTCGACATTCCGGAATACACCGCCGACATCACCGCGGTCGGCGCCGCCCGCATCCTGGAGGCGGTGATCGAGTCGGGCATCGGCAAGAAGGTCCGATACTACCAGGCGTCGTCCTCCGAGATGTTCGGCAAGGTCCAGGCGGTGCCGCAGACCGAGATGACGCCGTTCTGGCCGCGCTCGCCGTACGGCTGCGCCAAGGCCTTCGCCCACTGGCTGACCGTGAACTACCGCGAGTCGTACGGGCTGTTCGCGTGCAGCGGCATCCTCTTCAACCACGAGTCCCCGCGCCGCGGCGAGTCGTTCGTGACGCGCAAGATCACGCTCGCGGCGGCGCGCATCAAGCGGGGGCTGCAGCAGGACCTCTACCTCGGCAACCTCGACTCGAAGCGCGACTGGGGCTACGCGAAGGAGTACGTCGAAGCGATGTGGCTCATGCTCCAGCAGGAGCGGCCGGACGACTACGTGATCGCGACGAACGAGACGTACACCATCCGCGAATTCCTCGACGCCGCCTTCGGCCGCGTCGGGCTGGACTGGCGGCAGCACGTGAAGTTCGACGAGCGCTACCTGCGGCCCGCCGAGGTCGACCTCCTCATCGGCGACTACGCCAAGGCGAAGCGCGAGCTTGGGTGGGAGCCGAAGACCCGCATGAAGGCGCTCGCCGAGCTGATGGTGGACGCCGACCTGCAGGCGCTCGGATCCGCGTGAGCGGACCGGCGGCGAGCGGCGGGGAATAGCCTTTACTTGGCCGGCGGGCCGGGACTTAAGACGGCGTCCCGTCCCATGCTGCGTCGCTTCGCCCCCCTCGTCGCCGATCTCTGGCAGCACCGGCGACTGCTCTGGCAGTTCACACTGCGAAACGTCGAGCTGCGCCACAAGGGCAGCCATCTCGGCCTCGTCTGGTCCTTCCTCGGCCCGCTGCTGATGCTCGGTCTCTACGTGCTCGTGTTCGGTTTCATTTTCGACGGCAAGTTGAAGGCCGACGCCGCGGAGGAAAGCCGCGTCGATTACGCCCTCGCGGTGTTCCTCGGCCTGGCGATCCACCATTTCCTCGCGGAGGTGATGACGCTGAGCCCCACGATCGTCGTGGCCCAGCCGAACTTCGTGAAAAAGGTCGTCTTCCCGCTCGCGATCCTGCCGGCGGCGGGCGTAGGCGCCGCGCTGGTGCATTTCCTGATCACGCTGGGCCTGGTCTTCCTCGGCGCGCTGCTGGCGGGCTCGCCGGTCGCCTGGGGGACGCTGGCCTGGCTGCCGGTCATCCTCCTGCCGCTCGTGCTGGGCGCCCTGGGCCTCGGATTCCTGTTCTCCTCCATCGGGGTGTTTTGGCGCGACCTGGTGCAGATCGCCCAGTTCCTCTCGCTCGCCCTTCTGTTCGCGAGCGCCGTTTTCTACCCCGTCGCCAAGATACCGGCGGAGGCTTGGACGTACCTGCGGTTCAATCCCTTGATCCACTGGATCGAGGAGGCGCGCCACGTGGCCTTCTGGGGCCACCCGCCTTCCCCGACTCACGTCGCCTACACTTACGCCGTGAGCCTCGGGCTTTTCGCGGCCGGAGGCTGGGTCTTCCAGAAGCTGCGCAGCAGCTTCGCGGACGTGCTGTAGGCGGCGGGGGCGGGTTTCGCCCCACCCCCGGGGGTCCGGACACCCCGGAAACGAGGGTTTCCCGAACCCCTCGGCGGGGGAGGGAAATGCATTGGAGTAGCAGGCTCGCGCCCCATGGGGCCCCGGACGGGCTCCGGTATTCTTCATCCCGCATTTCACCATGAAGATAACCAAATATCCCCTGCTCGTTCTTTCGGGGCTCGTGGCGCTGCTCACCACCACGGCCCATGGACAATCGGTCACGATCAAGCGGACCGGTCACTATCGTCAAACCGGCGCCTCCACCATCACGCAGCCCGTCGACCCGTTCATCTTCGAAATCCACCTGCGCGGCGGCGCGATCAACATGACCAACTGGGGTCCGGCGTTCTACAAGCCCGGCTCGGGCGGCACCCCCGCCTCGGGCGCGAGCGAAGACACCAACACCGGGACGCTCAACTTCTCGTCCGCGCCGAACAACGGCACGGACTACGCGTTCATGCACCTGTTCGCCAGCGACGCGGCGCTGAAGGCATTCTATCCCACGGCGCCGACCGACGGCGGCCAGTATGGATTGAAGTTCCTCGGCACCTCCGCCCCGACTCCGGCGGAATTCACCGCGGGCTTGGTCTTCGCGAGCGGCAACTACCCGACGCCCACGCCGCAGATCGCCTCGGTGAACAACGGCGCGACTTGGGCGGGCCGCCGGCTCGTCCTCAGCCCGACCGGCGTGACCACGCTCACGTTCAACGCTTTCCCGGAATACGCCACCGCCACCCACGGCGCCCTGGTGAGCGCCGGCATCTGGCAAACCTCGAACGGCGACATCATCGATGCCTCCAGCGTCGGCGGCTACCGCGCGCCCAGCCTGGGCGTCAACCAGGCCGCTCCGACCTCCATCCAGATCGATGGCGCGAACCTCATCCCGGGCGCCCTCTACACGCTCGAAATCCAATACGGCATTCTCGGCGGCGCGCCCGCCAGCGCGATGCTCAACAGCAACAGCTTCGTGGGCTCCGGCGGGTATTACAAGGTCACCCGCATCATTGTCCAAGTCGACCCGCCCGAGACCGATTTCAACGGAGATGAAAAGTCCGACATCGTTTGGCAGAACACGTCCACCGGCGTGTTTGAAGTCTGGACCATGGACAACTATGCATCCACCGGCACGGTCAATCTCACCACCTTGCCCACGGAATGGCGCCTCGCGGCGACCGCCGACTTCAGCGGCGATGGCCATCCGGACCTGCTCTGGGAAAACACCGTCACCGGCCAGCGCGGCGTTTGGGTCATGAACGGCTACACCTCCGCCGGGTGGGTCAACATCACGACCATGCCCACCCAATGGCGCATCGCCGATGCCGCCGACTTCAGCGGCGACGGCCATCCGGACCTGCTCTGGGAAAACACCGTCACCGGCCAGCGCGGCGTTTGGGTCATGAACGGCTATACCTCCGCCGGGTGGAACAACATCACGACCATGCCCACCGAGTGGCGCATCGCCGATGCCGCCGACTTCAGCGGCGATGGCCATCCGGACCTGCTCTGGGAGAATACCTCGACCGGGGTGCGCGGCGTCTGGATCATGGACGGCTATGCCTCCGCTGGCTGGGTCAGCATCACGACCATGCCCACGGAATGGCGCATCGCCACTGCGACGGATTTCAGCGGCGACCACCATCCCGACCTGGTGTGGGAGAACACGTCGACGGGCCTGCGCGGGGTCTGGATCATGAATGGCTACACCTCGGCCGGCTGGGTGGCCATCGGCACCCGCCCGACCGAATGGCGCATCGCGAACTAAGCGGTTCGCGTTTCCCCGAATCATCAAAGCCAGCGCCCAAAGGGGGCGCTGGCTTTTTTCGTGCCGGCGGGAAACGCGCGGGGGGGGGGACCGGCGGCCCGCGGATCGCAGCCGAGTGCAACTCCGGCGCCCATGCGCGTGAACCGCGTGCACATTGAAGTTGAACGCCGCCACCCGCCGCTCTAATCGCGGGAATCACCCCTCGAAATTCCATCCGCCCGGCGCGTCCGGTCGCAGCCAAGCCGGCTGAGCCCGCGCCCGTGTTTCCGGCATCGCCGGGCCGGACGGCAGCCGCGCCATCCGCGCCGTCAAACCGCCGTTCGCCTTGAATTCGCTCGAGAACCAACTGCGGCGGTACATGGCCTCCGGATGGGCGTTCCTCGTGCCGTATCTCGGGATGTTCCTGGTGTACTACTGGCGACACTGGCCCGCCAATGGCTTTTCTCCGGACGCCCTGGGCAACGGGGGCGCGATTCCCGCCCTGCGGCACGTCTTTGGGGTGTTGCATGTCGGCCATGCGCTGGTGGCCCTGGTGGCCCTCCGCTCCTGGTGGCGTTCGGCTCCCTCCCGCCGGCCCTTGCCCGTCCTGCATGCCGTCGCTCCCTGGATCCTGCTGGCCTTGTTCTTTGCGATCCCCGGCGCTTACCTCGAGTGGCCTGCCGACCCGTGGGAGCACCTCTACCGGATCAACGAATGGCAGCATCTGGCCGGCGTCGACGACAAGCTCCTGCCCAAGAGTTTTTCCTATTTCTTCGCGTTCAGTTTCGTCGGGGGAGCATCCGGGCTGGATGCGGTCGGGCGAGTCCCCGCCTACCTCGCCGCCCTCAGCCTGTTGCTCTCCTGGCAGTATTTCCGTCTCGCGCGGGCCGCGGGCGTGTCCGGCCCGGCCGGCGTCGTGTTTGTGCTGCTCCAGGCGGTGCTGGCAGGAAACAACGTCTTTTCATTCCATCGCTATTACGGCCTGGCGAGCACGATGCTGGCGCAATTGGCCGTGATCGCCGTCCTGCGCGTGGCCGTCACCCATTTCAATCGGCGAAACGGCATTTCTTGGAGGCAGCACGCGGGAGCCCTTGTCAGCGCCCTGGTGCTCTTGGTCCTGATCGCCCTCAATCACGTGCAGGGGCTCGGCATCGCCGCCCTCGGCTTGGCGTCCATCGTCGTCTGCCGCTGCCTCGGGCACTGCCGATGGCCCGCCCTGGCCGGACTCGCGGTGGGGGTACTCGCGCTGAACATCGCCCTTGTGGCCTGGCAAAGGTCCAATCCCGTTCTCGCCCAGCTGGTCCAAGCCGGCTGGCTGAACCGGTGGTTCGGATTCGATCTGCTTTCCGTCGGCTCCCCGCCCTATCACCGCGCCCTGGAGATTCTCGGGTTGTTCGGGCTGATCAACCTCGGTGCGGCGTTTTTTCTTCTCCGTTCCCATCCATTCGTCGCCGCCCTCACGTTGCTGCCTGTGGCCGGCCTCTGCCTGCCCGTCGCGGGGGTCCCGTTCGTCCTCGGCATCGGCAGGGCGGAAAACGTGATCCTGTTTCACCGCCTGCTGCTGGGCGTTCCGGTCGGGCTGGCGCTGGCGGCGCTGGCCGAGCGGTGGTTTCAGGCCCGGCCCGCCGAGCCGGGCCGGACGCCTGCTTCGCCCCCCGCCGCCGCGTCCCAGCTTGTTCGGCCCACGATCGCCGTGGTCGCACTCGCCGCGCTGGTTGTGACGCCGGCCAGCCATCCCTACCACTGCCGCCTGTGGAACGGGCTGCAGGTGGTGCCGGCAGACCTGCGCCAGGCGGACGTGCTCGAGGGCTTCGCGGAGTTTTCCCGGCACAAGGACATGCTCCCTGCCGGAGCGTCGCTGCTCGCTCCCCGCTATGTCGGCTACCTGGCGCAAGCCGCCGGCTTCACTCAGGAACAGCCCTTGCCCGGCTATCGTCTGTTCATTCCTCCCGGAGCGCCCTCGGCCGAAGGCGCCGCGCTCCTCTCCGCGATCGATTCGCCCCGGGTCCGCCGTGTCGCCTTCATCCCCTCGCCCCTGGCCCTCGCGTCCCCGCAATCCGCCGCCGGGCAACTCTCGGGGCACTGGTCTGCCCAGCAGGTTCATTTGGAGCGTGCCGCGGCAGCGGAGGCCTGGGACGCGCTCACGCCGGTGGGAACACGCGTCCTGGCGCGTCCGGGCCCGGTCTTCATTCTCGATCGCTGAGCGCATTCGCGCGTCCCGCCAGAAGCCCGGATTTCCCTTGATTCGACCCAGGGCAGCCGCGTCACTGTAAAGAAGTCGGCCGCCGGCTGGCCGCACATTCCGCCGCGGTGGGGCACGCGCGGTCGAGCCGCCGGCAACTCGCTTCCCGCCTTGAAGACGCATCAGAACCAGTGGGTAAAAGACGACCAGGGCACTCTGATGCCAGTCGCCCGCGGCGAGCGGCGCTGCCCGGTTTGCGGCGGCTCGGCCATCGCGGAGACGAGATACCGGGACATCGCTGGCTTCGACATCGTGCGGTGCGCCCGCTGCCAGGTGCTTCACCTAAGCCCGCTGCCGAGCGAGCAGGACCTGGCCCGGATCTACACGAAGGAGTATTTTTGCGACGCCGCCGAGCGGCACGGCTACCTGGACTATTCGCGGGATCGCCAATTCATCGCGGCCACCTACCGGCGCCGCTTTCGGCGCATCGCCCGGCACCTGCCGCGGCGCGACCGCCCGGTGCGGTTCCACGAGATCGGCTGCGCCCTGGGTTTCGGCCTCGAGGTCGCGGCGCGCGAATTCGGGTGGACGGTCAGCGGCTCGGACGTCTCGCAACACGGCGTCGAGCACGCGCGGGCGCTCGGCCACCCGGCCGTCCGGAGCGACCCCTGCGGGCGGTGCATCCTGCCCCATGAACAGCCGGACCTCGTCTGCCTGTTCGACGTCATCGAGCACCTGCCTTCCGTGCATGTGTTTCGGGACTGGCTGGCCGCGGCGATGGCGCCGGGGGCGTGCCTCGCCCTGACCACCATGGACATGGATTCGGCCTGGAATCGGCTGCTCGGACAGCGCTCGCCCAGCATCAAGGTGCCGCAGCACCTCAGCTATTTCACGCGCGCGACCCTGACGGCAAACCTAGCGCCCTCCTTCCAGCTGGTGAATGCCTCGCCCGACTTCCAGACCGTGTCCGGTGACCTGCTGGTGAGCCGTCTTCTGCATGTCGCCGGGCTGCCGTCGCCGCGATTTTCCCTCCTGCGGAGGCTGCCGGTGGTGATTCCGAACGGGATGAATCTCTATGTTTTCCGGCGCGCCTAGCATCCCCGACATCCCCGGCGACTACCAGCATCGGGCGCTGCACCACGGCCCGCAGAGCCAGCGGCGCTGGCATCGGCAGAAGCTTGAGATCGTCCTGGAAGCGGCCGCGCGGCGGCCGTTCGACTCCGCCCTCGACGCCGGCTGCGGCAGCGCGATCGTCTCGGCCCAGCTCGCTCGCGCCTACCCGGACGCGGAGGTGCTCGGGCTGGACCTCAGCCGCGGCGCCGTCGAGTTCTGCCGCCGCACCTACGGCGCGCAACGCAACCTCGCCTTCCTGACGGCGGATCTCACGCAGCCCGACCTGAAGCTGGACCGCGCATTCGATTTCATCTTCTCGACCGAGGTCATCGAGCATCTGCAGCCGGACCAGGTCGCGCAGTACCTGCGGAACCTGCACCGATTCGGCCGTCCCGGGTGCCGGTATTTTCTCAGCACGCCGGACTACAGCACCTGCTGGCCGGCCGTCGAATGGACGCTGGATCTTCTCCGCCTCACGCCGCGCATGCGCGGTCACCAGCACCTGACTTTGTTCACGCCCGGACGGCTCCGGCGCGCGCTGGAGCACGCGGGTTTCCGATTGGACGGGATGTACGGCTTTTGCGGATTTGGCCCGCTTCTGGGCAGCGTGTCATCCGCCCTGGCCACGCGCCTCGAGTCGTGGGAAAGGCGCCGCGGTCGCGGACTCCTGATCGGCTGTGAATTCTCCAAGTGCTGACCTCCATGGACCCCGTCCGCGCCGATCTACTCATTGTCATCCCGGTGTTGAATGAAAGGGACTCGCTCGGCGCCCTGGTGGCGGAGCTCCGCCAGCAGTTCGGACCGGAGCTTCGCTGGCGCGTCTGTATCGTCGACGACGGTTCGTCGGACGGCACGTGGGAGGAGGTCCAGGAATTCCACCGCGAGGATCCGCGGATCGCGGGGCTCCGCCTCTCCCGCAATTTCGGCAAGGATGCCGCCATCCTGGCCGGCCTGAATTCGTGCGAGGCCGAATGGTATCTGGTGATGGACGGCGACGGGCAGCACCCTGCCCCCGTGGCGCGCCTGCTCTACGACTGTGCGCGGGCCGAGGGATGGGATGTCGTCAACGGGCTCAAGCGCAGCCGAGCTTCCGACGGCCGGAGCCAGCGGTTTTCCGCGTGGCTGTTCAACCACTGCTTTCACTGGCTGAGCGGCATCGACCTGACCAACAGCTGCGACTTCAAGGTGCTTTCGCGCCGCACCGTGCAATCGCTGCTGGCCTGCCACGACCAGGACTTCTTCTTCCGCGCCATGGTGCGCTGGGTCGGCTATCGGCAGCGGGACTTCCCCTTCGACGTCGAGCGGCGGCTCGGGGGCACGGGAAGCTGGACCCTGCTGCGGCTCGTCCGCTACGCGGGGAGCGTGCTGATCCAACATTCCAGTCTCCCGCTGACCTTCATCTTCGCCATCGGCCTCCTGAGCCTGGCCGGGTCGGCGCTGCTGCTGGCCAAGTTGATCTATCAGTACCTGTTCACGGAAGTGCCGGCCGGTTACGCCACGGTCGTGGCGCTCCTGCTGGTTTCGTTGAGCGTGAACGTGGTCGTGGTCGGCACCCTCGGCCTTTATATTCGCAAGATCTTCGTCCAGACGAACGGCCGCCCCCGGTTCATCGTGGAATGCGCCACCGGCCGGTCCGAGCCGGCCGCGGTCCGCGATTCCCGCTGAGTTCGTGCACGCTCATCCGGAGTTCTTCGCCACCGTCGCCGGGCAGATTCTCGCGCTGGTGGCCCTGGGATACGCGTTGGGCCGGCTCATGCGGCTGGGAGGGCTTCCGGCCCTGGGCTGGGGCGCCCACGCGCTGTTCTCCGCGACCTACCTCTCCTACGAGATCTGCCGTGCCTTTGGCGTGCCGCTGGCTGCGTTTCCCCTGCTGACCGCGGGATTCATCGCCATCGCGGTGCCCGTCCTTCGCCGGCACCTGCCCCGGCCGCCGCCCGGCGTCCCGCGGGACTGGATGCTGTTGCCGGCGGTCGCGGTGCTCGCGCTGGCCCTGATCTGGTTCAGGACGCTCAGCGGCTTCTCGCCCAACGCCTCGGCCCAGTTCTTCCAGGCCTGGGATCCGTTGTTCGTGAAGGCCAGCCTCGCCCAAGGCAGCTACCTGGCCGTGGAGTCCATGAGCCTGGGGGACGGCTTCCTGACCAGCGCGCTGCACTATGCCCCGAATGCGCGCGGCGTGCTGACCCTGCTGGGCCTCGGCGGCTCGGGCGACCTCTACGCCAGCTATGTGGCCGCCGGCACCTTCGCGCTGATCGCGGGGCTCGCGGTGCTCGTCGATGCCTTGAAGCGGAGCTTGGTCGGCGTGGCCCTGTTCGTCTTCCTGTTCCTTCTCTTCGCGGCGAGCTACCAGCCGCTGACCAATCATCTGTTCGGAGCCTCTTCCGACGAACTCCTGTTTTTCGCTGCCGCCTTGGCCGCCCATGCCCTGTTCGCCGAGCCGAGCCGGAGCGCCGTGGAACGACTCGGCCCGGCCTTTGCCGCCCTGGCCATAGGGGTCTCCGGGCGGAACTATGGCGCGTTCTTTGCCCTCGCGCTGCTCGCGGCGTTCGTCCCCGCGGTCTGGCGGCGCCCGGCGGTCATTCGCCCGGCGGCGCCTTTCCTCATCCTGGGGGCGGTGCTCGTGTCCGTGGAGGTGACGCGGCTCTGCCTGGCCGGGAACCTGTATTACCCGCGCGTCCGGCTGCCCGAGTTGTTCCCGTGGTCGCTGGACCGCTTCGCCTGGGGATCTTTGTGCGACTGGGGCTTGCTGTATGAGCGGGCGCCCGGGGACCACGGTCCGTCCGTGCTGGGGACGTACCTCGTTCTCCTCGCGGTCGCCGCCGGCTACTGTCTCCGGTCGCGACGGGCCGACCAGATCGCGCCCCTGTTTGCCCCGCTCGTCTTCTTCCTCCTGCCCTTGTTGTTGGAACTGGTGAGCGGCTTCCGGAAGGACGTCGCCTACAGCAAGATTTACTTCGGCTCCGCGTGGCTCTTCGCCTGGCTCCCCGCCTACGTCGTCCTCCGGCTCGGCGCCATTCCGCCGGTGGCGAGCCGGATCCGGCCGCTGGCCCTCGCCCGCGTGCTGGCCGCGGTCGTGGCGGGAAGCCTCGGCGCAGTCTTCCTGCGCGGCTATGGCGAGGGTTACTACCGGGTTCTCAGCGCCGGGGAGTTCCGGACCAAGGTGGGCCGGTGGTGGGACGAACAGAGTTCGGGCATTGACGAATCGATCGCGCGGAAGGCCGTCGCCCGGGGGCAGGACGGCGGAGCGCACGGGATCTCCGGCAAGCGGGTGATGTATTTCCACTACGAACCGGGCATCGGTCTGCGCTGGTATCTCGGTGGCGATTTCTTCCGCGACCTGGATTTCTGGAGCCGGCCGGTGCAGGACCGCCTGCGGCCCGACGCGGGGGTCGTCGAGCTTCTGGAGCAGTTCGACCGGCCGATCCTCTACCTGAGCCTTGGCCCGAGGCCCGCGTATCAGAACTTCGTGAGCTACCCGCACCACGCCCGGCTGTGGCGCGAACTACAGGCCTGGCGTGAACTCGACTGCTTCCGGCACGTGATCGAACAGGACGGCGCCCTGCTTCTTATTCCCTGACCGGAGATGCGCGTCATTCCTCCCGTCTCCGCGCCACCACGCGCATGCCGTGCCCCCGGCCGGCGAGGCGGCCGAGAAAATACACCGCCGCCAGCGCCGTGTTCTGCAGCCACCCTCCCCGCATTTCCGCCGCGCGGAAATTGCGCCACAAGAGCGGATCCGGCGATATTTCAATCACGTCGAAGCCGAACTCGCCCAGCGTGGAGACGATGCTGGCCTCGTCAAAGAACACCAGGTGCTCCGCGTGGTAGGCGCGCAGCAGCGCCTGCCGGTAGCGTCCGCCCGAAAGCCGGTAGCTCCACTCGGCCACCCGGTAGAACGGCGAACGCATCGTGGGCGTGCGCAGGAAGAGCAAGCCGCCCGGTCGCAGCAGCTCGCGGAGGTGGCCCAGCGTCCCGGCGACGTCGGGCAGGTGCTCGATCACGTCCATCATCGTGACCGCATCGAATCGCCGGCGCAGCGCCCCCAGGTGGTCGCCGATGGAGCCGCAGTGCACCGGCATGCCGGGCAGCAGCGCCCGGGCCCGCTCGCACGCGTACGGCGACAGGTCGGCGCCCTCCACTTCATAGCCCGCGGCGCGCAACTGCATGGCCAGCACGCCTGTGGAACAACCGAAGTCGAGAACCCGCCCGGCCGGCGCGAATCGACGGAGATGGCGGATGCGTTGCTCGTTTTCGTCGCGCGCCCCGCGGGCCCGCTCCGCGTTGTCGCCCCCCTCCATCGCCTCGTGGTAGTCGGCGCCGTAGTAGTCCGCGATCCGTGCTTCCGGCGGCGCCGGCCGGAAGCGGAGCCCGGTCCGGCGGCAGGCGAAGATCCTCAACTCGGTCGTCCTCACGCCCCAGGGGGACGTCACGGCCTCCGGCGATGCCAGGTCGAACACGGGACGCGGCGGCCCGCAGCGTGCGCCATGAACCGGGCAGGCCGCGTCCTCCTCTAAGGTTACTCCGCTCATGCGTCCCCGCATAAGGTCGTCGCCCGCGTGGTGGCAAGCGCGCCGTCCGCACCGCTCCCGCAGCCTCCGCGCCGGCGGCGTCCGCCGTCTCGGATTTTAGGTTTACATATCGTTTTGGCCACCCATTTGATGGCCCGGCGTGCGCCCCTTGCCGGCCCGCCCACCCATGCAGCGCCAACTCATCATCAATCAAACCGCGATCAACGACCTTTCCGACTGCTATGTCATAGCGGAAATCGGCCATAATCACATGGGGCGCTTGGACGTGTGCAAAGAGATGTTCAAGGTGGCCAAGGAATGCGGCGCCAACGCCGTCAAGCTGCAGAAGCGCGACAATCGGTCGCTGTTCACCAAGGCGCTGTACAACCAGGTCTACGACAACCCGAACAGCTACGGGGCGACCTACGGCGAGCACCGCGAGGCGCTGGAATTCGGCGAGCGCGAGTATCAGGAGCTCAAGGCGCTGGCGGACGAACTGAAGATCACCTTTTTCTCCACGGCCTTCGACCACAAGAGCGCCGATTTCCTGGCCGCCCTGGACATGCCGCTCTACAAGCTGGCGTCGGGTGACCTGCGGAACCTGCCCCTGCTGAAGCACGTGGCCCGCTTTCAGAAGCCGCTGATCCTGAGCACGGGTGGCGGCACGCTTGACGACGTGCGCCGCGCGTATGACGCGATCATGCCCATCAACCGCCAGCTGGCCATCCTGCAGTGCACGGCGGCCTACCCGTGCGACTTTGCGGACCTGAACCTTCGGTTCATCGAGACGTTGCGCGGCGAGTTTCCCGACTGCGTGATCGGCCTTTCCGACCACGACAACGGCATCGCCATGTCGCTGCCGGCGTATGTCCTCGGCGCGCGGATCATCGAAAAACACTTCACGCTCAACCGGGCGAACAAGGGCACCGACCACGCGTTCTCGCTGGAACCGGTCGGCCTGCGCAAGATGGTCCGCGACTTGCGGCGGACCCGCCTGGCCTTGGGCGACGGCATCAAGCGCATCTACACGCAGGAGGCCAAACCCCTCCAGAAGATGGCCAAGTCCATCTACGCCGGGCGAAATCTCCCCGCGGGCACGGTCATCACCGAGGCCGACCTCGCCTTCAAATGCCCCAGCGGGGACGGCCTTGAGCCGTTCCAGGTGGATCTGCTCGTGGGACGGAAACTCAAGCAGGACGTCGCCGAGGACCAGCTGGTCCTCCTCAAGCACCTCGTCGACTGACCGCTCGTTGTGCAGCTGTCCGCCAGTGACCGCGAATTGATCCGGCAGGTTCGGCTGCTGGTGTTCGACTTCGATGGCGTGTTCACCGACAACGCGGTGTATGTGAACCAGGACGGCGTGGAGACCGTGCGCTGCTGGCGCAGCGACGGCCTGGGGCTGAGCCGCCTGCGCGAAACCGGGCGCGTGGAAATGCTGGTGGTGTCGACGGAGGAGAATCCCGTCGTCACCGCGCGCTGCCGCAAACTGAAACTGTCCTGTTTCCAGGGGGTCGCCGACAAGGCGGCCCGGATGGGACAGCTCGCGGCCGAACGCGGCCTGCCGCTCGCCCGCGTCGCCTACGTCGGGAACGACATCAACGATGCCGGCTGCCTCCAGTCGGCCGGCCTGCCCATCGTCGTGGCGGACGCGCACCCCGACGTTCGCCCGCTGGCCCGCCTGGTGACGGAGGTCCCCGGCGGCTTCGGCGCGGTGCGCGAGATCTGCGACGTTTTTTGTTCAGTCCTGAGCGAACCACGCTAGAGACCAGCAATGCCGGACCCCCTCTTCTCCGTTGAAAACAAGGTGGTCGTGATCACCGGCGGCCTCGGGCAGCTCGGGGCGGAGTTTGGCCGCGCCCTCCTTGAACGCGGGGCGCGCGTCGCGGTCCTCGACCAGCGGATCGATGCGGACGCGGTGCGGCGCCGATACGGGGAGAAGACGACCGCCTTGTTCCTCGAGGCGGACGTGACCGTGCGCGCGTCGCTCGAGCTCGCCTTGGCGAAGATCGAGGCCCAGTGGGGGACGCCGCATGTCCTGGTCAACAACGCGGCCCTCGACTCCCCTCCCGGCGCGCCGGCGGGCGAGAACGGTCCGTTCGAGTCCTATGCGGAAAGCTCCTTCGACCGCGTCATGGACGTGAACGTGAAGGGGGTGCTCCTGTGCTGCCAGGTGCTGGGCGGCGCCATGGCGCGCGCCGGCCGGGGTTCCATCATCAACATCTCGTCGATCTACGGCCTGGTGTCCCCGGATCAGAACATCTACGAATACCGGCGGCAGAAGGGCGAGGTCTTCTTCAAGCCGGTCGCGTACGCCGTCTCCAAGTCCGCGCTCTTCAACCTGACGCGCTACCTCGCGACCTACTGGGCCAAACAGGGGGTGCGGGTCAACACGCTGACCTTCGCCGGAGTCTACAACCACCAGGCGGAAGAGTTTCTCCGCAGCTATTGTCCCAAGGTGCCGCTGGGTCGCATGGCCCGGGCCGACGAATACAACGGCGCCGTGGTGTTCCTGGCGTCCGACGCCTCGTCCTACATGACGGGCTCCAACCTCGTGCTCGATGGCGGGTTCACCGCCTGGTAATCCTTCCGTGATACCCGCGCTCATACCGAACTGGATCGGCGGCCGGGAGCTGGGCGCGTCCGGCACGCTGCCCAAGCTTTCGCCGCACGACGGGACCGTCCTCGCCCAAACGGCGCGCTCCGGCGCCGCGGAGGTCAGCGCGGCGGTCGCCGCCGCGCAGGCCGCGCAACCGGGCTGGGCGGACCTGCCCGCGGTCCAGCGCGGCCTGGTCCTGCACGCGGTCGTGCGCAAGCTGCAGGAGAACGCCGAGGCGATGGCCGCCGTGGTGGCCCGGGAAACCGGCAAGTCCGTCAAGGATGCGCGGGGCGAGGTCGGGGGCGCGATCCAGCTCGGCCTGTTCTTCGCCAGCGAAGGCCAGCGCCTCTATGGCCGCACCACGACCAGCGGGACCATGAACAAGTCCGTGATGACCGTGCGCCAGCCCATCGGTGTCGCCGGCCTGATCATCGCGGCCAACACCCCGATCGCCAACGTCGCCTGGAAGGTGTTTCCCGCGCTGGTATGCGGCAACGCCGCCGTGCTCAAGGCGGCGGAGGACACCCCGGCGACGGCCTGGTATTTCGGTCGGCTGGCGCACGAGGCCGGACTGCCCGCCGGCGTGCTCAACATCGTCCAGGGGCTGGGCCATGAAGCGGGCGCCGCCCTTGTCGACCATCCGGACGTGGGCGTCGTCAGCTTCACCGGTTCGACCGCCGTCGGTAAGGTCATCCATGAGCGGGCCGGCCGCCGCCTCGCCCGCGTTTCCCTGGAGCTGGGCGGCAAGAATCCGCTGGTGGTCTGCGACGACGCCGACCTGGAGAACGCGGTCAAGTGGACGCTGCTGTCCGCTTTCAGCAACGCCGGGCAGCGCTGCGCCGCGGCGAGCCGCATCGTGGTCTTCGACGCCATCTACGACCGCTTCCGCGACCGGCTGGTCGAACAGACGAAAGCCCTGCGCGTCGGGCCGGCGGACCAGGACGACCTCGGGCCGGTGATCAACTCGCGCCAGCTGGAGAACATGCTGAAGGCGATCGGCGACGCGCGGGCGGCGGGCGCCCGGATCCTCACCGGCGGGCACAGGCTGACGGACGGCGGCCGGGCCGCCGGCAACTACCTCGCGCCCACCCTGCTCGAGGGCGTCGACCCGGACGCCCCGTTGTCCTGCACCGAACTTTTCGGCCCGATCGCGGCCCTGTACCGCGTCGCGGGCTTCGATGAGGCCCTGCGCCTCGCCAACCGCTCGCCCTACGGGCTCACCGCCTGCATCCATACCAAGAGCGTTCACCGCGCCATGCGGTTTGTCGACCGGGTCCACGCCGGCATGGCGGTGGTGAATGCCGGAACCTTCGGGAGCGAGCCGCACATGCCCTTCGGGGGGCGGAAAGCCTCGGGCAATGGCACGCGCGAGCCCGGCACCGAAGCGCTCGACGTCTACAGCGAGCTGAAGTGCATCTGCCTGAACTTCGATCCGTCCGCCGTCTGAGGCTTCGCACCTTCATGGCCTCGCCTTCCGTCATCGGCCTCATTCCCGCCCGCCAGGGCTCCAAGCGTCTGCCGGGAAAAAACGTTCGTCCGTTCGCCGGCCATCCGCTGATCGCCTATTCCATCGGCGCGGCGCTGGACAGCGGGGTATTCGACCGCGTGGTGGTCTCGACCGACTCGCCCGACGTCGCGCGGCTCGCGCAGAGTTACGGCGCCGAAGTCCCGTTCCTCCGGCCGCCCGAAATGGCCGCCGACCAGTCGCCGGACATCGAGTGGGTCCGCTACACGCTCGGCCGCCTGGTCCGGGAGGGCGAACGCTTCGACGCTTTTTCCATCCTCAGGCCGACGAGCCCGTTCCGGCTGCCCGCCACGATTCGCCGGGCCTGGAAGCAGTTCCGTGAAACCGCCGGCGCGGAATCGCTCCGCGCGGTCGAGCGCTGCCGCCAGCACCCCGCCAAGATGTGGGTCCTCGACGGCGCGTTCATGCGTCCTCTGCAGGATGACGGCGGCGCGCGCCCGCCCTGGCACAGCTCGGCGTACCAGGCCCTGCCCCCCGTGTACGCCCAGAATGCGAGCCTCGAGATCGCCTGGTCGCGCATCCCGCTCGAGGAAGGCACGATCGCCGGCCAGCGCGTGGTGCCTTTTCTCACGGAGAATTTCGAGGGCCACGACATCAACAAGCCCGAGGACTGGCTGCTCGCCGAGGCCTTGATCCAGCATGGTCTGGCCGTGCTTCCGGCGGTCCGCCCGCCCGTGGGCCAGCCCGCCGCCTGATTTCCGCCATGAACGACCTCCGCTACATTCCCGTCAATGAATTCGCCCGGATCCTGAACGGGGTGCGCGACGCGACCGAGCGCCTCACGCTGTTCGCGGACATGTGCCGCCTCAACACGCTGGTCGAAATCAAGAAGGCCGGGTCGGGCCACCTCGGATCCAGCCTCAGCGCCATGGACATCGTGTGCCTCCTCTATCTGGAGGTCCTCAACGTGCGGCAGCTCGGCCTGGATCATCCCGACCGCGACATGTTTTTCTCCTCCAAGGGGCATGACGTGCCGGGACTCTACGCGGTGCTGGTCGCGCTCGGGCTCATGCCCGAGTCCCGGCTCGGTCAACTGCGCCGGATCGGCGGCCTCGACGGGCACCCCGACATCCACGTGCCGGGCATGGAGGCCAATACGGGATCCCTCGGCATGGGGATTTCCAAGGCGCGCGGTCTGCAGCGCGCGAAGCGGCTGCTCGGGCGGCAGGGCCGGGTCGTCGTGATGACCGGCGACGGCGAACTGCAGGAGGGCCAGATTTGGGAGAGCCTCCAGACCAGCGTCCATCAGCGCGCCTCCCTCACCGTCGTCGTCGACCACAACAAGCTGCAAACCGACATGCTCGTCGATGATATCACGGCCCTCGGCGACCTGGAGGCCAAGTTCCGCGCCTTCGGGGCGGAGGTGGTGCGTTGCAGCGGCCACGACTTTCCCGCCCTCCGCCGCGCCCTGCTGCCCCCGCCGGCGGGCGTCAGGGTGGTCATCGCCGACACCATCAAGGGCCGCGGCATCTCCTTCATGGAGGAAATCTCTTCCCAACGCTCGCCCACCGGCAAATACCGCTGGCATTCGGGCGCGCCGGCCGACGAGCCCTTCCGGCAGGGCTTTACCGAACTCCAGGAGCGCCTGGACCGGCGGTTGGCCGCCGCCGGCCTCGCCCCCTTGCAGCTCCGCCCCTTCCCCCACGAGGAGAAACGGCCGAGCGCCGTCACGCGGGAATTTGTCGCCGCGGGCTACGGCGAGGAACTGGTGCGGCTCGGCGCCGGCAATCCCCGGATCGTGGTGCTCGATGGCGACCTGTCCGCCGACTGCCGGGTGCGCGCCTTCGAGGAAGCCTACCCGGACCGCTTCATCGAGAACGGCATCGCCGAGCAGGACATGGTGTCCATGGCCGGCGGCCTGGCCCGGCTCGGCCTCGTGCCGGTCGTCAACTCCTTCTCCAGCTTCCTCTGCGCCCGCGCCAACGAGCAGGTGTACAACAACGCCTGCGAGGACACGAAGGTCATCTACGCCGCCCATTTCGCCGGCTTCATTCCCGCCGGCCCCGGCAAGAGCCATCAAAGCGTGCGCGACATCAGCCTTTTCGCCGCGCTGCCCAACATGGTGATCGTCCAGCCCGCCACGCCGGCGGAAGCCGCGGCCGCCCTGCGCTGGGCGGTGGAGGAAAACTCCGCCAACACGATGCTCCGGATGAACATCGGGCCGAGTCCGCGCAGCTTCGAGTTCCTGCCGGGCGAGGATTTCCGCTGCGGCTTCGGACGGGCGCTCCGGCGCGGTCCGGACGCCACGATCGTGGCTTACGGCCCGGTGATGTTGCACGAGGCCATGGTCTGCGCCGAACTGCTCGAGCCGGTGGGAATCTCCGTCGGGGTGGTCAACCTCCCCTGGCTGAACCGCCCGGCGCCCGCCTGGCTCGACGCCCTGGTCGCCGCCAGCCCGGCGCTCGTGATCCTCGAGGACCATATGGTCGCCGGCGGCGTGGGCGAGCGGCTGCTGCGCCTGCTGGCGGAGCGCGGCGACCTCGCGAAGCTGCGCTGCCAGGTCATCGGCCTCACCACCCTGCCCGCCTGCGGCACCCCCGCGGAAGTCCTCAAGCATCATGCGCTGGACGGCGCTTCCCTGGCGCGGCGCGTCCAGGAGTTCCTCGGTGGCGACCAATCGGCCGTCAGCGAAGCCCACACGGTCTTCGACACCCCCGAAGCGGCGCAATGAGCCCGGCCCTGCGTAATTTCCTCAAGCGGAGCTGCACGGTCGTTCTCGGCCTGCGCCAGCGCTCCGCCACCGCCCGGGCGGGGCAGCACACGTTTCGCCTCGCGCTCAACTCCTACATGGACTGGCAGCGGGCGCGCACCTTCGCCACCAAGGAGCCGGACACGATCGCGTGGATCCAGCAGCACGTCCGGCCGGGCGACGTCTTCTACGACGTCGGCGCGAACATCGGCGTCTTCTCGCTGTACGCCGGCCGCCACGTGGCGCCGGGCGGCGCCGTGCACGCCTTCGAGCCCGAGGCGCTGAATTTCGCGCAGCTGAACAAGAACGTCGCGCTCAACCAGCTCGCCGGGACCGTGCGGACCCACTGCCTCGCGGTGAGCGACACGACGGGCCTCGACGAGCTCTACTTCCACCCCGGCCATCTGACATCGGCCGATGACGGCGCCCCGCTCACCAGCGGCGCGGCCCTGCACTCCATCGGCAGCCCGACCGATCACCGCGGGACGCAGTTTCGCCCCGCTCATCGGCAGGGCATCTACTGCGTGACCCTGGATGCGCTCTGGCAGGGCCTGGGGCTGGCGTTCCCGACGCACGTCAAGATCGACGTCGACGGCGGCGAAGCCCGCATCCTCCGGGGCGCCGCGCAAACGCTGCGTGACCGCCGGCTCCGGTCCCTCCTCGTCGAGTCTTCCGATTCCGCCTTTATCGACCGGGCGACCGCGGATTTCGCGTCGTTGGGTTTCCGGCGCATCCATCCCGCCGCCGCTCCGGCCGGCCGGGTGTTCGCGAATGCGATCTTTGTGCGGGAACCATGATTCCCGCCCCCGATGCCGTCCTATCGGGTCAACGCGCTGGCTAATTTCCTCGGGCAGCTGCTGGCCGGGCTGATCACCATCGCCGTCATTCCCTTTTATCTGGGATTGATGGGGCCCGCCGGCTATGGCGTGGTCGCCCTGCTGCTGAGCATCCAGGCCTCGCTCACGCTCCTCGACCTCGGACTGTCGGTGGCCACGAATCGCGAGCTGGCCCACGCCGCCGTGCCGGGCTCCAACCGCCGGCCCGCCGATTTCTTCGCCTCGATCGAGCCGGTATACGCGGTGATGGGCGCGGGCACCGGCGCCCTGCTGGCCCTTGGCGCGCCCCTGGCCGGCCTGATCGCGGACGACGTGCCGGCCGGGGCGGGCCCCGCCTTCCGGTGGTTCGGCCTGCTCTTCGCGCTGCGGTGGCCGGTGGTCTTTTATGTCAGCGTGCTGCGCGGCCTGGAACGCCAGGTGGCCGCCAACCTCATCACGTGCGGCCACACGGCGGCCCGGACCGCGGGCACGCTGCTCGTGCTGGCGCTGGTCGCGCCCACGCCACTGGCCTTCGTCCTGGCCCAGGCCGGCTGCTCCCTCATCGAAGTCGTCCACTTCCGCTGGACCGCCCGGCGCGCGATCCGGCAGCTCCAGCCGGAGGCCGGCCGGTTCGCGTGGGACCACGTCCGCAAGGTCTGGCGCTTCAGCCTGACGGCAACGGCGACGTCCCTGGCGGCGACGCTCGTCAAGCAGTCCGACAAGTTCTTTCTGGCGAGCTTCGGCGGGGTCCACGCGCTCGGCTATTACTACGCGGCCAGCGAGGCCAGCCGGGCCATCCAGCTCTGCGCGACGCCCCTGACCAACGCCGCCTATCCCCGGTTCACCGCGCTCCACGCGCAGGCCAAGCTGGCGGAACTCAAGGCGTTCTTCCTGCGCATCTCGCACCTGACTTCGTTTCTCGTGGCCGGAGCCGTCGGCGCGTTGGCCGGACTCGCGGGCAACGTGCTCTGGCAGTGGTCGCACGACGACGCCTTCGTCGCCGAGGGCGCGCTTCCGTTCACCCTGCTGGTTTTCGGCTACGGGTTGAACGCGATGATGCAGCTGCCCTACTCGCTGCAGCTCGCGACCGGGCACAACCGGATCAACATGCAATTCCTCTTCGGCTACGTGCCGGTCGGCCTGCCGATCTCCTACTTCGTGATCAGGCACTCGGGTGCGACCGGCGCCGCGGCCATGTGGCTGGTCTTCAACCTGGCTTACGTCGCCCTCGTGCCGCCGCTCATGGATCGGCAGGTGGGGTTTCGCTTTGCCCGGTCCTGGCTGGCCGAAACCGCCAAGCCGTTTGCGTTGGCCCTCGCCGGCTGGTGGGGCCTGGCTGCGAGCCTGTCGCCCTCATCCTCCCTGCTCCCCGCCGGGCTCGCCGCCGCCGCGTTTGTCGCGCTGTACGCCGGGGTCGCCTATCATTGGTTTCTCGACCGCAGCCTGCTCCGGCATCCCCGCGACTGGCTGAGAACCGTCCGGGAGGGAGCCTGACATGCCGGCCGCGCCATCGCTTTCCGCCCCCGCCCACGCCCACGCCGGACGGTGGCGGATTTCCGTCACGCAATTCCTGAACTGGTCCCCCTTCGTGCTCGCGCTCGCCGGTTACTGCCTGCACCCGATCAACGACCTGTTCCGGATGCTGGCGGGCGCCCCGGAATGGCTGGTCGCCCTCGGCGGGCACACCACCAAGCTTGTCTTCCTGCCGGTCATCGGACTCTGCGCGCTGGGCGTGATGCGGCACCGCCATCTTCGCACCGGCCGCTGGCCCGCGGCGTGGTTCATGTTGGTCGCGCTGCTCATGCTCCTGGCGCTGCTGCAGGGCTCCTGGTCCGTCCTGGCGGGCCGCAATTCGCTTCGGTACTATGTCTCTCATCTCGGCATGGCGGGGATGATGCTGTGCGTCACCCTGCACTACGCCCTGGCGGGGGTCGCCGGGCGCCAGTGGTTCCTCCCCGCGACCTGCCGGGGCATCGCGGCGTTCTGCCTGGGCTATTTCACGCTGGTTTACATCGTGGGGTTCTTCTTCATCCGCACCGGGTACTGGGGCATCAATTCGGCGATCCTGCTCTTCCCCTTCTCGTGGTACCTGCTGCGGCGCCGCTGGCTCGCCACCGTCCTCGCCGCGGTCCTGATCGTGGCCAGCGGCAAGCGCGGCACCGCGGTCGGCATGGTGGCCGTGCTGCTCGCGTGGTTCCTGGTGAATTACCTGGCCAGCGGCGGGTTCAGGCGGCTCTGGCGACTCGCGCTGGGCCTGGCGGTGGTGGCGCTCGGCGTCGGCTCCCTGGTCTACCTGGCCCGCAGCGATCCGGCGGCCCTGCATCCGCAGCTCGCCCGCGCCGTCGCCAAATGGAACGAGCTGCTCCCGCAGAACGGCGAGTTCTCCATCGACCAGGCGTCCGGCGGCCGGGCGTCCGAAATCAGGGGCGCCCTGAACACGATGGCGGATTCCTGGGTGCGCATCGCCGCCGGCAGCGGCTACGGCTGGTATTTCATCTGGTATGAGGATCCGCCGCCGCGTCCCCATCATTTCACCCACGTCTCCCCGGTGAACTTCGTCGTGACCTACGGCTGGGTTGGCGGCATGGCCTTCCTGCTCCTCACGGCCGCCACGATGATGGCATGCTTGTGGCGGGTCGCGCGGCTGATGCGGCACCGGCCGGCGGTCGTGCCCGCCTTCCTGTTCCTGTTCGCCGCCGGTCTGCTCGGGCTCAGCTGCACCAGCTTCACCCTCGGCGTCGATCCGATGTATTGGATTGTTTTGGGTGTGCTCTTCAAGTGTGTATTGTCCCCGTCCCCTTTTCCGCCCGCCCGCCCGCAATGAGCGCCAACCCGCCCCGCATCCTGATCTTCGCCCGGACCGGCTCCACCCGATGGTGGGAGCATGTGGCGCGCCACCTGACCTTCGCCTCCCGCTGCACGATCGAGCGGG
Organism: Opitutaceae bacterium; assembly: GCA_035626915.1. Taxonomy (GTDB): domain Bacteria; phylum Verrucomicrobiota; class Verrucomicrobiia; order Opitutales; family Opitutaceae; genus Didemnitutus. The sequence goes on from DASPMS010000058.1 coordinate 45,102, forward strand.
AACTGGCCCGCGGGCCGTCCTTCGCGGCGTCCTACCGGCGCGAGGCCCGGAGACCCGGCGCGGCCGATGCCGCGCTCCGGCATTTTGGCGAGAACGGATGCCGCGAGCTCATCCAGCGGTGCCGCTGCCTCCGCCGGCAGGAGCCGGCGGTCGCCCGGCGCATGATCGGCGCCGCGTTGCTGGCCTGGCAGGAGACCCTCGACCGGGAGCAGCCGCAGCTGTTTCTTTCCTTCCGGGTCGACTACTTCGTGCTCGATGTCGTCGAGCGGCTGCTGACCGCCCGTCACATCCCGTACGTCAGCGCCACCTTTTCCCCCTTTAACGGCCTCGTGCAGTTCACCGCCCGGGGCCGGCCGATCCAGATCCGGAATCCCGCGGCCGACGAAGTCGAGCGCCGCCTGGCGGAGCTCAATCGGCCCGAATATCTCGCGCCCGCCGTCTCGCGGGAGAAGCGTTATTCCCGCCGCGAAGTCGCGCGCCAGGTCTTCTATTACTGGCTGCGCGACGTCGCGGTGACGCTGGATGGCTGGCGGCGCGGGGACCGGCTGAGCTACCGCCATCTTTACCAGCACCGGCATTTCGGCCCGACCCGCTTCCGGTGGCAAAACTACGCCGTCCGCGACCGGTTCGCGGCCGACTGGCGGGAGCGGAGCGCCGCCTTTCCCCCGGAAAAGCGCGTCTTCGTCGCGCTGCAGGTCAATCCCGAGTCCACCATCGACTATTACGTCGATGAGCTCGAGCTGATCGATTACCAGGCCGTCGCCGGGCGGCTGGTGCGCACGCTGAGCGCGGCGGGATATTTTGTCCTCATCAAGGACCATCCGAACATGTTCGGCCGCCGGCGGCCCGATTTCTTCGACCCGCTGCTGGCCCAGCCGAACACCTGCCTGGTGCCCACGTGGGAATCATCGGTGCAGCTCATCGACTACTGTCACACGACCTTCACCTGGACCGGCACCATCGGCCTGCAGGCGGCCCTGAAAGGCCGCTGCTCCATCGTGGTCCAGCCGATCTACTACACGGCCGACCGGTTCCTGAAAATCAACCGCCTCGCCGACATCGACGCCCTGCCCGCGCGGATCGCCGCATGGCGTCCGCCCGCGCAGCTGGACGCGGCGAACCGCGCGCTGGTGGCCCACCTGCTCCGGGCCTGCGCGCCCGGCCATTACGGCCACCTCGCGTTCGATCCCCGGGAGCCGGCCAAGGTGCACCGCCTTGCCCCGCTGCTCCAAAGTCTCAATACCTACCTGCCCAGGATCCTCGCGGGCCGCGCGGTCCAGGAGGATTTGCCGGCCGTCTCCCTCCCATGACCGCACCAGACCTCGCCCAGTTCGCGGGACAGACCGTCCTGATCACCGGCGGCACCGGCAGCTTCGGCAATGCGGTCCTCGACCGTTTCCTCCAGAGCGGCGTCCGCCAGATCCGGGTCTTTTCCCGCGACGAGAAGAAACAGGACGACATGCGGCACAAGTACACGAACCCGAAACTCAAGTTTCACATCGGGGACGTGCGCGACTACGACAGCCTGGAGGAGGCCATGCACGGCGTGGACATCGTTTTTCACGCCGCCGCCCTGAAGCAGGTCCCGTCGTGCGAATTCCATCCGATCGAGGCCGTGCGGACCAACGTGCTCGGCACGGAGAACACCTTGCGGGCCGCGGAAATGGCCGGAGTGAAGCGCGTGGTCGTGCTGTCCACGGACAAAGCCGCCTACCCGATCAACGCCATGGGCATCTCCAAGGCCATGATGGAGAAGGTCGCCATCGCCCGCTCGCGGATCGCCGCGGCGCGGAACTGCGTCATCACCTGCACCCGCTACGGCAACGTGATGGCCTCGCGCGGCTCGGTCATCCCGCTGTTCCTCGACCAGATCGCCGCCAACCGGCCCCTCAGCATCACGGAACCCTCGATGACGCGCTTCATGATGACCCTCGACGCCGCCGTCGACCTCGTGCTCTTTGCGTTCGTCCACGCCCGCCCCGGCGACCTGTTCGTGCATCAGGCGCCGGCCGCCACCATCCAAACCCTGGCCGATGCACTGCGCCAGGTGCTGGGCGTGCCCGCCCATCCCGTCACCGTGATCGGCACCCGCCACGGCGAAAAGCTCTACGAGACCCTCCTCACGCGGGAGGAAATGGCCAAGGCCGAGGACTTGGGCGGCTACTATCGCGTGGCCGCCGACAGCCGGGACCTCAACTACAGCCTCTATTTCTCGGAAGGGGATCCCAAGCAGGCCGAGCTCCAGGACTACCATTCGCACAACACCCGGCGGCTGGACGTCCCGGCCGTGAAAGAGCTCCTCCTCCAGCTGCCAGACGTGCGCGCCGCCCTCGCCGCGCGGGGCCGATCCTGACCATGGCCGAACCCCTGACCGCGCTGGTGACCGGCGCCAGCGGCTTCATCGCCCGGCATTTGATTCTATCGCTGGAACGCACCGGCCGGTTCCAGGTGCTGCGGACCACGCGCGCCACGCCCTCCGCCGAGCAGGCGTCGTTCCTCCGCCGGGCCGACATCGTCTACCATCTCGCGGGGGTGAATCGGCCGCCCGACCCGGCCGAATTCGCGACCGGCAACGCGGGATTGACCCAGGCGCTCTGCCAGGAACTCGCGGCCGCCGGACGGCGGCCCCTCCTGGTGCTGGCGTCCTCGGTGCAAGCCGCTCTCGACAACCCCTACGGGCGCAGCAAGAGCCTCGCCGAACAGCACGTTGCCGAGTGGGTGCGCGCCACCGGCGGCGGCGCCGTCGTCTGCCGCCTCAAGAACGTCTTCGGCAAATGGTGCCGCCCGAACTACAATTCGGTCACCGCCACGTTCTGCCACAACCTCGCCCGCGGGCGGCCGATTGAAATCTCCGACCCCGCCCGGGAACTGGAGCTGGTCTATATCGACGACGTCGTCGCCACCCTGCTCGACCTCGCCTCCGCGCTGGCCGCGGCGCCGGGGTCGCACCTCGGGCAGCTGCGCACGGCGGACGTCCCCCGCTCGTTCCGCGTCACGCTGGGCGCGCTCGCGCAGAAAATCGAGGGCTTCCGCCGGTCGCGCGACACGCTGTTGCTGGACTCCTTCGCCGACGATTTCACCCGCTGCCTCTACGCCACGTACCTGAGCTACCTCGAACCGGCGGCCTTCGCCTACCCGCTTCTGCAGCGCTCCGACCAGCGGGGCTCCCTCGCGGAGTTCATCAAGCAGCCGGCGTTCGGCCAGGTCTTCATTTCCCGCACCGCGCCCGGCATAACTCGCGGCAACCACTACCACGACACGAAGACCGAGAAGTTTCTCGTGGTGCAGGGGCGGGCGATCATCCGCTTCCGCCCCGTCCTCGGCGGCGAGGTCGTCGAGCACCACGTGGACGGCAGGGAGTTTCGCGTCGTCGACATCCCGCCCGGGTACACGCACTCGATTGAGAACGTCGGCCCGGACGAGCTCGTGACGCTCTTCTGGGCGAGCGAGATCTTCGACCCGGCCCGCCCCGACACCTATCTCCTGCCCGTCCTCCCGGCGCCGCCGACGGCCCCCCAGCCGGCCTCCGCGCCGCCGCAGGCGACCCGCTTATGAAAGTCATGACGGTGGTCGGCACCCGACCCGAAATCATCCGCCTGTCGCGAGTCATCACGGCGCTCGACCAGCACGTCGAGCACGTCCTGGTGCACACCGGCCAGAATTACGACTACGAGCTGAACCAGATCTTCTTCGAAGACCTGGCCCTCCGGAAACCCGATCACTTCCTCGAGGCCGCGGGGGCCAACGCCGCGGAAACGGTCGGCAACATCATCGTGCGGGCGGACGCGCTCCTGGCCACCCTCAAGCCGGATGCCTTCCTCGTGCTCGGCGACACCAACAGCTGCCTCGCCGCCTATGCCGCCAAGCGCCGCAAGATCCCGGTGTTCCACATGGAAGCGGGCAACCGCTGCTTCGACCAGCGCGTGCCGGAGGAAATCAACCGCAAGATCGTCGATCATCTCGCGGATGTGAACCTGCCCTACAGCTCGATCTCCCGCGAGTACCTGCTGCGCGAGGGCCTGCCGCCCGACCGGGTGATCAAGACCGGCAGCCCGATGGCCGAGGTGCTGAACCACTACCGTCCGCGGATCGACCGCTCGTCCGTGCTCGAGCAGCTGCGGCTCGAGCCCCGCGGCTATTTCCTGGTCAGCGCCCATCGCGAGGAGAACATCGACGACCCGCGTCAGTTCGAGCGCCTCGGGGGCGTGTTGAACAACCTCGCGCGCTCCTTCGAAACCCGCGTGATCGTGTCCACCCATCCGCGAACCCGCAAACGCCTCGAGGCGGGCGGGCTGCAGCTCGATTCCCGGGTGGAGTTGCTCAAGCCCTTCGGCTTCTCCGATTACATCAAGCTGCAGGAGCAGGCCCGGGCGGTGCTCTCGGACAGCGGCACGATCACGGAGGAGTCCTCGCTGCTCGGGTTCCCCGCGCTGAACATCCGCCAGGCCCACGAGCGCCCCGAAGGGATGGAGGAGGCCGCGGTCATGATGGTGGGGCTGGAATGGAATCGGATCCGCGAAGCCCTGGTCGTGCTGGACCGTCAGACGCGCGCGGCGCCGCGCCGGATCGTCGCGGACTACGATGTGCCGGACGTCTCCGCGAAGGTGGTTCGAATCATCCTGAGCTACACCGATTACGTGAACCGCGTGGTCTGGTCCCTGCCGCCCGCCTGAATCGAGCCGTCCCGCCCTCACCGTGCGCATTCTCCTGCTCACTCAATGGTTTCCCCCTGAGCCGCAGAAACTCCTCCTCGAACTCGCGACGTCGCTGCGGGATCACGGCCACGAGGTGACCGTCCTCACCGGCCTGCCCAACTATCCCACCGGGGCGATTTATCCGGGCTATCGCGTGCGCGTGCGCCAGGAGGAAGTGATCGAAGGCATCCGCGTCATCCGCGTGCCGCTCTTTCCCGACCACAGCCGCAACCCGCTGCTCCGCGCGGCGAACTTCATCTCCTTCGCCGTCGCCGCCGCCGTGCTCGGCCCCTGGGTGGCCCCGCGATGCGACGTGATCCATGTGATCCACCCGCCCCTGACCATCGGCCTGGCGGCCTGGACCGTCAGCCGGCTGCGGCGCGTGCCCTTCACCTATGAGATCCAGGACATGTGGCCCGAGACCCTGGCCGCCACCGGCATGATCCGGCAGCCCCTCGTGCTCAAGCTGGTCGGGTTCTTCGCGCTGTGGGTCTACCGGAGCGCGTCCGCGATCCGGGTCATCTCCCCGGGATTCCGCCGCAACCTGCTCGCCAAGGGCGTGCCGGCCGGCAAGGTGCGCTTCATCTCGAACTGGGTGGATACGGATTTCTACCGGCCGGTTTCCCCCGACGCGGATCTCCGCCGGCGGCTCGGCTTCGAAAACCGCTTCGTCGTGGTCTACGCGGGCACCATCGGACCCGCGCAGGGATTGGACTGCGTGATCGATGCCGCGGCCCAACTTCAGGACCTGCCCGACGTGCTCTTCGCCCTGTTCGGCGAGGGCATCGACCGCGAGTTGTTGGCCCGGCGCGCGGCCGAACGCGGTTTGACGAACGTGCGCTTTTACGGCTTCCAGGCGCCCGATCAAATGCCGGGCATCTACGCGCTCGCGGACGTGCTGCTCATCCACCTGAACAAAGATCCGCTCTTCGCCATCACCATTCCGCATAAGACGTTCGTGTACCTGGCCTCCGCCAAGCCCATTCTGGCGGCGGTGCAGGGCGACGTGGCCGACGTCGTGACCGAATCCCGCGCGGGCATCTCCTGCCCGCCGGCGGACCCGATGGCGCTCGCCGCGGCGGTCCGCCGCCTGCGGGGCCTGTCCGAGCCCGAACGGGCGCAGATGGGCGCCAACGGACGCCGGGCCGCCGAGGAACAATTCGGTCGCCGCGCCCTGACCGGACGAATCGCCGAGTTGCTCGAGAGTGTCGCGCCGCCCCGGCCGGAGGGCCGGGGAGCCGTGTGAGCCATGGACCCGGTGCTGTTCTACTGCCACGCTTGCCCCGCGGATCGGCCCGCCCTGCCCTCCACCGGCCGCTGGAGGGCCGATATCTGGCGACCCCACGGAGCACAGCTCGCGCCGCCCTGCGGGCTCGGCCGGGCCGCGCGCTTCGCCTGGGTGGCGTTCCACCATCTCCGGATCTTTCGCAACGGCGACCACGCGATGGTCCTGATTCGCCATCCCGACGGCCCCTGCGTGCACCGTACCCTCCTCTTTCCCCCTTATTTCCGCTTTCCGTTCATGGCTCCGGACGACCTGCAGTGCGGTGACATCTGGACCCAGGCGGACCAGCGCGGGCAAGGACTCGCCGCGCTCGGGCTGTCCCTCGCGATGCGGCAGGCGTGGGCGCCCGGCCGGCGCCTCTGGTATCTGACCGAGGAAACCAACGAGCCCTCCTGCCGCCTTGCCCTGAAGTCCGGGTTCGTCCTTGCCGGTCGCGGCCGCCGGACTGCACCCTTCGGCCTCCGGCCGGCAGGACAATTTGTGATGACAACGAGAATTCAGTCTGCTCGCTAGTATCATGGAAATTCCCTTTTTTCGGTATCCGCATGTCTTTGGTCAGCAGCGCGATAAAATCCTCGCCGCCGTGCTCAACGTCATGGAGCGCGGCGCGTTCATCCTCCAGCCGGAGGTGAAGGAGTTCGAGGACCAGATCGCCCGCTTCACCGGCGCCCGCCATGCCATCGGCACCGGCAACGCCACGGACGCCCTCGAACTCATCGTCAAAGCGGCGGGCATCGGCCCCGGCGATGAAGTCATCGTCCCGTCACACACCTTCGTGGCTTCGGCCGCGTCCATCCATAACAACGGCGCCACCCCGGTCCTGGCGGACTGCGGCGACGACCACCTGGTCGATTCCGCTTCCGTGGAGGCCGCGATCACCCCGCGGACCAAGGCCATCATGCCCGTCCAATTGAATGGGCGGGTCTGCAACATGGACCGCATCCACGCGATCGCGACCCGCCACCGGCTGCTGGTCATCGAGGATTCCTCGCAGGGGCTCGGCGCCCGGTTCAAGAACCGGTGCGCCGGCACCTTCGGCCTGGCGGGCGTCTTCAGCTTCTATCCCGCCAAGGTCCTGGGCTGCTTCGGTGACGGCGGCATGATCATCACCAACGACGACGCGCTGGCCGCGAAGCTCCGGCTGCTCCGCGACCACGGGCGCGGCGGCCACGGCGGCGCGGTGGAGCGATGGGGCCGCAACTCGCGGCTCGATACGCTGCATGCGGCCGTCATGTTGGTGAAGATGCAGAATTACCCGCAGGAAATCGCGCGCCGCCGCGAATTGGCGGCCCGCTACCAGCAGGGCCTGCAGGAGCTGTCCGAACTCAACCTGCCGCCCGCGCCGGACGCCTCGCCGGACCACTTCGACATCTACCAGAACTACGAGCTCCAGGCCGATCGGCGTGACGAACTGCGGGCCCACCTCGAGGCCCGCGGCGTCAAGACCATCATCCAGTGGGGCGGCAAGGCCCTCCACCAGTTCCCGGCGCTGGGCTTCAAGGCCGATCTGCCGCGCACCACCCGCCTGTTCGAGCGGTGCTTCCTCCTGCCCATGAACACCTCCCTAACGAATGACGAGGTGGACTACATCTGCGCGCAAATCCGCGGGTTCTACCGCCGCTGAGCCGCCGCTTCCCGTCCTCCCGTGAAAACATTCAAAACCCAGCAGGAACAGGCCGTCGGTCCCGCCATCGCCCGCGTCTTTGAGGCCTGTCAGGATGCCACGGAAGCCAAGCTCGACTGCTTCCCCAAGTACGCGCGCCGGCAGCACCTCAAGCGCTTCCTCGCGATGTACGAGCTCTTCAAGCTGGCCCTGCCGGTCAAGGGCTCCGTCGTCGAATGCGGTGTCTTCCGGGGCTTCGGCCTGATGTCGTGGGCCAAGCTGAGCACCATCCTCGAGCCGGAGAACCTCACGCGGCGCATCTACGGGTTCGATACCTTCGACGGTTTTCCCAGCCTGGCGCCCAAGGACCAGAATCCGCACACGCAGACCCATGTCGGCGACCTGCGGGCCAGCTCCTACGACGAGCTGCAGCAGCTGATCGCGCTCTACGACCAGGACCGGTTTCTCGGCCACATCCCGAAGGTGTCACTGGTGAAGGGAGACATCGCCGTGACGGCGCCCAAGTTCATCGAGGAAAATCCCCACCTCCTCGTGAGCCTCCTGTTCATCGACTGCGATCTCTACGAGCCCACCAAGGCCGCCCTGCGGCATTTCCTCCCGCGCATGCCCAAGGGGGCGCTGCTCGCGTTCGACGAGCTGGACAACCCGCAGTGGCCCGGCGAGACCCTGGCCATGCTGGAGGAAACGGCGGGCCGCCCGCTGGCGCTCCGCCGGCTGGAGTGGGATCCGTATATCAGCTACGCCATCGTCTGAGCCTTGGACGCCCCCCCTGCAGCCTCCACGGTCGATCTCGCCCGCCGGATCCGGCGCCATGTGTTGCACATGACGAGCACCGGCGGCAGCTCCCATGTCGGCGCCGCCTTCAGCATCGCGGACATCCTGGCGGTGCTCTACGGGCGGATCTTGCGCCACGACCCGCGGAAGCCCCGCTGGGAAGAGCGCGACCGCTTCATCCTCAGCAAGGGCCACGCCGGCGTGGCCGTGTACGCGACGCTGGCGGAATGCGGCTATTTTCCCGTCGCCGACCTGACGCGCCATTATCAGAACGGATCCGTCTTCTCCGGGCACGTGAGCCACAAGGGCATTCCCGGCGTCGAGCTTTCCACCGGCAGCCTCGGCCATGGCCTTGGGGTCGGCGTCGGCATGGCCAAGGCGCTGCAGCTCGGCGGCAACCCCGCCCGCGTTTTCGTCCTTCTCTCCGACGGCGAATGTGACGAGGGCACCGTCTGGGAGGCCGCGCTGTTCGCCCAGCATCACGCGCTCGAAAATCTGGTCGCCATCGTCGACTACAACAAGATCCAGAGCCTGGCCCCCGTGGCCGAGACGCTGGCCCTCGAGCCTTTCCGGCAGAAGTGGGAGAGCTTCAACTGGACGGTCGTGGAGGCCCCCGGGCACGACCACGACGTCCTCGCCGCCGCGCTCGCCACGCTCCCCGCGCGGGCCGGCCGGCCCACCGTGGTCATCGCGCACACCACGAAGGGCAAGGGCGTGTCGTTCATGGAAAACTCGGTCCTCTGGCACTACCGCACGGCCCGCGGCGAGGAATTCGACCGCGCGCTGGCCGAATTGGACCGCTCCTGATGCGCGACCGCTTCATCCAGACACTCTGCCACCTCGCGGAAGGCGATCCGCGGATCATGCTGATCACCGGCGACCTCGGTTTCGGGGTGCTCGACGAATACCGCCGGCGGTTCCCGCGCCAGTTCATCAACGCGGGCGTCGCGGAACAGAACATGACGCTCGTCGCGACCGGCATGGCCCTCGAGGGCCGGATCGTCTTCACCTATTCCATCGGCAACTTTCCGACCTTGCGATGCCTGGAGATGATCCGGAACGACTCGGCCTACCACGGCGCGAACGTGAAGATCGTGTCCATCGGCGGGGGTTTTAGCTACGGCCAGCTCGGCATATCCCATCATGCCACCGAGGACCTCGCGATCATGCGGGCGCTGCCGGACGTCACGTGCGTTTCCCCGAGCAGCCTGGGTGAGGTGACGGACGCGACCCGGGCCCTGGTGCAGACGCCCGGCACGGGTTTTCTGCGAATCGACAAGGACAAGGGCCCCGATGGCCCCGCCGGGGAACCCTTCGTGCTCGGGCGGCCGCGCCGGCTCCGCGAGGGCCGCGACGTCGCCATCCTCACGACGGGCGGCATCCTCTCCGAGGTCATGGTCGCCGCCGGCGAGTTGGAACGCGCCGGCATCAGCGCGAGCGTCTACTCGGTTCACAGCCTGCGGCCCGTGGAGCCGGACCGGTTCGTGGCCGCCGCCCGGGAGCACCGCGCCGTCGTGACCGTCGAGGAGCATACCGTCCACGGCGGCCTCGGAGGCCTGGTCCTGGAAACCCTCGCCGACGCGGGGGTCTTCCCCCGCCAATTCCTTCGCATTGGCCTCGATGGCTGCTTCTCCAGTGTCGTGGGCACGCAGGCGTATCTGCGAACCGCCTACGCCATGGACGCCGCCGCCATCACCCGTCGCGTGCGCTCCCTGCTGCAGGCTCCGTCATGCTGAAAAGGAGCTTCGATGTCGTGGTTTCGTTCAGCGGACTGGTGATTCTGTCCCCGCTGCTGCTGCTCTTCATGCTGCTGGTCTGGCTCCAGGATTTCCACAGCCCCTTCTACATCGCGGCCCGCGCCCGCAATCGGCACCGGACCTTCCGCATGTTCAAGTTGCGGTCCATGGTGGCCAACGCGGACCGTCAAGGCGGCGCCTCGACCGCCGCCAACGACCGCCGCATCACGTGGGTGGGAAAGGTCATCCGGAAGACCAAGTTCGACGAGGTCCCGCAGCTGTGGAACGTGCTGAAGGGCGACATGAGCCTGGTCGGTCCTCGCCCGCAGGTGATGCGGGACGTCACGAGCTTCTACACCGAGGAGGAATACCGCCTGTTCGACGCCCGTCCCGGCATCACCGATTTCGCCTCCATCGTCTTTGCCGACGAAGGGGAGATCCTGCGCGGCAGCCCGAATCCCGACTTGAAGTACAACCAGATCATCCGCCCGTGGAAGAGCCGGCTCGGCCTGTTCTACTGCCGGCACCAGAAGGTGGGCGTCGACGTCCGGCTGATCGCCCTGACCATCCTCTCCGCCTTCTCGCGCGCCCGCGCGCTGCGCGGCGTGCAGGGACTGCTGGCCCGGTTGGGGGCGGAGGCGCGGCTGGTCGAGGTCGCCGGACGGACGACGCCGCTCGAGCCTTTCCCCCCTCCCGGCGCCCGAGAGATCGAAACCCGCTGGTGAGCCGCCCGTGAAGATCGATATGCTCAAGATCATCCGGCAGGGGTACCTGCTGACGTGCTATGCGTTCGGCCTGGTCGTCTCGCTCTGGCTGGCCTTTCTGCTGCGCTTCGACTTCGACGTGCCGAGCGACCACCTGGTCTACGCCGGCTGGATCTTCGCCGGCATGATCGGCGCCAAGCTCGCGCTGCTGCTCGCGTTCGGGCAATTCGGCAGCCTGCTCAGTTATTTCGGGTTCCACGACCTCGGGAAGCTGCTGTCGGTCTGCGCCCTGGCCGCCGGGCTCGCGCTCGGGGTCTGGCTGGCCGTCGGCACCCCGTACGCGCCCCCCCGCTCAGTCATCGTCACGGATCTCCTGATCTCGTTTCTCTTCCTCTGTGGATTCCGGCTGTCGCTCCGGCTGGTCCGCGAAGGCTATTTCGAAGCTGCGGCCGCCCCCGCGGGGCACAAGCGCGTGGCGGTGATCGGCGCCGGCGACGTTGGCGCGTCCCTGGTGCGCGACTTCCAGGTCCGCCGCGGTCTGGGCATGGTGCCCAAGGCCTTCTTCGACGACGATCGGAGCAAGTGGGGCACCAGCATCCACGGCGTGCTGGTGCAGGGCGCCCCGGAAACCCTGCCGGATTACCTTCACCGCCATCCGATCGACGAGGTGATCATCGCCATGCCCAGCGCGGCCGGGCGCCGGATCCGGGGGATCGTCGCCCTGCTCAATCAGCTGCGTCTGCGTTTTGAGATCGTCCCTTCGTATGAGCAGCTCGTCCGCGGTCAGGTGCGCGTCTCGCAGATTCGCCCGGTGGAAATCCAGGATCTCCTGGGCCGCGAATCCGTGGATCTCCAGACCGATCGCATTCGCGAACTCGTCCGCGACCGCGTGGTGCTGGTCACGGGCGCCGGCGGGAGCATCGGCGGCGAGCTCTGCCGGCAGATCGCCGGCTGCGGCCCGCGCCAGCTGCTGATGGTCGAGCGCAGCGAGTTCCTGTTGTTCCAGATCGAGCAGGAGCTCATCGAGCGCGCGCTGGGCGCGTGCATCGTGCCCCTGGTGGCGGATGTGATGGACGCGGCGCGGATGACCCGGATCTTCCAGCGATTCCGGCCGTCCCTGGTTTTTCACGCCGCGGCCCACAAGCACGTGCCCATGATGGAGCAGCAGCCGGCGGAGGCCTTCCGGAACAACACCCTGGGCACCCGGCAGCTCGCCGACCTCGCCGCCGCCAGCGGCGTCGACCGGTTCGTCCTCATTTCGACGGACAAGGCCATCAACCCGACCAACGTCATGGGCGCGACCAAGCGCATGGCCGAGCTCTACCTCCAGGCCCTCCAGCAGGCGGGCGGTCCCACGAAATTCATGGCCGTCCGGTTTGGCAACGTGCTCGGCTCCTCCGGCAGCGTGATCCCGACGTTCAAGAAGCAGATCGCCGCCGGCGGGCCCGTCACCGTGACCCATCCGGAGGTGACGCGATACTTCATGACGGTCAACGAGGCCGTGGGCCTCGTCCTGCAGAGCGCGACCCTCGGCACGGGCGGCGAGATCTTTGTCCTCGATATGGGGCAGCCCATGAGAATCGTCGACCTCGCCCGGCAGCTGATCGAGCTCAGCGGCCTCACACCGGAGCAGGACATCGAGATCAAGTTCACGGGCCTGCGCCCGGGCGAGAAGCTCTACGAAGAGCTCAATCACGGCACCGAGAACATGACCCCGACCGCGCACGCCAAGATCATGCGGTTTACCGGCGCGCCGCAGCCCCGCGCATCCATCGAAGCCGGCTTCGCCCGGATCGAGGCCATCGCGGGCACCGGCGAGGCCAGGCAGATAAAGCTGGCCATCCGGGAACTGGTGCCCGAATACCAGCCGATGCTGGCCGACTAGCCGGTGGGCGGCGCCGGACCGCGGTCGCCAGTCTGAAGTTGAGTCGGAGGGCGGGCTCCGACTTCATTGGCCCCGATCCGCAACCACGTCACCCTGCTCATGGATTCCCACGCCTCACCGCCGTCCCTCGACGAGGGCGATAGCATCGACTTTCGCGAACTCCTGCAGCGCGCCCGCCGCGGCCTGCCCCGGATCGCCGGGCTCGCCCTCGTCGGCCTCGCGGTCGGGCTCGGGTGCGGGCTGGTGATCAGCTACAAGCGCACCGCCGTCTCCGCCCTTCGCGTCACGTTCGGCTTTCCGGGCTTCGAGCTGGGCACCTACCCGAACGGCTCGCGGTTCCAGCCCGACGACGTGCGCGCCCCCGACGTGGTGAACGCCGCCATCCAGCGCCTGGGTGTCCAGGGCCTCGGGGCGGACGAATCGAGCCGCATCCGCGGGGCGATCGGGATCAGCGGCTTTATCTCGCCCGGTATCATCAAGGAGCGGGACCGCCTGCGCGCCAGCGGCCAGAACCTGCCGCCTTATTTCCCGGACGAGTATGAGATCTCGCTGTCGCTGCCGCGGGATTTCCCGCTGGCCGTCCGCCATCGCGAGCTGCTGCTGGCCGAAATCGTCAACGTCTACCTGGAGAAATTCCGGCGCACCTACGTCGACCTCCCGGACGAGTTCGTCAACCCGTTCGCCGCGCTCCGGGACGCCGACTTCGTCGAGTACGAATTGATCCTGACCCGGGAAATGCAGTCGGTGCTCGCCTACCTGGAGGAGAAGATCGACATCGACAGCGAGCGGGACGGGCCGGAGGCCAAGAAGGAGCTGGCCCGGGCCCGCGCGGCCAAACAGTTCCGTTCGCCCACCAACAACCTCTCGTTCCAGGACCTGTTCAAACAGGCGCAGCTGTTCAGCCAGATCCGCCTGAACGACGTCCTCAGCCAGATCTACGTCCACGGCCTGTCCAAGGACCGCGAACACGCCCTGGTCAAGATGGACTACCACCTCCGCACCCTGGAGGACCGGGAGCAGCGGCTGAAGGAGGAGGAGTCGGTCGTGACCGAGCTTCTGAGCAAGACCCAGGAGCGGGCCCAAAGCTACGTGGTGGCCTCCAAGGTGCAGAATCCGTCCGGCGGCCAGCCGATCATGGATCAGGCGTTCATCGATTCGCTGCTCGCCAACGATGCCTATAATTTCCTGGTCCGCCGCGCCCTCGAGGCCGGCCTGGAGGTGAAGCGGGTGCAGGCCGAAAAGGCCCGGCTGCAGGAACGCCGCCAACGGATGAGGACGTTCACCACCGGCCAGCCCGCGGACCAGGCCGCCGCGATTGCCGCCATGCAAAAGACCCTGACCGACCTGGAAGGGGCGTATCAGGAGCTGCTCACGAAGATCCGGACCACCATGGATGACTACGCGCGCCAGGAGTACGCTGCGGCGGTCCGCATCAGCATGCAGGCCAAGACCGATTCGATCCTCGTCGGCCTCCTGCTGGCCGGCGCCCTGGGGCTCGGCATGGGCTCGGCCCTGGGCCTGGGCTTGAGCCTGCTGCGCGAAAGCCCCGACCGGCCGCGCGTCTGAGATCGCTGGCACCATGCCCGGGGCGACCCTGCACCCTGCACCGCCCGGGTGGTGCGCCCCAAGCTGGCGAAAGGCCGGCGCGGCCGGGCTACTCGCCCTGGCCTGCTTTTTCCTGCCGCAAGCGGCTCCCTTGGCCTGGTTCCCGTTGGATGATCCGGGGGACGATGTCCTGTATCTGCAGCTCACCTGCGCGTCGGACGCGGCGGGGCACGTCCAGGTGTTCTACAGCACCACGGCTGGCATCAATGAGCGGGAATCCATCCATTGGCCGATTTCGGCCACGACGCAGGCGTTCACCTACACTTTCCCTCTCCCGGACGCGCCGATCACCGAGCTGCGGCTCGACCCGCCCGGCGGGGGCGCGACCCTCACGATCCGCGACATGCGGGTCATCGACCGCCGCGGCGTGGAGCACCGCCGGTTCACGCGGACCATGTTCGTGCCCGTCCAGCAGGTCGCAGCCGTCGCGGCGGCTGAGGACGGCTGGCGGATCACGTCCGCGCCCGGCTCCAACGACCCCTTTCTCCGCGTCGAGCTGCCGGCGCCGATCCTGGCCAAGGGGCGCGACCATCGGAACCTGCTGCGCTGCCTGCTCTCCGCCGGCTATCTCGCGGGCATGCTCTGGCTGCTCCTGCTCGCGGTCTTCTCCGCGTTCACGTGGCCGAAATCCGGGCGCGAATTCGCCGCGTCGGTCGCCTACCTCGCCCTCCTCGCGGCGTTGTTCGCCCTCGTCGGCAACCGCGGGCTGATCCGGAATTCCCTCCGCTACGCCCGCTACGTGCCGCCGCCCGTGCCACCCGGCCTGCGGCTCGAGTTCGACCTTCGGACGACCGCGCCGTCGACCGCCCAGCTCTTCTGGGACACCGGCCGCGGCTTCAACGAGGCGGACAGCGCGCGGCTCGCCTATCCGCCGGAACCGGGATTGCACACGCTCCGCTTCGATCTCCCGGCCATGCCGCCGCGCGGCCTGCGCTTCGACCCCCTCGACGGCCAGGGCGAGGTCCGCATCCGCGGCATCCGGGTGGTCGACCACGGCCACCGCACCCGGGCCGTGCTCCCGGCCGACGCGCTGGAGCCCGGAATGCAGACCGAGCTGGTCGCGACCGGCGAATCCCTCGCGATCCGGGTTGCGCCCGGCAGCGGCGATCCCACCACGCTGTTCAAGCCCGCCGCCGTCGACGCGATCGCAGGCGCCTTCGCGCCGGACGCGCGTTAAATTCCGGCTGGCCGGGTGGCGCCGGCGCCGTTTCCTTCGTGGCCCCATGTCCTCTTCGCCCGCAGCCTCGACCGCGACCGGCTCCCTCGTATCGCTGCGCGGGGTGGGCAAGACGTACGCGATCTGGGACGACCCCTCGGCCCGGCTCATGGCCCCGCTCCGGCGCCTGTGGGACGGCAGGTCGTCCGGGCCGCGCACCTTCACCGCGCTCCGGGACGTCAACCTCGAGATCGGCCGGGGCGAGTGCGTGGGCGTCATCGGGCGCAATGGCGCCGGCAAGAGCACGCTCCTGCAGATCATCGCCGGCACGCTCCGCCCTTCCGCCGGCGAGGTCGCCGTCGCCGGGCGCGTGGCCGCGCTGCTCGAGCTCGGCAGCGGCTTCAATCCCGAGTTCACCGGCCGGGAGAACATCCACCTCAACGCGTCAATCCTCGGGCTCTCCCCGGCGGAGATCGACGCCAAGTTCGAGCGCATCGTCGCCTATTCCGGCATCGAGGAGTTCATCGACCGCCCGGTGCGGACCTATTCGAGCGGCATGTCGCTGCGGCTCGCGTTCGCCGTGTGTGTCCACGTCGACGCCGACCTGTTCATCATCGACGAGGCCCTGGCGGTCGGCGACGCGCGCTTCCAGCTGAAGTGCTACACCACCCTGGAGCAGATGCTGCAGGAGGGCCGCACGATCATCTTCGTCTCGCACGACACCAACTCGGTGAAGCGCATGTGCCATTCCGCCATCCTGCTCGAGCGCGGCGAGGTGCTCCTGCGGGGGACCCCGAACGACGTCACCAACGTCTACACCAAGCTGATCACGAGCCCGCTGGGGGTGGAGGCGATTCGCGACGACCTCGCCGCGCTGCGCCAGGGCCCGGTGCCGGCGCCCCCCGCCCCGCCGTCCACGCCACCGCCCCCGTCGATGGCGGAGCCTCTCACCGCGGCCATCCGCCTCGTGGCCGACGAACGCGCCCACCAGCAGGTTTCCGACAAGGAGTACTCCTACGGCGGGGACCTGGGCCGCATCGAGTTCGTGGCCCTGCTCGACGAACGGGATCAGCCGCGGCTCAGCTTCCTGAGCGGCAGTCGAATCCGGGTGCGGCTCGCGTGCACGGCGGGCGAGGCGGAGATCCCCGACCCGATCTATGCGCTGACGATCAAGGACGTCCGGGGGCAGGAGATCTTCGGCACGAACACCTGGTTCCAAGGCCTTACCCCCCCGGCCGTCCCCGCCCGTGGGACCGCGGAGGTGACGTTCGCGATCGACCTGAATGTCCTGCCCGGAGTTTATTTCATTTCATTGGGTTGGGTGCGGCTCGTGGATGGCGAGGTGAGCGTCATCCAGCGCCGCTATGACGTCTTCCGCTTCGACGTCCTCCCCCGCGACAAGTCCTTCGGACTTGCCTACTGCCCCACAACAATCAGCGTCCGGCCCGGTTGATTGGTGCGCCGCCGCCCCTGCGGCCCCAGAATGAACGGGCTCCGCTTTCTTCTCTCCGCCATCTTCGGATTGGCCGGCACGCTCGCGCTCGTCGCGGGTGAACCGGCCACGCGCTGGACCATGTTCAACGTGACGCCCCGCGAGGGCCAGGCGGACTGTCACCTCCTGAAGTTCCCGGATGGCCGGCAGGTGCTGATCGATCCCGCCGCGGCCTGGGACGCGCCCGGTTCCGCGCTCGCGGCCCTCCAGCATCGCGGTGTCACCGAGTTCGATCTCGTCGTGATCTCTCATTTCCACTGGGACCATTACGGGCAGCTGCGGAGCCTCCTCCGGGCCGGCGTCAAGGTCCGGCGCGTCGTGCTCAACGTGCCGGATCAGCGCGTCGCGGACAAGGAACGCCCATGGGGCTGCGATTTCGAGGATGTGCAGGCCCTCCTCCGGGAACTGCGCGAGCAGGGCATCCCTTATGCCACGGCGACGGCGGGCGAACGCCTGATCGAATCGCGTGCGCCGGACGGCACGCTCGCGACCCTCGACGTGATCTGCGCGTACGACGGGATCAACACGCCGGTCGGGCAGACCGACGTGAACGACACCAGCATTGTCCTCCGCCTCACCCACGGCTCGACGCGCGCGCTCTTCACCGGCGATCTCAACCACGCCCTGGGCGCGTGGCTGGCGCGCAGCGGGCTCGACCTGCAGGCCGACCTGCTCAAAGCCCCGCACCACGGCGCCGAGGGCACCGTGCCGAACGAGTTCTACGACCGGGTCGAGGCGAAGGCCGTGCTCGTGCCCTCGCCGGCGTCGCTCTGGCGATCGCCGCGGAGCATGCGGACGCGGAATTATTTTCTGGAACGGAAAATCCCGGCCTACGTCGCCGGCATCGACGGAACCGTCACGGTCACGCTCACCGCGTCCGGCTACTCTATTGAAAAGGAACGGTAACTCTGCCCTGATCGGCCGGTGTCTGCACCGGCTGCCGTAACCTTCCAGCATCAGGGAACTGCCCGCACCGTCGCCCTGGGCGGGCACTTCGCGGCCAAGCGGGAGTTGGGGTTCCGCGACACGCCGGCCGGCGAGCATCGGGCCCTCGTCGCGGAGATCGAAGCGGGCCGGCCCTGGCGCGACGCGGTCCGCGCGCGGTTCGCCGAATCCCGGCCCTGGCTGTACCGGATCGTCGCGGACTCCTGCCGGACCGCGTTCTTCGACACGGTGCTCCCGGCCGGGTCCGGGCCGGTCCTCGACGTGGGCGCCGGCTGGGGCCAGATCTCCCGACCGCTCGCCGCCCGGCGACCGGTCGTCAGCCTCGAGCCCGTCGCCGAGAGGATCGAATTCATCCGCGCGGCGGCCCGCCAGGACGGTGTGCTCGATCGCATCGCCTTCCTGGAGGTCGACTACCTCGAGGTGGACTTCGCCACCCGGTTCGAGGCCATCTGCGCGATCGGCGTGCTCGAATGGGCCGGCGCGTTCCAGGACGCCGCCGACCCCCAGCAACGCCAGGGCGAGTTCCTCGCAAAGGCCCGCCGCGAACTCGCGCCCGGCGGCTCGCTGGTCATCGGCATCGAGAACCGCCTGGGCCTGAAATACCTGCTCGGCTGTCCCGACGACCATATCGGCGTGCCCCACATCGCCTGCCTGCCGGCGCCCGTGGCCGCCGCGCGCTGGCGGGCCGCGGCCGGGCAGGCGCTGCAAAGCTTCACCTATTCCGTGAGCGAGCTCGGGGCGCTCCTGCGCGCGGCCGGCTTCGGCGACGTCGCCTTCTTCGGCGCGTTTCCCGACTACAAGCTGCCGCGCGCGATCATCCCGTTCGGGGCCGACGGCCGCGCGGTGAACGAATGGCTGCTCCGCGACGGTCCCGGGCCGGAGCACAACGGGTATGACGGCAGCGCGCTGGACCCCGCGCTGCAGGAATCCCTCATGGCGCAGTACCGCTCCTTCGCGGCGGAGGGCATCGCGCATCATTTCGTCCCGAGCTTCTTCGTGCGGGCCCGCTGATCGGCATCATGTCCCTGCTCTCCGTCGCGCTGTCCGAACTGACCCGCCGCGGCCTCGTCTCCGCCGATCCCGCGCCGACGCCGCTGCCGCGCGGAAATCGCGACCGCCGGCCCGACCCGCCGCGCGAGAACTGGATCGCGCACCGGCCCGATGGCACGCAGGTGCGGCTCATCCTCGGTCCGGGCATGGTCGCAGCCGCGCGCACCCAGCGCGAGTTCGCCGCCAATTGCCCGGAGCTCGTGGCCCCGCCGGCGTTCGCCGAGGCGCTTTCGGCGACGGAGGCGCTGGGCGAGCCGTTTCTTCCCGGCCAGGCGCTCACCACCGCCTGGCGGGACCGCCGCCTTTCGCCGGAAACCGGACGGAAGGCGCTCGCCCGCGCCCGGCAGCTCCTCGCCGCCACCGCCCGCCCGTCGACGGAGGCGGCGCGCGCGGCCGAATGGAAGGACTGGACCGGCGAGCTCCTGGCGCTGCCGCATTGGACGCCCGATCAACGCCGGTCGCTCGACGCGGAGCTGCTGCCCGGCCTCTACCGCCGGCTCTCGGCCGCGCCGGCCGAGACGCGTTGGACCAATGGCGACTTTTCCGCCTCGAACCTCCTCGTCGACGACGGGGGCGAGCCGCGCCTGGTCGATCTCGAGTTTGCCCGCCGCACCCACTTCTTCGGCGAGGACGCCGTGCGGTTCAACGTGCTCGCGTCCGCCGCGCTCGGCGACGACGCGCCGCAGCTGGACGCGGCGGAGGACGCGGACCTCGCGTGGCACCTCTACTTCTGGCTCCGCCAGGTGGGGCTCGAGTTCGTGCACAACACGGCGGCATACCGCGAGCGCATGCTGCCCGAGCGGCTCGCCCTGCTCGGCCGCCTCGCCGCGCATCTCCTCGGCCGCGCCCAACCGGCGTGGCCCGTCGCCACGCTCGGGCTCGAGCACCAGCTCGAGCAGGCGCACTGGCTGCCGCAGCACGCCATGACCGTGCTGCTCGGCGGCTGGTGCCGCGTCACCGGTCCCGCCGGGCTCCGGGCGTTCGTCGCGGTCGGGGACGGCCGCCGCCTCGCCCGCACCGCGCCCACCGCGCGCCCCGACGTGCAGCGCCACTTCCCCGACGATCCCCGCGCCGCGTCGACCGGCTTCGCCCTGCACGTTCCCCTCCGCCGGCTGGAGGACGAGGTCACCGTCTGCGCGCTGCTCGAGAATGGCGCGCTCCTTCCCGCCGTCGCCGTGGCGGCCGGCGAATTGCGCCGCGGCGTCGCCCAGTTCGAGGACTACGCGGCCTGGGCGGCGCGCCACGATCCGGATCCGCCGGCGCCCGCGGGGGCCCCGTCCGGCGCGGGACCGCGCTTCTCGATCCTGCTTCCGGTGCACGGCCCCC
This sequence comes from Opitutaceae bacterium, assembly GCA_035626915.1. Taxonomy (GTDB): domain Bacteria; phylum Verrucomicrobiota; class Verrucomicrobiia; order Opitutales; family Opitutaceae; genus Didemnitutus. The sequence continues at coordinate 65,378 of DASPMS010000058.1, forward strand.
CGCGCGAGGTGCTGCAGGAATGCCTCGAGTCGGTGCGGCGCCAACACCACCCGCGGTGGGAGCTGAGGATCGTCGACGACGCCAGTCCGTCGCCCCCCACCCTGGACCTGCTGCGCCAGGCGGCCGAAAGCGATTCGCGCATCCACCTCCACGCCCGCCGCGAGAACGGCGGCATAAGCCGCGCGACGAACGACGCGCTCGCCGCCGCCACGGGCGACTATGTCGTGCTCCTCGACCACGACGACGTCCTGCGGCCGCATGCCCTCGCCGAGTTCGCGGCCGTGCTTCGGCGCGATCCGGCGGTGGACGTGTTGTACTCGGACGAAGACAAGCTCGGAGAGGGCGGTCGCCGCGTCGTGCCGCTGCTCAAGCCGGACTATTCGCCCGAGCTCGCCCTCGGCGTGATGTACGTCGGCCATGCGCTCTGCGTGCGCACGTCGCTGGCCCGCGCCGCCGGCGGGTTCGACCCGGAATTCGACGGCGTGCAGGACTACGAGTTCTTTCTGCGCCTGACCGAGCGCACCCGGCGGATCGCGCACGTCCCGCGCATGCTCTACCATTGGCGGCAGTCGGCGGGTTCCAGCGCGCTCCACGGAAACGTGAAAGGCGACATGGACGCGCGCCAGGCCCGCGCGGTAACCGCGCATTTGCGTCGGCGGGGCGACCGGCGGCGCGTGGCCGCGCTGACCGGGCATCGGCTCCGGGTCGTCGCGGAGGCGGCGGACGCGCCGACCGTGGCCTGCGTGCTCGGCTGGGACCCGAGCACCCCGGTACCGGAAGGATGCTGGGCCGAGCTCGCCCGCCTGGGGGTTCCCATTCGCCACCGGGCGGGCATCGCCGTGCCCGCCTCGCTCGCCGCCCGCCCGGTCGAGGGGCCGTCTCACCGCGGACTCCTGGCCGCCGCGGCCGCGACCACCGACGCCGCGATTCTCATGCTGATCGGGCAGCCGTTCCTTGCGGCCGGAGGGGACTGGCTGCCGCAGCTGGCGGCGTGTGCCGCGCTGGCGGACTCGGGACCGGTCGCCCCGCTGATCGTCGACGCCGGAAACCGCGTCCTTGAATCCGGCTGGACGGTCGGGCCCGCGGGAGCGCGCCCCGTCATGCGCGGCTACGACCCCGACGGCGACGGCAACCACGGCTCGCTTGTCTGCACCCGGGAGGTCGCGGCCGTCTCGCCGGCCTGCGTCGCGCTGCGGCGGGAGCACCTGGACGGACCCGCCGAGGTGGACGAGGACTGGCTCGGCTTCGTGGTCCGCCTGCGCACCCGCGGCTGCCATGCGCGCGTGTGCCCGGCGGCGCGGGTGACGCTGCCCGGCTCATGGCGCGACGCACCGCCGGAGTGGTGCCGCGCCACCGCGGCGGCCGATCCGTTTTTCAACCCCCATTTCGATCCCGTCCGCGCGGACTATCGCCTCGCGACGCCGCCCCCGCACTTCACGGTCGCGCGCTCGCCCTTGCGCTGGCACCTGGACGTCCCCCCGAAGCCGTTCCTGCCGGACGGGGCTCTGCGGGTCCTCGGCTGGGCGTTTCATGAGGATGGCAAGCCGGTGGTGATTCGCGCGCGTGTGGCGGGATTCGCCTGGTCGGTCGCCGCGACGGAAGCGCGGCCCGACGTGGCGGCCGGGCACGGCCGCGCCACGGCCGAAACCTCGGGCTTCCGGTTCAACCTGCGCGTCCCGCCCGGCCGGCACTTTCTCGAGATGGTCGCGGAGGCCGACGATGGCGCGGAACGCCTCTGGGCCGCCCCGCTCGCCGTGTCGCCGCTGGCCCTATGGCGCCGCGCGCGGGTGCGGGGCCCCGCCTCCACCGCCTCCTACCAACTGCTCGCGTCTCCGGGGCACGCTCCGCGGCCGGTGCGGCCGGAACGTTTCCCCCGCGCCTCGGGCCGGCCGGATCTTCCCCGCCTGGCGATCGTCACGCCCAGCTACAACCAGGCGCGGTTCCTCGCCGCGACGATGCGCAGCGTGCTGGAGCAGCCGGGCGTGGCCTGCCACTACGTCGTGCAGGACGGCGCCTCGGCGGACGGCTCGCGCGAGATCATCGCGCAGGCCGCGGCGCGGCTGCATGCGTGGGAGAGCGCCCCCGACCGAGGACAGGCTGACGCGATCGTCCGCGGTTTCGCGAAGACGAGGGGACGGCCGGACGACCTCATGGCGTGGATCAACTCCGACGACTTCTACCTGCCCGGTGCGCTGCGCTTCGTGGCGGAGTATTTCGCGCGCCACCCGGAGGTGGACGCCGTCTACGGGCACCGCATCCTCGTCGATGAAGAGTCGCGGGAAGTCGGCCGCTGGTACCTGCCGCGGCACCGCGACGAGGTGCTGCGGCTCGTCGACTTCGTGCCGCAGGAGACCCTCTTCTGGCGCCGCCGGCTTTGGGACCGCGTTGGCGGGCTGGATCCGTCGCTCCAGTTCGCCATGGATTGGGATCTTTTGCTGCGCTTTGCCGCGGCCGGCGCGCGCATCGTCCGCCTGCCTTATTTCCTGGGGTGCTTCCGGCTCCATGCCGCGCAAAAAACCACCTCGGCGATGCACCGCGTCGGGCAGCGGGAGATCGACCGCCTCCGCGCCCGAACCCATGGGCGCGAACTGGGGGCGGCGGAGGTCGAGGGGGACCCGCGCCTGGTCGACTACCTGCGCCGAAGCGCCTGGACGGAATGGCTGGCCGGCCTGGGGATTCGAAGCCTGTAACACGAGCCGCGAAAGCGAGTGTTGCCTCGACGGCTGCCCGCTGGTTGGAACCTGCCCTGACCCGATGGAGCTCTCGATCGTCGTCCCCGTTTACAAGGAGGAGAAGAACATCCCCGAATTCCTGCGTCGGATCCGTCCGATCCTGGATCCGCTGGTGTCGGTCTATGAGGTCATTTTCGCGCTGGATCCCTCGCCCGATCGCACGGAGGAGGTGATCATGCAGCACCGCGCCGCCGACCCGCGGGTGAAGCTGCTCCGTTTCTCGCGCCGGTTCGGCCAGCCCATGGCCACCCTCGCCGGCCTCGAGTACTCTCGGGGCGCGGCCGTCGTCGTCATGGACGTCGACCTGCAGGACCCGCCGGAACTCGTGCGGGAGATGGTCGCCAAGTGGCGCGAGGGATACGACGTCGTCCTTCCGCAGCGGCGGCAGCGCACGGGCGAGCCGTGGGTGAAGAAGCTCGTCTCCGCCGTCGGCTACCGCGTCATCAACAAGGTCGCGGACGTCCAGATTCCGCCGAACACCGGGGATTTCCGCCTGATGAGCCGGCGCGTCGTCGCGGAGATCATCCGCCTGAAGGAATGCCATGGATTCCTCCGCGGCATGGTGGCGGTGGTCGGCTTCCGCCAGGTCATAATCCCGTTTGACCGGCCCCCGCGCTTCACGGGTGCGACCAACTACAACCGGTTCTTCGGCTCCCTGCGCATCGGCTTCAACGGGATCTTCTGCTTCTCCACCTACGCGCTGCAGCTGAGCACGATCATGGGATTCGTCATCGCGGGCTGCTCGTTCCTGCTGATGACAATCTACCTGTTCTACAAGCTGATGGGCTGGACGATCCTCTGGGGCAACCCGACCCTTGTGATCCTCATTTCCTTCCTCGGCGGCATTCAGCTGATCAGCGTCGGGATCCTGGGCGAATACATCGGCCGGATTTATGAGGAGGTGCGCCAGCGGCCGCGCTTCATCGTCGACCGCGCGGAAGGCTTCTCGCCGTGACCGCCGCCCCTCCGCGCGTCGCGTCCAAGTGGCCCAAGATCCTCCCCCCGCTCAGCCCGGAGCAGCGGGAGCGGAGCGACGCCTTCATGCGGCTGTGGCACGAGGAACTGGCCAGCCGCCCCCGCTACGGGCTCGTCGAGAAGTTCAACCACACTTTCCCCGTCCGCCATACGCGCCCGGGCTTCCGGACGACCCTCGAGATCGGCGCCGGTCTCGGGGAGCACCTCGAATACGAGGCGCTCACACCGGACCAGGAGCGCGGTTACTACTGCAATGAATACCGCGAGAACATGGCGGCCCAGATCCGGGCCCGCTTCCCGCGTGTGAACACGGTCGTCGGCGACTGCCAGCGGCGCATGGATTTTCCCGACGGCTATTTCGATCGCATCCTGGCGATCCACGTCCTCGAGCACCTGCCCGACCTCCCGGCCTGCATCGCCGAGCTGCACCGCCTGGCGAACAAGGCCTCCGGGCAGGCGCTCATCGTGATCCCGACCGAGGGCAGCCCGGCTTACTCGCTCGCGCGCAAGCTCTCGGCCGAGCGGCTCTGGTACCGCCATTTCTCCGCCCCCTACGAGGAATTCTATCGCCGGGAGCATATCAACCTGGTCCCCGAGATCCTGGCCGAGCTCGCGCCGTACTTCCGGATCGAGGCGCGCTCTTTCTTCCCGCTGGGCGTGCCGCTGTGGTCCTGCAACCTCTGCATCGGCTACGCCCTCGTCCCGCGCCCGGTCGCCGGCCTCCAAGCATGAAAACCGCCTTCGTCACCGGCGCCGCCGGCTTCATCGGCTCGAACGTCGTCGACCGCCTCCTGGCGGACGGCGCGACCGTCGTCGGCTGGGACAACCTCGCCACGGGACAGGAGCGCTTCCTCGAGGGCGCCCGGGCCCAGCCGCGCTTCCGCTTCGTCCACGGCGACAACCTGGACCTGCCCGCGCTGACCGCCGCGATGCGGGGGGCTGACTTCGTGTTCCACCTCGCCGCCAACGCGGACATCAAGGACGGCTGGGCGCATCCGCGGAAGGACCTCGAGCAGAATACGCTCGCGACGTTCAACGTGCTCGAGGCGATGCGCGCGAACGGCGTGCGGCGGGTCGCCTTCTCCTCCACCGGCTCGGTTTACGGCGAGGCGCTCGTGACGCCGGACCGGCCCACGCCGGAGGACGACGCGTTCCCCGTGCAGACCTCCCTCTACGCCGCCTCGAAGGTCGCGGGCGAGGGCCTGATCTCGTCCTATGCCGAGGGCGGCCAGCTCGACGAGGCCTACCTCTTCCGCTTCGTCTCCATCCTCGGCGAGCGCTACACCCACGGGCACGTGTTCGACTTCTACCGGCAGCTGCTGGACCACCCGGACCGGCTGCGGGTCCTCGGGGACGGGCGCCAGCGCAAGAGCTACCTGTACGTGCAGGACTGCGTCGACGCCATGCTTCACGTCATCGGCCGGCGGACGGCGCGCGGCGCGAAGCACCGCACCCAGGTGTACAACCTCGGCACGCCGGAATACGTGGAGGTCAACCAGAGCATCGCCCTCATCTGCCGCGAGCTCGGCCTCGCGCCGCGGCTCGAGTACACCGGCGGCGACCGGGGCTGGATCGGCGACAATCCGTTCATCTTCCTCGACACCCGCAAGATCCAGGCCACCGGCTGGAAGCCGCGGCTGACCATCGCGGAGGCCGTCCAGCACACGCTGCGCTGGCTGCAGGCCAACCGCTGGGTCTACGAGGCCCGCCGCTGAGCATGAAACTCGTCGTGCTCGGCCTCTGGCACCTCGGGTGCGTAACCGCCGCCTGCTGCGCCCGGCATTTCCAGGTCGTCGGGCTCGATCGCGACGAAGCCAATGTCGCCCAGCTACGCACGGGCCGCGCCCCCATCTCCGAGCCCGGCCTCGACGCGCTGCTCCGCGAAGGCATCGACGCGGGGCGCCTGACCTTCACGACGGACGCCGCGGCTGCGGCTGCGGGCGCCGACCTGCTGTGGGTGGCTTGGGACACGCCGGTGGACGAGAACGACCAGGCGGATGTCGAGCGCGTGCTCGCGGACGTCCGGGCGGCCGCCGCGCACCTCGCGCCCGGGGCGCTCGTGCTGGTCTCTTCCCAGCTGCCGGTCGGGACGTGCGCCCGGCTCGAGCGGGAATTCGCCGCGCGCACGATCCGCGTCGCCTGCTCGCCCGAAAACCTCCGCCTCGGCCAGGCGCTGGCGATCTTCCAGCGGCCCGACCGCATCGTCGTCGGCTGCCGCGACGACCGGAGCCGCGCCGAGCTGGCCGCGCTGTTCGCGCCCTTCGCCGCGCCGATCGTCTGGATGCGGCCCGAGTCCGCCGAGATGACGAAGCACGCGATCAACGCCTTCCTCGCCCTCTCGATCACGTTCATGAACGAGGTCGCGCAGATCTGCGAGGCGACCGGCGCCGACGCCAAGGAGGTCGAGGAGGGCCTGAAGAGCGAGAGCCGCATCGGCCCGAAAGCGTACCTTTCGCCCGGCGGCGCCTTTGCCGGCGGCACGCTCGCGCGCGATGTGGTCACGCTGACGGCGCTCGCGGCCCGGGAGGGGCGCGCGGTCGAGCTGCTCCCCGCGATCAAGCGCAGCAACGACCGGCACCGCGGATGGGCCCTCGCCCGGCTCCAGGCCCTGCTGCCTCCGTCGGCCGGACGGACCGTCGCGTTGCTCGGGCTGACGTACAAGCCCGGCACCGACACGCTGCGCCGCAGCTCGGCCGTGGAACTCGCGCGGGCGCTGGGGGAGTCCGGCTACGCGGTGCGCGCGTTCGATCCCGCCCGACCGCTCCTGCCGCCCGAGCTTGGCTTCGTCGCCCTGGCCAGCCGGCCGGAGGAGGCCCTGGACGGGGCCGACGCCGTCGTGGTCTGCACGGCCTGGCCCGAGTTCCGCACGTGGGACTGGCGCGAACTGGCGGGCCGGCTCCGGTCCCCGCTCGTCCTCGACGCGAACCGCTTCCTCGAGAAAAATCTAGCGGGCGCCGCGGGCGTTCGGTACATCGCCGTCGGCACACCTGCATGAAACTTTCCGGGCGCAACGCGATCGTCACCGGCGGCACCCAGGGCTTCGGCCGCCATGTCGTGGAGGCCCTGCTGGCGGAGGGCGCCCGCGTGGTCTTCTGCGCGCGCCAGCCGGCGGACGTCGCGCGCGCCGAGGCCGAGCTGCGCGCCGCCGCTCCCGGCGGGCACGTGGCCGGGGTGGTGTGCGACGTCGGGAGTCCCGAGGACGTCGCCCGGCTGTTCGCCCGCGCCGACGCGTTCGGACCGCTCGACATCCTCGTCAACAACGCCGGCATCTACGGCCCGATCGGTCCGACCGACGAGATCCCGCTCGCGGAATGGCAGCAGGCGCTCCAGATCAACCTCACCGGCCCGCTCCTCGCCTGCCAGGAGGCGATGCGCCGGATGAAACCGCGCCGCTCCGGGCGCATCATCAACGTCTCCGGCGGCGGCGCCACCAACCCGATGCCGCGGTTCGCCTCCTACGCCGCCACGAAGGCCGCGCTGGTGCGCCTCACCGAGACCCTGGCGGAGGAGCTGCGCGAGTTCGGCATCGCGGTGAACGCGGTCGCGCCCGGCGCGTTGCGGACGCGCCTGACCGACCAGGTCGTCGCGGCGGGCCCGGACCGGGCCGGCGCGGAGTTTTTCGCCCGGAACAGGAAATGGGCCGAGGAAGGCGCCGTCGATCCGCGGCTCGGCGCCGCACTCTGCGTCTTTCTCGCCGGGCCGGAGAGCGAGGGCGTGACCGGGAAGCTGCTCAGCGCGCAGTGGGATCCCTGGAAGCAGCCGGAGCAGCTGCGCACGCTCGCCCAAGGCGACGTGTACACCCTGCGCCGGATCGTGCCCGAGGACCGCGGCCGCCAGGCGGCTCCCTGACCATGGCCGCGCCCTCCGCCCCCCTCCCCCGGTACGCGATCGTCGGATGCGGCCTGATCGGCCGCAAGCGCGCCGCGGGCCTCCGGCCTGGCCAGCTTCGCTACGCCTGCGACCTCGACGCCGCCCGCGCCGAGGCCCTGGCCGCAGCCACGCCGGGTTGCCGGGCCGTGACCGACGTGCAGGCCGCGCTGCGCGATCCCGCGGTGACCATCGTCGTGGTCGCCACGCTCAATGCCGGACTGGCCCCGATCACGCAGGCGGCGCTCGCCGCCGGCAAGCATGTGCTCGTCGAGAAGCCCGGCGCGCTGTCCGCCGCGCAGCTCCGCGCCGTCGAGGAGATCCGGGCCCGGTCCGGCACCCGCGTGCGGATCGGATACAATCACCGGTATCACCCCGCGCTCCAGCAGGCGCGCGCCCTCGTCGACTCCGGCGCCACGGGCCCGCTGATGTTCCTGCGCGGGCGCTATGGCCACGGCGGCCGGAAGGGATACGACCGCGAATGGCGCGCCGACCCGGCCCTGTCCGGCGGAGGCGAACTGATCGACCAGGGCGTGCACCTGATCGACCTGGCGTCCTGGTTCCTGGGCGATTTCGCCACCGTCGAAGGGCATGCGGCGACCTATTACTGGGATATGGAGGTGGACGACAACGCGTTCCTATCGCTGCGCACCGCGGCGGGCCAGACCGCCTGGCTGCACGTCAGCTGCACGGAGTGGAAGAACCTGTTTTCCCTCGAGATATACGGACGCGACGGCAAGATCGCGGTCGACGGCCTCGGCGGCAGCTACGGCGTCGAGCGCTGCACCTGGCACCGCATGCTCCCCCAGATGGGCCCCCCTGAAACGACCGTCTGGGACTACCCGCAGTCCGACGGCTCCTGGGCGGCCGAGCTTGCCGCCTTCGAGTCCGAGATCCTCGACAACCCGCCGAATCCCGGGCTCGTCCGCGACATCCGCATCCTGGAGATCGTCGAGACCATCTACCGGGCTTCCGGCTATGCCGTGGATTCCACCGGAAGCCAACCGCCGTCGCATCACCCATGATCATCGCCCGTTCCCCCCTTCGAATCTCCCTCGGCGGCGGCGGCACCGACCTGCCCTCGTACTACCGGGAACACGGCGGCTTCCTCGTCGCCGCCGCGATGGACAAGTACGTTTACCTCACGCTGCATCGGACGTTCGTGCCGGACCTCATCGTGAAATACTCCAAGCTCGAGCGGGTCCCCGACGCCGCGCAGCTCGAGCACCCGATCATCCGCGAGGCGTTCGCGTTGCTTGGACTCGACGGCCGTTCCCTCGAGCTCACGTCCATGGCCGACATTCCCGGCGGCACCGGCCTCGGCTCGTCCGGCAGCTTCACCACGGCGCTGCTCAAGGTCCTGCATGCCTCGCGCATGAACCTGATCTCGCCGGCCGAACTCGCGGAGCAAGCCTGCCACATCGAGATCGACCGGCTGGGCGAGCCGATCGGGAAGCAGGACCAGTACATCGCCGCGGTCGGCGGCATCACGGCATTCACCTTCCATCCCGACGGCCGCGTCGAATATCGCCCGTGCAAGATCTCCGAAGAGACGCTTTTCAACCTCGAGGACAACCTGCTGCTCTTCTTCACGGGCTACTCCCGCGCGGCGTCGACCATCCTCAAGGACCAGGACGACAAGTCGCGACGGAACGACACCGCGATGATCGAGAACCTGCATTTCACCAAGGAGCTCGGGTACCGGTCGCTCGCCGCGCTCGAGTCTGGCGACCTCGAGGGGTTTGCCCGCCTGATGGACATCCACTGGCAGCGGAAAAAGTCGCGCAGTGCCGGCGTGAGCAACGACCGGATCAACGGCTGGTACGACCACGCCATGGGCCACGGCGCGCTGGGTGGGAAGCTGATCGGAGCCGGAGGAGGCGGCTTCCTCATGTTCTACGCGGCGGACAAGGCCCGGCTGCGGCACGCGATGCGGGAGCAGGGGCTTCAGGAGGTCCGCTTCCGTTTCGACTTCGAGGGCACCAAGATCGTCGTCCAGAACTAGGCATGGACCCCGCCGACCTCCCCGTGGCCATCCTGGCCGGCGGCCTGGCCACGCGCCTCCGGCCGGTCACCGAAAGGACCCCGAAGCTGCTCGTCGAGGTCGCCGGCGAGCCGTTCTTCTCGCACCAGCTGCGGCTGCTCCGCGCGGCCGGCCTCACCCGCCTGGTCCTCTGCGTCGGCCACCTCGGCGAGCAAATCGCCGAGCGTTATGGCGACGGCCGCGGGCACGGCGTCTCCATCCGGTACTCCTTCGACGGGCCGCGGCTGCTCGGCACCGGCGGGGCGCTCATCCGGGCGCTGCCGCTCCTCGGCGAGCGCTTCCTCGTCCTCTACGGCGATTCCTATCTGCCCGTCGACTACCGCGCGGTCGGCGCCGCCTTCCTCGCCTCCGGCCGGCCCGCGCTCATGACCGTCTATGAGAACCGCGGGCGGTTCGACGCGAGCAACGTTTGGTTCGAGGACGGCGTCATCCGGCTGTACTCCAAGCGGGAGCGGCGCCCCGAGATGAAGCACATCGACTACGGGCTGCTCGCGTTCGAGGCGGCGGCCTTCGCCGGCTGGCCGCGCGACGACGTCGTCGACCTGGCCGCCGTGCAAACGGCGCTCTGTGAGCGCGGCCAGCTGGCCGGCTACGAGGTCCGGGAGCGGTTCTACGAGATCGGATCGCCGGCCGGGCTCGCCGAGCTCGACGCCCGGCTGCGCCGCTAGGCCGTCCCGCCGTGGGTGACTGGACCGGTTCAAAAGCCGGATTGCCACCCGCACGGGCAGCTGGTTGGTACCTGCCCTTTCCTGATGGAGCTTCCGATCGTCGAACATCTCAGCTGCACGGCGTGCCCCGCGATCGCCGGGGCACGCCCGGTCCCGCCGGTTTCCGCGCTCCGTCGGCACCTCGCCCCATGAGCACGGCGCCCCACGCCATCGAGCAGCACAACGTCGAGATCCGGCGCAACCGCGAGGTCTGGTCCCGGAAGCCGATACTGCGCGAGGTCTATGAGGACTTCTACCGCATCATCGCGACGGAGATTGACTCCGCCATTCCGGGACCCGTGGTCGAGCTCGGCTCGGGCATGGGCAACATCAAGGCCGTGATTCCCCAGTGCTTGACGACGGATGTGTTCGCGAACCCGTGGCTCGACCGGCAGGAGAACGCCTATCGGCTGTCCTTCGCGGCCGGCAGCGTGTCGCACCTCATCCTTTTCGACGTCTGGCACCACCTGCGGTACCCCGGCACGGCGCTGCGCGAGTTCCACCGCGTCCTCGCGCCGGGAGGGCGCCTCATCCTGTTCGAGCCCGCGGCGAGCTGGGTGGGCCGGCTGGTCTACACGTGTTTTCACCACGAGCCGGTGCGGCTGCACGATGCGCTGGCCTGGGACGCGCCGCCCGGGTTCGAGCCGGAGCAGGCGGGCTATTTCGCCGCCCAGGGCTCGGCGACGCGGATGTTCTGGTGGGGCGAGGCGCGCGACCGGCTCGAGGGCTGGCACCTGCGCGAGGTCCGCCCGCTCGCCTCGTTCGCCTACTTTGCCTCCGGCGGATTCTCCGGGCCCCGCTTCGGCGGCCCCGCGTTGCAGCACGTGATGCGCCGGCTCGACCGGCTGGCCGCGATCGCCCCACGGATCTTCGCGGCGCGGCTGCTCGTCGTGCTACGGAAGGAGGGGCCTTGAACGCGACTCTGCCCGAGCCGACCGCGGCGCACCTCGAGCGGACGCGGTCCTTCTACGACCGGGCGCCGGTGCGGCTGGGCTGGGCGGCGCGGAGTTACCGCGACCTGCTCGCCCACTACCTGAACCTCCTGATCCCGGCCCAGGCGTCGGTCCTCGAGATCGGGTGCGGGTCCGGCGAGCTGCTCGCGCGCCTTCAGGCGGGGCGCAAGACCGGGATCGACCTTTCCGCCGCGCAGGTCGCCGCGGCCCGGGCCCGGGTGCCCGACGCCGACTTTCACGTCCAGGCCGGGGAGGCCCTCGACCTCGCCGGCCCGTACGACTGCATCATCGTGTCCGACACGCTGAATCTCGCGGCCGACGTCCAGCGCATGTTCGAGCAGCTCCGGCGGGTCTCGCACGCCGACACGCGACTGATCCTCAATTTCCACTCCTCGCTGTGGCGCCCGCTGCTGGGCGCGGCGCGGCTGCTCGGGCTGAAATCGCCGCAGCCCCAGAGCAGCTGGCTCAGCAGCGCGGACGTGCACAACCTGCTCCGCCTTGCCGATTGGGAGCCGGTTTCCACGCAGCCGCGCCTGCTGTGTCCGGTGCGCCTGCTCGGGATCGACCTGGTCCTCAACCGCCTCGTCGCGCCGCTCGCGGGCTGGTTCTGCCTCACCGTCTTCTGCGTGGCCCGGCCCTTGCGGCTCGCCGCGCCGGCCCGGGCGGCGAGCGTCTCGGTCGTCATCCCGGCGCGGAACGAGGCGGGCAACATCGCGGCCGCGGTCGCGCGCACCCCCGAGCTTGGCGCCGGGACCGAGCTGATCTTCGTGGAGGGGCACTCGCGGGACGACACGTGGGCGCGGATCGAACAGGTCGTGCGCGACAACCCGCAGCGTCGCATCAAGGCGCTGCGCCAGACCGGGCGCGGCAAGGGCGATGCCGTGCGCGCCGGTTTCATGGCCGCCACCGGCGACATCCTCATGATCCTGGACGCGGACCTCACGATGCCGCCGGAAGAGCTGCCCAAGTTCTACGACGTCATCGCAACCCGGCGCGCGGACTTCGCCAACGGCGTGCGGCTGGTGTACCCGATGGACGAGCGTGCGATGCAGTTTCTCAACCTGTGCGCGAACAAGGGATTCGGGCTCATCTTCACGTGGCTGCTGGGCCAGCCGGTCAAGGACACCCTCTGCGGCACCAAGGTCCTCACCCGCGCGCACTACGAGCGGATCGCCGCCAATCGCGCGTACTTCGGGGATTTCGACCCCTTCGGCGACTTCGACCTGCTGTTCGGCGCGGCCCGCCTGAACCTCAAGATCGCGGACGTCCCGATCCGGTACCGCGAGCGGACGTACGGGACGACCAACATCCAGCGGTGGCGCCATGGGTGGCTGCTCCTGCGCATGGTCGCGTTCGCCGCGCGCAAGCTCAAATTCACCTGAACGCTGCGGGCATGAAGCCGAGTTCCGTCCTGGCCGCGCTCAACCGGCTTCCGCTCTGGCGCCGCCGGATCGCGGTCTGGGACTTCCGCCTCCGCGCGCCCACCCTCGACCGCGCGCTCTATCTCTGGCTGCACCGGATCGGACGGATGGGCCGCGCGGACCGCGCGTACCTCGCCGGGGCCGTCCGGCCGGGGATGCACGTCGCCGACGTCGGGGCGAACATCGGGCTCTACACCCTGCACCTGGCGCGCCTGGTGGGTCCGGCGGGCCGCGTCTATGCCTTCGAACCCGACCCGCTCATGCTCGGCGCGCTGCGCGAGAACCTGGCGGCCAACGGCGCCGCGCAGGCGGAGGTCTTCCCCTGCGCCGCCGGCGGCGGGAGCGGCCAGGCGCTGCTCCAGCGAAACGCGCTCAATTCGGGCGACAACCGGCTGGGCGCCGACACCGGCACGGGCTGGCACGCCGACCGCGACACGGTGCCGGTCCGCGCGCTGGACGAGGCCCTGCGCGGCCGCCGGGTCGACTTCATCAAGATGGACGTGCAGGGATGGGAGGGCGAGGCGCTCCGCGGCGTGGGCGGGCTGCTCGAGGCGAACCCCGGCCTGCAGGTCTTTTTCGAGTTCTGGCCCCACGGGCTCGAGCGCGCCGGCACGACCGTGGCGGCCTTGGACGAGCTGCTGCGCGCCCTGCGGCTGCGTCCGACCCGCCCGGGGCACGCGGAACCGTGCCGCCTGGCCGCCCTCGCCGCCGAGCTGCCCGCCGGCGGCTACACGAACGTCGTCGCATCGCGCGAGGTCGGTCGGGCGCGTTAGGCGCGCGGGCCGCCGCTAATCGCCGCCCGGGGCCGGCCTTCTTTCCGGGCGCCCGGCGCCATCCGAGCATCGCCTTTTGCCGGCCGCCCCGCCATCGTGCGCCCGTTCCCCATGTCCTACTCCGAACAGCACCTCAAGGAAACCGCCGACATCGTCTCCCGCCTGAACGCGGCCGACTGCGAGCGCTGCGTCACCGAGCTGCGCGGGGTCCGCGATCGCGGCGGCCGCCTTTTCATCCTGGGCGTGGGCGGCAGCGCCGCCAACGCCTCGCATGCCGTGAACGACTTCCGGAAGATCGCCGGCTTCGAGGCCTACGCGCCGACGGACAACGTGTCCGAGCTCACCGCCCGCACGAACGACGAGGGCTGGGCGACCGTGTTCGTGGAATGGCTTCGCGGCAGCCGCATCGGCGCGAAGGACGCGGTGCTGGTCCTTTCCGTCGGCGGCGGCAACCTCGCCAGGAACGTCTCGCCGAACCTCGTCGCCGCCCTGCAGCTTGCCAAGCAGGTCGGCGCGCGCGTGATCGGCATCGTCGGCAAGGACGGCGGCCACACGGCGCTGGTTGCCGACGCCTGCGTGATCGTGCCGACGGTCAACCCGAACAATATCACGCCCCACTCCGAGGCGTTCCAGGCGGTGATCTGGCACCTGTTCGTCTCGCATCCCTCCCTGAAGGTTAACCAGACGAAATGGGAATCGGTCGCTCCGGCCCAGCCGTGAACCGCCGCCCCCCCGGCCGGCCGGCGGTGTTCCTCGACCGCGACGGCACCCTGAACCGAGCGCAGGTGCGCGACGGCCGCCCTTTCCCGCCGGCCACCCTTCGAGAATTCGCGCTCTACGAGGGCGTGGCCGAAGCCTGCGCCCGGCTCAAGGCCGCCGGGTTCGCGCTGGTCGTCGTGACCAACCAGCCCGACGTCGGCCGGGGCACGCAGTCCGAGGCCGTGGTCGCGGCCATGCACGCGGAGCTGCGCCGGCTGATCCCCGCGATCGACCGCATCGAGGCCTGCTTTGCGCCGGGCCAGGGGCTGGAGCATCCGGAAAACCGGCGCCGCAAGCCCGCGCCCGGGATGCTGCTCGACGCCGCGACCGCCCTCGGGCTCGACCTCGCGCGCAGCTGGATGGTCGGTGACCGCGCGGGCGACATCGGCGCCGGCCACGCCGCCGGATGCCGCACCATCCTGATCGATCGCGGCTACGCCGAGCCGCCGCCGCACCGCCCGCCCCACGCGTCTGCGCGCAGCCTGCCGGAAGCGGCGGGCTTTATCCTTGCCGCACCGTGAGCCGCTGAGGCTTCATCTCGGACAACGCCATGCGATCCCTCTCAGGCCTCAAGATCAAGATCTTCGCCGATGGCGCCGACCGGGCCGGCATCCTCGATCTGTACGCGAAGCCCTACATCCAGGGGCTGACCACGAACCCGACGCTGATGCGCAAGGCCGGGATCGGCGACTACGAGGCTTTTGCCCGCGACATCCTCCAGTCGGTCACCGCCAAGCCGATCTCCCTCGAAGTCTTCGCCGACGATTTCCCCGAGATGAAGCGCCAGGCCCGGAAGATCGCGGGATGGGGACGCAACGTCTACGTCAAGATTCCCATCACGAATTCCCGCGGCGAATCCTCCGTGCCGCTCATCGGCGAGCTCGCCCAGGAGGGGCTCCAGCTGAACGTGACCGCGCTGCTCACGACCGCCCAGGTCCGGGCCGTCGCCGGCGTGTTGAACCCGGCCGTGCCGGCCGTGGTGTCGGTGTTTGCCGGCCGCATCGCGGACACCGGGGTCGACCCGATGCCGATCATGCGCGAGAGCCTGCAACTCCTCGCCCGGCAGCCGAAGGCCGAGCTCCTGTGGGCGAGCATTCGCGAGGTCCTGAACATCATCCAGGCGGAGCAGTCCGGCTGCGCCATCGTTACGGTCACCCATGACATCCTCGCCAAGGCCGCGAAGATGCTCGGGACGGACCTGACCGCGCTCTCGCTCGACACCGTGAAGATGTTCGCGAACGACGCGGCGGCGGCGGGCTACCGGCTCTGACCTCATGACCGTGCCGGCCGCGCTTCGGAACGACTCGGGCCCGGCCACGGACGGCGCCGCGCCCGGCGGCCGGCCGGCCAGGTCGGCGCCGCCGCTCCAGCCGGCCCGCTGTCCGGTGTGCCAGGGCTCGCATGCCCACTACTCGTTCTCGAGCCACGGCGTGCGTGTCCTCCAGTGCGCCCGCTGCAATTTCACCTTCCGCGCCGGGGCGCCGGCGCCGGCGACCGACGGCGCGGCCGCAGCCGCCGCCCTTGCGCGCCGCTTCGGCGGGCTGGGCG
>DASPMS010000059.1:0-29151 GCA_035626915.1 Opitutaceae bacterium
TGAACATCGGGACGAAGATCGGCGCCAGCAGCGTCCACTTCGCCGAGGCGCTGCCGATGATCAGGTTCACCGTGGCGGTGAAGAGCACCAGCGCGACCATCAGCAGCATCGGGCTGTCCTGGAGGTCGAGTCCTCGGATGAGGCCGGCGCCCTTCACCGCCATGACCGTGCCGAGGTTGGTCCAGTTGAAATAGGCGAGGAACTGGGCGGCGAAGAACGACATCACGATGTAGGACCCCATGGTCGAGATGGAGGCGTCCATGCCGCGCACGACGTCGTTGTCGTTGCGCAGCGTGCGCGCGCCGATCCCGTACGCGAGGCCCGCGACGAGCCCGTAGAAGAAGATGAAGAAGATCAGCCCGCGGATGAGGTACGAGCCGAGCACTTGGTCCCGCAGGCTGCCGTAGGTGCGGGACGCGTCGACGAGCCAGCCGTCCCGCGGCACCACCCCCCAGACGATGAGCGCCGTCAAGGCGACCAGGGCGACGGCGGTGAAGAGGAGCCCGCGTTTTTCCCCGTCGCCGAGGGCCTTGATCGGCTCGGGCTTGGCGTCGCCGCGGTACGCGCCGAGGCGCGGCTCGATGATCTTTTCCGTGACCCACGCGCCGATGCCCGTGATGAGGAACGACGCGGCGATGAGGAAATACCAGTTGGCCGCGGCGTTGACGGTGATTCCGGGCCGGACCACGCCGGCGGCCGCCTGCGTGATGCCCGCGAGGAGGGCGTCGATCGTGCCGAGGACGAGGTTCGCGCTGAAGCCGCCGGACACGCCGGCGAAGGCCGCGGCCAGCCCGGCCAGCGGATGCCGGCCGACCGCATGGAACATGGCGGCCCCGAGCGGCACGAAGAGCACGTACCCGACGTCGGCGCCCGAGTGCGACAGGATGCCGCCGAAGACCACGACCGCCGCCAGCCAGCGCCGCGGCGTGGCGAGGACGATCAGCCGCAGCGCCGCGGTGATCAGGCCGGAACGTTCCGCCACGGCGATGCCCACAAGACAGGCCAGGACGGTCCCCAGCGGCGGGAAGCCCACGAAGTTCGGCACCAGCTGCGTGAGCATGCGCTGCAGCCCCTCGAGATTGAGCAGGTTGACGACCTGCACCGCCTGCCCGGTCGCGGGATGCGTGACCGACACGCCCATCCGGCTGAACACCCACGAGAGCACCACCACGATGGCGGCGAGGATGGCAAACAGGGTCGAGGGGTTGGGCAGCAGGTTGCCGATTCGCTCGATCAGGCTCAGAAAACGCTGAAACCAAGAGGGTTTCGCGGCGGCGGCCGGCGGGGTACTCATCCCTCGATGCAAGCGCCGGCACAGGCGGCGTCAATTCCGGCCGCTACACGGGGGGGTTCCTACACCCTTTGGGGCAGGCCGCCGTCCGATCCCGCTCAGAAGAGCGTCAACGCCTTGGCGCTCTCGATCACGATCCAAGAGGCGCCGAACGCCGACAGCCAGTACAGGGCGCGCTTCACGGCCCGGCGCCGCCGGAGGCTCTGCTCGTAGCGGTCCGGGTTGTGGGTGCGGTACCCGCTGCTTTCCAGGAAGCTCACGAACTGGGCGTGGCGCGCATGCGTCACGCGCAGCCGACGGTCCGTCCGCACGCGCGAGCGCGCCGGCAGGCGGTCGAGGAGGCGGCGGAGAAAGCGCGTCATGCGGAGGCCTAGTTCGGGCAGAAAGGGCTCGGTTTCAATGCGAAAGGGGGTTCCGGCCGGCTTTCACCCGAGCTTTACCGCGACAAGGAACGGCTGGACGCGGCCCCCCGGTCTTCCCAAGTTCTTCGCCTCCCGTCCCACCCGAACCGCTCCGATGCACCATTTCCGCTACGTTGCCCAGAGACTGCACTGCGAGGACGTCGACCTCGCGGCCGTCGCGCAGCTCCACGGCACCCCCACCTACGTCTACAGCGCGCAGACCATCGCCGACAATTACCGACGGCTGGCGACCAGCCTCGCCGGCCTCGACCTGAGCATCTGCTACGCGATGAAGGCGAACTCCAACCTCGCGGTGCTCCGGCACTTCGCGAACCTCGGCGCGGCCTTCGACCTGGTCAGCGGCGGCGAGCTTCGCCGCGTGCTGGCCGCCGGCGGTGACGCCCGGCGCAGCGTCTTCGCCGGCGTGGGCAAGTCGGAGGCCGAGATCCGCCTCGCGCTCGAGGCGGGCGTCTTCGGCTTCCACGTCGAGAGCGAGCCCGAGCTCGCCCGGATCAACCACGTCGCCGGCCAGCTCGGCCGCAAGGCGCCGATCGCGATCCGGGTCAACCCGAACGTCGACGCCAAGACCCACGCGAAGATCACGACGGGCAAGAGCGAGAACAAGTTCGGCATCCCGCTCGACGCGGCGGCCGCAGCCTACGCGGCGGCGGCGAAGTTCCCGCACCTCGAGATCAAGGGCGTGCAGATGCACATCGGCTCGCAGCTGACCACCGTCGGGCCGTTCGTCGAGGCCGTGCAGAAGGTGCTGCCCTTCGTCCACGAGCTGAAGCGCGCGCACGGCATCCGCTACTTCAGCATCGGGGGCGGCATCGGCATCGTCTACCAGGACGCCCTCGCCAGCGGCGCGAGGGAATGGTGGGACGCCAAGCCGGAAGGCCAGCGTCCGCTGACGCCCGAGGCGTACGGGGCCGCGCTCTTGCCGCTCCTCCGGCCGCTCGGCCTGCAGATCCTGCTCGAGCCCGGCCGCTTCATGGTCGGCAACGCCGGCGTGCTGCTTTCCCGCGTCGAGTACCTCAAGCGCGGCTCCGGGAAGAACTTCCTCATCCTCGACGCCGCGATGAACGACCTCGTGCGCCCCGCGATGTACGAGGCCTACCACGAGCTCGTGCCGCTGCTGCGCGACACCGCGCGCCCCGCGCTGACCGCGGACCTCGTCGGCCCGATCTGCGAGAGCGGCGACTGCTTCGCGAAGGACCGCACGGTCCAGGCGCTCGGCGAGGGCGAGGTCGTCGCCTTCATGAGCGCCGGCGCGTACGGGTTCGCGATGGCCAGCCGCTACAACAGCCGCTGCCTGCCGGCGGAGGTGCTCGTGTCCGGATCCCGTTTTGAACTGGTCAACCCCCGGGAGAGCTTCGACGCTGTGCTCGCCGGCGAGCGGATCCCGGCGTTCCTGAAGTCCTGAGCTGCCCTGTGGCCGACCCACGCCCAATGCAATTCGCGGTCGTCGGCGCCGGGGCGTGGGGCACGGCCGTGGCGGCCCACCTCGCGCGCCGCGGCCAGGGCGTGACGCTCGTCACCCGCCGGCCGGAGCACGCGGCGGCCGTCGGCCGCGCGAGGGAAAACCGCGATTACCTGCCGGGGCTGCGGCTGCCCGACGGCCTCGCCGTGACGAGCGACCTGCGCGCCGCGCTGCGGCCGGCCGAGGCGGTCTTCATCGCCAGCCCGTCCCAGGCCCTGCGCGCCTGGTGCGAGCGGATCGCCGGCGTCGTTCGCGAGGCGGCGCGCCTCCAGCTTTTCCTCAGCCTCGTGAAGGGCTTGGAGACCGGCACGCACCTGCGTCCGAGCGAGATCATCGCGCAGACCGTGCCGGGCGTGAACGTGGCGACGCTCACCGGGCCGACCAACGCCGCCGAGGTCGCCGCCGGTCTGCCCGCGGCCATGGTCCTGGCAGCGGCGCGCGACGAGCCGTTCGTCCGCGAGGTGCAGGCCGCGATGAGCGGGCCCTCGCTCCGGCTCTACACGAGCAGCGACGTCGCGGGGGCGGAATACGGCGCCTGCCTCAAGAACATCTACGCGATCGCCGCGGGCCTTTGCGACGGCCTGAAGCTGGGGGACAACGCCAAGGCCGCCCTGATCACGCGCGCCCTGGCCGAGATGGTCCGCGTCGGCGAGGCCCTCGGCGCCCAGCGCGAGACGTTCTACGGCCTGAGCGGATTCGGCGATCTCGTCGCGACCTGCCACGGCGCCTGGAGCCGCAACCGGGAGTTCGGCGAGAAGATCGGCGCGGGCCATTCGGTCGAAAGCCTCCTGGCCGGCCGCCGGACCGTGGTCGAGGGCCACCGCACGACCGAGGCGTTCGCGGGGCTGTGCCGGGAGCGCGGCATCAGCGCGCCCATCCTCGCCGAGGTGCACGCCATCCTTTTCGCGGGCCGGAAGCCCGCCGATGCCCTGCTGGCGCTCATGACCCGCGAGCTGAAACGCGAGTCGGTCGTCCCTGGCCCCGCGGCGCGCTGAACGAGCGGCGGGTCGTCCCGCGGCCGGGATCCCCCGCTGGCGCTCGGAGCCAGCGGGTCGTGGGCCCGACCGTCATTGGCTCCGAGCGTCTGCGGGGAAAAGTTGCCGCCGCTACCTCACCGATTCCGCGAACCGGGGCTGGGCCTTGGCGTGGCGGGTGTGGATCTCCGTGTAAACTTCGTCGACCAGCCGGTCGATCTCCGCGCCCTGCAGGAACCTTCCGCTGAAGCCGGGGAGCTCCGGATCGATCGCCGTGCGCGCGGCCTCGAGGAAATCGCCGATCAGCTCGCGCGGCGACTCGTCGCCCACCGCGATGCGGATCGTGGTCGGCGTGATGCCGGCCTCCTTGAGCGCGGCGGGGCTCAGCTCGCTGTGCGAGGTGAGGGCGGGGCACAGGACGAGGGTGTTGCTCTGGCCGAGCGACACCATGTGGCCGAACATCGGGGCGAGCGAGTCGAAGAAGCGCTCGAGGCCCAGGCGCGACAGGCCGGCCGACTCGAAATTGATCGTGAAGAGCGGCGCGGGCAGGCCGAGGTAGGAGAGCTGTGCGGCGGTCGCGCGGTTCGGGTCGCGTGGATTCGCGGGCCCGCGGACCGTCACCCGCGGATGGGAGGCGAGCCAGCGCGCGAAGATCACGGTGTTGATGCACTTCTTCAGCATGCGCACCTCGAGAGTCTTCATGCCCGTGAGGACCTCGAAGGCCTTGTCCGCGTCGAGGAAGGCGCCCTTCACATAGTAGACGTTCCAGAACAGCGTGTCGTGCCAGCTCTTGCCCGAGGGGGACGTGTCGCCCTTCGGCAGGAACATCTCCTCGTTGCGGCCGATGACCACGCCGGCCGTGGTCGTGCCGTGCCCGGTGAGGTCCTTGGTATAGCTGTGCAGGACGAAGTCCGGCCGGGCGGCGCCATCGGGATGCTGGAGGGGGCGGACCAGGAAGGGAGTGCCGACGGTGGAATCGAGGATGACGGTGAGGCCGGCGGCATGCGCGGCGCGGCAGATGCCCGGGACGTCCAGGAAGACGCCGTGCGGATTGCAGGGGCTTTCGAGGTAGACGTAGATGCGGCGGCCGGCCTTGAGGCGCGTGACGTACTGCTTTTGCACCCCCGCCAGCGCGGCGGCGAAGTCCTCCGCGGTGAACCCGTCGAAGAAGACGACGCCGACGTCGAGGTTGGCGCGCTTGCCGTACCAGTCGTGGATGAGCTGCCAGGCGCCGCCGTAGATGTTGCGGGAGGAGAGGATCACGTCCTCGCGTCCGACCAGGTGCGAGAGGATGCCGTCGATGGCGCCCATCCCGGAGTTGAAGTTCCAGGCCAGGTACTCCCCCGCATGCGGCCCGCACTCGATGTCGACGATGTGGTTCGCCAGCGAGATCGACGTCGGATTCATCAGCCGCGAGTAGATCTCGTGGAGGAACTCGCGGCCTTGGAACGCGTCGTCGATCCACTCGCTGCAGGCGTAGAGATAGGTCGCGGTGCGGGTGATGACGGGCGTCGCGGAGAAGATCGCCGTGACGTTGTCGAAGACCGGGTACGGGCCCTTGGCCAGCATCGTGGCGTTCGAGTACTGGAGCGACTGGTGCGTCTTGCGCGCCGGGTTCTGCAGCGTGTCGAGGAGCTTCGCCAGCTGGAAGGACAGGAACTTCTTCGCGTTGAACAGCGCGAGCCGGTCCCCGCGCGGCAGGCGCGCGAGCTCGCGGGTGGTGGCCTCCCACAGCTCGATCACGTCGCCGTGCGCCGAGTAGAGCCGCTCCGCCAGCGCGAGGAGCGGGCGTCCCGTGGGCGAGGCGGGGTCGACGTGGAAATGCGCGAGCTGCTCGAGCGCCAGCTCCTGGATCGTGGTGGCCTGCGTCGTCTTGCGGCGGGGCGAGAGAACCCGCGACAGCCCGACGGCGGCTTGTCCGGGCCCGGCGGCGGCACGAGTGGCGGCCGGCCTGGCGGAACCGCGATCGTCTGCGGCGGAGGACTCCGGCTTTCCGCGGTGCGATGCTTTCCGCGGGGTTTTTCTCGCAGCGGGGGCGGAGGTAGAAGCCATGTCATAAAAGTGCGCGGAGTATGACATCCCGCAAGCTGTGGCTGGGAAAGGAAGCGGTTTAGCCCGAAACGATTATGCCGCGGGGCCTCGCCGGGAGCTGGCGGGGCCGGGAGAACGGGCTCGTCTCGTCCGTCGCGCCGAAAAAGACTGGGTCATGCGTGATCCCCAAGCCGAGCGAGCGCGCCGCCTCCTCTGCGCCTTGCAGAACCGGATCCGCGCCGACCTCCGGCACGCGCGCGGGATGCACCGCGTCGCCGCGGTCGCGGCCGAGGACACCATTTACGCGGTGGACCGGGTGAGCGAGCGCTCGATCCTGCGCTGGCTGGCGGAACACTGGCCGCGGACCTGGCCGGTGGAGCTGGTCATGGAGGGACTCGCGCCCGGCACCACGTTCCCGCGGGGGACGCCCGTCGCGGCGACCCGCCACCGGCTGATCCTCGACCCGATCGACGGCACGCGGATGCTGATGCACGACAAGCGCAGCGCCTGGAGCCTCGCCGGACTCGCGCCTCAGCGCGGGCCGCGCACGACCCTGGAGGACATCTTTGTCGCGGCCATGACGGAACTGCCGACGACGAAGGCGGGCTGGGGCGACCAGCTGAGCGCGGTACGCGGACGCGGCCTGACGGCCACGCGGATCGACCTTCGGTCGGGCCGCCGGGTGAAATTCCAGCCGCGACCCTCGCGCGCCCGGAGGCTCGAGCACGGGTTCGCGTCGTTCGCGAAGTTCTTTCCCGAGGGGAAGGGCCGGCTGGCCGGCTGGGAGGAGGAGCTTTGGCGCGGGCTGGCCGCGCCCGAGGGCGGGAACGGCCGCGCGGTCTTCGACGATCAATACATTTCCAGCGGCGGGCAGCTGTACGAGCTTATCGCCGGACACGACCGCTTCGTGGCGGACCTTCGTCCCCTGGTGTTCGCGCAGCTGAGGATGAAATCCGCGCTCACCTGCCACCCCTACGATCTCTGCACCGCGCTCGTCGCGCGCGAGGCGGGATGCATCATCGAATCTCCCGACGGCGGACCCCTCGCGGTGACGCTCGACCTGACGACGCCGGTCGCCTGGGTCGGCTATGCGAATGCCGCGCTCCGGCGCCGCATCCGCCCGGCCCTGCGCGGACTGCTGCGGCGCGCCGTCAGCGAACCTGCTCGACGCTCGTCACGCGGCCGTTGACGAAATCCACGCGGATCCGCTCGTCGCGCTGCGGGCTGTAGGTGTCCGCGAAGACCGGCTCGTAGTGGATCCGATAGCGCCGGCGATGCCGGTCGAAATAGACCTGGCGCTCGTAGCCGACGTGCCGCGTGCCTTCGTAGCGCTCGTAGTAGGTGCTGTAAGTCCAGGTCTGGCGGACGCCGTCGGCGGTCAGCGTTTCGCGCCGCTCATCCGGCGCGCCCAGGGCCAGGTACACCATGTCGGGCGTGTAGCCCAGGTCGATGATGCCCTGCTGGATGTTATACTGCGCCTCGGGGTCGAGCTGCGCATAGACGTGGGGGTTGCGCCGGATGCGGGCCTCCCGGGCGCTTTCGCACCCGGCGGTCAGCGCCAGGCCGATGGCGAGCAGGGCGAGGGTGACGCGGGTCTTCATACCGCGTTGGACGTGGGCGGGAGCGGGGAGGTTCCCCGGCCGGGTGCGGCGTTGTGAATCAGGCGTTTGCCCGACCCCGGGGCCGGCGGACGCAAAGGGGAGCAAGCATGGCCGGGCCTGGGGGATGTCCCGGCCGGGACATCCTTTGGGCCGGTAAGCTGTGCGTGGCGCAGACGGAGCGCGTTCAAGACGACCGTGATCGAACTCCGGATCATTGTTACGCTCGCGAACATCGGGTTGAGCAGCCAGCCCGTGAACGGGAAGAACACGCTCGCGGCGAGCGGCAGGCCGGCCACGTTGTACGCGAACGCCCAAAAGAGGTTCTGCCGGATGTTGCGGGGCGTGGCGCGGCTCAGCCGGCGGGCCCGCCCCAGCGCGGCGAGGTCGCATTTCCCCAGCACCAGCCCGGCGCTGTGCATCGCCACGTCGGTGCCGGTGCCCATCGCGACGCCCACGTCCGCCGCGCCAGCGCGGGGCATCGTTCAGCCCGTCGCCCGCGAAGATCACCCGCTCGCCGCGCGCCTGGTGCTCGCGCACGATCTCCTGCTTGCGCGCGGGCGTGATGTCCGCGTGGAAGCCGTCCAGGCCGAGCGTCGCGGCGACCGCCCGGACGCTCGCCGCGCGGTCGCCGACCGGTCGGTCGGGCATGCCGCAGAGGGTGCGCGCCCGTGGCGGAATCGCCACGGCGAAATCGGGAATGCGCTCCCGGATCCCCTCCGGCGCGCACCCCACCGGGATTCCCGCCGCGGGCCGGGCGGCGGACGAGGCCGGTCCGGGTATAGTGGCCGGAGACGGACGACCATCGCCCGCCCGTTCGTCCGTCGCGCCGCCGGCGCCGGGAACCCGAACCAGAAAGGAAATCCGCCATGGCTCATGAGCAATACCACTACCACTCCTGCATCGAGGCGTGCCACGCGTGCCTCGTGGAATGCGAACACTGTGCGACCGCCTGCCTGGGCGAACAAGACGTCAAGATGATGGTGCGCTGCATCGCGCTCGACCGCTCGTGCGCGGAGATCTGCGCGCTGGCTGTGCGGGAGATGGCCCGCGGCTCGGAGTTCGCGGAGCGCGCCTGCCAGCTCTGCGCGGAGATCTGCGATGCGTGCGGCGAGGAATGCGTGCGCCACGAGGCGGACCACTGCCAGCGGTGCGCCGAGGCTTGCCGCCGCTGCGCCGAGGCCTGCCGCGAGATAACCGGCGCGCACGGTCCCGGGCGCTCCCGCCGGTAGCCACAGCGTTCCGACGCGGAGCGCCCGCACCGGGAGTTCCGGCCGGGGCTCCGCCGGCCCCCGCGCGTCAGGTCGCGCTCGGAGCCGACGCCGAGGCGGCCGTCTCCGCCTCCCGCGCGAGGCGGCGCTCCCAGTGCCACGTGTAGAAGACCGGTACGGAAAACAGGGACACGATGTCGAAGACCATCCCGCCCACCACGGGCAGCACCATGGGCACCATGAGCTCCGACCCGCGCCCCGTGGCCCACAGCACGGGGATGAGCGAGAGCAGGGTCGTGGCGTTGGTCATGATCGCGGGGCGGCGCCGGCGCAGGCCCGCTTGGAACACCCGGCGGTGCACTTCCGCCAGCGTGCCGGGGTGCGTGCGGAACTGTTCCTGGATGTAGGTGCCGAGGAGGATGCCGTCGTTGAACATCACGCCGAGGAGCACGAGAAACCCGACCACCACGGCCGTGGTCATCTCCGCCCCCCACAGCCAGACGAAGAAGAACCCGCCCGCCGTTGTGACGGTGGCGTTCGCGACGATGATGATCGCGGTGATGAGCCAGGAGCGGGTGCCGGCGTAGATCAGGAGGACCATCACCGCCATCGACAGCGCGATGATCCAGCGGAGCGTCTGGTCGGCCTTGAGCTTCTGCTCATAGCGGCCGACCCAGCGATAGGTGGCGCCCGCCGGGAGTGTCAGGCGGCCGTCCGCCAGGGCCGCGCGCAGACGCGCGTCGGCGTCCTGCACCACCTCGACCTCGCCGCGGCCGCGCGCGTTGAGCAGGATGTATTGCGTGCGCTTCCCGCCCTCGGAGCGGATCGCCATCGGCCCGATGGTGTAGGTGAGGCCCGCCTCACTGGGGCGCGTCCCCGCCAGGCGCAGGCCGGCGGCGGCGGCGGCGACGACGATCGCGTCCGGCAGTTGATCGTCGGCCGCCACGGTGATCTCCGCCAGCCGGGGGGACAGGATCGTGTAGTTCCGCTGGTCCGCGACGGGCAGGCGCGCGCGGAACGAGGCCGCGTCCGCCGCGTCCGCGGGGAATTCGAGCCGGTGCACGGTCGGGACGGCGAGCAGGCTGGTGAGGGGAATGGCGCCGTGCTTGGCGTCGGCCGCGGGCACCTGCAGCTGCAGCAGCTCGTCCGGATCGTCGCGGCGCTCGCGCAGATAACGGATGCGCACCGGGTACCGGAGCGCGCCCTCGACGGAGTAGGTGACCGCCATCCCGCCGAAAGCGGACTCGACCGCGCGCATGACCTGCTCGTTGCTCAGGCCGAAACGGGCGAGCCGCGCCGGATCGAGGCGAATTTCCGCGTAGGGCTTTCCGCCCTCGCGCTGCATCTGGACATCGGCCGCGCCCGGCGTGGCGAGGATCACCTTCTCCGCGGCTTCGGCGAATCGCTCGAGAGCCTCGCTGTCCTCACCCAGCACCTGGAGGGCAATGAGGCTGCGGATGCCGGTGGAGAGCATGACGACGCGCGTCTCGATCGGCTGCAGCCAGCTTGGGGCGACGCCCGGGATGTCGCTGATGGCGGCGAGCGCCGCGCGGACCTCCGCGAGCGTGCGCGGGCGGCGCTCGACCGAGCCATCCTCGCGCGGGATCTCGTGCGCCGGCCACTCCACGTACGGCTTCAGCAGCACCACCGTCTCGATCATCCCGAGCGGCGCCGGGTCCAGCGCCGTCTCGGCGCGGCCCATCTTGCCCATGACGCCCGCCACCTCGGGGACCGACTCGATGAGCCGGTTCTGCGCGAGCATGATCCGCTGCGTCTCGCCGAGCCCGCCGCTGGCCGGCAGCGAGGGCATGAAGAGCAGGCTGCCCTCGTCGAGCGGCGGCAGGAAGCTCGAGTCCACGCCCGGAAAGGCCCGCCTCATCGCCTGATCCAGGGTGGTGTGCGAGAAGTCGGCGCCCACGGCCGCGAACGCCCGGCGCAGGGGCCAGGCGAGCGCCGGCCAACCGGCGCCCAGCAGGTAGCCGACCAACGCCATGGTCGCGATGGTCACGGTGAACGCCGCCTTGTGCCGCTGGATGCGGGCGTAGGCCCACTCGTAGGCCACGTGGATGCCGTGGCTCATCGGGTTCTCCTCGTAGTTCACCAGCCGCTCGCGGCCGATGCGCCACACCGCCGAGCCGACGAGCGCGGCGCAGAGCGGCGCGAAGATCCAGCCGGGGAGCGCGATGGCCCATCGCCCGTGGTCGAGCGGCAGCGACCACCCGTTGGCGATGAACCAGCCGAAGGTCGCGCCGGCGGCGATGCCGGTGAACGCGATCAACCAGCCCCGCCGCACCTGCCAGGGCGGGAGCAGGAGCCGGCAGAGCACCGGAACGAGAAGCGTGCCGAAAAGCACGGCGCCGCTGATGGCGAGCGACTTGGTCAGCGCCAGCGGCTCGAACAGCCGGCCGGCCTGGTCGGTGAGCGCGAAGATGGGCAGGAAGCCGATGACCGTGGTCGCGGCCGAGGTGAGCAGCGGGCGCGCGACCTCCTGCGCCGCACGGACGACGGTGTCCGTGATCTCGCTGTCGAACGGCGAGGTGGGCATCGGCCGGCCTTCGCGCCGGCACCGCTCCTGCAGGTCGACGAGGTGCTGCGTGATGTTCTCGGTCATGATGATGCCGAAATCGACCATCACGCCGATCGCGATGGCGATGCCGGCGAGACTCATGATGTTCGCGCCGACGCCGAAGAGATGCATCACCAGGAAGGTGAACAGCAGGCCGAGCGGCAGGCTGATCGCCACGGCGAGGCTGGCGCGCACGTGCAGCAGGAAGGCGACGACGACGATCACGGTCGCGATCACGGCCTCCTGCAGCGTGTCCGTGACCGTCGCCGTCGTCTCCCGGATCAGCTGCGAGCGGTCATAGAAGGGCACCGCCGTGAGCTGCTCGCGGGCGAGGGAAGGCTGAAGGTCCACGAGCCGGCGTTTGACGGCCGTGATGACGCTCATCGGATCCTCGTGCACGCGCATGCCGATGATCGCACCGACGTGCTCCTGGTAGCCGTCGGCGAGGAGCCCCTGGCGGAGCTGGCCGCCCAGGCGGACTTCCGCGACCTCGCCGAGCCGCAGGCCGGCGCCTTTGCGCGCGTCGCCGCGGAGGACGATGTTCTCCACGTCCTCGACGGACCGGATGAAGCCGATGCCGCGGATCATGGTCTCGACGCCCGTCTGCTCGACGCTCATGGCGCCGACGTCGCGGCCGGCCTGCTGCACGGCCGTCATGATCATGTCGAGCGTCAGCCCCTGCTCCTCGATGCGGGTCGGATCGACGTCGATCTGGTACTCGCGCACGACGCCGCCCGCCGGCGCCACTTCGGCGACCCCGGGCACGGCGCGGAGCGCGGGCACGACGATCTGGTCCAGGAAGAAACGCTTCCGCTCGATGTCGCGCGGCCCCTGCAGCGTGAACGCGTACACCTGGCCCATGGCGGTCGCGTCCGGCCCGAGGCGCGGGTTCACCCCGGCCGGCAGCAGTCCCGCCATCTGCGAGAGCCGCTCGAGCACGCGCGTCCGGCACTCGTAAAGATCCCGGCGCTCCTCGAAGATCACATAGATGTAGCTCGCGCCGTAGAGCGACATGCCGCGGACGGTCTGCACGCCGGGCAGCCCCTGCAGCTCGCGGGCGAGCCGCGACGTGACCTGCCGGTCCATGTCCTGCGGGCTCTTCCCCGGCCACTCCGCCCAGACGATCACCTGGTTGTCGCTCAGGTCGGGGATCGCGTCGACCGGAACGTGGCGCCAGCCCCACCAGCCGGCCAGGGCGAGCCCGACGGCCGCGGCCAGGGTCACGAAGGCGTTGCGGATGACGAACGAGAGCATCGGCGACCGGCCGCGGGCGGCCTCAGTGAACGTGCGGCGTCGCCGCGGACGGGGCGACCGCGCCCTCGGGAAAGAGCAGGCTCGGCGTGCCCGCGAGCTGCGCCTGGCTGTCGATCAGGAACACGCCCTGCGCCGCGACCTCGTCGCCGGGGCGAAGACCGGCGCGGACGACGTACAAGTCATGGCCGTTCTCGTCCTCGATCCGGGGACCGAGCGCGACCGGCGCGAGCTCGAAGCGGAGGCGACCGTCGTGCTGGCGCCCGGCGACGCGCCACACGACGTGGCGCACGCCCGTGGACAGCACCGCCGTCTTCGGCACGAGGGCGAACCGGCCCCACTCCGCGGGATCGTCCGGCGAGGCGGGGCGGAGCTCGGCGGTCATCGCGCCGAGGATGCGGGCGGACACGAGGGAACCCGGCTGGAGCAGGTCCCGCGCGCCCTCGATGTAGATGCGGACCTCGCGGGCGCGGATCGCCGGGTCGATCTCCTGGCCCAGCCGGCCGATCGTCGCGTGCAGGCCGGGCAGCTCGCCGTGGTCGTCGCTCGCGATCGCGACCGGCTGACCCTCGCGCAGGAAGCGGGCGCGGTTCTCCGGCACATGCACGACGAGCGTCAGCTTGTCGGGGTCGACGAGGCTCAGGAGGGGCGCGTGGGCCGCGACTTCGCGTCCGACTTCGAGCATCTCGTTGACCTTCTCGAATTCGCGCATGAGCACCTGGCCGGCGAACGGCGAGCGGATGGTCACGGTGTCCTGCGGCTCGCCGCCGGCGGCCACCGCCTCGGCCACCTCGGCGAGGTTCCAGCGTGCGAACCGCTCCCGGAGGGCCCGGATGGTGGGCTCGTCACCGAGCTTCACCGCCGCGGCGAGCTCCCCCTGGGCGGCGTAGGCTTCGGGGCTGTAGAGGTCGACGATCGGGGCGCCGGCCGCGACGTTCTCGCAGCACCCCCAGGTGGCCATGTAGCGCTTCACGATGCGGCCGGCGACGCGGGGGATGACGAGGGAGGTTTGGCGGTGGTCGTATTCGGCGGAGCCGTAGGCCCGGACCGTCACGGTGGCGGGACCCTCGGTCACGCGCGCGAGCTCGATGCCCATGCGGCGCTGCTGCTCGCGGGTGAGCTCGCCGGCCGTCACCTTGGTCATCTTCATCCCGCACACCGGGCAGTCGCCTGGTTTGGCGCCGATGAAATCCATCATCGGGCAGGCCCAGCGTTCGCCGGTCACGGCGGCCGCCTCCGCGCGGGCGGGGGCGGCAAAGAGGACGTGCTCGGGAAGAAGGCCGACGAGGGCCGCGCCGAGGGCGAACCCGGCGGCGGCGACGATCAGGGGGGCGGGCGGGCGCATGGCGGGCGAAGGTTCAGCCGCGCTTGATCACCTCGTTGCGGAGGTAGAACGGCCCGTAGTAGTCCGGGTCGGCGCGAAACTTGGGCGGGCACATCTTGCAGCCGAAGCCGATCGTCCGGCCCTGGTATTTCTCCGTGGGCATCGCGGGATCGACGTCCATGCCGCAGATCGCGCAGACGGTGTTCACGAGCTTGCCGGAATCGGCGGCGTCCGCGGCGGTGCCGTGCCCGGAATGCCCCTCCGCCGCGGCGGGCGCCAGCGGGGCGAGCGTGTTCGCCACCATCGGCGCGTACTCGCGGCGGGCGGAGTCGCCGGCGGGTTCGGCATGCGGCTCGTGGCGCGCGGCGCGGACGATGAGGGCGATGAGGGCGCCGGCGGCGAACGTGCCGACGAAGAGGAAGGCATGGCGGATCATGGGCGGAAGGGATTCAGGAGGGGTCGGCCAGGAGGTGTTCGGCCGGGACATGGCGCCACAGCTCCGCGCGGGCGGCGCGGGCGGCGAAGTCGGCCTCGACGACCTGCAGTTCGGCCTCGGTCGTCTTCTCCAGCAGATCGGCGACCTGCAGCACGGTCGACTCCCCGGGTGAGCCGGCGCTGGCGCCGCGGAGCAAGGCGTCGTGTTCGGCGCGGAGCCGGCCCAGCGTGTCGGCGCTCAGGCGCCGCGACGTCTCGGCCAGCCGCTCCGCCCGCTCGGCGCGGTTGACGGCCGTGGCGATCCGGTGCCCGGCGGCCGTCGCCTCGGCGTGGGCGGCGGCGCGCTCCGCCTCGGCGGCGCGGGTCTCGGCCCGGGCGGTCCGGCGGCTTCGCCACGGAAGCTCGGAGGAGAACGCGAGGCCGACGGTGTCCTCGTCGCCCATGCCGGTGCGCTCGCGCTCGAAGCGCAGGCCGACGGCGGTCATCGGGCGGCCCGTGGCGCGCGCTGTTTGGAGCGTCGCGTCCGCCTCGGCCGCGCGGGCGTCGGCGACGCGGGTCATCGCCGCGCGCGCGGGGTCGACGTCGGCCGGCGCGGGCGCGGCGAAGGCGGGCAGGGGATCCCCGGCTCCGAGGCCGAGCCGGCCGCGGGCCTCGTTCAGGGCGTCGGCCTGGGCGCGGCGTTCGCTGGCGAGCATGAGCTGGAGGGACGCGGTCTGGCTCTGGAGGGTGAGGCGGTCGCGCAGCCGCGTGTCGCCCCCGGTCGAGATCCGGACCTCGATCGCGTGCAGGACCGCCTCCAGGCGGTTCGCCTGGGCGTCGAGGAGCCGGACGCGCGCGTCGGCGGCGTCGGCCTCGGCCAGCGCGAGGGCGGTCTCGGCGGCGATTTCGCCGGCGAGGGACGCGAATTCGGCCTCGGCCATCCGGGCGCCGGCGGCCGCGCGGGCCCGCTCGGCGGCGCGCTCGCCCCGCCGCGGCAGCGGCTGGCGGAGGTTGACCTCGTACATCGTGCTGCGCTCGCCCATCGGACCGTTCATCCGCGAGCCCATGCCCTCGATCTCGGGATCAGGGAGCGCGCCGGCGGCGCCGAGGCGCGCGCGGGCCGCGTCCACGCGGCGGGCGGCCGCGGCGAGGGTGGGCGAGCCGGCGATCGCGCGCAGGAATTCGTCCGCCGGCTCGCGGGCTGCGGCCGGGGCGGCTGCGATCAGCAGCAGGGCGCCCGCGAGGAACGGATGGACGACGCGCGCCCTCATGGCTCAGTCGCGATGACCGGAATGCGCCTCCGGCTTCTTGGCCGGCTCGGCCTTGTCCTTGGCCGCGGCGTCGAGCTTGGCGAGATGCTTGGCCGGATCCTTCAGGAAGTCCTGGTCGCAGCCGTCGCAGCAGAAAATGACCAGCCGGTCGGGCTGGCCCGCGACCCGATAGATGTACTCGGGCGACTTGCCCATGCTGCCGAGTTCCTCGTCGGAAGTGAGGCAGGTCTTCAGCGGATAGGCCTGGCGCGCGGCCGTGAGCCACGCGGCATCCGCCTGGTCCGCGGGAACGAGCTTGCCGGGAGCCGACTGGCCCTTGGCCGGCGGACGGCTGTCGTGCTGTTGCGCAACCAGCGGAACCGCAATCACAAGGGCCGCACAGGCGAGGAAAGTGAAGAGGGAGGAGGGCTTGTTCATGGAAGGCATGGCCGGAATAACCGCCGGGGCGCCGGATCCCCCGAAGATTTTTGAGGGATTTTTCGGCCGCCCGGTTTATACAGGGCACACCACCATGAATCCAACGGACTCAAGCGACCGGCTCGCGCCGCTCCTGGCCGAGTGGCGGCTCAGGCCTCCGCCCGACCCGGATTTCCGCCACGCCGTCTGGGCGCGGCTGCAGGGCGCGGCGCGCCCAAGCTGGGCCGGCTATCTGCGCGCGCACCTCGCCGGCTGGACGATCGCCGCCGCCCTGGCAATCGTCGCGGCGGGCTGGACGGGCCACCAGGCCGCGGCGGCGCGGCTCGATGCCGAGCGCGAGCAAATGGTCGTCAGCTACCTGGGCAACCTCGACCCGCGGGTGCTGGCGCAGCTTCCGGCGCGATGAGGCATTTCCTCGCCACCCTCGCGGTCGTGGCCGTGCTGGCCGGCGCGGCCGGCTGGCTTTCCTATCGGCGCGGCGCCGATCCCGAGCTGCGGGCCGCGCTCGAGCGGCAGGACGCCCTGGAATGGCTGCGGCGAGACTTCGAGCTGTCGGAGGCGCAGTTCCGGGAGATCAAGCGGCTGCACGACGACTATGGCGTCGTCTGCGAGGAGCACTGCCGCAACATCCAGGATGCCCTCGACGCCCGGAACGCGCTGCGGCGCCAGGGCCGCGCGACGGCCGAGGAGCTGGCGGCGGCGGACCGCCGGTACGAGGAACTGCGGCTGGTCTGCGAGACCGCGATCGCCACCCACGTGCGCCAGTGTGCGGCGATCATGTCGCCGCAGGCCGGTCAGCGGTACCTCGCGCTCGTGCTGCCGAAGATCAAGGACTTCGACCACACCGGCGCACCCGACGTGCGGCTGCACGGCCCGGGACACTGAGTCATGCTCGACCGCCCCGCGCCTGCCACGGAAGCCGCCGAAGACCGGGAGCGGATGCGGTGTGTGCAGGCGGGCGACGAGGCGGCCTTCGCCGCCCTCATGCACCGGTGGGAGCGGCCGGTGAAGTCCGTGATCGGCCGCATCGTGCTGAACGCGCGCGATGCCGAGGACCTGGCGCAGGAGACGTTCGTCCGGCTCTGGCAGCAGCGGGAAAAATACCGGCCGGAGGCGGAGTTCCGGCCGTGGCTCTTCGCGATCGCGGTCAACCTCGCCCGCAACCGGCTCCGCTGGTGGCGCAGCCGGCCGGAAGTCGCGCTCGAGGACTGGGACCAGCCGGATGCCGCCGGGCGCACGGGCGGCGAGAGCGCCGAGCAGGCCGAGCGCGCCCGCGCGGTGCGGGACGCCTTGGCCCGCCTGCCGGCCGACCAGCGCGAGGCGCTGGTGCTGTTCGAGTACGAGGAGATGTCCCAAGCCGAGATCGCCGCCGTGGTCGGCGCCACGCCGAAGGCGGTGGAGAACCGCATCGCCCGGGCCCGCGAACGGCTCCGCGGCCAGCTCGCCCGCTGGCTCTGAACGCGGGCGGGCCGGCTCAGCGGCGCCGCCGAAAACGGCGGCATGCCGCGGTCGGACGTCGGCGGGTTTGAACAGGAGACCCCGGAGGAAACGGAGAAGGACGGATCATTGGCGGTCGGCGAATGCGACATAAGGAAACGAAGGGAGCGAAGGCCGCGATCGTCCCGCCGGCCGTTCTTCGTTCCCTTCGTCTGGGCCGACTGCGCCAGGCGCCCCTGCGCCCGGCGATCCGCGCCTCACCACGTGAATATCCCGCCCGCGGGCACGTCGACCGTGCGGACCTGGTCGCCGGAGCGGGCCGTGGTCTTCTGGCCGAGACGGGAGCGGATGGTGGCGGAGGTCAGCCGTCCGGCATCCCACGCGAGGTCGACCTCGAAACCGCCGCGGGCGCGCAGCCCGGTGACCTTGCCCTTCGGCCACGCGGCCGGAAGCGCCGGCAGGAGGTGCAGCTCGCCGTTCTGGCTCTGCAGCAGCATCTCGGCGATGCCGGCGACCGCGCCGAAATTTCCGTCGATCTGGAACGGCGGGTGCGCGTCGAAGAGGTTCAGGTACGTGCCGCCCCCGACGGTGGACACGCCTTCGCGCGCGGCGGGGACGTAGGTCAGCTGGCGCAGGATCATCCGGTGCGCGTGGTCGCCATCGAGGAACCGCGCCCAGAAGCAGATCTTCCAGGCGAGCGACCACCCCGTGCCGTCGTCGCCGCGGAACCGGAGCGAGGTCTTCGCGGCCTCGAACAATTCCGGGGTGGACGGCCGGATCGCGTTGCCGGGGAAGACCGCCCAGAGGTGCGAGACATGGCGGTGCGTGTTCTTCGGATCATCCAGGTCCTCGACCCATTCCTGCAGCTGGCCATGCCGGCCCACGCGGTCGGGCGCGATGCGGTCGTGCATCCCGCGCAGCTGCACCGCGAACTCGGCGTCGCGCCCGAGCGCCTGCGCCGCGTCGGCCGTGGCGGCGAAGAGGGCGCGGATGATCTGGTGGTCCATCGCCGGGCCCATGACCAGCCCGCCGTTCTCCGGCGAGTTCGACGGCCCGCTGACGAGGTGGCCGGTCTTCAGGTCCTCGACCAGGAAATCGACGAAGAACAGCGAGGCCTCCCGCAGCACGGGATACGCGCGCTTCTCGAGGAAGTCGCGATCGCCGGTGAAGAGGTAGTGCTCCCAGAAATGTAGCGACAGCCACGCCCCGCCGGTGACCCAGATGCCGTGGTTCGAGTGGTTGATCGGCGCCGTGCCGCGCCAGAGGTCGGTGTTGTGGTGCAGCACCCAGCCGCGCGCCCCGTAGTGGGCCTGGGCCGTCTTGCGGCCGGTCACGACGCAGTCCTCCACGAGGCCGAAGAGCGGGTCGAGGCACTCGTCGAGGCCGGTCAGGTTCGCCGGCCAGTAGTTCATCTCGGTGTTGATGTTGACCGTGTACTTGCTGTCCCACGGCGGCCGGAGGCTTTCGTTCCAGTTGCCCTGGAGGTTGGCCGGCTGGTCGCCGCGGCGGCTGCAAGCGATGAGGAGGTAGCGGCCGTACTGGAAATAAAGCGCGATGAGGCCCGGGTCGCCGGATTTGTCCGCCTGCAGGCGCTCGTCGGTCGGCCGGCGGGCCGAGGGCGAGGAACCCAGGTCGAGCGTCACGCGCCGGAACAGCCGCTGATGGTCCGCGAGGTGGTCGGCGCGGAGGGCGGCGAAATCCCGGCGCGCGGCGGCCGCGAGGGTCGCGGCGCAGCGCGCGGCCGGGTCGGCCGAAAGGTCGAAGTAACTCACGTGGTTGCTCGCGGCGACGAGCAACAGGACCGCCGAGTCCGCCCCGGTGACCGTGACGACGCCGTCGGCGACGGTCGTGGTGCCCCCGGTGGCCGCGACCTGCAGATGCGCGTCGAAGTGGATCCCGCCGTCCTGCACGCGGCCGCCGAGCGCGATCCGGTCGCCCGTGAGGGCCCGCACCTGCGCGACCGCGTGCGGGCTGGTGAGCCGGGCCGTGAACGTGAGCTGGCCGGGCCGCGAGGCGGACAGGCGCGTCACGACCACCTTGTCGGGATGGCTGGCGAACGTCTCGCGGAGAAATTCGACCTCCCCGACGCGGTATTTCGTCGTGGCGACGGCGGCGTCGAGGTCGAGCGCGCGCACGTAGTCGGCGGCAGTCTCATGCCCGGGAAACGAGAGGAGGAGGTCACCGACCGGCTGGTACGCCTTCTGCCGGAGCGGCACGCTCATGAACTCGCGCATGGCGAGCGCCTCGGCCTCCTTCTGCTGGCCGGCGGCGAGCAGCCGGCGGATCTCCGGCAGGAACTTCACCGCGCCCTCGTGGTGGTATTCGTGCGGGACGCCGTTCCACACCGTGTCCTCGTTGAACTGGATCCGCTCCTCCGCGGTGCCGCCGAAGACCATCGCCCCCATCGGGCCGTTGCCGACGGGCAGGGCTTCGACCCAGGCCGCGGCCGGCTGGCGGTACCAGAGCTTCAGGTCGGCATCGGCGAGCGCGGCGGACGCCGCCGCCGCAAAGGCGAGGAGGGGGGCGATTCTCATGGGGGCGGCGCGATGAAGCTCCCGGCGTCCGCCGCGCGCAAGCCCGCCGCCCGCTTAACTGTTAACGGATGACGGCCGGAGGGGCAGGACGAAGTGGAAGCCGAGGACGTGCATGCGTTCCCGGAAATAGAATCGATGCGCGTCCTTTCGGTGCACGGCCGAATCGAGGTGGAGCTCGAGGCAGCCGTCGGCGGCCGCGGTCTCCTTCAGCCAGGCGAAAAGCCGCTCGCCGTGCCCCCGGGAGCGCGCCGCGGCGTCGGTGACGAGGTCGTCGACGTACATCGCGCGGCCCACCCAGAGGTAGTCGAGCAGGCGGTAGCCGGCGAGCGACCGGATCGCGCCGCCGCTTTCGAGCGCGGCGAGCCGGTAGCCCTGCATCGCTTGCTGGCGCACGCGAACCCGGAACGTTTCGGGGGTGAGGTGCGGGCGGAGCTGCACCATCACCGGGAAGGCCCGTTCGAAATCCGGATCGGACTCGACGTGGAAGATGCGGACGGAATCGCTCATGTGGAGCTGGGAGGGAAAGCAGGGGCCGGCACCGCCGTCGAGCTCACGCCGCCGCGGCGCGCACGAACGCCTCGATGAGGGGGTGCGTCTCGCCGCGCAACGCGGATCGCTCGGGCTGGAAGAGCGTGCCGACGAAGAAGCGGTGCGAGGGCAGCTCGCCCGCGCGGATCTCGCCCTCAGGATCGAAGCCGGTGAAGCGCAGTCCCGCCGCCTCGAGCCGGGCGCGAAAAGCGGGATTCACGCCATAGCTGCAGTGGTAGCCTTCCGTCGCGGGGCGGCTGCGGAAGATCGCGTGGAGACGGGAGCCCGGGCTGAAGGCGATCTCGCCCGACTTCTCCACGAGCGAGCAGCTGAGTGGCGTGACCACGAGCTCGGGCGCGGCCGATTTGTCGCGCCTGGCGTCAGCGGGGGTCCCGGCGGTCTCGGCATGGTCAGCGGCCGTGAGGCCGGCGACGTTGCGCGCGAACTCGATCACCGCGTGCTGGAACCCGCCGCAGGTGCCTAGGAACGGCAGGCCGCGCTCCCGGGCGAAGCGGATGGCCGCCAGCGCGCCGTCCAAGCTCGCGTAGGGGCTGCCGGGCACGACCCAGAGTCCGCGGGCGCCGGCGAGGGTGCGCGCCGGGTCGCCGACCGCGTCGGTGCGGAGCCAGGCCCAGTCCATCGCCACGCCAATGGCGTCGCGCGTCCGGCCGAGCGCGAGCGGGATGGCGCGGTGGGCCGTGACGGCGGGATCGTGGTCGCCGACGAGCGCCAGCATGGTCACTTGCCGGCGGACGCCGCCGCGGGCGCCCGGCCGCCCGGCGCGGGGGCCAGGCGCGCCGCCGGCGCCGATTTCCGGTTCTTGGCGATGGTGATCAGCGCCACGCCCGCGATGATGACCGCCGCCGCGAGGAAGACGCGCGCTCCGACCGGCTCGTCGAGGAGCCACCAGCCGAGGAAGACCGCGACCACCGGGTTGACGTAGGCGTAGGTGGAGACCTTTGCGGGCGTGCTGTGCTTCATGAGCCACGTGAACGTGCTGAATCCGATCAGCGAGCCGAAGATCACGAGATAACCCCAGGCCAGGAGCGACTTGCCGGTGATGGCCGCGGGATCGAAGCGGCCCCACTCGCCCGTGGCGCCGCTCGTCACGAGCAGCCACACGCTGCCCGCGAGCATCTGGATGCCCGAGGCGGTGAAGGGCTCCGCGGGCGTCCGGGCATAGCGGATGTAGATCATGCCCATCCCCCAGAAGAGCGTCGCTCCGAGCAGTCCGAGCACGCGCCACGGATCGAGGCCGCCGGCGCCGGCCTCCGGGCCGCCGAAATACTGCAGGACGTCGGGGCCGACCAGGACGGCGAGGCCCGCGATGCCGAGCGCGAGGCCGATGCAGGTCAGAAGATTCGGACGGGCGTCGCGTCCGCCGCCCCTGAACATCGCCTGAAACGCCCAGTCCATCAGCACGATGAACACCGGGCCGGCGGAGATGATGAGGGTGGCGATGCCGGACGGCACGGCCTCCTCCGCCCACGACACCAGGCCGTTGCCGCCGAGGCAGAGGAAGCCGCCGATGAGGGCGTTGTCCCGCCATTGCGCGGCGGTGGCGCGGAACCCGCGCGTGAGGGCGATGTAGCCCGCGACGATCGCGCCCGCCACGAGGAAGCGCGCGCTCGCCATGAGGAAGGGAGGCATGGTCTCCACCGCCACGCGGATGCCCAGGTAGGTCGAGCCCCAGATGAGGTAGATCGCCGCGAAGCCCGCGACGAGCGCGGCCCGCGGGGGGTGGTGGTCAGCGGCAGTCACGGCGGCACGCGCTCAGGCGCGGGAAGAGGAGGAGAGAAAGCGGGCGCCGGGGCGACGCCGGGCGCAGCCCCGCGGCGGCAGCCGGCGGATGGGCCGGCGGGCGGCCACCGAGCAGGCAGCAAAGCCAGCGGAAGCGGTAGGCCGGTTCGGACGGGGGGCGGGAGGAGGACATGGTCGGGAAGGGAGGGAGATTGCGGCGGATTTCCAACGGAGGCGCATCGGGCGGTCGCCGGGATCCGCCTAGCGGGCGAGCCCTTGGTCGTTGCGCCAGTGATATTCCATGTAGCGCGCGGTCCGCTCGGCGGCGTCGACGCCGTGCAGCCGGGCGACCAGGTGCAGCGACAGGTCGATGCCGGCGGAGATGCCGGCCGAGCTGGCGACCACGCCGCGGCCATCGGCCGGCTCGTTCACGAGGAACCGCCGGTCCTCGTGAACCCTCGCATCCGGCGCCAGCTCGCGCAGCAGGTCATGGCGCAGGTAATGCGTGGTCGCGTCCCGGCCGGCGAGCAACCCGGCCTTCGCGAGGACGAGCGAGCCGGTGCAGACCGAGGCGAGGACCTCGGCGTGCCGCGCGGACCGGCGGATCCAGTCGAGCACCGACGGCTTGTTGAGGAGCGGGCGCGTGCCGAATCCGCCGGGCACGACCAGGATGTCGGCCCTGGGCGCGGACTCGAACGTGTGGTCGGGCACGACCTTGAGCCCGTTGCGGGCGCGCACGGTCCCGGGCGCTTCCGCCACGGTGCAGACGTCGAACCACTGGCGCTCCGCCAGCTCGTCGCTCACCGCGAACACCTCGAAC
Organism: Opitutaceae bacterium; assembly: GCA_035626915.1. Taxonomy (GTDB): domain Bacteria; phylum Verrucomicrobiota; class Verrucomicrobiia; order Opitutales; family Opitutaceae; genus Didemnitutus. The sequence goes on from DASPMS010000059.1 coordinate 23,289, forward strand.
GGCCCGGCGAAATCGAGGACCTCGACATCGTCGAAGATCAGGATGGAGACGTGGCGGCGCATGGAGGTCGGGAGGATGGGTGGGAAGCGAGTTCGGGCGGAGCGCGGTGGTGGACGGTGAAAATCGGGCGGGGAATTCCGGCCGGTTCAGCCGAGCTGCCGGGCGACCAGCTCGCCGAGCTTGCGCAGCGCGGCGTCGAGTTCGTCGGTCCAGGGGATGGCCGCGTTCATGCGCAGGCAGTTCCGGTAGCGGTCCTTCACCGTGAACAGCGCGCCGGGCGCGGTGTTGATGCGGTGTTGCAGCGCGTCCTGGTACAGCCGGAGCGTGTCGACCCGCGCGGGAAACTCCACCCAGATGACCGCGCCGCCCTGCGGGCGGCTGAGCCGCGTGCCCTCGGGGAAATACCGCTGCATCGCCTGCGAGAAGAGATGCATCTGCTGGTGGTAGGCGCGGCGGATCGACCGCAGGTGGTGGTCGTAGCCGCCGTCGCGGAGAAACTCGGTCAGCGTCTTCTGGAGCACGACCGGGGTGCCGAGGGTGGAGGTGAACTTGAGCCGGCGCACGCGCTCGAGGTAGCGGCCGGGCGCGATCCACCCGATGCGGAAGCCGGGCGCGAGGGTCTTGCCGAACGACGAGCAGAGCAGCACGCGCCCGTCGCGGTCCCAGGCCTTGAGCGGCTTCGGGCGGACGTCGCCGAAGTGGATGTCGCCGTAGACGTCGTCCTCGATCGCCGGCAGGTCGTACTCGCAGAGCAGCTCGTAGAAACGGCGCTTCTTGTCGTCCGGCATGAGCGACCCGAGCGGGTTCTGGAACGAGGGCATGACCAGCACGGCCTTGACGTCGTTGTGCTCGAGCGCGTCGCGCAGCTCGTCGAGGCACATGCCCTCGCGGGGACCCGTTGGGATCTCGAGCGCCTTGAGCCCCAGGCTCTGGATGATCTCGAGGAAGCCGAAGTAGCTCGGGGTCTCGAGCGCGACCGTGTCGCCGGGCCGCGTGACGGAACGCAGCGCAAGGTTGAGCGCCTCCTCGCAGCCGATGGTGACCACGAGTTCGTCGTGGGGCAGCGGGCAGCCGGCGGAGAGGTAGCGGCGCGCGATCTCGCGCTGCAGCGGCTCGTAGCCCCAGTTCATCGAGAAGCGCCCGACCAGGCTGGGGTCGCGGCGCGCGACCGAGCCGAGGATGCGCGCCAGCTTCTTGTTCGGGAACAGGCTGTAGTGCGGGCACGCGGCGCCGAAGGGCACGTAGTCGGGCTCGATCGAGCGCTCCATGACCTCGGCCGTGAGGTCGTTCACGCCGACGAACGACGGCTTCGCCATCGGGCGGGCCATACGCGGCTCCGGGCAGAAGCACGCCAGCTGCGGCTTCACGTAGTAACCCGACTGCGGGCGCGCCTCGAGATAGCCGCGGTTCTCGAGCGTGGTGTAGGCCTGCAGCACCGTCGCGATGCTGACGTTGCGCTGCCGGGACATCGTGCGCACCGACGGCACGCGCGCCCCGGGGCGAAGCGTGCCCTGCTCGATGAGGGCCTGCAGGGAGTCGGCCAGCTCGGCGTAGAGGGGCAGCGCCGCGGGCTTGGCCGCGGGGACGGGGGCGGCGGACGGCACCGGAACCGTGGCGGGCGGGCGGGGCCGGCCGGCCGCCGGCGGCTTCGCCCGCTCGGCCGCGGCGGGCAGCGCCTGGATCATGGAAGGGGGAGTGCTCACGCGCCGTTCTCCGTTGGGGGTTGCAGGGTGGTAAGATTTCGTCGCCGACTGTCGGCGCGGGGACTGTACCGGAGGCAGCATGCCCGCGGTAGCACCAGGGCGGGAAGATTGAAACCGGCACAGTTACGACAAACCTTCACTGTGACCATGACAATTTTCCCGATAATGGGACGGGGTGAGGCGACGGCGGGGCCTCGGACCCCACGGCCTTAGGGGGAATGCCCGCGGGAGCCCCGGGACGACGGGCGGAAGCCCTAGACCGAGATCTCGCCGCGGAGGTAGCACACGGCGTGGCCGCCGATGCCGACGCGTTCGGCGCGGTCCTCGCAGAAGAGTTCGCCGCCCCGCGCGGAGACCTGCCGGGCATGGAGGCGCTTTCGGCCCAGCCGGGCGGACCAGTAGGGGATCAGCGCGCTGTGCGAGGAGCCGGTGACCGGGTCTTCGGGGATGCCGGAGGCCGGCGCGAAGAACCGGGAGACGAAGTCGCAGTCGCGGCCGGGGGCGCTGGCGATCACGCCGACACCGGGCACGCGGGCGAGCGCGCTGAAATCGGGCCGGAGATCCCGGACCTGTTCCTCCCGCGCGAAGACGCAGAGGTAGTCGCGCGAGCGCCCGACGAACTCCGGCTCCGCGCCGAGGCCCTGCCGCAGGTCCGCCGGCGCCGGGGCAGGGGCGACGGGGCGGGACGGGAAATCGAGCTCCAGGCGTCCCTCGGGCGTCCGCGCGACGGGGAGCGGCCCGCTCTTCGAGTCGAAGATGACGCGGGCCCCCGGCTGCCCGAGCTCGGAGAACAGCACGAACGCGCTCGCGACGGTGGCGTGCCCGCAGAGGTCGACCTCGCGGGCGGGCGTGAACCAGCGCAGGTGGAAGCGGTCCGGGCCGGTTCGCACGAAGAACGCGGTCTCGGGCAGGCCGTTCTCCGCGGCGATCCGCTGCATCAGGTCGTCCGCGAGCCAGGCGTCGAGCGGGACGACGCCCGCGGGGTTGCCGGCGAAGATGCGGGTGGCGAACGCATCGATCCAGAAGAACGGGAGTCTCATGCCGGCGGCCAGGGAAGCCGCGGGCCCGGCGCCGCGCGAGCGCGTTCGCGGTGTGGCCGCGGCAAACGGCCCGCGCTGTACCGGGCGCGGGTCAGGCGTGGCGCGCGAGGGCCGCGCCGGTCAGCCGGTTGATGCGCCAGTCGACCATCTCGACGGCGCCGAGGGAACGGTAGAATCCCTTGGCCGGCTCGTTCCAGTCGAGAACCGACCATTCCATGCGTCCGCATCCGCGCGCGTTGGCGAGGCGCGCGAGGTGGAGGAGGAGCGCCTTGCCCAGGCCGCGGCCCCGGAAGGCCGGGGCGACGAACAGGTCCTCCAGGTACAGCCCGGGTTTGGCGAGGAAGGTCGAGTAGTTGAAGAAGTAGAGGGCGAAGCCCGCGGGCACCCCCGCCTCCTCCGCGATGACGACGTGGGCGGCGGGGGCGCCCTCCGGGGGGAAGAGCGTGGCGCGGAGCCTGGCCTCCGTCGCCTCGACCTCGGGCAGGAGCTTCTCGTAGGTCGCGAGGTCGCGAATGAACTGCAGGATCAGGGGGACGTCGGCGGCGGTGGCGGGGCGAAGGACGCGGGACATGGCGCCAGGCTGGCGGGCGGCGGCATGCGCGGCGATGATCTTTCGCCGCTCGTTGACGCGCGGGCGGGGTTTGCGTCTGGACAAGGTTTCGGGCCGGTTTTCCACTCGGCGCGCCTCATGCCCCGTACCGCCCGCGCATCCACCCTCGCGCTGCTGGCCCTGGTCGTCGCGACGGTCTCCGCGCCGGCGGCGGACCGCGCGCGGGGGGACCTGCGGAAGGTGCGGCTGCGGCTGCCGTACTCCCACCAGTTCCAGTTCGCCGGCGCCTACGCGGCGCAGGCGAACGGCCTGTTTCGCGCGCGCGGCCTCGAGGTCGAGATCGTCTCGAGCCGGAGCCAGGCGGCTTCGCCCATCGAGGACGTGCTTGGGGGGCGGGCCGACTTCGGCATCCTGCAGGGCCCGCAGCTCGTGTCGGCCCGGATGGACGGCCGCCCGGTGGTGATCCTCGCCGCGATCATGCAGCACTCGCCGCAGGCGCTGGTGGTCCGCGCCGACAGCGGCCTGCGCACGCCGCACGACCTGGTCGGAAAGCGCGTGGCGCTCGACCAAACGTCGCTCGTCTCGGAGGTCCGGGTGATGTTCGAGCGCGAGGGCATCCCGTTCGAGCAGGTCACGCTCGTGGAGAACCGCTGGGACCGGAACGAGCTGCAGACGGGCGAGGCGGACGCGATGAGCACGTTCGTGATCGACGGCCCCTACATCTTCCGCCAGCAGGGGCTGCCGGTGAACGTGATCCGGCCGGTGGACTACGGCGTGGATTTCTACGGCGACTGCCTGTTCACGCGGGAGGAGCTGCTGGAGCGGGACCGGCCGCTCGCCGAGGCCGTGCGGGCGGCGCTGCTGGAGGGATGGACGGCCGCGCTGCGGGATCCGGCGGAGGTGGTGGACTGGATCGTCGCGAACCTCCCGGACCGCCCGGATTACGCCACGCGCGAGATGATGCTGGCCGAGGCGCGGGAGATGAAACGGCTCATCAACGCCGACTTGGTGGAGCTCGGGCACATGAACGCGGGCCGCTGGCGCGCGATGGCGCAGGGGCTGGACCCCGCGGCGGACGACGCCCGGCTGCGGCGGCTCCAGGGCTTCCTCTACGAGGAGGCGCCGCCGGCCTCGCCCGTGCTGCGGTGGATCTGGTGGGGGCTGGTCGCCGCGCTGGTCGTGGCGCTGCTGTCCCTCCTCGCCAACCGCCGCCTGCACCGGCTGGCCGAGCGCCGCACGAGCGAGCTGCGGAGCAAGGAGGAGCACTACCGGCTGCTCTTCGAACGCTCGCCCGTGGCGCTGGTGGAGTTCGATTACCGCCCGCTCCGGGCCTGGTTCGCGGAGCTGCGCGCCCGCGGCGTGACCGACCTCGCCGCGCATTTCGCGGCGGACCCGGCCGCGCGGGACCGCGCGATCGCGCTCTCGCCGCTGCGGGAGGTGAATCCCGCGGCGGTGCGCGCGGTGGGCGCGCGCTCGCGGGAGGAGATGTTCGCGCGGCTGCCGGAGATCGTCACGCCCGGCAGCGTGGAGGCGCGGCTGCACAACATGGCGCGGCTCTGGCAGGGGCTCGACGACGCCGAAGGCGAGATCCCGTACCGCGACCTCTCCACCGGCGAGATCCGGTATTTCTACTACCACTGGCAGATGCCGCGCGGGCCGGACGGAAGCCTCACGTTCGAGAACACGCAGACCGCGCTCCTCGACGTGACGGAGAAGCGGCGGGCGGAGGAGGCGGTGCGCGAGAGCGAGGAGCGCTACCGCCGGCTGTTCGAGGCGACTCCGGTGCCGATGTGGATCTACGACCTCGAGGACCTCCGGTTCCTTGCCGTCAACGACGCGACGGTGCGCAACTACGGGTACAGCCGCGAGGAGTTCCTCGGCATGTCGATCATGGACATCCGCCCCCCGGAGGAGCGGGCGCGGCTGCAGCGCGTCATCAGCGACTACCGTGGCGGCCAGCCGCACCGGAACGACATCTGGCGGCACCAGCGCAAGGACGGGTCGATCCTCTTTGTCGAGGTGTACGCCCATACCGTGGGCCTGCAGGGGCGCCGGGGCGTGCTGGTGGTGCCGTTTGACCTCACGGAGAAGCTCCGGGCCGAGCAGGCGCTGCGGGAGAGCGAGGCGCGGTACCGGGAGCTGTTCGAGAACGCCGCCGGCGGCGTCTACCGGTCCACGCCCGAGGGGCGGTTCATCGCGGTGAACCCGGCGCTCGCGCGGATGCTGGGCTTCGATTCGCCCGAGCAGATGATGGCCCGCTACGGCGACCGGCTGGAAACCGACCTCTATGTGAAGCCCGGCCGCCGGGGCGAGTTCGCCGCGCAGCTCGGCGGCGGCGACACGGTGATGAACTTCGAGTCCGAGGTGCACGGCGGCGACGGGCGCAGCCGGTGGATCTCGGAAAGCGTGCGCGCGGTGCGCGACGGCGCGGGCCGGCTGCTCTACTACGAGGGGTTCGTGGCGGACCTCACCCCGCGGCGCCAGCTCGAGCAGGAGCTGCAGCGCGCGTCGAAGCTCGAGGCGGTCGGAATCCTCGCCGGCGGGATCGCGCACGACTTCAACAACATCCT
>DASPMS010000060.1:0-3243 GCA_035626915.1 Opitutaceae bacterium
CACTTGAAGCCCGCCTCCGCGCGCAGGTCCACCGGCGCCGACGGCAGGTCGCGCAGCCGCTCGAACAACGCGGCGGCGCTCTCGTAATTCACCACGCTGTTCGCGCCGAGCGCGAAGAGCGTGTCGGCGAGCGCCAACTGCGCCAGCAGCACGTCGGGATGCTGCGCGTAACTGATGAGGATCTCCTCGTAGACCTGCCGCGACGCCGGGAAATCGTTGAGGTTCCTGAGCAGGTCGCCCTGCTTGAGCATCGCGTAGAATCGCAGGTCGTCCCGGGGATGATCGCGCTTGATCCGCTCGAGGAGGTTGTGCGCCTCGCGCAGATTCCGGTCGAGCCCCTGCCGCTCGGCGTTCATCGCGGCCTCGTACAGCGCGAGGCTCGCGAACCCGCGCAGCTCCTCGCGCTCCGGATCGAGGATCTCGGGCCGGCCCCGCAGGAATTCCTCGAGCGAGTCCGCCAGCTCGGTCAGCACCTTTTGCGCCTCGGCGAGCTTGCCCTGGGAAGTCAGGCGCGCGGCCTGCACGACGAACGAATAGGCCGACGCCGCCGTGCCGCGATATTGCACGCGCAGCTGCTCGAGCGCCGCGGTGCCTTCGGCTTCCCGCCCCAGCGCCAGCAACGCCTGCGCCTTCAGCAGCAGCGTGTTGCCGGCCACCTTGGCCCGCGTGGGCTGGTCCACCCCGGCCGCGCCGGGCAACTCCGCGAGCAACGCGTCGGCCAGGCGCAGCGCCGCCTCGTGGCGGTCGAGGTCGAACGAAAGGTCGGCCTGCAGCCACAGCAGCCGGATGCGCAGCTCCGGCGCAACCCCCGCGGCGCCCTCCTGCAGCAGCCGCTCCACGCGCGCAAGGGCGTCGGCGGCCTGGCCCCGCACCTGCAGTTCCTTCACCAGGTTCCATTCCGCCTGCCAGCGGCTGATCGCGTCGAACTCGGGATTGGACGCGGCCTCGTCGAGGACGCGCGCGGCCTGGTCCGGGCGGCCGGACAGGATCTCGGCGAGCGACCGTTGGAAGATCAGCTTGCCGGGCTCCGCCACCGCCGCCGCCTCGCGCAAGGCCGCCTCGTACGCCGCCGCCGCACTCGGGTAGTCCCTCGCCCGGAAGAACGCCTCGGCCAGGAGCACGCCCAACTCGGCGCGCTCGGGCCCGGCCGGCAGCAGCGCTCGCAACTGCGCGACGACGTCCGCCACCGCCCGGTACCGCTGCTCTTCCCAGGCGACGGAGAGGCGGACGCCGAGCGCCGCCGGCCGGAGCGGGGACGCCGGGAACTCCTCGAGCAGGCGGCGGGCGTGCCGCTCGGCGTCGGCCAGGTGGCCGGGAAGGTTGCTGTCCTCGAGCTCAAGCAGCGCAAGCGCGAGGACGAGGTCCTCCTCGATGGGATGGGCCGCGGGCGCGTTGATCCAATTCGCGAGGTCCGCGCGCAGCCGGTCGCGCGCCGCCACCGTGCGCGCCCCGCGCGTCAGGAGCTGGAGCGCGATCCGCTGCGTCTCGGCCTGCTGCCCGCGCTCCACCAGCGTCGCGAGGGCGCGGCGGCCCGCCTCGCTGGACTCGCCGGCGATCAGGCCGAAGATCAGTCGGAGGCGATCGGCGGCATCGCGTTCGCTGGGCGGCACGGTGTCGAGCTGCCGCTGGAGCACCTGCTGCGCCTCCTGCGCGCGTCCCAGCTCGAAGAGCGCGGCGGCGTAGCTGCGGGCATAGCTGTAGCCGAGGCCCGTCCCCTGGTGCGTCTCCATGCTGCGCCGGAAGGTCGCCAGCTGCGCCTCGCTCGCCTGGCCCGCGCGCAGGCGGGCTTGTTCCTGGCTGAGCAGGAAGCGGGACCGCGCCTGCTCCGATCCCGCGGCCCCCGCCGCCTGCTCGTAGAGCGTCGTCGCCCGCGAAAGGTCCCCGTCGCTGTCCGCCAGCATCGCCTGCAAAAAATGCCACCAGCCGCGGTCGACCGCCGGCAGGTCCTCGATCCGGCCGGCCTCGAGCGCCGCGCGGACCTGCGGCCAGCGCCGCGCGTTCGCCGCCAGCAGCCCCGCCCGGAGATGGTAGGCGGTGTCGCGCGGGCCGTCGTACGCCTGCAACGCCGCCTCCGCCGCGGCGAGCTGCGCGGAATCGAGAAGGGCCGTGACGAGGGCCAGCACCAGCCGCGGGCGCACCTCGGCCGGCAGGCCGGGCGCGGCGAGGAGCTCGCGGTAGGCGATCGCCGCCGAGCCGGGGAAGCCCGCCTGCAAGGCCTGCCTCGCCCGCAGTTCCGCCAGCACCCACGGACCGGCCGACGCGTCCGCCGCGGGCGCGGTCAGCGGCGCGGGGCTGGCCAGCGGCTGGGCCGGCGCCCCGGACCACGCCAGCGCGAGGAGGGGCAGGATATGCCGGGCCAGGCGGGCGATTCTCATGGGGAGCAAAAGGGTGCGTCCGTCCGCGGGCGCTGGCAAGCCCCCGTCCCGGGGTCCAAAGCGCCCGCGCCCCTGTAACCGGAAACTGCTCGCCGTCATCCGCCGCTGCGACAAGCTCGGCGCCGCCTGGTTCAACCCTTCCCCTCATGAGCATCGCCCTCATTCTCCTCCTCGTGCTCGGCGGCCTCGCGCTCGTCGTCGGCTTCTGGCTCATCGGCACCTACAACGCCCTGGTCGCGCTGCGGAACCGCTTCAAGAACGCGTTCGCGCAGATCGACGTGCAGCTCAAGCGGCGGTACGACCTCATCCCGAACCTCGTCGAGGTCGCGAAAGGCTACCTGAAGCACGAGCGCGAGACGCTCGAGGCCGTGATCAAGGCCCGCAACGTGGCCGCCGCCGCGGCCCAGGCCGCCGCGGCCAATCCGGCCGACCCTTCCGCGATGAAGGGCCTGCTCGGCGCCGAGGCCGGCCTGGCCGGCGCGCTCTCCCGGCTGATGGTGGTCTCGGAACAATACCCGGACCTCAAGGCCAACCAGAACATGATGCAGCTGACCGAGGAGATGACCTCGACGGAGAACAAGATCTCGTTCTCGCGCCAGGCCTACAACGACGCGGTCATGACGTACAACACCCGGCGCGAGACCTTCCCGACGAGCGTGATCGCCGGCATGTTCAACTTCGCCGAGGCCCAGCTCTTCCAGATCGAGAACGCCGCCGAGCGCGAGGCCCCCAAGGTCAAGTTCGTGTAACCCGGCCGCGGCTGCGCGCGGCCGGACGCACCGGCCCGCGGCGGCGTCCGCGCTCCCCGTATGGACTTCTTCGAGGCCCAGGCCCGCGCGAAGCAGCGCACGACGCGGCTGGTCCTGCT
>DASPMS010000061.1:0-36680 GCA_035626915.1 Opitutaceae bacterium
GAACGCGGCGAAGCTGTTTGCCGGGGGCAGCCTCGCCGCCGAGCCGCGCGGGAAAGACGGCCCCGGCATGCCGGCGGCGGACATCACCGCCTTCATGCCGACCACGTTCCGGCCCACGTCCGACGGGCGGATGGCACCCGAGTACCCCGTGGGATTCCCGCTGATCATCGCGGCGATGGCGAAGCTGGTCGGCCTGGAGCGGGCCGTACCCACCATCCTGCTGCTGCATCTCCTGCTCGGCGTCCTGTTCACCCAGCGCCTGGCCGGCGTGCTGGGGCTGAGGGGGGGCTGGTCCTGGTTCGCGGCTGCGCTGGTCGGATTCAGCCCCGTGTATTTGTTCCAGGGCTTGCAGCCGCAGAGCGACGTGCCCGCGCTCGTCTGGGTGACCGCGGCGGTCTTTTGGGCGTGGCAGAGCCGCGAGCGTCCGAAGCTTGCGATCGCGGCCGGCCTGGCGACCGCGCTGGCGGTGACGATCCGGCCGGCAAACGTGCTGTGCTTCGTGCCGGTCGTGATTGGCCTCTGGGGCTCCGGGCGACGGCTGGGGCTCTGGGCGCTCGCCGGGCTGCCGTTCGCGGCCGGGCTGGCGTGGTACAACGCGGCGATGTACGGCGCGCCGTGGCGGACCGGTTACGGGAGCGTCGGGCATTTCTTCGGCGCGGAGTACGCGGGGCCGACGATCATGGCCTATGCCAAGTGGCTGCCGCTGTTCTTCACGCCGCTCATCCTGCTCGCCGTCGTGGCGCCGTTCCGCCGTGAGATCGCGGGCCGGGTCCGGGCCCTCCTCGGCGCCTGGGGCGCCGTGTTCGCGGGATTCTACCTGGTCTATTGGTGCACCCACGACAACTGGTACAACATGCGCTTCGTGCTGCCCGCCGCGCCGGCGCTGCTCATTGCGGCCTTGCTCGTGCTGAAGGAATGGTCCGCGCGGCGCGGGTGGGATCTGTTCGCGCCGCCGACATCGTGGCGCGCGGCGCTGCCGACGGTTGTCCTGGTCGGGGCCGCGCTGGGTTGGGCGGCGGTCGAGACCGCGCGCCGGCAGGTGATGTACTGGATGGAGTTCAACCAAGGGCATCGCCACGCCGCCCTCTGGCTCCGGGACAACCTGCCGCGCAACGCCGTCGTGTTCGCGAAGCACACGAGCAATTCCGTGTGGTATTACACGGACCTGCCGCTGCTCCGGATGGATCAACCCGCCGCGCGGGCGCCGGAGACCCTTTCCGGATTGGCGGCCGCGAACCGGCCGATCTACGCGCTCACCCAGCATTGGGAGCGGGCCGGTTTCCAATGGGGGGCGGGGAAGGGCGACGGCCGGCCGGACCTTCCGGGCCGGTGGGAGCGAATGATGGTGATGGAGGATGGAGAGCTGATGGTCTGGCGGTGGGTGGGGGCGGAGGGCTGAGTTCGCCCCCTCGCCGGCGCCCGGTTCAACGACAGGCCCGGACGGAGCCGAGACCTCCAGTCCCAGGCGGGCTATCGGAGCGGCCCGGGCTGGAGGGACGACCTCTGTGTCGTCCAGTTTCGATCAGCGTCTGGCGACCGTGTCGGATCGGGCGTGCGCAAAAATGGACCGGACCGAGCCGGGTCCTCCAGTGCCGATGTTCGGCGATCCGAAAGGTTCCGAACTGGAGTCGGCGATTCGGAACAGCCGGGCTGGAGGGACGACCTCTGTGTCGTCCGGTTTCGATCAGCGTCTGGCGACCGTGTCGGATGGGGCGTGCGCCAAAAATGGCCCGGACGGAGCCGGGCCCTCCAGGCTACTTCTTCGCCCGCTTCTTCGCGGGGCCCTTCGGCTCGATGTTCAGGTAGGTCTTGGCGAGCATCTGGGACTCGTAGAACTCGACCAGGCGCACGCCTTCGCGCGGCTTGATGAGGTCCTTCTTCGTCGCGTGGTCGATCTGCGTCTTCACGCGGCGGCAGAGTTCCTCCCACTGGTATTGCACGCCCTCGATGACGTCCGCGACGCGCGAGCCGGCGAGGGCCTCCTCGATGTAGTAGCCGTTGGGCTCGTCGTCCTCCAGGAACACGTGCACTTCGTTCACGCGGCCGAAGAGGTTGTGGAGGTCGCCCATGATGTCCTGGTAGGCGCCGGTGAGGTAGATCCCGAGGTAGTACGGCTGCCCGTTGTTGAGCGGGTGCAGCTGCAGGTAGTCTTTGGTGTCCTGCAGGTCGATGAACGTCGCGATCTTGCCGTCGGAGTCGCAGGTGATGTCCACGAGCGTCGCGTTGACGGTGGGCTTCTCCTTCAGGCGGTGCAGCGGCGTGACGGGGAAGAGCTGCTTGAGCGCCCACGAGTCGAGGAGGGACTGGAAGACCGAGAAGTTGCAGACGTACTGGTCGGCGAGGAGGGTCTTGAGGTCGTGGAGCTCCTCGGGCTGGTAGCCCGCGCTGCCGCCCTCCTTGTCGATCTGCTCGCAGATCTGCCAGAAGAGCTGCTCCGCCGCGGCGCGGTTCTCGAGGTCGAGGTAGCCGAGGTTGAAGAGCGAGAAGGCCTCCTCCTTCTTCTGGAGGGCGTCGTGGAAGCGCTCGAGCCGGCCGAGCTTGGCCTTGTTCTTGAGCAGGACCTCGAGGTCGGTGACGACCTTGTGCCGGGACTTGGGCTGGTGCTGCTTGCCGAGGGACTCGCGCTTGTTGATCCGCTCGAAGACCTCGACGACGAGCATCGAGTGGGGGGCGGCGACGGCGCGGCCGGACTCGGTGACGATGTCGGGCACGGGCACGCCCGAGCCGGTGCAGATCTCGCGGATGTTCGCCACCACGTCGCGCGCGTACTCGTCGAGCGAGTAGTTCATCGACGACTCGAAGTTCGTGCGCGAGCCGTCGTAGTCGATGCCCAGGCCGCCGCCGACGTCGAGGTAGCCCATCGGGAAGCCCATCTTGGCGAGCTGGCAGTAGAAGCGGGTGGCCTCGACCACGGCGTTCTTGACCGTGATGATGTTCGGGACCTGGGAGCCGATGTGGAAGTGCACCAGCCGCAGCGACTGGGTCATCTTCGCGGCCTTGAGCTTCTCGACCGCGAACAGGATCTCGGCCGTGTTGAGGCCGAACTTGGCGTTCTCGCCGGTGGAGAGGGCCCACTTGCCCTCGCCGCGGGTCTGGAGCTTCACGCGGAAGCCGATGAGCGGCTTCACGCCGGTCTCCTGCGCGATGGTGATCAGCTCGTCGACCTCGGAGAGCTGCTCGATGACGATGATCACCTTCTTGCCCAGCTTGCGGCCGAGGAGGGCAAGCCGCATGTAGTCGTGGTCCTTGTAGCCGTTGCAGATGATCAGGCGCTGGCTGCCCTCGTGCATGGCCAGCGCGATCATGAGCTCGGGCTTGGAGCCGGCCTCGAGGCCGTAGTTGAAGTCCTTGCCGGCTGCGACGATCTCGTCGACCACCTCGCGGAGCTGGTTGACCTTGATCGGGAAGACGCCGCGGTACTCGCCCTTGTAGCCCTCCTCCTTGATCGCGCGCGTGAAGACCTCGTTGAGCTGCACGACGCGGTGGCGGAGCTTGTCCTGGAAGCGGATGACGAGCGGCGCCTTCAGCCCCATGCCGACGGCCTCGTCGACGACGTCCATGATCCGGATGTTGCGCCCGTCCGCGAGCGGCTGGACCTGGACGAAACCCTCCGTATCGACCGAGAAGTGATTGGCGCCCCATCGCTTAAACCCGTACAGCTCCTCGGACTGCGCGGCCGACCAATTGGATGCGGATTTGGTCTTCAATTTCGGGTCTGTCGGGAGGGGAGGTTAGGCTTGCTTTTTCCCGGAGCGGCCGGGTTAATCGCCGCTTTCATTTTTCAAAACCGCTCCAGAATCAATGACCAAATTCTCCGTAATGTTCGCCCAGACTCCGACTTCCGCGCCTGGTGGTTCCCCGGGGGCCAGCGGCGGGTTCATGATGCTGGGGTATCTCCTCCTGTTCGGCGCGATGATCTGGTTCATGACCGCGCAGCAGCGGAAGCAGAAGAAGGAGCACGAGAAGATGATGGCGGCGCTGAAGCCGGGCGACGAGATCCTGTCCACCGGCGGCATCTTCGGCACCGTGACGAGCGTGAAGGAGGACCGGCTGGTCGTGCGCATCGGCGACAACAACCAGAAGGTCGAGCTCGCGAAGGCGTTCGTCCACTCGGTGGTCAAGAAGTCCGAGGCCTGAGCCGCGGGCGGGCCGGTCCGGCCCCGCGCCGGAGGCGCGTCAACTCATCTTAACAACCAACCCCCATGTTTCGTCGCTATCTCCCCAAACTGATCCTGTGCGCGACCGTGGTCGTGTGGGCCGTGTTCGCGCTCGTGCCCGTCCAGGACCGCGACTTTGCAACCTACCTCCGCGAGTCGGCCTCGGCCAAGCAGTCCGACTTCGCGCGCCTGCTCGCGCGCGCCGACGAGCGCATCGCGGCCGCCAAGGCGGCCGGCCGGCCGATCAGCACCTACACCGCGCTGAAGCAGATCGGCGAGCAGGACCAGATCGACCTCGGCCAGGAGTATTTCCCGCACGTCAACCTGGGCCCGGTGAAGAACATCGAGCGCCGCAATGCGATGCTCCTGAACGAGCTGCTGAAACGCTCCAAGGGCCGGCTGCAGCTCGGCCTCGACCTCAAGGGCGGCGTGGCTGTCACGCTCCAGGCCAATTCCGCCGAGCTGGCCAAGATGGGCGACTACGAGCGCAGCAGCACCCTCGCGCAGGCCATCAAGGTCATGTCCGAGCGCGTGAACAGCCTCGGCGTGGCCGAGCCGGTGATCCGCGCGTCGGGCGACGACCGGATCGAGATCCAGATGCCGGGCGCCTCCACCAAGGAGAACCCCGACCTGCTGAACGTCATCCGGAAGCCGGCCGTGCTCGAGTTCCGGCTCGTGATGCAGGGCACCGGCCCGATGGCCTCCCGGCCGCCCGGCGAGCCGCCCCCGGGCTATGAGTTCATGGCCATGGAGAGCGAGAACCACCGCACCGGCCAGATCGAGACGACGTACTTCGTGGTGAAGACCGTGGCCGAAATGACCGGCGAAAACATCTCGGATGCCCGGCCGATGGAGAACGAGTTCGGCCAGTACACCATCCACCTCGGCTTCAACGCCGAGGGCCGGAAGCAGTTCGGCGACGTGACCTCCGCGAACGTGAACCGCCTCCTCGCCATCGTGCTCGACGGGAAGCTCTACTCGGCCCCGAACATCGACGAGCCGATCCTCGGCGGCAACGCGTCGATCCGCGGCTCCTTCACGCCCCAGGAGGCGACCGAGCTGGCGCAGGTGCTCAACAACCCGCTCGCCGTCCGGCTCGACGTCCAGGAGCAGTACGAGGTCGGGCCCTCCCTGGCGGAGGACGCGGTCGCGAGCGCGAAGCTCGCGTTCGTCATCGGCACGGCGCTCACCGTGCTCTTCATCCTCGCGTTCTACACCCTCGGCGGCGTCGTCGCCGCGGTCGGCATGGCGATCAACGTCCTCATCATCCTCGCCCTCATGGCGAGCTTCGGGGCGACGCTGACGCTGCCCGGCATCGCCGGCATCGTGCTGACGCTGGCGATGTCGGTCGACGCCAACATCCTCATCTTCGAGCGCATGAAGGAGGAGCTGCGGCTCGGCAAGACGCTGCCCGTCGCGCTCGAGGCCGGCTTCGACAAGGCCTGGTCGGCCATCATCGACGGCAATCTCACGACCCTCATCACCGCCGCCATCATGGCCTGGCTGGGCACCGGCCCGGTCAAGGGCTTCGGCGTGACGCTCACCATCGGCATCTTCACGACGATGTTCGCCGCCGTGGTCGTCAGCAAGCTGGTGCTCGAGCTGCTCGTGCTCCCGGGCGTGGTGAAGCGGCTCCCGATGTTCTCCATTCTCCAGACCACGCGGGTCGACTTCCTCAAACACGGCAAGGCGGCGCTGATCGCGGCCGGCGTGCTCGTGGCCGTGGGCCTCGGCGCGGTCGCGGTCCGCGGCGGCTCGGTCTACGGCATCGACTTCACGGGCGGCGACACCGTCACGCTCACCTACGCGAAGAAGGTCGACCTCGGGCAGATCCGGAGCGCCGCGGCCGCGGCGGGCTTCAAGGAGGTCACGCCGGTCTACCAGCAGCCCGTCGGCTCGGACCACGAGGTGCTCAAGATCACGACCGATTTCGACCAGGGCGAGCCGCTCGTCGCCAAGCTGCAGCAGGCGTTCCCGGACGCGCAGCTGAGGTCCGAGGGCGTGGCCCGCATCGGCCCCTCCGTCGGCCACGAGATCCAATGGAACGCGCTGACGTCGCTCCTGCTCGCGCTCGCCGGCATGCTGGTGTACGTGGCGTTCAGGTTCGAGTTCGGATACGGCGTCGGCGCGCTCGCGGCCGTCGTGGTGGCCCTGCTCGTCACCGTCGGCGTGTTCGTGCTCGCCGGGCGGCAGTTCAACGCGTCGATGGTGGCGGCGATCCTCCTCGTGGTCGGCTACGGCATCAACGACACGATCGTCGTGTTCGACCGCATCCGCGAGGAGCTGAAGCTCAACCCGACCGGCACGCTGCGCGACATCGTCAACCGCTCGCTCAACCTGACGCTCTCCCGCACGATCATCACCGGCGGCACCACCATCCTGACGGCCGTCACCCTCATGGTGGTCACGTCCGGCGAGGTGAACGACATCGCGTTCACGCTCCTGGCGGGCGTGTTCACGACCACCTTCTGCTCGCTGTACGTCGCGACCCCGGTCTTCTACTGGTGGCACAAGGGCGACCGGAAGCACGTCGAGGCGCACCACGACATCGCGCCGAAGTACGAGTGGGCGGGCTCCTCCCGCGCTTCCGAGTGACCTGAGGCCCGCCGTCCCGGCGGGTCCGGGCGCGCCCTCGCGGCGCGCCCCGCCGCGAAAGCCCTTCCATGCGCTGGAACTACACGCCGGTCTTAGCCGTGAGCGTGGACGAGCTCGCGCGGCGGCTGGCCACGAGCCGGATCGTGGCCGAGCTGCTGCTCCGCAACGGGCAGGGCCAGCCGGACGCCGCGCAGCGCTTCCTCGATCCCGCGCTCGCGGGCCTGGGCGACCCGTTCGCCCTCGCCAACCTGGAGGCCGCGGTCGCGCGTCTGCGCCAGGCGATCGAGCGCCGCGAGTCGCTGGTCGTGCTCGGGGACTACGATGTCGACGGCGTGAGCAGCACCGCGCTGCTCGTGAGCATCCTCCGGCGGTTCGGCCTCAGCCCCCGCTACGTGGTCCCGCGCCGCGCCGAGGAGGGCTACGGCCTCACGCGCACCGCGATCGAGCGCGCGCTCGAGGCCGGCCGGCCCGACCTGTTCGTCGCGCTCGACTGCGGCACCAACTCCGGCGCCGAGGTCGCGGCGCTGCGCGCGGCCGGCATGGACGTGATCGTCATCGACCACCACCGATGCACGGAGCCGCCGCAGCTCGACGGCATCCTGGTGAACCCTCACGTGCACACGCGCGAGGGCGACGCGGCCTGGCGCCACCTCTGCACCGTGGGGCTGGTCTTCAAGCTCGCCCACGGGCTGGTCAAGCGGCTGCGCGAGGCCGGCCACCCGGGCGCGCACGAGGTCCGGCTCAAGGAGTACCTCGATCTCGTCGCGCTCGGCACGGTGGCCGACTTGGTGCCGCTGACCGGCGAGAATCGCATCCTGTCCCGGCACGGGCTCCGCGTCCTGGGCGAGACCGCGCGCCCCGGCCTGCGGGCGCTCATGCAGGTGGCGGGAATCAAGACGGGGGACGACCTGACGCCCGTCGACATCTCCTACCGGCTGGGCCCGCGGATCAACGCCAGCGGCCGCCTGGCGGACGCGGCCCTGTCGGTCGACCTGCTGCTGAGCGAGGACCGCGGCTTCTGCGCCACCGCGGCCCAGCAGCTCGACGGTTTCAACCGCGAGCGGCAGGACATCGAGCGCGGCATCACCGAGCGCGCCGAGCGGTACGTCGAGGAGCGCTTCGCCGCGGCGAACGGCTTCGTGCTGTTCGACGAGGGCTGGCATCCGGGCGTGGTGGGCATCGTGGCCGGGCGCATTTCGCGGAAGTACAACCGGCCGACCATCGTGCTCGGCAATGAGGGAGAGTTCGCCAAGGGCTCGGGCCGCGGGATCCCGGGTCTCAACCTGGTGGAGGTCCTCGGGGCCTGCGCGGAATGCCTGGAGAGCTGGGGCGGCCATCCGATGGCGGTCGGCGTGTCGCTGGCGAAGCTCAAGCTCGAGGAGTTCCGCGGCCGCTTCGACGCCGCCATCAAGCAGCTGCGCGGGACGGATTGCTTCGAGTCCGAGCTGGAGCTTTCCGGCTGGCTCGAGGGCGTGGAGGTGAACGAGCTGCTGCTCCGCGAGCTCGACCGCCTGCACCCGTTCGGCATGGGGAATCCGGAACCGACCTTCGGCGTCCGCGGCCTCCGGCTCCGCGCGGCGCCCGAGGTGTTCAAGGAGCAGCATTTCCGGTTTGCCGCCTACGACGACCGCGGCCGCCGGATCAGCGGCGTGGCGTGGAAGCAGGCGAGCCGCATGCCGCCGGTGGGCGTCCCGGTCGAGATGGCGGTCCAGCTGAACTGGAACAGCTACAACGGCCGGCGCTACCTGCAGATCGAGCTTCTGGACTGGAGACCGGTGGCCTAGCATCGGTCGCAGACCGATGTGTTCGGCCGCGGGCTGCGGCCGGTGAGCTGAGCGCCGGCCGGACAAGCGCGCCGGGACGGCGCGCGCCACCTTTCGGTGCTCCGGGCCACGAAGGCGGAACGCGCGGTCCCCGCGCGCCAATCGGACGGCTTCACGTTGGAAACGCGCGCTGGCCCACCTTTCGGTGTTCCGGGCCACGAAGGTGAAACGCGCGGTCCCCGCGCGTTGATCGGGTGGGCCACACGGTGGAACGCGCGTTGGTCGGACGCGCTGATAGGTGGAACGCGCGGTCCCCGCGCGTGGGCCGACGGCGTCGGCCGGCCTCGCTACCGGCGAATTCAGCCGCTTCATCCGCCTGCATCCAAAGCGGAGTTGTCATGTCTGAGGTGTGGCATTTCGTCTCCGGGCGGGGCTCCGCATGCACAACATCGACCTGATCCTCACCCTCACCGGCGGCCTGGGCGTGGCGTTCGTGCTTGGCCTGGTCACGAACCGGCTCGGGTTGTCGCCCATCGTGGGCTACCTGCTCGCGGGGATCGCGGTCGGCCCGCACACCCCGGGGTTCGTGGCGGACAAGGGCATCGCCGACCAGCTGGCGGAGTTCGGCGTGATCCTGCTGATGTTCGGCGTCGGGCTGCAGTTCCATTTCCGCGAGCTCCTGGCGGTCCGCCGCATCGCCGTGCCGGGCGCGATCGTGCAGAGCCTGGTGGCCACGGTGCTCGGCGCGGCGGCGATGCACCTGCTGGGCTGGACGTGGACCGCGGGACTGGTCTTTGGCCTCGCCATCTCGGTGGCGAGCACGGTGGTGCTGGTGCGCGTGCTCGTCGACAACAACGACCTCCACACGCCGACCGGGCACATCGCCGTCGGCTGGCTTGTGATGGAGGACATCTTCACGGTCTTCGCCCTCGTCGTGCTGCCGGCGGTCTTCGGACGCGAGCCCGGGGAGGCCTTCAGCGTGGTCGACGCGTTCGCGATCCCGACCCTGAAGATCGCCGCCCTCGTCGCCTTCATCTTCATCGTGGGCGGCTGGGCCGTGCCGCGCCTGCTGGGCTACATCGCCCGGACCGGTTCCCGGGAGCTGTTCACGCTGGCGGTGCTGATCGTCGCGCTCGGGACCGCCGTCGGGGCCGCGAGATTCTTCGGGGTCTCGATGGCCCTCGGGGCGTTCCTGGGCGGGATGGTGGTGGCGCGCTCGGAGTTCAGCTTTCGCGCGGCGTCCGAGGCGCTGCCCATGCGCGATGCGTTCGCCGTGCTGTTCTTCGTGTCGGTCGGGATGCTGGTCGACTTCCGCACGCTGCTGGAATCCCCCGGCGTGGTCGCGGCCGCCCTCGCGGTTGTCCTGGTCGGGAAGCCGCTGGCGGCGTGGGCCCTCGTGCTGGTGATGGGCTATCCCCTGAAGGTCGCGCTCGCGGTCTCCGTGGCGCTCGCGCAGATCGGCGAATTCTCGTTCATCCTCGCTACGGTGGGCCGGCAGCTCGGGATCCTGCCCGACGCGGCCACGAACGCGCTCGTCGCCACGGCGATCATCTCGATCACGCTCAACCCGGTCCTCTACCGGTGCCTCGATCCCCTGGACCGGTGGGTGCAGCGCCAGTCGTGGCTTCCGGCGCGGCTCAAGACGGGCGCCGGCACGATGCTGAAGACCGCGAACGACGACGACGGGGCGCGCGGCCGGCGGCGGGCGGTGGTGGTCGGGTTTGGCCCGGTCGGCCAGACCGTGTGCCGCCTGCTTCGGGACAACGACATCGAGCCGACCGTGATCGAGCTCAACCACGAGTCCTTCGCGCGGCTGCGCGAGCAGGGCGTGCCGGTCGTCTATGGCGACGCCGGTCATCCCGGCACGCTGAAGGGGGCGGGGCTGGAGTCCGCGGACTTCCTCATCCTGAGCGCCAGCAGCATCCAGCCGTCGCGCGACCTGATCCGCGAGGCCCTCGCCCTCAACCCAAAGGTCCGAGTCCTCGCGCGCACCGCCTACCTCCGTGAGGCGCGCTCGCTCATCGACGCCGGCGCCCATGACGTCTTCACCGGGGAGGGCGAGGTCGCGCTTTCGATGACGGAGCACATCCTCCGGGAGTTCGGCGCCACGCCCGAGCAGATCGATCGGGAGAGCGCGCGCATCCGCGAGGAGGTCTTGGAAAAAGCCGTGCCGGCCGCCAAGGCGAACGCCTGAGCAGCCGCCGTCGGCCGCGATGGCATCCCCAGGTGCCGGGACAACGAGAACGGCGGCAGCCACCGCGACCAGGCCCGCGGTTCACGGCCCCGGGGAAAATTCTGCTTGAAGTCACCCGGGGGTGCTCGTTTCTTCGCCGTTCCTTTGCGCACCCGTAGCTCAATTGGATAGAGCATCTGACTACGGATCAGAAGGTTTGGGGTTCGACTCCCTACGGGTGCGCCACTTTTAACCGCCGAGTCCCGAAAGGGTTCGGCGGTTAACTCTTTTGGCCGGTTCGCGCGGCGGCCGGGTTGTTTTTGTTTTCCGCCGGGCCGCAAAAGCCGTTGCCTACCGCCATGCCGCCCCCCCGTCCCCGGCTCACCGCGCTTCTGTTCACTCCGGGCAGCCGCCTGGACCGTGTGGACAGGGCTGTCGCGAGCGGCGCCGACGGGGTGATCCTGGACCTCGAGGATTCGATCGGTGCCGGCGAGAAGGACGCGGTTCGGGCCGACGTGATCGCCTGGCTGCAGCGGCACGGGCGGGCCGGGACGCCGCCCTTCGTGACCGCCGTGCGGTTCAATTCGCTCCGGACGCCGCACGGGCGCTCCGACCTGGATGCGTTCCGGGCGGCCCAGGTCCGGCCGGAGTGGGTCATGTTGCCGAAGGTGGAGTCGCCCGGGGAGATCCTCTGGGTGCAGGAGAAGCTCGGCGCGGATGTGCGGATCGTGGCGCTGATCGAGACGATCCTGGGCGTCCGGCACGTGGCCGAGATCGCCGGAGCCGGCCCGACGTTGGCGGCGCTCGCGTTCGGCGGCCTGGACCTTTCGGCCGAGACCGGCGGCGAGCCGACGTGGGATGCGCTGCTTTGGCCGCGCACCGCGGTCGTGCACGCCTGCGCCGCGGCCGGGCTGGCCGCCCTCGACCAGCCTTACATCGATTTCAACGACCTGGCCGGGCTGAACGACGAGTGCGCGCGGTCGCGGGCGCTCGGGTTCGTGGGCCGGCTCGCGATCCACCCGAAGCAATGCGGCCCGATCCGCGCCGCCTACCAGCCCACCGACGCGCAGGTGGCGCGCGCCCGCAAGATCGTGGCGGCGTACGACGGCGCCCGCGGCAACGTGGTCAGCGTGGACGGCCAGATGATCGACGTGCCGATCTACCGGGCCGCGCAGCGCGTGCTGCACCGGGCCGGGGAGTGATT
Source organism: Opitutaceae bacterium (assembly GCA_035626915.1). Classification (GTDB taxonomy): domain Bacteria; phylum Verrucomicrobiota; class Verrucomicrobiia; order Opitutales; family Opitutaceae; genus Didemnitutus. Next base: position 11,893 of record DASPMS010000061.1, read on the forward strand.
TTACCACGGAATTGACGCATGGAAGGGGAAGCAAAGTCCGCCGATGGGGTCAGCACCGGTTCCACACCCGAACCGATGGTCACCGCGTCGCCCAAGCTGGATCTCACCGCATTTGTCCCCGTCGGCGAAAAGCGTTTCCGCGAGCGTTTCGGTGTCGGCTGGGAGCAGTTCGACATCGGCCAGAAGTTCCGCCACCGGCCCGGCCTCACGCTGTCGCAGCAGGACAGCCGCGACGAGTGCCTCGACACGCTCAACGCGCAGATGCTGCACTTCGACCAGAAATTCGCCGGCCACACGGAGTGGAAGAAATGCCTCATGGACTCGACGCTGACCGCCAAGGTCGTGCTTGGGATGACCTGGAAGACCTTCGCGCGACGCGAGCGCATCATCGGCTTCGACGAGATCACCCTCAACAAGCCGGTTTTCGGCGGCGACACGCTGTACGCGGAATCCGAGATCCTCGGGAAGGCGGAGGACCCGACGGACGCCTCGCGCGGCACGCTCAAGGTCTGCACCGTCGGCGTGAACCAGACCGGCGAGATGGTGGCCAAGCTGGTCTACGATCTGGTGTTCGTGCGCGGCGCCGAGGCCGAGCTCGGGCGCGTCAAATACTGAACCCGCCGCCGTCATGAGCCGGCACGCCTCCCATATCGAGATCGAGCCCGGGGTCTTCCTGGAGCGGATGGGCCTTTTCTTCGAGGACATCGAGGTCGGCGAGACCTACGAGCACCGGCCGGGCAAGACCTTCACGGTGGCCGAGAGCCTCGCGCACACCCTGCGGTCGCTCGACCAGACGCCCGGCCTCACCGACCTGAATTTCCACGGGCAGACGCTGGGCGGCGCCCCGGTGATCAACCCGCTGCACGTGGTGGCCGTGATGACCGGGATGATGACGAAGACCTTTTCCCGCATCGTCGCGAACCTCGCCTGGAAGAATGTCGTGTTCCATTCGCCCGTGCGCGACGGCGAGACCGTGTACGCCGAATCGAGCGTCCTCGAGAAGCGCGAGTCGAAGTCGCGTCCGGGACAAGGGATCATCCTCGTGCGCACGACCGGCCGGACGGCGGAAGGCCGGTTGGTCTGCACGTTCGAGCGGAGCATCCTGATCTACGGCCGCGGGCAGGGCCCATACGAGGCGGCGGGGTATTGAACCGGCCCCGCGCGGGCGGAAGGCCGTGCGTTGAGGAACGCGGCGGCGCGTTGGGACAACCCGCGCCACCTATCCGGGGTAGGGCGCGCTATCCTTGACGCGCCGAGAGCGGCGGGTTGGGGACAACCCGCCCTACCATCCGCCGCCAGCGACCCGGAGATTCCGCGGGGGCCGGCCGCGTTTGTGCGGTAGGGCGCGTTATCCTAACGCGCCGCGCGCTGATCGCCGCCGCGCTGATTCCCCCGGCGCGACCGAAGTTCCGTGCCGTTACGCGAGCTGCGGGATTTCGAAACCCGCGCGGCCGGAGCGCTTGCGGAGCGGACTGCCGTTCGCGGCATCGGCGGCGGCCCGGTCGTCCGCGGTGACCGTCTCGGTCGCGCGATCGACGGTGAGGACCGGGCCGAGGACCATTTTCGCGGAGTCGAGCCCCACGCCGTTCGCCTTGAGGTGCTCGGCCGTGCGATCAAAGGCCTCCTTGGCGAGCTCGTGCGACTTCAGGGCGTCGCCCACCGCGCTGACCGGCTGTTCCCGGCCGGCGAGGTAGGAGAGGTTCCCGAGATGACAGAGGGCGGAGGAGTAGTGCGCTTCGAGCACCGGCGCGTTCACGACCTCCCGGGACTGCACCGCCTTGATGAAGTTCGCGCGGTGCTGGCCGTTGCCGCCCTCGGCCAGGTTCTGGAGGACCTTGTGGTTGTTGTCGTAGATGGTGACCGTGCCGTTCTCGGCCGCGTGCACATAGCCGTGCTCGCATTGGAGGATCACGCCGATCTGGGCGGCGCGGTAGCGGTCCATCGCGCGCATGCCGGGTTTCATCGGGAGGCCGCGGACTTCGAAGATCAGCGGCGCCTTCTCGTAATGGAAGACGGAGACCAGCGTGTTGGGCGTCTCGGCATCGTCGTCGTACCCGAACCGGCCGCCGAAGCTCTGGACTTTCGTCGGCAGCCCGGACTCGCCCAGGAGCCAGCGCGCGACATCCATCTGGTGGATGCCCTGGTTGGTGATGTCGCCGCCGCCGGCCTGCCAGAACCAGTGCCAGTCGTAGTGCACCGTGCCGTTCTCCTTCGAGTTGCGGTGGGGCAGCTCGAGCGGCGCCGGCCCGCACCAGAGATCGTAGTCGAGGCTGGGCGGGACCGGTTGCGCGCCCGTCGTCTGGCCGATCGAATCGCGCCGCTTGTAGCAGAGCCCGCGGGCCCAGAGGATCTTGCCGAACTTGCCGGCGCGGACCTGGCCCAGCGCGTTCTGCAGGTCGAGGGAGGACCGGTTCTGCGTGCCGGCGTACGCGATGTTCTTCGTGTACTTTTCCGCGGCGGCGACCGCCTGGCGGCCTTCCCAGATGTTGTGCGAGAGCGGCTTCTCGACGTAGACGTCCTTGCCCGCCTGGAGGGCCCAGATCGTCTGGATCGAGTGCTGGTGATTCGGGGTAGCCAGCACGACGGCGTCGACGTCCTTCCGCTCGAGCAGCTCGCGATAGTCGTGGACCGACGCGACTTTCAGGCCCTGCTTCTCGCAGTCCTCGATGCGGCGGCCCAGGACCTGCGCGTCGACATCGCAGAGCGCGGCGAGCTTCGCCCCGGGCAGGTTGAAATAGGTCCGCATGTGCCCGGCGCCCTGTTTGTTCAGGCCCACGACCGCCACGCGGATATCGCCGTTCGGACTTCCCGGCGCGGCCACGGCGGCGCCCAGACGGCTGTGGCCGAGGAGGGCGGTGCCGCCGAGAGCGAGGGACGACTTCAGGAACTGTTTGCGGGTCAGCTGGTTCATGGGGTTTTGGGGGATCGGGGAAGAAGGCGAGGCTAACTCCGTAGACGGCGCAGGCAAGCGGCGGTTGCGCACGCCCGCGGCATACGGCGGGTCGGCGGAAAGGACTCAATCCGGCAGCCGCTTCACCCGGATGTTCCGATAGTGGACGATGCTCTTCGGATCGTGGCCCTGCAGCGCGAACGTGCCGCTGCCGAGCTTGCGCTCGAAATCTCCGCCCGCCTGCGTGCCGGCCGGCTCGACGTATTCGACCGCGACCTTCCCGTCGATTTTCACGGTGACCTTGTTGCCTTGGACGATCACGTGCTGCGTCCACCACTTGTTGTCGGTCGCGGCGGCGAGGCCGGTGCTGGCGATCGCATAGACGCTGCCGGTCTTCCGCCAGTCCGACTGCGTGTTGTTCACCTGGGTCTCGAAGCCGGCCTTGGGCCAGCCGGTCTCCTGGTATTTCGTGTGGAAATAGATGCCCCCGTTCGAGCCGGGCTCCGTCATGACCTCGACCTTCAGCTCGAAGTTTTTGAACGGCTGGCCGTCGCCGACGTAGAAAAGGTGCGAGCGCGGTCCGCGGCTGACGAACGCGCCGTCCTCCAGCTTCCAGGTGCCGGGATTCTCGGTGCTGGCTTTCCAGCCGTTGAACGACTTGCCGTCGGTGAGGGCGACGAAGCCTTCCTCCGCCTCCTGGGCGACGAGGGCGGAGGCGAGCGCCGCGAACGCGAGCGCGAGGGAGACGATGCGGGGTGGCATGGCGGGGGATGTTGCCCGGGGCGCTCGCCGCGGTGCAATCGGGAAAACCGCCGGCGCGATGGACCGGGCCATCGGGTTGCCCGGCGGGCCGGACGGCGCGGCCTGGAGGCCAGAAACATGTCCCGGCCGGGACAACATTCTGCCTAGGGCTAGGGCTGGACGCGTCGGGCGCGCTGCGCCGCGTGCAGGTTTTGCGGGTGAAGCTGCGCTGGCGGGACCGCCTCGAACCGGCATCCCGCGGGCTCGAGCACCGACGGTGCGTCGGTCGTCAGCCCGACCAGGTTCATGCTCGAGGGACCGAACCCCGCCGGCGGATACGCCAGCGGGCGGGCGGACCGGATGTTCCAGAACGTCCCGCGCGCCCCGCAATGCCGGCCCAGGCCCGCGCCGCCGCCGCACCCGCCACACGTGCGTGCCGGCGCCGACGTCCACGTCGGTGACCAGATTCTCGTACGGCGCCCGGCGGTGGTGATCGAAGCACAGGTCCTCGCCGCGGCCGGCCGCGACTACGTTGCCCGACGCGCAGGCCCCGAACGTGATGTCATGCTCGAACTGCATGCGCAGGCCGAACCGCGTGAAGCGACAGCCATTGCCGGCGAGGGTGATGGGTGGTCCATTCACCGGGACCCGGCCCGCGCGGTGCGGAGCGTTTCGTTCAGCCGACGCGTGCGCCGCCGCAGATGACGAGGTCGACGGGATTCCCGCCCAGTTCGTAGGCGAGGGCGCGCTCGTCCTTGTGGCGAAGCAGGATCAGATCCGCCCGGCGGCCCGGCTCGATCGTGCCGCGGTCGGACAGCCCGAGCACGGCGGCGCCGTTGGCCGTCGCCGCGACGATCGCCTCGGCGGGCGAAAGGCCGCAGAAGCGCACCGCGAGGGCGAGCGCGAACGGCATCGAGTGCGTCGGCGACGAGCCCGGATTGCAGTTCGTCGCAATCGCCACGGCGCCGCCCTGGTCGACGAAAAAGCCGGCGCGGGCGAAGCGCTGGTCGGTGTGGAAGCCGGTGGCCGGCAGGACCACCCCGATCGTCGGCGACTGCGCGAGTTGCACCAGGTCGCTCTTGGTCGAGGCCTCGAGGTGGTCGACGCTCCGCGCGTGAAGGCGGACGGCCTCGGGGATCATCCCGAGCGAATTGAACTGATCGGCGTGGACGCGGATCGGGTGGTACTTCGCCGCCTTTTCGAAGAGCTTCACGCACGCCTCGACGGACCACGCCTCCTTTTCGCAGAACGCGTCCACGGCGATGTCGGGAAATTCCTTCGCGACCTCCGGCAGCATCTCCTTCACGACCATGCGCGCATACTCGTCCAGGCCGCCTTCGAAGGCGTGGCCGAGCAGCGCGGTCGGAACGACCGTGCCGGGCCACTCGCCGGCCGCGCGGCGGATCGCCCGCAGCATCTTGAGCTCGGCCTCGGTGGTCAGGCCGTAGCCGCTCTTCACCTCCGCGGTGGTGGTCCCCTCGCGCAGCATCAGCCCGAGCCGGTCGCGCAGGCTGGCGGCGAGCTGCTTCTGCGTCGCTTCCCGCACCGCGCGCACGGTGGCGTGGATGCCGCCGCCCTTCTTCAGGATCTCGAGGTAGGGGACGCCGGCGAGCTTCTGGCTCCATTCCTCCAGCCGATCGCCCGCCCAGCACGCGTGGGTGTGGCAGTCGACAAATCCCGGCATCAGCACGCGGCCGGCGGCGTCGATCGTCTCCGCTCCCGCGGGGGCCTCGAGCTTCGGCCCGACCGCCGTGATCCGGCCTTCGGCGACCAGGACGTCGCCCGCCGCCAGCATGCCGAGGTCGGCCAGCGCCTTGCCGCGCCGGGGACCGGGCGGGCCCGCCAGGGTCAGGACCCGCGCGTTCCGGATGTGCAGCGGGAGGCTCATCGCGCCGCGAAGCCCTCAAGGAACGCCAGGAACAGGTGCGCCGCGGCGCGGGCCGTGCGGCCGTCGACGTCATGCGAGGGATTCAGCTCCATGAGGTCGAAGCAGCGGACGGACCGGCTCGCGCCGCACGCGCGAACCCAGCCTTCGGCCTCGCGCGGCGACCATCCGACGGGATTCACGGCGCTTACGCCGGGCGCATGGGCGGCGTCGAGGACGTCCAGATCGAAGCTCACGAACAGGTGACGGGCCTTCGGCAGGGCGACGCGGGGTCCGTCGGGGTGGATGCGCCCCCCGTGAGCCTTGAACCAGGTAAAATGCTCGCGGGTGTTCACGAGCGGCCGGAAACCGTGGAGGTGCAGGGCGGGCACGCCGCAGTCCTCGACCAGGCGGCGGAAAGGCATGCCCGACCCGACGGTCTCCCGGACGTCGAGGTGGGCGTCGAAATAGAGGCCGGTCGGGCGGGGGAAGCGGTTCGCCACGGCGCGCACGAACGGGAACGTCAGGTCATGGCCGCCGCCGATCGCGACGGGGAACAGCCCGGCTTCGAGGAGCGCGGAGGTGGCCGCAGTCACGCGGGCGTGCGTCTCCTCCAGGGTCCGTCCCGGCTCGACGTCGCCGGCGTCGTAGACGCGCGGCAGCGACCCGCGGGCGGGTTCGGCCGCGCCGTACCGGGCGAGCGCGGCGCGGAATGCCGCGGGACCTCCCGCCGCGCCCGGACGCCCGCCATTGAGCCGCACGCCGGTGTCGTCGGGCAGGCCGAGCAGCGCGACGCGGCAGCCCAGGGGGGAAACCCGGTTGACCGCGGCGGCGAACCGGCCGGTCGAGATTTCGCCGGGCCAGAAGGCGGTGGTCGTGTGCGGGATGCGCGGCATGAGGCGTGCCCACGTCTAGGGCGCCATCGGGATCGGGACACTTAGGCGGCGGGCGCAGTCGGCGGCGAGCTCATAGCCCGCGTCGACGTGGCGGAAGACGCCCATCATGGGATCGTTCGTGAGCACCCGCTCGAGCCGCCGCGCGGCGTCGGGCGAACCGTCGGCGACGACGACCTGGCCCGCGTGCTGGCTGAAGCCGATGCCGACGCCGCCGCCGTGATGGAAGCTCACCCACGACGCGCCGCTCGCGACGTTGACCATGGCATTGAGGATCGCCCAGTCGCTGATCGCGTCCGAGCCGTCCTTCATCGCCTCGGTCTCCCGGTTCGGACTGGCGACCGAGCCGCAGTCCAGGTGGTCGCGGCCGATGACGATGGGCGCCTTCACGCGTCCGTCGGCGACCATCTCGTTGAAAAGGAGGCCGGCCCGGTGCCGCTCGCCCAGGCCCAGCCAGCAGATCCGTGCCGGCAACCCCTGGAACGCGACGCGCTCCCCGGCCATCGTCAGCCAGCGGTGCAGGCCGGCATCCTCCGGGAAAAGCTCCATGAGCGCGCGGTCGGTCGCGTGGATATCGGCCGGGTCGCCCGAGAGCGCGACCCACCGGAACGGTCCGCGGCCGAGGCAGAATTGCGGGCGGATGTAGGCGGGGACAAAGCCGGGGAAGTCGAACGCCCGCTTCACGCCGGCGTCGAAGGCGCGCTGGCGGAGGTTGTTCCCGTAATCGAAGGTCTTCGCCCCGCGTTTCTGCAGCGCAAGCATGGCGCGGACGTGGCGGGCCATCGAGGCGAGCGAGAGCCGCTGGTACCGGCGCGGATCCTTCCGGCGCAGGATCGCGGCGGCCTTCAGGTCGTAGCCGACGGGCACGTACCCGAACAGAGGGTCATGGGCGCTCGTCTGGTCCGTCAGGGCGTCCACCCGCACCTTGCGCGCGAGGAGCCGCTCGAGCAGGTCGGTGATGTTCGCGACCACGCCGATGCTGAGCGCCCGGCCGCCCGCGGCATGGCGCACGGCGCGGTCGATCGCCTCGTCGACCGACGGCGCGATCTCGTCCAGATACCGGTCGGTCACGCGCTTCCGCAGTCGCGAGCGGTCGACGTCCGCGATGAGGCAGGTGCCGGCGGCCATCGTGACGGCGAGGGGCTGGGCGCCGCCCATGCCGCCGCAGCCGCCGGTCACGCACAGCCGGCCCCGGAGCGAGCCGCCGAAATGCTGGCGCCCGACCTCGGCGAAGGTCTCGTACGTGCCCTGGAGGATGCCCTGGGTGCCGATGTAGATCCACGAGCCGGCGGTCATCTGGCCGAACATCATGAGCCCTTTCCGCTCGAGCTCGTCGAAGCGCTCCTGCGTGGCCCAGTGCGGGACCAGGTTGCTGTTGGCGAGCAGCACGCGCGGCGCGTCGACGTGCGTGCGCACCACGCCGACCGGCTTGCCGGACTGCACGAGCAACGTCTCGTCCGGCGCCAGCTTCGGCAGGGCGGCGAGGATCGCGTCGAACGACGCCCAGTCGCGCGCGGCCTTGCCGCGGCCGCCGTACACGACGAGATCCTGCGGGCGCTCGGCCACCTCGGGATCGAGGTTGTTCTGCAGCATGCGCAGCGCGGCCTCGGCGGCCCACGTCTGGCAGGTGAGGACGCATCCGCGCGGAGCCAGGACCCGCCGGGATTTCGGTTTTCGAGGCACGATCTTCGGTTTGGGCATCGGTCAGGCTACTTCAGCCGCCCGGCCGCCTTCTCCGCGGCAGCGGCGAGCCGCTCGCTGCGGACCAGCTCGAGCGCGGTCTGGACGTCGTCATGGAAGAGGCGGTCGGCCTGCGCGAACGGGATCACGCGGCGGATGGCCGCGAACGCGGCCTCGACGCCGCGGCCGGCGCGCAGCGGACGGAGGAACTCGAGCCCCTGGGCCGAGCACATGAACTCGATCGCCAGGACCGTCTCGGTGTTCTTCACGACCTCCAGGAGCTTGGTTGCGCTGATCGATCCCATCGAGACGTGGTCTTCCTGGCCGAGGGACGAGGGGATCGAGTCGACCGACGCGGGATGCGCGAGGACCTTGTTCTCCGACACCAGCGCGGCGGCGGTGTACTGGGGGATCATGAAGCCGGAGTTCAGGCCGGTGTCCTTCATGAGCAGCCGGGGCACTTTGAGGTCGCCGATCGTGTCGCCGTGCAGGAGCATGTAGATCCGCCGCTCGGAGATCGAGGCGAGCTCGGCGGTCGCGATGGCGAGGTAATCGAGCACAAACGCGAGCGGCTCGCCGTGGAAGTTGCCGCCGCTGATCACGTCGCCATTGGCGAACACGAGCGGGTTGTCGGTCGCGGAATTGATCTCGGTCTCGACCACCTCGCGGGCATGGGTGAAGGCGAGCCGGACCGCGCCGTGCACCTGCGGCACGCAGCGGAGCGAGTACGGGTCCTGGACCTTCGCGCAGTGCGCGTGCGACGGCAGGATTTCGGAACCGCGCAGGAGCGCGCGGAGGTTGGCGGCGGTGTCCCGCTGGCCGGGGTGGGGCCGGGCGGCGTGGATGCGCGGGTCGCTCGGGGCCGCGCTGCCCCGGGCGGCCTCGAGCGTCGTGGCGGCGGCGAGGTCGGCCGTCTTGAGCAGGTTCTCCACCCGCAGGAGGCAGTGCACGCCATACGCGGCCATGAACTGGGTGCCGTTGATCAACCCGAGCCCCTCCTTCGACTGCAGGCGAAGGGGCGCCAGCCCGAGCCGGCGCAGCACGTCGCGCGCCGGCCGACGTCGGCCCTCGAAGTTCATCTGGCCGAGCCCAAGCAGCGGCAGGACCATGTGGGCCAGCGGCGCGAGATCGCCCGAGGCGCCGAGCGAGCCCTTCGTGAAGACGACCGGGAGGGCGCCGGCGTTGTGGAAGCGAATCAGGTAGTCGATCACCTGCTCGCTGACGCCGGAGAGGCCGACGGCGAGACCGTTGACCTTGAGGAGAAGCATCAGCCGCACGATGTCCGCCGGGACCTCGTCGCCGACGCCGACCGCATGACTGAGGATCAGGTTTTCCTGGAGTCGCTCGAGGTCGGCCGGCGGCACGCGCTTGTGCGCGAGGGCGCCGAAGCCGGTGTTGATGCCGTAGTGCGGCTCGTCCGTGTCGTGCAGGCGGTCGACGATCGCCCGGGAGGCGCGGACCCGGCGCCGGGCGGCCGGGGCCAGGGCGATCCGCTCGCGGCGGGCGACCGTCTGGCGAAGGCGGGCGAGGGTGAGATCGGATCCGGTGAGCGCGAGTGTGCCGGGCATGGACGCGGAGATCGGCGAGGGGAAAGGCAAAGTGCCGCCTCCGAGGAAATCACCCGCTCCGGACTTGGAAACTGAAAAGGGATAGCCCGTACGGGGTAATGGCATCGAAGCGGCCGTGGGATAACCCCGCTCCACGGCTGAGACCGGGCCGGGGCCGCCGGCTCAGCGCCGCCACAGGCGTCCCGTCGCCGGGACCCGCACGCCCAGCACGGCGTCCTGGTTGAACCGCTCCCGGTACGCGCGGGCAATCTCGTCGATCTTGGCGTCGATGGCCGGATCCCGCGGATGCACGACCTCGAGGATCATCGCCGGCTCCGAGACCGGAACACCGTCGTCGCCTTTCCAATGACCTTGGCCACGCCAGATCGTGAAGCCGTCGGGGAAGCGCGGGACGATCACCTCGGCGACGAACGCGTTCCACTGCGCGTCCGTCACCTCGCCGCCGCCGGGGACGGCCCGGCCGAAAAACAGCCGGTCGCTGACGGACGTCGGAAGGGTGGCGCAGCCGGCCAGCGCGAAAACGGCCGCGAGGAGGAAAATACGGGGCCGGCCAGGCATCGGGAGTGCGTTACCGCTCGAGCGTGACCGCCTGAGACCGGGACGGAAGCAGCCGATCGCCGAACAGCAGTCCCCGGCCGACGATCTCCGTGCCCGCGAGGATGTCGGCTTCGACGTAGTGGCGCCGCCCATAGGCATGATTCGTCGTCCGGACCCGGCGGAAGGCGGCAACGCTTCCGGCCGGGAACACGGCGATGACCGCGCCCTGTTTCCGGTAAAGATCGAGTCCCTCCGGGGCCGAGGCTTCGGCCAGTCGATCGCCGTCGTGGTTGAACGCGGTGACTTCGACCGTCAGGGCTCCGCGCCGGCCGACGAGCGCCTGCATCTCCTCCCGATGGACGCGGGCGGTATCGGAGACGCAGCCGGTCAGCAGGGCGCCAGCGAGGCCGAGCAGGGCGAACGTCGTTCTCACCACGGCCAGCGAACAGGAAAGTTTTGAGGCTTCAAGGCCGGACCGCCCGGCGGGCGCGGGCCGATCTTTTGCCTTCGGCCGGCCCGGCGGGGAGGCGGCACGAAAAAAGGCCCGCCGGAGGGCGGGCCGAGGGTCGGGGGCGGGATGCCTCCTGGGGCGCGGGACTCAGATCGCCTTGGGCAGCGAGACATCTTCCCACTCCACCGCGTGGGGGTGGTTGCGCTTGTCCTTCTGCTGGCCGTGGCGCTTGCGCACGGACTGGTCGAGCTTGTCGACCAGGAGGTCGATCGACTTGTGCATCTCCTCGGAGTCAACCGTGGCGTTGATGTTCGGGCCGCGCAGCTCGACGTGGGCTTTGGCGATGAACATGTGCTCGCGATTGTGCTGGCGGTCGCACTCCAGCTCCACGCGAATGCGGACGATGTTGGCCTCATGTCGGAACAGTCGCTCCATTTTTTCTCGCACGTACGTCTTGAGGGACGGCGTGAGCTCGAGGTGGATGCCGGACACGATCACTTCGCGGGGTTGGTTTGTGTTGTTCATGGTACTGGGCTGACGATTGGGGGAATGGCCGTGGCTTATCCCATGCCTGGTGGCGTAACCTCTGTCCCGGGGGTGCTCGCCGTCCTGCGGACCGGCGGAATCGACCTGGGGGCAGAGCCGTTCATCGAACGGCAGCATGAGAGCCGGCCGGGCCCGCGAAGGCAAAGGCATTCCGGATGGATGACGGGGAAATAATTTTGAACGATCACGATGATGATGGGAAATGATGAACCGCTGCCGCCGCCCCAGGCGCCCCTGGTCGACCCGGCTGAGGTGAAGGCCTGGGTGCTGCATGAGGACGCACGGCTGCTGGTGATCGACAAGCCGGGCTGGCTGGTCGTGCACCCGTCAAAGAACGGCCCCTGGTCGAGCCTCGCCGGGGCGGTGCGCGAGAGCTTCGCCATGGACAAGGTCCGCATGGTCTATCGGCTCGATCGCGAGACCTCTGGAGTGATTATTTTCGCGAAGGACGAGGCCACGGGCAGCCGGCTGCAGCGGGCGACCGCGCGCGGGTTGCTCGGCAAGGCTTACACGGCGGTGCTGGAGGGCGAACTGGCGGGTCCGGTCGCGATCGACCGTCCGCTCGGGCCCGATCCGACCTCGACGGTGACGGTGCGGCAGCGGGTCGAGCCGGCCGGGACACCCGGGACGCAGCCGGCGCACACGATGTTCGAGCCGCTCGCCCGCGCCGGCGGCTTCACCATCGCCGGCGTGCGGCTGCTCACCGGCCGCAAGCACCAGATCCGCGCGCATGCCGAGGCCCTCGGCCACCGCGTCGCGGGCGACAAGCTCTACGGCCCGGACGAATCGCTGTACCTCGAGTTCGCCGAGAAGGGCTGGACGGCGCGCCACTCCGCGCTGCTGCCGCTCACGCGCCAGGCGCTGCACTGCGCGGCCATGGACCTGCGGGCGGCGCGGATGGAACACGTCTTCCGCGCGCCCTGGCCCGCGGATCTCGCGCGCTTCACGGAGCGGCGGATGGGGCTGGCGCCCGCGGAGGTGCAGCGGCTGGTGGACGGATTCGTGGAGCGGGCGCTGGCGTCGGGCGGCGCGGATCTCCCCTGAAGGCCGCCTTGCCGGCCGCGGCCGCGGGCCCGCGCGGCCGCGAGAGTTTAGTGTTTATTCGCGCCCATTACCGGTTAGCTCCTGAGCCCTTTCCCATGTCCCAAGTCCGCGTCCGGTTCGCGCCCAGTCCCACGGGCTTCTTTCACATCGGCAGCGCCCGCACCGCGCTGTTCAACTGGCTGTACGCCCGCCACACCGGCGGCACGTTCATCCTGCGGATCGAGGACACCGACAAGGAGCGCAACAGCGAGGAGTTCCTGCGGCTGATCTACGACAGCCTGAGCTGGCTGGGCCTGGACTGGGACGAGGGGCCGGAGCCGGGCGGCGCCGGCGAACGGGGAGGCTTCGGTCCCTACCGGCAGAGCCGGCGCGGCGACATCTACCAGGCGTACAAGCAGAAGCTGCTCGCCGCGGGGCGCGCCTACGAGAAGGACGGGGCCGTCTGGTTCCGGCTCGAGGGCGAGCGCTACCAGGCCTTCGACGACCACCGGAAGAAGGAGGTCGAGAAGGTGAAGACCGCGCCGGTCGTGATCGACGACCGGATCCGCGGGCGCGTCGAGCGGCTGGAGGACGAGGACTTCGTGATCTTCCGGTCGGACGGGAACCCGGTGTTCCACTTCGTGAACGTGGTGGACGACATCACGATGGGCGTCACGCACATCATCCGGGGCGAGGACCATCTTTCGAACACCAGCAAGCATGTGCGGCTCTACGAGGGCTTCGGCGCCAAGCCGCCGGAGTTCGCGCACATTCCGCTGATCCTGAAGTCACCCGAGATGGGGCAGGGCAAGATGAGCAAGCGCGACAAGGGCGCCCTGGTGGAGGAATACCGCCAGCGGTTCTTCCTGCCGGAGGCGCTCGTGAACTACCTCGCTTTGCTTGGATGGAATCCGGGCGACGACCGGGAGAAGATGCCGATCGCGGACATCGTGAAACTGTTCGACCTGCCGGGCGTGAACCAGAGCAACGCCAAGTTCGACGCGAAGAAGCTCGCGCACATGAACATGGCGTACCTGCTCGAGCTGCCCGCCGACAAGTTCCTGTCGCAGGCCCGGGCCTACTTCGCGACCCTGCCGTCCGGCCCGACGGCGACGGCCGACGAGGGCTATTTCCGCGAGGTCATGGCGCTCGCGCAGCCGAAGATCAAATCCGTCGACGAGCTCGGCGCGTACACGACCTACTTCTTCACCGAGGATTTCCCGGTCGACGTGAAGGTGAAGGACAAGGTGATGGCGAAGGGCGATCCGAAGGCCCGGCTGGACGAGCTGCTCGCGGCGGTGCCGGCGATGGATTTCTCGGGCGACGCGGCGATCGAGGCGGCGATCAAGGCTCTCGCCGAGGGGAAGGGCCTGGGCTTCGGCGATTACCAGGCGGTGGCCCGGCTGGCGGTGACGGGAACCAATGCCGGGCCGAGCCTCACGGCGATCTTCCGGGTGCTGGGCAAGGAGCGCGTGCTGGCCCGGCTGAGGAAATTCGCGGCGAACTGAGCGCGCGGAAGCGGCTTCGTCCGCTCAGGACGATTTCTGCGCCTCCTACAGCATCTTAAGTCAACTCGTAGCCGCAGGAGAGCAGAGTAGGAGAACCGCTGATGGATTTCGCGAAGGCGAAATCTTGTGACAGTGCCTTCGCCTAATCGGCTCCGGCGCCGAGCTTAGGTGGCTGCTAATCGCAGCCGGTTCCCGAGCGCACCACCAAAGGTTCGCTCGCCCGCGATCAGCGGGCCCAAAACGCTGCCGCGTAGGCGATCAGCCGGAGCCGCACTCCCAAATTTCGCCCGTGGGCGAAATCCATCAGCGGTCCTTCATAGGCTGTGACATTTTTGAAAACGCTCTAGCCGCCGAGCCTGGCCTTCAGCGCGGCGACCTCGGCCTTCAATGCCGCGACCTCGGCCTCCAGCTGCGCCAGCCGGTCGATTTCCCTCGAGGCTGCCGGTGATCCGCGGTCCTCCCGCGGCGCGGTTGCGCCGGCCGGGGCGGGCGGATGAAGCGAAACGGTCTCGACCGGCCCGGCCAGGAGGTGCGCGTACCGGGCCTCGCGCGAACCCGGCTGGCGGGGCAGAACCGCGACGAGGGGCGGCGTGCGGCCGGCCAGCTCCCCCAGCTCCGCGACGACGTCGGCCAGGCCGGCGAACGCATGCATGCGGCTGGCGCGCGACCGCAGCTCGCCGGGTGTCTGCGGGCCGCGGAGCAGGAGTTCGCCCACCAGGCTGAGCGCCGGCCGCGCCAGCGCGAGCGTGTCCGAGGCCTTGTGCGCGTACTTCATGACGCGGTTGTCCCCGCCGCTGACCACCACCGCGAGGCGCTTGTCGCGCAAGGACTCGAGCGCGGCCTTCGCCTCCGATTCCGACAGCGCGAGCACGGGCTGCCGGTTGTTGATCTGGTTGCAGGCGTTGACCAGCGCGTTGAGCGAGAGCGGATAGTAGTCCGGCGTGGTCAGCTCCTTCTCGACGAGGGCGCCGAGGACGCGGGCTTCGGTGGCGGAAAGGGCGTCGAAGGGAAGGCTCATGAGTCGAAGGCGAGAACCGCGGTTACCGGCCGGTGGTGGTCGTGGCGGGAAGGCCGTCGGCCGGACGCCGTCCCGGCCGACAACATTGACCGATCGCCAATAACCTCAAGCGGCTGCGACCGGTCGCGGCTACCTGGCCCAGGTGTCCTTGAGCGAGATGGTGCGGTTGAAGACGAGCTTGCCGGGCCGGGAATCCCGCGGATCCGGCGTAAAGTAGCCGAGGCGCTCGAACTGGAAGCGCGCGTCGAGCGGCGCGTCGGCGAGGGACGGCTCGAGGCGCGCCTCGACGACCTCCAGCGACTTCGGGTTCACGACCTTGAGGAAGTCCTCCTCGCTCGCCGGCTCGGGCACGGTGAAGAGCCGGTCGTAGAGCCGGACCTCCGCGGCGATGCTGCGGGTGGCGCTGACCCAGTGGATCGTGCCCTTGACCTTCTTGTCGGCGTTCGGGTGACCCGCGCGGGTGTCGAGCTGCGCGGTGCAGTGGAGCTCCGTGACGCGGCCGGCCGCGTCCTTCACCACCTCGTCGCACCGGATGATGCAGGCGTACTTCAGGCGGACCTCGCCGCCCGGCTTGAGCCGGAAATACTTCGGCGGCGGAACCTCGGCGAAGTCGTCGGACTCGATGAACACCTCGCGCGTGAGCCCGACCTTGCGGGTGGCGGGCGACTCGGACTGCGGGTTGTCGACCGCCTCGCATTCGACCGCCTCGTCCGGCGCCAGGTTCGTCAGGACGAGCTTCACGGGCCGCAGGACGGCGAGCCGGCGCAGGGCCGTGGCGTTGAGCTCGTCGCGCACGGCATGCTCGAAGAGCGCGTAGTCGGTGACGCTGTTGAACTTCGTCACGCCGACGCCGGTGACGAACTTGCGGAGCGCGCCGGCGGGCACGCCGCGGCGGCGCAGCCCGGAAAGCGTCGGCATGCGGGGGTCGTCCCAGCCGGCGACGACGCCCTGCTCGACGAGCGTCAGCAGCTTGCGCTTCGAGACGAGCGTGTAGCCCGGGACAAGCTTCGCGAACTCGTACTGGTGCGGCAGGGGGCGCGGCAGATCGAGGCTTTCGAGGATCCAGTCGTACAGGGGCCGGTGCACCTCGAACTCGAGCGTGCAGATGCTGTGCGTGATGCCCTCCAGGTAATCGCTCAGGCAGTGCGCGTAGTCGTACAGCGGGTAGATGCACCACCGGTCGCCGGCGTGGTGGTGGGCGACGTGCCGGATGCGGTAGAGGAGCGGGTCGCGCAGCCAGACGTTGGGCGCCGCCATGTCGATCTTCGCGCGAAGTGTGCGGGCGCCGTCGGGAAACTCGCCGGCGCGCATCCGCGCGAACAGGTCGAGGTTTTCCGCGACCGTCCGGTTGCGCCACGGCGAGTCCTTGCCGGGCTGGTCGGGCGCCCCGCGGAATTCGTCGGTTTGCTGCGGGGTGAGGTCGCAGACGTAGGCCCGGCCGCGTTTGATCAGCTCGACGGCGTACTGGTAGAGCGGCTCGAAATAGTCGGAGGCGAAGAACGGCTCCGCGCCCGGCGTGGCGGGCGGCACGGGCGCGGCGTAGAAATCCGGGCGGCCGTTCACGGTCTGGGGCGCGGGTGTCGCGCCCTTGCGCTTGAACCCGAGGCAGTGGTCCGCCCATCCGGCGACGAGCCACTGCACATCGGCGATGATGGACTCGACGTACTCGACGTCCTCCTTGACCGGGTTGGTGTCGTCGAACCGCAGGTTGCACCGTCCGTTGTTCTCCCGCGCGATGCCGAAGTTCAGGCAGATCGACTTGGCGTGGCCGATGTGCAGGTATCCGTTGGGCTCCGGCGGGAATCGCGTGACCACCTGCTGGTGGCGTCCGGCCGCGAGATCGGCGGCGACGATGTCGCGGATGAAATCGCTGGGCGCGGGAGTGCTGGGTTCGACGGCCATTCCGCGCCAAGAAGGGGCAACGCGCGGCCCGACGCAAGGAGGGAGTAAACGTGGGCAACCCGCTAGCGGGCCGGGGCTTGTGCCGGGACGGCCGCCACGAACGGTTCCAGTTCCCGCCGGAGCGCCGGCTCGCTTGCGAAGCGCAGTCCGAGCACCGCGATCTCGGAGGCGCGGGCGTTTTCACCGATGCGGGCGTTGAGCCGGGCCGCGGCCAGGACTAGGCCGGTGTCGCGCGGGAAGGTGCGGACGCCTTCGTCGAGCACGGCCAGGTGGTCGCGCCGGGGCGGAATGGCGCTGAGGGACCACGCCTCGGCGATCAGCGCGTAGGTTTCCGGCAGCGCCGGCGGGCGGGCCCGGGCCTGGAAGAGCGGGGTGAGCACGGCGGCCATCTGCGCCTGGTCGAGCTGCGCGGCGCCGGCGGCACGGAAGTCCTCGAGCCGGAGGCGCGCCAGCGCGACATACGCCGACGGGCGGCTGACGCCGGCCTTCGTCGCGTTCTCGAGCAGGGCGCGGGCGCGGTCGCGCCGGCCTTCGGCCAGCTCGGAGAGCCCGAGCGCCGCGAGCAGGCGCGGGTCGCGCTCGCCGCGGATGTACGCCGCGCGGTACTCGGCGCGGGCGCCCTCGGCGAGGCCCGCCAGCCGGCGCGCATCGCCCTTGATGCGGCCGATCTCCGCCTGCGTGGCCTCGCGGAGCGCGACCGGCTCGTTCGCGACGACGTCGCTCTGGCGGAGGTCGTATTTCTGGTACTTGTGCCGCACGTGGAGGATGTAGGCGCGGAGCTGCCGGTGCATGCCGGCGTAGTCGGTGCCGAAGCATTCCTTGAAGAGCGCCTCGCTCATGGGCTCGCGCGCGAGGCGGGTGACCAGCTTCTGCAGGCCCGCCTGGTGGCGGAGGTCCTCGCCGAAGAGGCAGAAGTGGACGAACGCGTACGCCTGCTTCGACCAGAGGTTGTTGCCGAGCGGCGAGCGCGCCGCGGGATCGTCGGCCGCGATCGCGAAGAACCGGTCGAAGGGCATCGTCTTCCGGAACCGGAGCACCGCGTTGAAGGGCTGTTCGCCGATGACCGCGCCCGCGTCGGCGGTCGCATCCGTCTCCTCGGTCGTGCTGCTGGCGCCGCCCGATTCGGTGCCGCGGTAGGTGTCGACCTTGCCGTACAGCAGCGTCCGGGAGTCGAGTTGGATATCCATGACGATCTGCGCGACGCCCTCCTCGAGCCAGACGGGAACCCGGGCCTCGGACTGCGTGAGCAGGAAGCGGACGTACTGCCGGTAGAGCTGGCGGTAATGGTCGACCTCGTATTCGACGCCGGCCGCGTCGGTGACCACCTTCGTCGGGTCGAGCGCGATGCGGTCGGCCTCGAGGTCGGCGACAATCGCGACCTGCTCGCGGTCGCGGAGCAGGATGCTCGTCGTCAGGTCGGCTCGCTCGCCGCCGGCGGGCAGGAACGTGTCGAATTGCGCGCCGCGCCCGCAGAGGATGAGCGAGGACGCGGCCAGCGGCTTGACCGGCGTAGGCCACACCAGGCGCATCGCCTGCGTGAAAAGCTGGAAATCCCGCAGGAGACGCTGGGTGTTGCGGTCGGAGGCGTTGGACAGCACCTCGAAGGTTCCGACCTGCGCATAGCGCCAGGATTCCGGCTCGGCCAGGACCGGGCTGTCCGTGACCGTAAACTCAGGCAGCTCGACGACGCGGTCGGCGGTCGCGGGCTGCTGGGCGGCGGCCGGGCTTGAAAACGAAAGCGCCAGGGCGGCAAGGACGCCGCCGCGGAACGGGAAGTAGGAGCGCATGGCCTTATCTGGCGCCGGGTTCCGATGAAGACGAGCCGGATTCGGTGCCGGAGAGTCCGAGGCGCGGCCTCGCGCCCTCCGGGGGGCGGCCGGGACCCCGCTATTTCCTTCCGGCCTCCGCCGCCGGGGCGGACGGGGCCGGCAGCTTGGCGATCCACTCCTCGAACCGGGCGCGGGTGCCGGCGTCCGGGGCGGCCTGCGCGCCGTGCCGCGCGAGACGGGCGGCGTGGTCGGAGGCGCCGGCGCGGACGTTCAGCTCGATGGCCTGGAGGATGAGCGCGGTGTAGCGGGGGAAGAGCATGATCCCCGAATCGAGCGCGCGGAGCTGCTCGCGCGGCGGGGTGACCTCGGCGGCGAGCCAGGTCGAGGCGGCGAGCGCATAGGTGTCCGGCAGCGGCGGCTGGCGGCGCTGCGCGCTGATGAGCGGCTCCATCACGGCGGAGACCTGCGCGGGCGAGAGCGTGCCGTCGCGGCCGGCGGGGGCGGCGGAGGCCTCCGCGAGGCGCAGGCGGGCGAGTTCGGCGTAGGCGCTCGGACGATCGAAGCCGGACCGGGCGGCGGCCTCCAGGAGCTTGCGGCCGCGGTCGGCGCGGCCGGCGGCGACCTCCTCGGTCCCCAGCGCGGCCAGCAGGCGCGGCTCCCGCTCGCCGCGGATGTAGGCGGCCCGGTAGGCGATGTGCGCGGCCTCGCGGTGGCCGGCGAGCCGCAGCGCGTCGCCCTTCAGCCGGGCGATCTGCGCCTCGTTGGCGGAGGAAAGCTCCGGGGGCGGGGCGGTGAACGTCTCGCCGCCCTTGAGGACGAAGCGCTGGTACTCGTGGTTGGTGAAGCCGATGTAGCCGCGGAGCCGCACGAGCATCTCGCGGTGCGTCATGCCGAAGCACTCGCGGAATATCTGCTCGGTCGGCGACGTGGCGGCGGTGCGCTGCAGAAACTGCGCGAAGGGCTTCTGCCAGCGCTTGCCGTCGCCGTAGAGGCAGAAATGGACGAAGGCGTAGCATTGCTTCGCCCACCGGTTGTTCCCAAGGGGATTGCGCGCCTCGGGGGAGTCGGCCGTGACGGCGAACATCTGGTCGAGGGGGAGCAGCGCGCGGCGCGCCAGCGCGACGTTGAACTGCTGGTCGGGAACCGTGACGTTGGACGCGGCGGTCTCGCCGCCCGCGTCCTCGCCTTCGGCCGCGACGTCAATCCCGCTGGCGGCGGTCGCGGAGACGCCGGCGCCGCGGGAGTTGATCTCGCCGAACGTGACCCACTTCGGGGTGAACTCCATGTCCATGACGATCTGGGCGACGCCCTCGGCGAGCCATGGCGGCGGACGGCTTTCGCCCTGGTTCAGGAGGAAATGCACGTACTCCCGGTAAAGCTGCTTGTAAGCGTCGACCTCGAACTCAGGGATGGACGTGCTCGGGCCCGCCTCGGCGATCGCCTGGGCGTCCAGAAGGTTCATCGTGTTGACGAGGTTGACCACGATCGCGACCTGCTCGCGGTTGCGCAGGAAGAGGCTCGCCGTGCCGGTGCCGGAAGGCGCCCCGCCCGGCGGGATGAAGGGGGTGAAGCGGTCGCGCGCGCCGCCGCAGAGGATGAGGATGGCGGGACCGCTCTGGCGCTGCGGCACGGGCCAGGCCAGGCTCAGCGCCTGCCGGAAGACCTCGAAGTCGCGCAGCAGGCGGCGGGTTTCGCGGTCCGAGGCGCTCGACAGCACCTCGAAGCCGGTGATCTGCGCGTAGGTCCAGGATTCGGGGTCCGGCAGCACCGGCGAGTCGGTCACGGTGAACTCGGGCAGTTCCACCACGCGGTCGTTCGCGGGCGGGGGATTCTGGGCGAGGGCGCCGGCGGCGAGGACCGCGGACGCGAGCGCGGCGAGGACGTGCGAAGCGGAGCGAGGAAGCGGGGGCATCGGGGTGGCGGCCGCGCCACCGGGGCGGGCCAGGGCCACGATGTCGAGGCCGGGCCCGGCGGCCAGCCAGAAGGCAGTGGTATCGTTAACGCGCGGTGGCCCCGCCGCCCGTGCGGGGGGCGACCGCGCCCATCTCGCGGAGCAGGCTGGTGAGGTAGGGGATCAGCTGCTTCTTGCGCGACACCACGCCAGGCAGGTCGAAGACGTCGTCCTCGCCGGCGTGCGCATAGGAGACGCGCCGGACGAACTCGGGGTCGCCCTTCACGAGCATGAGCGAGTTCTGGGTGTTGATGTCCGTCACCAGGAGCGCGGCGAAAAGGAGGTTCTCGGCCTGGCGCAGCGCGGCCAGCGCCGCCGCGAGCGCCGCGCCGTGGGTGCGGAAGTTGTCGAAGCCGAGCTCCTCGACCTGCGAGACGGCGAAGCGCACCCCCTCCTCGTCGTAGATCTTGAAGTCCGAGCGCACGACCTTCTCCGGCGGGCTGGCCAGGATGACCGAGCCCGAGCTGAAGATGAGGTCGGCCAGCGCGCGGGCCGTCAGGTCCGCGTGGGACTCGAGCCAGGCGAGGACCGCCGCATCCTTGGGCGTGGAGGTCGGGCTCTGCAGGAGCAGGGTGTCCGAGATCAGGCCGGACATCATCAGCCCGGCGAGCTCGGGGCGCGGCGTCAGGCCGTGGCGCCGGAAGAGGTCCGCGACGATCGTGCACGTCGAGCCGACCGGCTCGTTGAGGAACAGGATCGGCTGCGGCGTGGTCATCGGCCCGAGCCGGTGGTGGTCGATGATCTCGGTGATCGTGACCTCGTCCGCGCCCGGCACGGCCTGCGTGAGCTCGTTGTGGTCGACCAGCACGAGGCGGGTCGGGACCGGCTTGAGGACGTCGGACTTGCTCAGCACGCCCTGCAGGCGGCCATGGTCGTCGAGGACGAAGAGGACCGGCACGGCGCCGGCCGTGGCGAAGCGCCGCCGGACCTCGGCGAGGCGGGCGTCGGCGTTCACCGTCGCGAACTTGCGATCCAGGAGCGGGCCCAGCCGGCCGGCGGTGCGCACGAGCCAGGCGGTCGTGGCGGTGTCGTACGGGCTGATGAGGAGGCTCACGCCGCGGGCGCGCGCCGCGGCGGCGACGTCCTCCCGCACGGGCTGGTTGCCGGAGATCACGAGCGCCCGGACGCCGAGCTCGATGGACTTCTGCTGGATGTCGGTGCGGTCGCCGACGACGATGATGGACTTCTCCGGCGGGAGCCCCTCGGCCTGGGAGAGCCGCCAGAAGGAGCCGATCTCCATCGCGCCGATGCGCACGTAGAGGTTTTCGGTGCGGGTCTCGTCGACGAGGTGGAGCACGTTGGCCCGGAGCGCGCGGGCGATGTCGCCGAGGCTGCTGTGCACCTGCCGCATGAGCTTCGGCTCGCTGATCCGCGGCAGGAAGAAATGGCCGAGCTGGAAGACGGAGACGGTGCCCGCGAGCTTCCGGTCCGGGCCGGCGACCGGGAGGATCCGCAGATCATGGCGGTCGATGAGGTCGAGCGCCTCGGCGCAGGTCGCCTCCGGGCGGATGGACACGACGTCCGTGACCATGAGGTCGTGCACGCGCGGCGAGACGTCGCTCAGGTAAACAGGCAGCGGCTGCCGGAACCGCGCGAGGATGGCGTCGATCCGCGCGTTGGAATTCCCGCAGCGGGCCGCGAGGTAGCCGGACTCGCCGGAGAGCTGCTTGAAGGCCGCGTACGCGATGGCCGAGCAGATGGAGTCCGCGTCGGGATTCTTGTGACCGATGACGTAGGTGGGAGCGGCGGCAGCCATGCTGGAAGCCGGACAGGGTAGAAAGCCCCGGGTGTCGCCGGAAAGAGGAAATTTCTGGAAACCCCACCCCGCGCCGGCCGTCGCGATGGCGGCGGGCTCTCACTGCGGAGCGCGCTCGGCGGGGGTGCCGGAGAGGGATCCCACGCCGGCGGGCGGCGTCGCGTAGACGCGGGCGACGGCCGACGAGGACGGGGCGGGGAGGGCCTGAAGGATGGCCCGGCCCTTGCGGCCGTTGTTGAGCGTCAGCTGCGTCGAGGCCTCCGTGAGGTTCGGATAGAATTGAACGCTGCCGCCGAGGAGGGCCACGTGGCCGCCGGCTTCGCGGTACACGCCGTTCTCGGCGCTCCAGGTGCCGGATGCGAGCAGCCCGCGCGTGAACGCCACGGGGGTGGAGGGGTCGTCGCCCAGGCGCAGCCCGCCGACGAGCTCCCAGGCGAGGACGCGGTTCGTCACGAAGTCGGCCGCGAGCTGCGAGCGGTCGGCGGGGTTGAGGATGGCCTCGGGGAAGCTGCCGTTGAAATGCGGATCGTTCTTGGCGAAGTAGAACGTCGGGTCGGCCAGGATGCCGCGCTGGGCGAGGATGCCCGCCCAGAGGAAGGGGCCGGTGCCGCCGGCGATCGCGCCCTGCGCGGCGATCGCGGGCGGATCCGGCAGCCGGTCCTGGTTGTCGGTGGCGTAGAGCGTCGCGGCCTTCACGATCTCGCGGAGGTGGTTGG
Source organism: Opitutaceae bacterium (assembly GCA_035626915.1). Lineage (GTDB taxonomy): Bacteria > Verrucomicrobiota > Verrucomicrobiia > Opitutales > Opitutaceae > Didemnitutus. The sequence continues at coordinate 34,706 of DASPMS010000061.1, forward strand.
CGTCGACGGTGCGCTGCGCGGTCTCGCGGACCTTGCCGATGGTCGGAAACAGCAGCGCGGCGAGGACGCCGATGATCGCGATCACGGTGAGCAGCTCGATCAGCGTGAAACCTGAAAGAAGGGGTCGGTCGGCGCGGGTCATGGCACGGGGCGATTCGAGCGCGCGGAAGTGGGTGTATCAAGGCCGCCGCTTGCGGGTAATCCCGGACGCGAAGATGCGCGCCGGACTGCGCGCTTGCCTCACCGGCGGCCGTTTGGCATCACGAGCGCAGGATCGGGGCGCCGCGCTTCGGAGCATCGTTTGCGTTTCGGGGGTTCGGCACTATCCTGACCGCCAGCAACCTTCCATGGCCAATTCCCTCAAGTGCGACCTCTGTGCCAAGCCCGCTACCGTCCACCTCACCCAGATCGTCAACAACAAGATCCACAAGGTTGACCTCTGCGAGGCCTGCGCGCAGGCGAAAGGGGTGACGGATCCGAACGGGTTTTCGCTCGCCGACCTCCTGCTGAAGGCGTCGCTCAACCCCGAGCCGGCGCCCGGGCACGTGCGGTGCGAGTCGTGCGGGTTCACGCAGCAGGACTTCAAGAAGACCGGCCGCTTCGGCTGCCCGGCGTGTTACCAGGCGTTCAGCGAGGTGCTGAGCCCGATGCTCGACTCCATGCACAAGGGCACGATGCACACCGGCAAGGTCCCGCAGCGCGCCATGGAGCGCCGCTCGCTGTACGAGCGCCTGACCAAGCTCGAGACCGAGCTCGACCAGGCGATCAAGGCCGAGCGCTACGAGGACGCCGCCCGTTTCCGCGACGAGATCCACCAGGTCCGGCAGGCCGCCCTCGGCGGCAAGGGGGAGGACTGAGGTGAAGATCAACGAGCTCATCGCCGCGTCCTCCGAGCTCACGGACACCGCCGCGAACAAGAGCGCGGTCGTGCTGATGACCCGGATCCGGCTGGCGCGCAACCTGGCCCAGACGCCGTTCCCCGGCTGGGCCAAGGAGCCGCAGCGCCGGCAGATTTTCGAGACCTGCCTCCAGGCCGTCGCGTCCGTCCCGCAGATGAAGCGGGGCCTCGCGCTGGGCCTCGACGAGCTCAACGAGCTCGAGCGGCAGATCCTCGTCGAACGCCACCTGATCAGCCGCGAGCTGAGCCACGGCAAGGCGGGCGCGGGCGTCGTGGTCAGCAAGGACCAGTCGCTGGTCGTCATGATCAACGAGGAGGACCACCTCCGCATCCAGTCCCTGCGCGCGGGCTTCTGCTTCAAGAAGGTCTGGAACGCCATCAACCAGCTCGACAGCGCGCTGGAGGAGCACCTCGACTTCGCCTTCTCGCCGCAGCTGGGCTATCTCACCGCCTGCCCGACGAACCTCGGCACCGCCATCCGGGCGTCGACCATGATGCACCTGCCGGCCCTGGTCATCAGCGGCCAGATGGAGAAGGTCGTCCGCGCGGTCGCCCAGCTCGGCATGGCCGTGCGCGGGCTGTTCGGCGAGGGGTCCGACGCGAGCGGCAGCATCTTCCAGATCTCGAACCAGACGACGCTCGGCGAGACCGAGGACGAGATCATCAAGCACCTGACCGGCGTCCTGAACACGATCATCGAGCAGGAGCTGAACGCCCGGGCCAAGCTGGTGGAGGCGGAGCCGGCCAAGCTCTTCGACAAGATCGGCCGCGCCTACGGCATCCTCCAGAACGGTTACCTGCTGAATTCCGGCGAGGCGATGAACCTGCTCTCGCTGATCCGGCTCGGCATCGACCTGGACGTCTTCCCGGACACCCAGCGCGCGATCGTCGACCGCCTGTTCATCGAATGCCAGCCCGGCCACATCCAGCACGCGGCCAAGGTCGGCATCGAGCCCGGCCAGCGGGATGTCATGCGCGGGGCGCTGCTCCGGGCCGAATTTGCCAAAGTGCCGACACCCGACTTCAGTAAGGCCGCCAAGTAGCCGAAGACGACCCAGACGATAACACTTAACCCAG
>DASPMS010000062.1:0-2228 GCA_035626915.1 Opitutaceae bacterium
CTTCGTCGATTCCGACAGCGACGGCCTGCCGGACAGCTGGGAGCTCCAGTACTTTGGCAGCGCGACCGGCGCGAGCGCCTCGGGCAATGCGGATGGCGACGGGCTGACCAACCTGCAGGAGTACCTCCTGGGCACCAACCCGAACGCCGGCAACGCGACGGACACCGCCAACGCGAACGCCCTCAGGGTGCACCGGCCATGAAGCCCCCCGCTGGCCGGCAATTGGCGTTCGTCCGCCGCTCCGTTGCCCTGTTCCTGGCCAGCGTGTGCTGCGGCGCGGCGCAGACGGTTCTCGTCACCGAGGCTCCGACCGCGCCCATGACGTGGGAGCTCGGGTTCGAGCGCGGTGACGGCTACGCAGCCGGCCAATCCGCGCCATCCGGCGTCGTGAGCGTTTCGGCCGGCGCGGCGACCGTCGTATCGGGCGGCGCCGCCGCGGGGGAACAGTTTTTGCGCTTCACGCCCGCGTCGCCGGAAGCCGCGCTCGTCCTGACGCTGCCCGCGAGCTTCTCGGGCGCCGCGGAGCGCTCGATCGCGTTCGCGATCCGCCTGCCCGCCGAGTCGGATGCCACGCGCCTGGTCCTCTCGTACGGCGGCACCGTTGCGCTGCGGCCCGGCGAAGAATCCGTCGAGGTCACGGTGGGCGAACGCGGCGATTCCGCCGGCGTTCACCCCGCCGCGGCGGGCGCCTGGCTGCGCCTGGTCCTGGTCGAGAAATTTTCGTCGGCGACCTGGAGCCTGCGAATCGACGGGCGGGACGTCGCCGCGGACCTGCCGATGAGCGCGGCGCCCGCAATGCTGGGCAACGTGCTGCTCTTCACCGACGGGCCGCTCGATCTCGACGCGGTCCGGGCGGTGGCCGGGGCGGCGGCGGCGGATGGCGGGTCCTTTTCCGATGACCGCCCGGATCTGGCGGGCCCGGCGGCGTTCGATGCGGCGGACCGCGGCCGGCTGGTCGCGCAAGCGATCGAGGCGGCGAAGCGCGGCGATTATGCGATGGCGAGGGACGTGGCGGCGGCCCTGGCGCGAAAAGCGGGCGATGCCGGCGGCGAGGCGATGGCCGAGGCGCAGCTGCTGGCGATCATGGCGTATGCGTTGAGGGACGGCGGCCGTCACGAGCCTGCGGCCGTTTTGGCGCGGCTGGCTCTCGAACCGCTGGTTCGGGCCAGGTCGGCCGCGGTCGACGCGCGGCCGACGCGGCGGGCCGCGATCGAGTTCATCGCGGCGCAGATCACCGAGCAGTTGCTGGGCGACTGGGTGGGCGCGGAAAGCCTCTATTCGGCCGCGCTGGCGGTCGATGCGGACCACGCGGGCGCGCGGGGCGCCCTGGATTGCCTAAGTCGAAAGCGGGCCGTGGAGCGTGCGAGGGCCTCGACCGGCGTGACGGGAGGGGGCCAATGAAGGCCGCGATGTTCTTTTTCCGCGTGGCCGTGGTTGCCGTGCTCCTCGCCGCGCTGCCGCACCGCGCCGCGGCGCAGGAGGACGAGCTGGTGACGGTGTATTTTCACGGTTCGGCGCACACCGAGTACATCGACAACGTGCCGGCGCAGGGCGACCTCAGCTTCACGATCACGGAAGGCAAGACCGTGGCGGATCCTTCCGTATCCGCTCGCACGCGGACTTCCTATGCCACCGGCGCCGCGGAAATCACCACTCCCTGGACGGATCTGCGCGTGGAGATCGGCCGCATCTACAGCGTCACGATCACCGGCACGAATATCAATTCCCCGTCTCCCACATTCTGGGTGAAGACGCCGCCCGGGTACTTCTGGGACTCCGTCAATCAGTCCGGTCCTTATTATGTCGGCGGCACATACTACTTCCGCGTGTTGCCCGACAACGTCGACAAGGCGCCGCGGCGCGCGGGCGAGGCGGAGCGGCTGACCTCCGGCCGGACCTCCTGGGGCGTGGCGCTCGGGGCACGCGGCAACGGCACCTCCGCGGGCTCGATCCGGCTGATCGACGTGGGCTTCGAGAGCGCGTGGACCGGCGTGTACTCGCCCGCCGGACTCAAGATCGTCTCGCGGCTCCCCATCTACGACACTCCGTCCGGCGCGTCCTCGCCGTACGTCGGCGGCGCCCCGCGCCAGGTGATGACGCCCGAGGCGATGGTGGACATCGTCCCGCTGTCGACCACCGAGTACGAATTGCGGTTCTACAACGCGGCGGACTTCACCGGGTCGTACCCGTATGACGTCACGGGCAAGACGGCCTACGTCACCTACAAC
>DASPMS010000063.1:0-13765 GCA_035626915.1 Opitutaceae bacterium
CGCGCTCGCGGCCGCCGTGGCGGCCTCGGCGAGCGACGCGCTCCGCGCCAGCCCGGGCTCCGCCCGGCCGGCGTCGCGGCAGCGCGCCAGCTCGTGGTGGCGCAGGATCTTCTTCGCGAGCGCGAGCTGGCGCTCGCCGGACTTGCGGATGCCCTTCGCCATCCAGCGGAGCTCCTCGCGGGTGATGGTCTCGGACTCTTCCTCCAGCATGGCCGCGAAGCCCATCACGCCGTGGATCGGCGTCAGCAGCTCGTGCGACCAGGCGGCGTTGCCGGCGCAGCGACGTGCCTCCGCCAGCTGGCGCAGCCGGAGCCGCACGTTCGCGTGCTTCCGGTAGCTGGCCGCGATCGCGGTGCTCAGCTCGTCGATCGAGAACGGCTTCGTCAGGTAGTCGTCCGCGCCCAGCGCCATGCCATGGCGCATGCTGCGCCGGTCATCGAGGCCGGTCAGAAATATGAATGGCGTCTCCTGCAGCCGCGGGGTGCGACGGACGGCCTCGAGCACCTCGTATCCGCTCTGCCCGGGCATGTTGACGTCGCACAGGATCAGGTCGGGCTCCTGGCTGGCGAGCGCGAGGCCGTGCTCGCCGTCGGCGGCAAGCTCCACCTTGTGGCCGAAATGCTTGAGCATCAGCTCCAGCGTGGTGCGGATCTGCGGCTCGTCGTCGATGACGAGGATCCGAAGGGATGGGACCGCGCCCGGAGATGCCGGCCGCTGGCCGGTGACGGGGGCGCCGGGAGGTGAGGTGAGGGCGACCATGGTTGTGCGTTGGTTGAAAGGCGGGTTAGCCACGGCTGGCGACGGCGCGGACGCCGCGGCCCTTGGCCGCCAGCCGGTTCGCCAGGTCCGTCCGGAAGGTCGTGTCCGCGCTCGCGTACGCGTCGACGACCACGCCGAGGTAGTTGTCCTCCGTCAGAAGCTCCTCGTCCTCCTCATCGTTGTTCACGCCCTGGAGGATGTAGCCGCCGCGCGTCTCGCCGACGACCGTGTGGGCCACGCGGTTCCCGCGACGGCTCACGTAGACGACGGTCATGCCCTTCTTCAGGGCGTCGAAATCGAGGGGCTGCACCACGATCGCCGTGTTCGGCGCGTAAACCGGCTCCATCGAGCGGCCGATGCCCAGGAAGGCCTGGGCGCCCGGCAGGGCCGCCGCATGCTTCTCCGCCGCCGCGAGCTCGCGCCCTTGCGCGACGATCATCGGGGCCGGCGTGTGGCGCAGGATCTCCGTCAGCACGCGCTCCGAGCGGATGCCGGCCTGGGCCGCGCCCGCGCCGCAGAGGGCGGCGGCGAAGCCGAGGAGCCGGAGGAGGTGGCGTGCGTCGTTCACGGCGCCACTCTGCCGGAAAGCCCCCGTTCCCGGTATCCGTGCCCCCCCGTAACCCCGCCTCGGGGTTTGCGCTAAGTGATTTCCGCAACGTGCCGATGAATCTTCGCAACACGCTGATTTGGAACTGGATTTCCAATCCCCGGTCGCTGAAATACAGGTCCCAGCCCGTCCCCCCGCCCCATGAACCGAGTGCTCTACGCCGAGGACGACGAGAACATCGCCGCCGTCGTGCGCAGCTACTTCGAGCACTTCGCCCCCGAATACACGCTGGAGGTGGTCCCGAACGGCCGCGCCTGCCTCGAGAAGATGGCCGAGGGCGGCTACGACGTGCTCCTGCTCGACCTCGTGATGCCGGAGGTCGACGGGCTGCACGTGCTGGGCGAGCTCACGATGCGCGGCGACCCGACGCCCGTCGTGATGGTCAGCGGCCACGGCCAGAACGAGCTCGCCGTGCGCGCGCTCCGCGCCGGCGCGGTCGACTGCGTCGACAAGAGCTCCCCGCAGTTCCTCCACGTCGTGGACATCGTGCGGCGCGTGCAGGCCCAGCAGCGGAGCCGGCCGCCGCTGCCGCGCGCCGCGGCCGGGCCCCGCCGCGCGCACCGCGTGCTGCTGCTCGAGAACTCCGCGACGGTGCGCGACTCGATCGCCCGCTTCTTCCGCGCCAACGCGCCGCAGCTCGAGCTCGAGTCCTGTCCGAAGGCGGACGCCTTCGCCGCCCGCGTGGCGGCGGAGCCGCGGCCCGACGTCGCGATCATCGGCCCCAACCCCACCACGCCGAGCCCGCTCGACCCGCTGCGCCAGCTGCACTCGCTCGCGCCCGGCCTGCCCGCGGTGCTCCTGACGGCCCGCAACGACGGCGCGACCGCGGTCGCGGCGTTCCAGCTCGGCGCGCAGGACTGCATCTTCCAGTCGGAAGGCTACCTCACCGAGCTGGTCTTTTCGCTGGGCCGCATCCTCCGCCGGGCCGACACCGAGCAGCGCAACGCCGAGCTGACGACGCAGCTCGCCGCGCTCAACTCCTCCCTCGAGGCTCAGGTGCGCGCACGCACCACCGAGCTGCAGGCGCTCTCGAGCCGGCTCCTGCGCATCCAGGAGGACGAGCGCCGCGCGATCGCGCGGGAGCTGCACGACCAGGTGGGCCAGATGCTCACCGGCCTCAGGTTCCTGCTCGAGGCGGCTGCCAGCGGCGCGGGCAACCCCGCCCTCCGGCTCTCCGAGGCCATCACGCTCACCGCCGACCTCATGCGCCACGTCCGCGAGCTGACCCAGCAGTTCCGTCCGCGCGTGCTGGACGACCTGGGGCTGGGCCCGGCGCTGGAGTGGCACGCGCAGCTCTTCACGCGCCAGACCGGCATCGCCGTCGCCATTGACCTCTCGCTGCCGGCGAGCCGGCTCCCCGCCGACCTCGAGACCGTCGCCTTCCGCTTCGTCCAGGAGGCCCTGACCAACGTCGCCCGGCACTCCGGCGCGCAGCAGGCGAACGTCACGGCGGCGAGCGACGGGCGGCAGCTCACCGTGGAGGTCTCGGACCGCGGGCGCGGCTTCGATGTCGGCGCGGTGCTGGCCCGGCGGGAATCGATCGGCCTGGCCGGGCTGCGCGAGCGCGTCGAGCTCGCGGGCGGCCGCTGCGAGATCTTCGCGCAACCCGGCGCGGGCACCCGGCTGACGGCCGAGATCCCGCTGCCGCCGGCCGCGGAAGGAGGCCCCGCATGACCACCGTGGTGCTGGCCGACGACCACGAGATCGTCCGTCGCGGCGTCCGGAGCCTCCTCGAGGCCGCCGGCGAATACCGGGTGCTCGCGGAGGCCGCCGACGGCCTCGCGGCCGTCCAGGCCGTGGAGAAATTCAAGCCGAACCTCCTTTTCGTCGACCTCTCCCTGCCCCGCCTGCACGGTATCGAGGTGCTGCGCCAGACGCGCACGGCGAGCCCGCAGACCCGCGTGCTCGTGCTCTCGATGCACAACGACGAGCCGTACGTGATCGAGGCCCTGCGCGCGGGCGCCGCGGCCTACATCCTCAAGGGCTCGGAGTCCGCCGAGATCGGGCGGGCGCTCGCCGAGGTCATGGCCGGCCGGCGCTACCTCAGCGCCGAGCTCTCGGAATGGGCCATCAACGCCCTGGCCTCCAAGTCCGCCGACCAGGGCGACCCCCTCGGGACGCTCTCGCCCCGGGAGCGGGAGGTGCTGCAGCTCGCGGCCGAGGGCCTCGGCAACCCCGAGATCGCGGAAAAGCTCTTCATCAGCCCCCGCACCGCGGAGACGCACCGGGCCAACCTGATGCGCAAGCTGGGGCTGCAGACCGCGACCGACCTGGTGCGCTTCGCCATCCGGCGGGGCCTCATCCAGCCCTGATCGGCGCCGCGTGCCCGGTCAGGCGGCCGACGGCACGCCGGCGGGCAGCTCGACCACGAAAAGCGCCCCCCGGCCCGGCTCGCTCTCGCACCGCACCGTCCCGCCCAGCCCCTCCACGAGCCGGTGTACGATCCACAACCCGAGGCCGGTGGACTTCTCGCCGCCGGTCGGGCGCGCCGAGCCGCGCTCGTACTTGCGGAAAAGCCGCCGCTGGTCCTCCGCGCTGAGTCCGGGGCCGTTGTCGCGCACCCAGAGCTTCAGGCCGGCGGTCCGGGCCTCGATCCCCGCCTCCACCCGCGCCCCGGCCGGCGAAAACTTCACCGCGTTGGTGAGCAGGTTGTCCGCGATCTGGCGCAGTGCGGAGGGATCGGTCCAGACCCGCAGCGGCTCCGCCTCGCGCAGCACGAGCCGGATGCCCTTGCGCGCCGCCGCCTCGGAGAGGCCGAGCACGCTCTCGCGCATGACCGAGGCGGCGTCGGCCTCGACGCGCACGAGCTGGCGCTGGCCGGACTCGAGCGCGCCCACCTCCACGAGGTCGTTCGCCAGCCGCAGCACCTGCTGCAGCGCGACGCGCATGCGCGCGAGCGCGTCGTCCGCGGCCCGCGGGTCGAGCCCGCCCGCGCGCAGGATGTCCGTGCCGAGCAGCACGCCGGTCAGCGGGCTGCGCAGGTCGTGCGCCACCATGCGGAGGAGCTCCGACTTCTCCTCGCTCACGCGCGCGCGCTGGTCGCGCGCCTCCTCGAGCTCACGCTGCACGCGCCGCCGCTCGGCGAGCTCGCGGGCCAGGCTGCGGTTGTGCAGGAAGACCAGCAGCGCGACCAGCAGCGCGCCGGCGACGAGCGCGGCCGCGACCCGGAAGGCCTTCGCCCAGCGCTGGTCCTCCTGGAAGTCGATCGCGATCCACCGGTTGTTGATCTCCTGGCGCTCGAGCGGGGTGATGCTGGCGATCACGCGGTTGATCAGGGCGGTGAGCTCCGGCCAGTCCTTGCGGATGCCGAATTGGATCTCCGCCGATTCCGACACCACGCTGCCGAGACGGAGGTTCGGGATCCGGTTGTGCTTGATCAGGTAGGTGGCGTTGGCCGCGTCGCCGATCGACGCGAACACCCGTCCGGCGGACACCGCCTGGTAGCACTCGAGCGAGGTGCCGTACTCGACCACCTGCGCGCCCGGCGCGCGCTCCGCGATGTCGTCCAGCAGCCCCGCGTAGCCCCGCGGCACGGCGACGGTCCGCCCCTCCAGCTCGCGCATGTCGAACAGGTAGGGCGAGTCGCTGCGCGTGATGATCACGTTCGGGGCGAGCGTGTACGGCTGGGAGAACGCCATGTAGGCTTCGCGCTCCGGTGTCGCGGCCATGCTGCCAAGGATGTCCACTTCGCCGGCGCGGAACGCGGCGAGCATCTCGGGCCAGTTCGAACGCGACTCGTGGACGAACTTCAGGCCCGTGCGCCCCGCGACCAGCTCGAGAAAGTCGACGTCCAGACCGGTGATCCGACCGGCCTGGTCACGGATCGCGTACGGGATGAAACTGGGGTCGTGCCCGGCGCGGATCACCGGGTGCGCGGCGATCCAGGCGCGCTCCGCGTCCGTCAGCCGGAACTCACCCGCCGCCGAGGCCGCGTCGCCGGCGCGTTCCGGTCCGGAGTGCGCGACCAGGCCGGTCGCCAGCATCCCGCCGCACAACAGCGCGATCATCCAAGCGAGGGCGCGGGGCAGGCCGCGGGCCGGCGGCCGGGCCCGGGAGGCGGAGTTGGGGGATGAATTCGCCAAGTGAAAAGGAGCCCGAATGACGCGCGACCTGCGCGGCGTCAACGCCCCCCGGCGTAAAAGATCACTCACTTATCCGGCCGCCGACGCCCCAACTGGAGCCCGGCAACCGCGCGACGGCGCATCTGCGCTCACGCGGGCAACTTAAACTGCTCGAATTCGCGCTTGAGGTCCTGGAGGAACGCGGCCGCCCCGGCGCCGTTCACCACCCGGTGGTCGAACGTAAGGGAGAGCGTGACCACCTCGACGGGATGGATCACCCCTCCGTCGTTGATCATCCGCTCGTGCGCGGTGCCGACGAAAAGCGTCGCCATCGCCGGCGGAACCACGATCGGCGTGGCGCTTTCCACGCCGAAGGCCCCGAGGCTGGTGATGTTCAGCGGGGCCTGTACGTCGACCAGGCGGCCCGCCCGGGTCTCCTCGACCGCCCGGTGGTACGCCGCGACAAATTCGGGCCAGCCGAGCCGGCTGGCGGCCGGGATCGCGGCGGTGGCGAGCCGGTCGCCCTCCAGCGCGACCGCCACGCCGAGTTCGAAGTCGGCCTGCTCGACGATCCCGCCGTCCTTCCCCACCAGGCAGCGGAAGGCCGCGTGGCGCTCCATCGCGCGGGTGACGCACCAGGCCATCATCGCGGAGGGCGAGGCACCGGCCTTGCCGTCCCGGGCCTTCGCCTCCTCGCGGGCGCGGCGCAATCCCTCCCAGCGGCAATCCATGAGCATGTTGGCGGGGACGACCGCATCGAGGCGCTTGGTGATCGCCGGGTGCAGTGCGGGGGGGCGGGGTTGGCCATTCATGGAAGCGGTTGGCGGCGACAGGTCGCCGGGTTTTATCCCGGCGGCTGGCGGCGACAGCTCGCCGGGTCTTATCCCGGCGGCTGGAGCCGACGACACGGCCGGCGGCCGGGGCGCGGACCGGGCGGCGGCGGGCGCGCCCTCGATCGGCAGGCCGGCGACGCTCGTCGCGTCGCCCGTCACGATGGCGATCGGCTGGCCGATCTGCACCGTGTCGTCGACCGCGACCTTCCAGGCCTTGAACACGCCGGCGAACGACGCCTCGATCGGGTAAACGGCCTTGTCGGTCTCGACCTCGCACAGCACGTCGTCGGCCTTCACCGCATTGCCCGGCTGCTTGCTCAGCGAGACCACCCGCGCGGAACGCAGCCCCTCGCCCATGATGGGGACGCGCACGACGATGTCGCTCGTGCCGGCGATCACCGTGTTCTGCGGGCCGTGGGCATCCGCCGCCGGCGCGGCCGGCGGGGGGGAAGGCGCCCGGCGCGCGGCGGGGGCGTCCGCGGCGGCTCCGCCCGCCGGGCGGGCCGCGTCGGCATGCGTCATCGTCACCGCGACCGTCCGCCAGATCGCGTCGACGATCCGGGGCACGTCCGGGAGCGCGGCATACTCGTAGATCGGGTTGTAGCCGATCATCACGTTGCCCTTCGACACAAGGACCGGGGGCGCCTTGAGGGCGGCCCAGAGCTCCGGGTCGCCCGTGACGTGCTGGATGATCATCTGGCCGACCGAGCAATTCTCCGTGTCCTCCTGCACCACGACGAGCCGGCCGGTCCGGCGCACCGAGTCGGCGACGCCGGCCCTGTCCCACGGCGCGATCGACCGCAGGTCGAGGAGGTCGACCCCGACCTCGCCCTGCAGCTCGGCGACCGCCTCCTGCGCCTTCTCCATCGTGTTGCCCCAGGCCACGAGCGTCAGGTCGTCGCCCTCGCGCACGCGCCGCGCGACGCCGAGCGGCACCGAGACCACGGGGGCCGTCGTCTCCCGCTCCGCCCACATCAGGTGCTTCGGGATGAGGAAGAGCGTGAGGTCGTCGCCGTGCATCGCGGTCCAGAGCAGGCCGGCCGCATCCTCCGGCGTCGACGGAATCACCACGTTCAGCCCCGGGAAATGCGCGAACACCGATTCGTTTGCCTGGGAATGCCAGAGCGACCCGCCCGGCAGGTAGGCGCCGTAGGGGGCGTAGATCACGGCCGGGACCTTCCATTCGCCGTTCGAGCGCCAGCGCAGGTTGGCGAGGTTCGACACGAGCTGGTTGAAGCCCGGGTAGATGAAGTCGATGAACTGGATCTCGAACACCGGCCGCCGGCCGTAGAGCGCGAGCCCGCCCGCGAGGCCGACGATGGTGGACTCCGCCAGCGGCGAGTTGAACACCTGGCCCGGGAAGTCCGTGGAAAGGTTCTGCGTGAGGCGGAACACCCCGCCCTTCGGGTCCTCGACATCCTCGCCGAAGATCATCCGCGCCGGGTCCGCGTCGAGGCCGGCCCGCAGCGTCCGGTTGATGAGGTCGCCCATGCGGTACGTGCCGGGCTTGAAGAGCTCCTCCTGGAGGTCGGGCGCGGGCCCGGTGACCTCGAGGAGCAGGTCGTCGGCGCGCGGGTTCTCCGCCTTCTCGGCCGTCGCGTACGCTTCGCGGACTTTCTCCCTCACGTCGCGGTCGATCGCCTCGAACTCCTTCTTCGTGAGCTCGCGGGCGGCGAACATCGTCTCGCGCAGCCGCCGGATCGGGTCCGACTCCTCGAGGGCGGCCAGGTCCTCCTCCGTCCGGTAGAGCGCGTGGTCGTCGGAGCTGGTGTGGCTCGAGAGCCGCTCGAGCCGCGCCCAGAGGAAGACGGGGCCGCGGCCCGCACGCAGCTCCGCCAGCGCCCGCTGCGTCTCGGCGTGGACGGCCTCGACGTCGCTGCCGTCGATCTCGCGCCACTGCGCGGGATTCACGACGCCGAGCGCCCGCGGGTTGATCTTCCGGGTGGGCGTCGAGATGCCGTAGCCGTTGTCCTCGACCACGAGCAAGAGCGGCAGCTTCCGCTCCGTCGCGAACGCGATGGCCTCGTAGAAGTCGCCCTGGCGCGAGGCGGCGTCGCCGACGGTGGTGACGACCACGCCGTCCTTCCGGTCCAGTTGGAGGCCCCAGGCGAGACCGCACGCGGGCACGAGCTGGGCACCGGTCGGCGTCGGCACGCTCACGATCCCCAGCTCGCGGCTCGAGTAGTGCGAGGGCATCATGCGGCCTCGCGAGGCCGAGTCGCGCTTGGCGAAATACTCGAGCGCCAGGTGCCGGGTGGTCAGCCCACGGCCGAGGCAGAGCCCGCGGTCGCGGTAGTAAGGTACAAGAAGGTCGCCGGCCCGCAGCTGCAGGCCGAGCGCGGCCAGCGCCTCGTGACCGCGGCCCGAGACATGGAAGTGGCCCTTGCCCTGGCGGTTGAGGCTCTCCTCGCGGAGGTCGCCGTGCCGGCTCTCCAGCATCGTGCGCAGCAGCGCGCGGCGCTGTTCCTGGCTCAGGGTCGGGGGGGCGGACTTGGCCATGGGGCGGAGGCGCGAAAATTTGCGGCGGCGCGGGCGGGGCAAATCCTTTTCCGGAAACGGCGGCGGAGCTCGGGCCTTTGATCCCTTTGGCTTAGGCCGGAGCCGCGCCGCGGAGCAGCCCGCCGCGCCACGCGGGGAAGCCGGCGCCGAGCAACAGGGCGAGGTCCGCGTCGTCGGGCGACTTGAGCACGCCCTCCCCGAGCACCCGCCGGGTCTCGGCGACGAGCACGCCGTTCAGATGATCCTGGATGGCCCGCGCGGTCAGGTCCCGGCGGGCCGCGGAGGCGAAGCGCGCGACCGCCGGATTGGGCGCCTCCCGGACGCCGTCGTATGCGTAGAACCCGGCCGAAGCGCCGTTCTTGCGGCCCTTGAGCCCGGCCTCGAGCAGCCGGCGGCAGATGCCGGTGGCGGCGAAGCGCCCGGGAAAATAGTGGGCCATCTCGCGGAAGATGAAATCGGTCACGTCGACCCCCACCTCGTCGACCAGCCGCATCGGACCCATCGGCCAGCCCCAGTCCCGCATCGCGCCGTCCAGCGTCTCCGTCGGCACCCCCTGCTCCCAGAGGGCGCAGGCGGCGTTCAGGTAGAAGAAGAGGCCGCGCGTGACGTAGAAGCCCGGCGCGGAGCGGCAGACCACGGCGGTCTTGCCGAGCAGGCGCACGAAGGCGAGGCCGCGCTCCGCCGTCGCGCGCGTGGTCTGCGGCGCGAGCACGAGCTCGACCAGCGGCATGCGGCCGACGGGGTTGAAGAAGTGCAGCCCCAGCGTGCGGCCCGGCTCGCGCACCCCGGCCGTCAGCTCCTCGATGGGCAGCGCCGACGTGTTCGAGGCGAGCAGGCAGTCCGGCGGCACCACGGCCGCGAGCTCGCCAAGGAGTTTCCGCTTCGCCGCCACGTCCTCGACGACCGCCTCGATCACCAGGTCGCAGTCGGCGAAGTCGCGGAGGTCGGTCGTGATCCCGATGCTCCCCATCGCCTTGTGCGCGGCCGCGCCGGTCATCTGTCCGCGCTTCACCATGTCCTCGAACAGCCCCCGGATCACCTGCACCCCGCGCCGGAGCGCGTCCGCGTCGGCGTCGCTCAGCATCACGCCGACGCCGTGCGCCGCGCACCACTGCGCGATGCCCGTGCCCATCACGCCCGCGCCGACGACGCCGACGAACCGCGGCGGCTCGACCGCCGCCGTGCCGGCCGCCGCCGGCGCGAACCACGCATCGACCGTGGCCCGGCGCCCCGCCTCCTTGAGCGCGTGCACGTGCTGGAGATTCCGCGCCACGCCGCCGGCGGCGACCGACGCGAACTTCGCGGCCTCGATCGCCAGGGCCTCGGGCAGCGCGACGGCGAGGCCCTGCTCGATCGCGTCCAGCGCGGCGAGCGGCGCGGGCTGGCCGCGCATCCGCGCGGCCACCTGCGGTCGCTGCGCGGCGAAATAGCCGGCGTCCGCCGCCGCCGCGGGCGGCCGCGGCGGGACGGCGCCGGACGCCAGCGCAAGCGCGAGGGCTTTGGCGCGGGGCCGAAGCTCCGCGGCGGGCACCACCTCGTCCACCATTCCGGCCTGGAGGGCGGCGGCGGCCGGCACGAGCTGCGCCTTCAGGATGTGGTCGGTCGCGGCGGGCGCGCCCACCAGGCGCGGCAGCCGCGCGCACCCGCCCCACCCGGGGATGAGGCCGAGCCCGACCTCGGGCAGCCCGATCACGGTCTCGCGGGCGTCGCTGGCCACCCGCGCCCGGCAGGCCAGCGCGAGTTCGAAGCCGCCGCCGGCGCAGGCGCCGTGGATGGCCGCCACCACCGGCACCGGCAGGTCCGCCACGGCGGTGAACGCGGCCTGGCCGTCCTGGGCGGCCTGGAGCGCCGCGGCCGGCGAATCCAGCCGGCCGAGCCATTTCAGGTCGGCGCCGGCGATGAAGATCTTCTCCTTGGCGCTGGCGATGACGACCGCCTTCGCGGCCGAGCCGGCGAGGGCCGCGACCGCCGCGCGCAGCGCGGCCAGGGTGGCGGGATTGAAGACGTTGGCGCGGCCGGCCGGGTCGTCAAAAACGATCCAGCCGACGCCGTCGGCATCCAGGGAATGGGTCACGGGTTGGGGCATGCGTCGTGGCGCGTTGGAGTCCGGGAGGGGTAAACACCCTCCCGAGGAGCCTCAATGCTTATATCTCGCCGCCGGCCGCGGCGCGCTACTCCTATCGGCCGAATTTCTCCAGGTACTTCAGCGCCACCGCGAGGTCCTGCGGCCGCGGCGCCGTCACGGTCATCGGCTCCCGCGAGTCGGGATGCGTGAACGTGAGCGCGGCCGCGTGCAGTGCGAGCCGGCCGATGAGCGGGCGCTCCTCCGCGCGTCCCTTGTAGCCCCGCTTCAGCGCCGACAGGAGCAGCCGCGTGTCGTTGCCGTAGAAGGGGTCGTTCAGGATCGGCGTGCCGCTCGCCGCCAGGTGCACCCGGATCTGGTGCGTGCGGCCCGTGAGCGGCCGGCATTCGACGTGCGCGAAGCCGGCGCGCGGATAGCGGGCGAGGACGCGGAACTCCGTCACCGCGGCCTTGCCGTGCTTCTTGACCACGCACATCCGGCCCGGCCGGGCGTCGTCCTCCTTCAGCACGAAATCGACCGTGTAGTGGTCGAGCGCCGGCGAGCCCACGACGATCGCCTCGTACGTCTTCTCGACCGTCTTCGCCTGGAACTGCCCGCTGAGGAAATCGAGCGCCGGCTTCGTCTTCGCGCAGAGCACGAGCCCGCTCGTGTCGGCGTCGATGCGGTGCACGTTCGCGACGTTGGCCCCGAGGCGGGCGTGCACGAGTCCCATCATGTTCTCGCGCGCCTTGTCCCAGCGGTCCGGCGCGACCAGGAGGCCGGACGGCTTGTCGAACGCGATCAACGCGGCGTCCTCGTGGATCACGGGCGGGAGCGGCATCGCGTCCTTCAGGCGCAAAGCCCGGGGCGCCGCAATCCTTTACCCGCGGCGTCCGCGGGCCTAGGGTTTGGTTTGTGAACTCCGCGGCCCGGGCCATCGTGGAGCACCGCCTATGACCCTGGCGCCGCGTTTCCTGGTTAACTTCTGGGCCGGTCTGCTCGCCACCCGCTTCGCGCGCGGGCTGCGGGCCCGGGGCCGCGCGGACGCGGACCAGCGCGCGGCCTACGCGCACCTGGTCGCGCGGCTGGCCCGCGCCGAATACGGGCGCGCGGCGGGCATCGCGGCGGACATGCCGTACGCGCGCTTCCGCAGCTCGGTCCCGCCGCGGCCCACCGCGTTCTTCAAGGACCACGCCGAGCGCATGGGCGCCGGCGAGCCGGGCGTGCTCTGGCCCGGGCGCTGCCGGTTTTTCGTGGAGACCGCCGGCACGACCGGGGAGTCGCTGCACCTGCCCGTCACCGGCGGGATGCTCGCGCACTATCGCGCCGGGCTCCGCGACGCCCTGCTCCTGTACGCGGCGCGGGCCGGCCACGCGGGGGTGTTCCTCGGCCGCCACGTGCACACCGGGCCCAGCACGGCGCTCACCCACATCAACGACGTCTACACCGGGGGGCTCGACGCCATGCTCGCCCTCTGCCTCACGCCGTGGGTCGAGGCCAATCTCTACGCCCCGGCCTCTCCCGTGACCCATCTTCCCGACGGCCCGGAGAAGTACGCGGCGATCGCGCGGACGATGAGCGGACGCGACGTCACGCTCATCGGCGGCCTGCCGTCCGCGGTGCTGGGCACGATCGACGCGGTGCGGCTGGCCGCCAGCCGCGGCCAGATGAAGATCCCGCCGCTCCGCGCGCTCTGGCCGAACCTCGAGTGCTTCCTCCACACCGGGGCGCCCCTGGGGCTGTTCGAGGAGGAGCTGCGCGCCACCCTCGGGCCCGACGTCGCGTTCCACGAGCTGTACGCCGCCGCGGAGGGCATCATCGCGGCGCAGGACAGCGGCGCCGGACCCGGCCTGCGGCTCCTCACGGGCACCGGGCTGTTCTTCGAGTTCCTCCCCGTCGCCGACTACCATCCCGACCGGCTCGCGGCGCTCGGGCCGCAGTGCCGGCCGCTCGCGGATGTCGAGGCCGGCGTCGACTACGTGCTGGTCCTGACCACCCCCGCGGGACTGGTCCGGTGCGTGCCGGGGGACGTCGTTCGCTTCCTCTCCGTCGACCCGCCGCGGCTGGTCTTCGCCGGCCGGACGGCGTTGCGGCTGGACGCGTTCGGCGAGGGCGTCGACGAGCGCCTGCTCACCGAGTCGCTGCTCGCGGTGTGCAACGGGAACGACTGGAACGCCGTGAATTTCCACGTCGCGCCGTACCATTCGCGCAACGCGGCCGGCGCGGCCCGCCATTGCCACGAATGGTGGGTGGAGCTCCGCCCCGGCACGGTGAAGACGCCGATGGGCGCGATCCTCGCCGGGATGCTCGACACCGAGCTCATCTGCCGCGTGCCCGCCTACGCGGCGCGCCGGCGGGCCGGCACGCTCGAGGCCCCGGTCGTGCGCCTGGTCATGCCCGGGCTCTTCGGTCACTGGGCCCACGGCGCGGCGACCGTCGGCAGCGCGAGCAAGATGCCGCGGTGCCGCCCCGACCGCCTGATCGCGGACCAGCTCGCGGAGATCGCGCGCTTCGCCACGACGGAGGCGCCGTTCGGCGTGAAGCCGTCGACGACCCACCGGCCGTTCACGCCCGCGCCCCTGCCCACGGCGCCGGGGAGCGTCCCCAACCCGCTCCAGGTTTCGCGCGAGCCGTTCCGCTCCTGACCGCCGGGCCGCGGCGCGCTTACTCCGCGGCGTCGGCTTCCTCGGCGCCGCCTTCGCCCTCGTCGCTCTTCCGGCGCGAGCGCAGGCGTTTCGCGGCGACCGGCTTGGCGTTGAGCCACAGCTCGTCCTTCGCGTTGCGGTTCAGCCAGAAGATCTCCCCGCCGTGCTCGCCGAACGCCGGCTTCGTGTCCGGATCGTCGGGCACGTTGAGCCCCGCGGCGACCAGCGCCTCGAGCAGCTCGATGGTCGGTCGGCCGAGCTGGGCGGCGACGTCGTGGACCTGCGCGGCGACGCCCTCG
>DASPMS010000064.1:0-15413 GCA_035626915.1 Opitutaceae bacterium
GGCCCGGCGGTGGGATCGAGGTGATGCGACCAGAACAGGCCGTACGCCAGCACCGCCAGCCAGGGCGCCACCCGCCAGTCGAACGTCGCCTCCGCCGCGATCGGTTCCCCGCCCGCCGTTCGCAACGTGAGCACCACTCCCGCCCCGGCGAGGGCCGCGCCCGCGCCGAGGAAAGCCCAGCCCAGTCCCGATCGGGCGACCTTGTTCGCCAGCCAGGAGACGCGGCTGACCTCCGCCGGCCCGGTGAACGCGATCCAGTGCGCATCGCTTGCGTCGACCGCCTTGATCCGGAACTCACCCGCCGGCACGGCGAAGTTCACGCGCTTCCAGGCGCCCTCGGCGACGAACCTCGTTTCCATCGGCGCGATCTCGCGCCCATCGGACGTCACGAGCACGAGCGAAAGCTCGGGCGGCTGCAGCCGGCCGGCCACGCGGATCTGGAGCAGCGAAAAATCCGTCTGGAGAGGCTCGCTCAGGAACGTCCCCTGCCTTCCGCCGCCCTCCGGGGTCCAGGTGCCCCACGTCCGCCAGCCGTCGCGCCCCGGCAGTTCCGGGGCGGCGCCCGGCGAAAAGCCCGGGCGGATCTCGCGCACGCTGGGAGCAACGGACATCGGACGCCGGATCGAGTTCGGCAGCACGGGCAGCAGGCCGGGGTCGATGGCATTCTCGTGCGTGAGCACGGCCCTCCGCAGCGCCGCCGCGTCTCGGGAATCGACGGCCGGCCCCACCGGCGGGGCGGTACCGGCGGGCGGATGCAGCAGGCGAACGACCATCACCACCGTCCACAACCCGCCGAGCGCGACATTGCGCGCGGGCCAGTTCGCGCCCCGCCGCGGCAGCACGCCCAGGCAGGCCAGGTTGATCGCGAAAGCCGCCCACGTGAATTCTCCGGGCAGTCCCGGCCACAGCGCCCCCGCCAGCAGCAGCAGCAGGGCCCACCAAGCCGCTCCGCTCAACCGCGGCAAGATCGGGTCGGGCGCCGTCGCGCGGCGGCTGCGCCACACGCAGAATCCCGCCGGAATCGCCGCAAACAATGCCCACACGGACTGCGCCCCTAATCCGGCGTCGGCCGCGACCGTCTCCGGACGCATCCCGCGCCACGCCACCAATCCGACGCCGAGGACGACCAGCGCCGCGTCCCCGAACGAGAATTCGCGCACGACCGAGACCGTCCTCCGGCGCGTGAGCTTCGCCAGGGCCACGGCCAGCACCGACGCCAGCCCCAGCGAATCCAGCAGCAGAGCGAACACGGCGAGACACCGGCCCGCCAGCTGGGCGCGTCCACCGCCGTGCGCCAGAACCAGCTGGAGCGCGCCCAATGTGATCACGAGCTCGGGCACCGTCGCGCTGGCCGACGGTCGCGGTCCCATCCCGCTGGCGAACGCCACGGCGAAGAATCCGACCACCGCGAGGACTCCGCGAAACCGGCCCAACGCCCAGATCAGGAAACACCCGAGCGCCGCCAGGGCGGCCGCCTGGACCACCGCGGACTGAATCGACAGCACCCGCGCGTCCCACTGGCCGATCGCGGCGGTGGCCAGCACGTGCGAGAGCTTCTGGCCCGGCTCATGGTCGCCCACAATCAGCTCCAGCGTCCCGAGGCGGCCGTCCAGCCATGGGCGGATGGCCTGGCCGCCAAGCCGTGAAAAATCCGCGAGCGGCACAAGATCCGTGTTGGTCCGGGCGACCCAGTTCAGCCCGAGGCCGACCGTCGCGACGGCCAGGCCCGCCAGGAACAGCCTCGTGCCGTCGCGCCAGCCACGCGCGGGGGCTCTTTCGGAATCGTGCGCCGGGGAATCCACTCGCCGCCGGGATGCCAGCGTCGCGCATGGCCAGCAACCCGGATGTGCGATCCGTCGTCAGCAATTGGACCAAGTCGGCCCTTGGCAGCCGGGCCGGCGGCCGAATCCTCCGCGCGTGCCCCCCCGACCACCCCCGCCCCGCTCCCCTACGCCGCCCCGGCGGGGGCCGGGCATCGCACCGCTCTCGATCGTGCTGGCCGGCGTGCTCTGCTACATCGGAAGCCTGGATGCGCCCTTCGTCTTCGACGACCTCGCCGGCATCGTGGAGAACAATTCCATTCGCGACCTCGGCGATCCCCTCCGGGTGCTGCGCCCGCCCTCGGCCGGCGCCGGCGTTGATTCGCGCCCCGTCGTCAATCTTTCCCTGGCGCTGAACCATGCCGCGGGCGGCCTGAACCCCTGGGGTTACCGGGCGACGAACGTGGCGATTCATGTGTTGGCCGGATTGGCCCTTTTCGGGCTCGCCCGGCGAACCCTGCAGTCGGCCGCGATGCCCGCGCCGCTGCCGGGGGCGGCGACGGCGATCGCCTTCTCCGCGGCCCTGCTGTGGACCGTGCATCCGCTGCAAACGGAAACCGTCATCTGCGTCATCCAGCGGACCGAGGCAATCGTCAGCCTTTTCTACCTGCTGTCGCTCTATTGCTTCGCCCGCGCGGTCGCGGCCGGCGCCAACCGGCTCTGGTTCGCCGCCGCGTGGGCCGCGTGCCTCCTCGGCATGGCTTCGAAGGAGGTCATGGTCTCGGCGCCCTTGATGCTGTTTCTGTACGACCGCACGTTCGTCGCCGGAACTTTTCGCGACGCCTGGCGGCTCCGCGGCCGCCGGCACCTGGCGTTCGCCGCCACCTGGCTTTTGCTCGGCTGGCTGGTGCTGGATTCCGGCGGGGCGCGCGGCGGGACCGCCGGCTTTGGCCAGGGAGTGTCGCCCTGGACCTATCTGCTGACCCAGGCGCGCGCGCTCGCGATCTACCTCAAGCTCTCGTTCTGGCCGCATCCCTTGATCGTCGACTACGGCGCGTGGCTCGCACCCGGCCTTCGGGAAGTCTTCGGGGAGGCGCTGATGATTGCCGGCTTGCTGGTCGCGACGGGCTGGGCGCTCGCTCGCCGCCCCCGCCTCGGGTTTCTCGGGGCGTTCTTCTTCGCGGTGCTGGCGCCGAGCTCCAGCGTGTATCCGCTGGTCTCACAAACGATCGCCGAGCACCGGATGCATCTGCCCCTCGCGGCCGTGCTCGTTCTGGCCGTCCTGGCGATCTTCCGGATCACGGCACCCGCGCCCGCCCTCGGCATCTGCCTCGCGCTCGCGGCGGCGGCCGGCTTCGGCACGATCCGCCGGGGCCAGGACTACGCGAGCGAACTCGCGCTCTGGACCGACCTCGTCGAGAAGACCCCGGGCAACCCGTGGGCCCGGTTTCACCTGGGCCGGGCCCATTTCGCCGCGGGGCGCTACGACGAGGCCGAGCGGGAGAACCGCGCGGCCCTGGCCTTGATGCCGTCCCACGCCGACGCCCTGTTCGCCCTGGGCCTCATCCTCGAGCGTCGGCAGCGATTCGACGACGCCGAGGCCGTCTACGCGCGGCTGCTGGCGGCCCGACCGGGCCACGGGGAGGCGCATTTCCGGCGCGGCCTCGCCCGGCTCCGCCTGGGGCGTCCCGCCGAAGCCGTGGGTGATTTCGCGGCGGCCGTCCACCGGTGGCCCGATCACGCCGACGCCGAGGGAAACTGGGGAGCAGCCCTGTTCCAGCTGGGACAGGCTGAAGCCGCGCTGCCGCACTTCGAGCGCGTGCTCGCGCTGCGGCCGGAATCCTTCGAGGCCCGGTATAATCTCGCGCTCGCGCTCGCCGGGCTCGGGCGGTCGGCCGACGCCCTGCCTCACCTCGAGGCCGCCGCGCGCCTCGCGCCGGGCGACGAGGAAGTCCGGTCAACGCTGGCGCGCCTGCGGTCCGACCTGGCGCGGCCCGCAGTCGACGGGCCGCGCTGACGGGCCGGGGCGGTCAGCGCCATTCGTGCCGCGGATACCTCCGCTGCAGCTCCTGCTTCACCTTGGGGTACTGCTCGCGCCAGAAGTTGCTCAGGTCGTCGGTGACCTGGATCGGCCGCTGGTTGGGAGCCAGGACCTCGATCTTCACCGGCACGCGGCCGTGCCCGAGCGAGAACTTTGAATCGACGCCGTAGAGCTCCTGGATGCGGGCGCTCAGGACCGGCGGTCCGTCCTTCGAGTACGTGACCCGCGCCTTGCGGCCGTTCGCCATCACGATGCGCTCGGGCAGATAGTCGTCCAGCACCGCGAGCTGCTCGGGCAGCAGCCAGTCGCGGAGCACCGGCATCACGGGCTTGTCCTTCAATTCGCGGGCGCCGTAGGCCCCGTAGCAGACCTGCTCGATCAGCGTGGCGCGGTCGGCGTCGGTGATCGGGTTAACCTCGAGCTCGGGCCACCATTTCGCGAGGCAGTTCACGCGCGTGATCCAGTGCTCGACCGCCTCGTTCCACTCCGTGAGCACGATGTTTCCTTTCAGCACCTCGCGGGCGAGGATCGCGGCGGCCTCGCCGGCCGGCGGCTCGTCGGCGGTCTGCTTCGACTCCAGCACCAGGTCGCGGAAGCGGCGCTCCTTCCGCGCCACCACGCGGCGCATCGATTCGTCGTACCACACGCCCGCCGCGTCGTGAAAATCGCCCGGGAAGAGCTCCTTCAGCCACGCCTCCTCGACGGCGGTGCACAGGCCGAGCAGCGTGTTCACCTCGCCGCGGCTCTCGATCTCGGTGATCTCCGCCGCGACGAACAGCGGCGCCCGCTGGATCACGCTCTCGCGGGAGAGCAGCGCGCGGCGCTTGTGCACCAGCTCGCAGCGGAGCGTGCCCTGGTCGAGCCGCCGGGCCAGATGGTCGGAGAACCCGGTGAGCACGCATTTCCGCACGGCGGCGCCGTCGATCCGTTTCTCCGCGACGTCGAGTTTCTCGCCCGCCGCGATCTCGAGGAATTGCTCGAACAGGGGGCCGACCTGCCGGACGCCCTGCACGTGGATGCCGAGCCGGCGGCACGCCTCCATGGGGTAGTTGGCTTTGTCCGCGTAGCGCCAGGCGCGCATGAGGAGAAAAAAGTCCGATTCGTGCTCGTCCCCGAACAGCTCCTCGCGCGCCTCGGCGGTGCGCTTGTCCACATTGCGGAGCAGGAAGTTCCGGCCCTGCGTCAGAGCCGCCATCAGCGCGACGGACCGGACGCATCCGTACTCCTGCGCGGCCAGGAACATCCGCGCGTACCGCGGGTGCATCGGGAACTTCAGCATGCGGCGGCCGAGGTCGGTGATCCCCCGGGGATCCCGGGAGACGGGCGCATCGCCTTCCCCGGGAGCCGCAGCGCGTTCACGTTCCGACGCGAGCCCGGCGCCGCCGATCGCCCCGAGGTCCTGGAGCAAGGTCTCCGCGCGCTCGAGCGCCTTCGCGTCGGGCTTTTCCAGCCAGGGAAACCCGTGGATGTCGTCGATGCCCGCCGCCTTGAGCGTCAGCACGACCTCCGCCAGGTCGAGGCGCTTCACCTCGGGCAATTCCTGGAGCGGCCGCTGCGCATGCTCCTTCTCGGTCCAGAGGCGGAGGCAGACGCCCGGCGCCGTCCGGCCCGCGCGCCCGGCCCGCTGGTCGGCCGAGGCGACGGAGATCTTCTCGATCAAGAGCGTGTTGATCCCGCGGTGGGGGTCGTAGCGCGCGATGCGCGCGAGCCCGCCGTCCACGACGGCCGTCACGCCGTCGATCGTCAGCGAAGTCTCGGCCACGTTGGTCGAGACGATGATCTTCCGCGTGTCGTAGCGCGCGACCGCGCGGTCCTGCTGGTCGGGCGGCAGCTCGCCGTGCAAGGGGAAGCACGCGAATCCGCGCAGGGCGTGCGAGCCCTGGATCTCCTGCACCGTGCGGGAAATCTCGAATGCGCCGGGCATGAACACCAGCAGGTCGCCCGTGGTCTCGGCCGCGATGCGCTCGCACTCGCGGGCGGCGACCGACCAGACGGGGTCGTGCTCGAAGTTGACCGCCTTGGGCAGGTACTGGACCGCGACGGGAAACGTCCGGCCCTGGGAGGTCAGCACCTCGCACGGCGCGAGGTAGGTCTTCAGCAGGGCCGCGTCGAGGGTGGCGGACATCACGATCACCTTGAGGTCCGGGCGGCGCGTCCGCTGGATCTGCAGCGCGCGCGCCAGCGAGATGTCGCCGTACAGATGCCGCTCGTGGAACTCGTCGAACACGAGGGCGCTGATCCCGCGCAGGCCGGAGTCGAAGGACATCTGCCGGAGCAGGATGCCCTCGGTGACGAAGCGGATGCGCGTGCGCCCCGACACGCGTGAATCGAGCCGGATCTGGTATCCGACGACCTCCCCCAGCCGCGTCCCGACCTCCTCCGCCACGCGCTTCGCCAGCATGCGGGCCGCGAGCCGGCGGGGCTGGAGCACGACGACCTCGCCCTTTTCCCCGAGCAGGCCGTGCTGCAGCAGCATCTGCGGGACCTGCGTGGATTTGCCCGAGCCGGTGGGCGCCTGGACGATCAGCCGGCCCTGCCCGCGGACGGCCTCCACGAGGCGCGGCTCGAGTTCATAGATCGGCAGGTCGCGGGGCGCGGGCATGGAACGGAGAGCAAACCGGCCGGGCCGGAATGCTGGCAAGCGATTCCTCGGCGACGACCGGCCAGCCGGGGTGACGGCCGTCACTCCGGCTGGCCGCCGCCCGCAGCCTCGGCGGGCGCGTGGAGCGGACGGGGTCGGGAAAATGTGAACAACGCGTGAGCAATCGTTTCGGCCCAGGTTATTCACCGGGACTGCTGCAAGGAAACGGCGCGTTGCCCGCCGCGGGCGGTGAACAAGTTGTCGAGAACAACCTCGTGACTTTCCGCGGGTTGCCCGCATTCTCGGCCTCGTTCCTTGATAGAACAGTCGCAGCGCGGCGGCATGAAAAACCCACCGAAGGCGCGACTGGGATAATCCCGGGCAACCGGGGAAAGGCGGACCGCAACTGGTGCGGCCCTCCCCTCCGCGGCGCAAGCCGCCGGCAGGCAAATATCACCAGTTCCTCTGGACGGCGTCGCAGCCGATCCAGTTATGCGACAATGGAACTGTGCGGCCAGGCGCGAAGTAGAAACCGCGTCCGAGCCGAGTCAGGTCCAGGGCTTGTTTCGAGCCCTGTATCGATGCAGTTACCCAGAGGGTTATGGTTGCTACTGTATGACCAGGACGCAGCGAAGCGCACCGGGAGGTCCACCCTCCCAAAAGGCCTGGCCCTGAAAAGGGCGGGGCGCGAAAGGGGCGCGACGCGGCGGGGTGCGGAACGAGTCTGGCAAAGCTCGGGAAACTCCTCCTTGGGGCGGTCGCGAAAAACGCGATCACCCAACTGCAAGTCGAAAGCAACCTGAGAGGTAAGAGGTCAGACCCGTCGCACGGGGCCAACGCGCAGCCACAAGCTGCGGCCGTCCCCGTGGTCAAGGTGCCGGTGCGAAATGCAGACGTTGCAGGCGTGCCAGCACCCGTTGGGCGAGCGAACCACCGGCAGGTGGCGCCGAACCCGGCGTAGAGGCCTCACTCGATAGATCCCGGCCCGAAAGGGCTTGGACGGTCCCGCTATGAGACCGAGATCATCGCTTGCCGCGGTGAGTAGCGTCGGGAAGCACACGGCCCGCGAACAACGCGAGAGCGCCAAATGTTGTGCGAACGGGAAAGAGCGCGTGGCGAGCGCCCACCCCCGAATTTGGCCCGGAGACCGCAAGGTTTCCGGGCCTTATTCTTTTATAGGAGCACACGCTTCGTCAGCGCGCCGGGACCTCTGGCCCGGAACCACGAGCCGCGGACCGGCGCGCTGATCGAGAGCGGTTGGACGCGTGGGCCCCAGATCAGAAGAGCGGCGACGCCCCGGCAGGCGGCGCGCGGCGTTGAGGCAGCTGGCGCGGCGTTCAGGCGGGTGACGCGCAAAGTCCCCGCGGGAGGGGCGCGGCGTTCAGGCGGTGGCGCGCGACGTCCCGGCGCGCTTCAGCCGCGTCGCCCTGATCCGGACATCAAATCAACGCGCGGGGACCGCGCGTGCCACCCGTCGCATCGCGTGCCAACCACCGCTCAGATCGCGCCCTCGCCGCGCTCCTCGGTCCGGATGCGGACGATGTCGTCGAGCGGCGTGACGAAAACCTTGCCGTCGCCGATCTTCCCGGTCTTCGCGCCCTTCACGATCGCGGCGATGACCTTGTCCTTCATCTCGTCACTCACCGCGATCTCGATCTTCACCTTCGGCAGGAAGTCCACGGTGTATTCGCTGCCCCGATAAATCTCGGTGTGGCCCTTCTGCCGGCCGAAGCCCTTCACCTCCGTGACGGTCATGCCTTCGACGCCGGCCTTGGAGAGCTCTTCCTTCACGTCCTCGAGCTTGAACGGTTTGATGACGGCGGTGATCAGCTTCATGCGGGTGACGGGGGTTGGCCGAGTGTCCCGTTTCCCACCCAGGGCGCAAGCCTGCGGTGAAGGCCGGGTCCGTCCCGGCGCAGCGAGGCCGGCGGCAGGTCGACCGGGGCCGCGGAGCCCAAGCCCTTGGTCCGAAGCTCCCAAAGCGTCCCGGGGTGAACGCGTCGCCGGGTCCCACCGGACCGCGGCTTCCAATTCCAACCTGCGCCGGCGACCCGCCGAGGCTACTCGGTTGGAACCACCGTCTGGATGTGCAGCTCCTTGAGCTGCTTCGCCGTGACGGGCGTCGGGCTCTGCGTCATCAGGTCCTGCGCCTTCTGCGTCTTGGGGAACGCGATGACGTCGCGGATGCTGTTCGTGCCGCAGAGCAAGGCGACCATGCGATCCAGCCCGAACGCGATGCCGCCGTGCGGCGGGGCGCCGAACTTGAAGGCGCGGAGCATGTATCCAAAGCGGGTCTCGACCACATCGGCCGGAATCTTGAGCACATCCTTGAAGACCTTCTCCTGGAGCGCGGGCTGGTGGATGCGGATGCTGCCGCCGCCGAGCTCCATGCCGTTCAGCACCACGTCATAGTGCTGGCCGCGCACGGCCTTCGGATCGGAGTCCAGCAGCGCGGCGTCTTCCGGCACCGGCGCGGTGAACGGGTGGTGCGTGGCCGCGTAGCCGCCCCGCTCCTCGTCGTACGACATGAGCGGGAAATCCACGACCCAGAGGAAATTCCACTGGTCGGGCCGCAGCGTGAGCCGGCCGCGCTTCACGAGCAGCTGCGCCGCCTCGAGGCGGATGCGCCCGAGGATCGCGCAGGCCCGCTCCCACGGCGCCGCGGCGAAGAACACGAGGTCCCCGTCGGCGAGCCCGAGCTTTTGGGTGAGCTCCGCCTTCTCCGCGTCACTGAAGAACTTCACGATCGGCGACTTCCACTCGCCTTTCTCCACCTTGATGTAGGCGAGGCCCTTCGCGCCGAGTGACTTCGCGACCTCCTCCAGCGCCGCGATCTCACCCTGCGTGACGTCGGCCAGGCCCTTCGCGTTGAAGGCCTTCACCGAGCCGCCGGCCGCGACGGTGGACTGGAACACCTTGAAGCCCGAGGTCTTGAACGTCGCGCTGAAGTCGACGAGCTCGAGCCCGAAACGGGTGTCGGGCTTGTCGACGCCGAAGCGGTTCATCGCGTCGACGTAGGCGAGCCGCGGGAAGGGGGTCGGCAGGTCGTGACCGAGCACGTCCTTCCAGACCTTCTTCAACATCCCCTCGAAGAGCGCGTAGATGCCCTCGCGGTCGATGAACGAAACCTCGACGTCGATCTGCGTGAACTCCATCTGCCGGTCGGCCCGGAGGTCCTCGTCGCGGAAGCAGCGCGCGATCTGGAAATACTTCTCGGTGCCCGCCACCTGGAGGATCTGCTTGAACTGCTGCGGCGACTGGGAAAGCGCGTAGAACTGCCCGGCGTGAATGCGCGAGGGCACGAGGTATTCGCGCGCGCCCTCCGGCGTGCTCTTGAAGAGGATCGGGGTCTCGATCTCGTAGAAGCCCTGGCTGTCGAAATAGTCGCGGACGGACTTCGTCGCCCGGTGGCGCACCGCCAGGTTGCGGCGCATCTTCGGCCGGCGCAGGTCGAGGTAACGGTAGGTGAGGCGCAGGTCCTCGTTGACCTTGTCGCCGCCGGCGTCGGTCAGCGGAAACGGCGGCGTCTCGGACAGGTTGTGGATCTCCAGCTGCGTCGCATCGACCTCGATCTCGCCGGTCGGGAGGTTGCGGTTCACCATGTCGGCCGGGCGCGGCTCGACCTTGCCGGTGATGCCGATCACGGACTCGTCCTTCAGCTTCGCCGCCTGCTCGCGGAGGCCGGAGTCGAACTTCACCTGCGTCACGCCCTGCCGGTCCCGGAGGTCCACGAAGATGATGCCGCCGTGGTCGCGGACCGAATCCACCCAGCCGGCGAGCGAGACGGTCTGGCCGAGATGCGTCTGGTTCAGTTGGGCGCAGTGATGGGAGCGAAACATGGGAGTGAAGGGCCGGTTAAGCCGCCCTGGCTCCCCCGGGGCAAACAGAATTTCCTCCCTCTATGACAGAGCCCGGAGGCGGGACTTTCGCTTCGACTGCCCCCGCCAATCCTGTTCACTCCGCGGCGCACCCCGCCCCAGCCGCCCCGGAATCGCCGACGACCGTTCGCCCCGCTGCCGACGCGTCCAGTTTTCCGCTTTCTGCGTTCAGCCCCTTCCCAACCCCATGAAAAGCGCGATCAACACCAAGCTCAGCGTCATGATGTTTCTCCAGTTCTTCATCTGGGGGGCCTGGTACACCTCGATCGCGGTTTACATGACCGCCGAGGGCATGGGCACGCTGACGGCCTGGCCGTACAAGGTGAACCCGATCGCGGGCATCGTGGCGCCGTTCTTCCTCGGCCTGGTCGCCGACCGCTACTTCGCCACGGAAAAGGTGCTCTCCTTCCTGCACATCGCAGGCGGGATCGTGCTGCTGCTGACGCCCCAGCTGACCGGAAGCCCTTGGGCCTTCATCGGCGCCCTGCTCGTCTACAACCTCTGCTTCATGCCGACCCTGGGCCTCGCGAACTCCCTGGCCTTCCATCACCTCGAGGACCAGGAGAAGCAGTTCCCGCGCATCCGCGTCTTCGGCACGGTGGGCTGGATCGTCGCCGGGCTCCTCATTTCCTTCGGGTTGAGCCAGGCGCTGGGCCGGGTCGCCGAAGCGACCGCCGCTCCGCTCTACACGGCCGGCATCGCGTCGATCGTCCTCGGCGTTTTCTGCCGCACGCTGCCCCACACCCCGCCCTCCGCCCGCGGCCAGAAGGTCTCGTTCGGGTCGATCCTGGGCGTGGACGCCTTCCGCGAGCTCGGCAGCTGGCCGTTCTTCGTCTTCCTCGCGAGTTCCTTCCTGATCTGCATCCCGCTCGCCGCCTACTATAACTTCACGCAGCTCTTCGTCGGCGCGGTCGGCATCCAGCGCATCGCCGCCGTGCAGACGCTCGGCCAGATGTCCGAGGTCGTCTTCATGCTCGTGATGCCGCTGTGCTTCGCGCGCCTCGGCGTGAAATGGATGCTCGCCGTCGGCATGCTCGCGTGGGCGGCGCGGTACGCGCTGTTCGCGCTCGGCGCGCCCGACCAGGTCGTCTGGATGGTCATCCTTGGCATCGCCCTCCACGGCATCTGCTACGACTTCTTCTTCGTCACCGGCCAGATCTACGTGGACAAGAAATCCTCCCCCCGCATCCGCGGCCAGGCGCAGGGCCTGCTGGTCCTCGTGACCTACGGCGTCGGCATGCTCATCGGCGCCGACATCGCCGGACGCGTGTACAACCACTACCTCGGCACGTCGACCGCCCTGACGCCCGCGCAGTGGCAGTCGTTCTGGTGGCTCCCGGCCGGCTTCGCCGTCGGCGTGCTCGTCCTGTTCGTCGCCCTGTTCCGCGACCGGGCCGCGAACCAGGAGAACGCGATTCCCGGGGCGTCCTGACGCCCGAGACGCCTTCGCGGCTCCAGCCGGCGGGCCAGCCAAGTTCGGACCGGACGGCGCCGTCTTCGCCGCGGTCAGGGAATCCACTGCCGCAGGAAATCGCGGCACACGCGCAACGATTGCTTCCGGGATTCGAGGCTGCCCTCAAAGTCCTTGTCCTCGACTTCCACCACCACCGGCCCCGTCCAACCGACGGCGCGCAGGGTCGAGAAGTAGGCGCCCCAGTCGATGTCCCCGCGCCCGGGAAGCTTCGGCGTGTGGAAGGTCAATGGGTTCGCGAGGATCCCATGCTCGTCCAGTCGGTCGCGGTGCACGCGCGCGTCCTTCAGGTGCAGATGGTGCAGCCGCGACGTGAAGTCGCGCAGCGGCTTCAGGTAATCCATCTGCATCCAAAGCAAATGCGAGGGGTCGTAGTTCAGCCCGAAGTTCGCCTCCGGGATGATCTCGAACAGCTTCCGCCAGAGCGCGGGCGAGTACGCGAGGTTCTGTCCCTTCGGCCACTCATCGTCCGTGAAATACATCGGGCAGTTCTCGATCCCGATCTTCACCCCGTGCTCGGCGGCGAACTTCACCAGCGGTGGCCACGCCTGCGCGAAGAGCTTGAGGTTTTCGGTCTCGTTGAGGTGCTGGGCGCGGCCGACGAACGTGTTCACGTTGGCCAGCCCGAGCCGGCTCGCCGCGACGATCACCTTGCGGAGGTGCTCCCGGAAGAAGGCCGCGCGCTCGGCGTCGGCGTCCAGCGGGTTCGGGTAATAGCCGAGGCCGGAAAGGAAGACGCCGTTCGCGGCCAGGACCTGCTTCACCTCCGCCACGCGCGCGTCGGTCAGGTTCGCGACGTCGAGATGCGTCACGCCGGCGTACCGGCGCTCGGCCTTGCCGACGGGCCAGCAGCAGAGCTCGACGCACCGGTAGTCCGCCTCGCGGGCGAAGCGGATCACCTCCTCGAAGGACAGATCGGGAAGGATGGCGGAAACGAAGCCGACGGGGTTCATGGCAGGGGCATCCTCGGAGGCCCGAAGCGAATCCGCGCCCCCGGGCCCCACGCAACCCGAATTCCCGTCCCGTCGCGGCGGCTCATCCGCCCCACCCCCCGGTTCTCCGCCGCCCGCGGGGCGCGCGGGGCCCCCCGCGCCCTCCGTTCGCCCCACCCGCGGACCTCGCCAGCCCCTTTCCCCTCCGGCCGGCACTCGCCTCTTGAGCTTCGGCGCTTTCCGTCATTTAACCCCTCGCGTCTTAATCCGCCGAAGGGTTTAGCCGGAGTCGCGATAACAGGGTTGGGCAAAGAAGATGACGTTTGCTCAGAAAGTTTCACTGGCGCTTGTGACCACGCTTTTCTCGCCGGCCGCCATTGCGCTGGTCGCGTTTGGACGTTGGTCCCGGGACAACGTTGATGTGAGCCTTCCCGCGGTGATCTATCTGCTGCCGCTGCTGCTGGTCGGGCTGACCGTAGGGCGGCACTTCCGCGCGAAGAGGCTCGCGGTTGGCATTTATGCCGCAGGCATGGGCGTGCTCTTGATCCTGGCGATCGCCACCCTCTGGTCCGAACTCCACGGACCGGTGTTCGCTCAGATCTACGTTCCGACGATCGGGCTCAGCTTTCCCTTTGGATTGATGGCGATCCTCCACGGAACGACGGCAAAGAAAAATGCCTGACCGGCCGCCGTCGCCCATGTCCAGGCTGGCGCCCGGCCGCGACTCATCCTAGACAGGGGGGCAGACGGCCATGATCGAGATCGCTTTCATCATCCTCTTCGCGGTCTGGGGCTGGGGAGGGATCTGGGCGTTCGACGCGCTGGTTCGCGAGCAGTATCAGTCGCACCGTGAGGAATGGGTCTTGTCGGATTCGCCGTCCGGCATGTTCTTCCGGCCTCCCGGAACCCGAGAGTGGCCCGGCAGCTGGAGGATGAGAAAACTGGCGCTGGCCTGGACGTTCAACCCTCCGCCGTGGGCCCGCGAGTCCCGGACCGGAAGACTCGCCGTCTTCTTCATGCGGGCCGCGTTCGTGTGCGCGCTGCTGTGGCTCGCGTTCGTGGGCGGTTTCCTTGCCTGGAAACTATGATTCCCGCGTTGCGATCTCACGCGCGGCCCGGCCAGTCGCCCGAGCCAACGTCGAAGCTGCGCGCCGCCGCGGCTCACCAGTACCGTTCGGCAAAACCATGGCGCGCGTGAGAATCATCGGTCGCTTTGTCGAAGAAGTGGCGCGCGATCTGGAGTACCCCTATGACGTGAGCGTGAATCTCGATGATCCAACCCGACCCATCGGACTCGGCGAAGGCAGCGGACATGGCTCGATCGGAGGTTCGTTCACGCTCCAGGAAATCCGGGACCCGGAGTGGCGCGAGCACCTGAAGCGCTGCGGATGCGAATGGCTCGTAACTCTCGCTGAAGAAGAAGAGCGACGCGGGATCCGTTTTCTTCCGGATCAGATCCTCGAGCGATGGAAAACTCAATGACCGAAAGCCCGAACCAGGCGCCGGAGCGCAGCGTGCCTCGTCTTTGCCGTGGGATGCGGGACGGTCTTGTCGATCTCGCGTCCGGCGCATGGGTCGATCGAAGGAAATGAACTAACCGAACCAGCGATGTCCTCCGCCATGCACCGGCTCATCATCCTTTTCGTCCTCGCGCTTTCCGGATGCGCCGGAGCATGGTCGTCGCGGCCGCCGGAATCCGCCGCCGCCGAGCCAACCCAGAAAACGCTGCAGCTCTGGACGGAGCGGGTGAACCAGGTGCGGGTCGGCATGCGACGGGAGGAGGTCGAGCGGATCCTGCCGCGTGCTCGCACCGAGTATACCGAGAGCACGACCCTCAGCGGCGGAGCCCAGGGCGTCCAGTATTACGTCGCCCCCGGAATCAAGGTCACCATCTTCTATGACTACACCGGCACCCCCCGCGGATCTCTTTCAGCCGTCAGGAGCCCCGACAATCGGGTGATCCAGGCACCTGTCTTGACGTGCGAGCCACCCACACCCGCCGACGGCAAATAAGGTGCCGGGCCAGGCGCCAAAGCCGACGCACTCGATCGACTCAGTTTTCGCCCATCACTCGGACTTCCAACGTCCTGAACCGCGTGGAGCACCTTTGACGCTCAGCCAATGAAAACCTACCTTCGCGCGGCGTCGCTGATTGCAATCGGTCTCGCTTGGGCCGGCCAGGCGCACGCCGTTCGACACGCCCCGGCGCAATGGCGGCAGGAGTTGTTGATAACCCGGCTTGTCGGTTACCGGCCGCATGAATTCCTGGTCACTTCGAACATCGTCCAGCCGGAGTCGGGAGGGATCTTCCGTTCCATGGAGGTGAGGATATCCGCTTTCTCGAAGGCCCATACGACGCGCGCCCAAACTGAGTGGGAGGGAAGAAAATGTGAGGAAGTGCTCACGGTGTCGCTGAGCCCGTCGGCGAAGGCAAAAGAGCTGAAAGCCGACTTCGTCCATGAAGTGCTGCAAGAGGGTGGGACCGTTCTGAAGTTCTCGGGAACGACGATTCTCCCCAGAATCTGATGAACACGGAGCCGATCGCAGCGCCACGGCCGCGCCATCGCGGCTCACCGGTAACATCAGCCACCGCAGGCGGCGGGGAAAAAGGCGCGGGCTGCGATAGACAGGGTTGAAAGAGGCTAACCCGTGCCCAGAACCGACGTCACCCGTCGTGGATCACCCGTAACGTTCGGCAAAGAGACGGGGCGACACCTCAAAACACCTTTTCGAAGAATACCGGCTCGCCC
>DASPMS010000065.1:0-28879 GCA_035626915.1 Opitutaceae bacterium
GAAGTCCTCACCAAGAAGCTGGGCGGGACGAAGGCCGTGATCCGCCGCACGGGGCTGCCCTTCCTGCCCGGCTACACGGCGCCGAAGATCCTCTGGCTCAAGCGCCACGAGCCGGCCAGTTGGCGCCGGCTGCGCCGCGTGCTGCTGCCGCACGATTACCTCAATTTCCACCTCACGGGGAACTACTTCATGGAGCACGGCGACGCGTCCGGCACCGCCCTGCTCGACGTCCGCAAGCGCACGTGGTCCCCCGCGGTGCTCGACGCGATCGACCGCGACCTCGGCAGTTTCCTCCCGCCCGTCTCCGGCTCGCATGAGGCGGCGGGCACGCTGCGGCCCGAGCTCGCGCGCCAGTACGGCTTGTCGCCCGACGTCGTCGTGTCGGCCGGCGGCGGCGACAACATGATGGGGGCGATCGGCACCGGCAACGTCGCTCCGGGGGCCGTCACCGCGAGCTTCGGCACCAGCGGCACCATCTACGCCTTCGCCAAGGCGCCGGTCGTCGACCCGCACGGGGAGATCGCGGCTTTCTGCTCGTCGACGGGCGGGTGGCTGCCGCTGCTCTGCACCATGAACGTCACGCTGGTGACGGAGCACTACCGCCAGCTCTTCGGGCTCGACCACGCGGCCATGGAGGGCGCCGTCGCCTCCGTCCCCGCCGGCGCGGGCGGGCTGCTGCTCCTGCCGTATTTCGACGGCGAGCGCACCCCCAACGTGCCGCAGGGCCGGGGCGTGTTCTTCGGCATGACCCGCGCCAACACGTCGCCCGCGCACCAGCTGCGCGCCGCGATGGAAGGGACGACGCTCGGCATGAACTACGGCCTCCGCCGCCTCGCCGCCCTCGGCATCCGCCCGAAGGAGATCCGCCTCACCGGCGGCGGCGCGAAATCCGCCGTCTGGCGGCAGATCATGGCCGACGTCTTCGGCGTCCCCGTCGTCGCGATGGTAGAGGACGAGGGCGCCGCGCTCGGCGGCGCGCTCCAGGCCGCCTGGTGCGACGGCCTCCGCCGCGGGGAAAAGGTGAAGCTCGCGGGCCTCGCCGCGCGCTGCGTCGCGGTCAACGAGTCGACGCGCTGCCGGCCCGACCGCGCCCGCCATGCCGTCTACCGCGAAGCGCAGATTCGCCAGGACGAGCTCAGCCGCGTGCTGCGTCCGCTCTTCGGCTGACGGCGCCGGTGCCCGGGGCCGGTCGAACCGGCCCGGCCTTTCGGCCACGGGATTTGAGAAGCGGACCACGGCGCGCATGGTGGAGAGAACCCCCTAGAAATTGTCGCTCGCCCTCGTTTTTTGGCGGGGCAAGCTGCCGGCGGGCCGGTTCGCACATGCAGCTCAGGTTTTTCTTCGCCACCGCCGTGGCGCTGCTCTGCGCGGTCTCTCGTTCCGGCGCCCGGCCCGATGAGACGGAACTCAATGAGCGGCTCGGCGCCCATCTCGCGTCGATCACTCGCCTCTCGCTGGAATTCAACGAGGATCTGGCGCCGAGCAGCCTCGCCCCCGACATAGATGACTGGAGCGGGCTGCATCAGGATATCGAACAGGCTCGGACCAATCTGCGGCCGGAGAATGCCGCCGCGGCTGCGGCGGGCCTGGCGAGGCTGGAGACCTTGCTTGGTGAAATCAGGACGCCAGGATCGGGACCTCGGATAGGTGGAGGCGGCCGGCCGGCGAGCCAGGCTGCACGATGCGCTTTGGACCGACAAGCCCTTGCTCGCCATCAATGCTCTCGAACTGATCGAGGAGTGGTCCGTGAAGCCGGGGAGAAAGCTGGTGGATCGAAAACTCCTGCTGCAGCAAATCGGAGACGCGACCCAGACATGGCACGGCGAAAAAGGTGACATCGAGGAAACGGCGTCGCGCTTCAGGCGCACGATCGCGACACGCCTGACGCGGATGGTGCTGAAATGGAACGCGCCCGAGCGAACGGACCAGGAGCGGCTGCTCGCGAAGACGGTCGAGGAACGCATCGCGGAGATCCGGAAGCGGGTCGCAAAGGACACTGCCAGCGAGGCCGAGGAGAAGTTCCTGGCGATGCTGGATGCGGACTGAGGCGCGCCGACAGCCCCAATTCGGCGTTGTCGGTTTCGCCGTTTTCGGCTCGTCACGCCCTCGCGCCTCGGCGTCGCCGGCGTGCGACATGCGAGCCGCCGGATGGCGACGCCGGAGAACGAAACCGCATCCTGCCGGGTTCGCCGGCCAGGCGCCGGCGTTCTGCTACCCGCACCCGGATGATCGTCGGAACTGGTGCCCGGGGCAGGACTCGAACCTGCACGGCCTTTCGGCCAAGGGATTTTAAGTCCCCTGCGTCTACCATTCCGCCACCCGGGCTCGGTGGCCGATTGATGGCCATCAGCGCTCGACTGGCGAGCTTAAGGTCGCCGCCACGCGCGGGGGGCAGGTCCTGCCGTCGAACCACGTGCCCTCGACGAACGTGGTCGTCGGGATCTCCGGGACGCCGTACTTGTTGTGCTGCAGCTGGCCCGCGAGGATCTCGACCGCGATCGCGCCGACCTCCGCGTGGTTCTGCCGCACGCCCGCCGTCTCGCCGGACAGGTCGCCCAGGAACACGTCCACGAACGCCACATCCCGCGGCACCCGCAGCTTCATGTGCTCGAACATCGGCAGCACGAAGGCGCTGTTGCTGATCACGACCTCCGGCTTGTGCTTCACGAACCACTCCTCGAACGCGGCCGGGTCCGGCAGCACCTCGACCTGGGCCTCGTTCAGCCAGCGGTCGACGGGCTCGGGCTCGGGGAAAAGGTGGGCCGGCAGGCGGTCGCGCGGCGCCAGCATCTGCTGCTCGCAGAGGTAGCCGGCCATCCAAAGGTGGTCGACCGCGTGGTCCCACCCGCGGTGCATCACGAAGCCGATGCGCCGGTACCCGGCCTCCATCACCTTGTGCATCGCGAGCCGGATGATGTCGCACTGGTTGTTGGTCACGTTGTGCAGCACCGGCCGGTGGGGGAAGTAGTCGATTTTCACCGCGCTGAAGTTCTGCCAGTCGAACTCGAGGACGTCGCCGCGCTCGCGGCCGTGCGAGGCGATGATGATGCCGCTGATCCCGCGCGAATAAAGGATCTGGCTCAGCCGCGGCTGCGTCATGCCCTCCTCGCCCAGCCAGAAATGCTCGAGCCCGTAGCCGAGCTCCTTGGCCTTCACCGTCGCGCCGGCGAAGAAATCGGGATGGGCGGTCGTCTTCTTCCACCCCCAGCGCGAGGTCCAGTTCGTCACGTACGCCAGCGTCGGGGCGTTCCGGCGCTCCATCACGCGGCCGCGATACGCGACCAGCGCGCGCAGGAACGGGTCCGGCGCGTAGCCCATCTCGCGCGACAGCTTCTGGATGCGCGCGCGGGTGGCTTCGGGAAGCCGGGGATGGTTGCGGAGGGCAAGGGAAACCGTGGTGACGTGCACGCCGGCCTTGCGCGCGATGTCGGCCAGGGTGACCCGACGGGCAGGGGTATCGTTCATGGGGCGGCCTTTCTCTGGCGGGGTCGGGCGCGACGCACAAGTCTTTAGTTCTATAGTTAGTATGGGCGTCAGGTTGGCGCT
The DNA here is from genome assembly GCA_035626915.1 of Opitutaceae bacterium. Lineage (GTDB taxonomy): Bacteria > Verrucomicrobiota > Verrucomicrobiia > Opitutales > Opitutaceae > Didemnitutus. The sequence goes on from DASPMS010000065.1 coordinate 3,547, forward strand.
CCCGCGGGCGTGGCCGAAAGTTTTTTCCCGCCCCGCCCTACCCCTCTCCGGCGCGCGGACTCGCTCCTATGCTTCCGCCCGCCATCGATTTGCCGCCCGCCAGCACGCCGGCTGCTTCCTGACCCGCGACCATGCTCTCCCCGGCCCCCCATGCCTCGGCAGCCTCCGCCGTGCTGCCCCACCTCGATCCGGGCCTGCCGGTCGAGCAACGCATCGAGGCCCTGCTGGGCCGGCTGACCCTCGCCGAGAAGATCGGCCAGCTCATGCACGACAACCCGGCCGTGGACCGGCTGGGCGTGCCGGCGTACAACTGGTGGAACGAGGCCTGCCACGGCGTCGGACGCAACGGCCGCGCGACCGTCTTTCCGCAGGTCATCGGCCTGGGCGCGACGTGGAACCGCGCGCTCGTCCGCCGCGTCGCCGATGCGATCGCCGAGGAGGCGCGCGCCAAGCACCACGCCGCCGCCGCGGCGGGCCGGCGGGGCCAGTACCAGGGGCTCACGTTCTGGACCCCCAATATTAACATTTTCCGCGATCCCCGCTGGGGCCGCGGCCAGGAGACCTTCGGCGAGGACCCGTTCCTCACCGGGGAGCTCGGCGCCGCCATGGTCCGGGGCCTGCAGGGCGACCATCCCCGCTACCTCAAGACCGCCGCCTGCGCGAAGCACTACGCCGTGCACAGCGGACCCGAGCAGGCCCGCCACGGCTTCGACGCGAAGCCGACGCCCAAGGACCTCGCCGAGACCTACCTGCCCGCCTTCGAAAAGCTCGTCCGCGCCGGCGTCGAGGCCGTCATGGGCGCCTACAACCGCGTCCTCGGCGAGCCCGCCTGCGGCAGCAAGTTCCTGCTCGGCGACATCCTCCGCGGGCGCTGGGGCTTCGCCGGCCACGTGGTCAGCGACTGCGGCGCGATCGACGACTTCCACCAGCACCACAAGGTCACGCGCACGCCGGCGGAATCCGCCGCGCTCGCGGTGAAGCTCGGGTGCGACCTCAACTGCGGCTGCACCTACAACGACCTGCTGGTCGCGGTCCGCGAGAAGTTGATCACCGAGGCCGAGATCGACGTCGCCGTCCGGCGGCTCCTGCGCACGAAGTTCAGGCTCGGCCTCTTCGACCCGGCCGACCAGGTCCCATGGTCGGGCACCTCCACCGCCGTCATCGACTGCGCCGAGCACCGCGCCCTCGCCCGCCGCGCCGCGGTCGAGTCGATCGTCCTACTCAAGAACAACGGCGTCCTCCCGCTCCGGCGCGACCACGAGAGCCTGCTCGTCGCCGGCCCGACCGCCGCGAGCCTGACCGTCCTCCTCGGCAACTATTTCGGCATCTCCTCGCGCCTCGTCACCTTCGTCGAGGGCATCACCGAGCGCGTCTCGGAAGGCTGCCGCATCGCCTACCGCACGGGCTCGCCCATCTTCAGCGCCATGGCGCCGGGGGTTAATTACACCTACGGCACCGCGGCGGAGAACGAGGTCACGGTCGCCATCCTCGGGCTCGATCCGTCCCTCGAGGGCGAGGAGGGCGACGCCGTCGCCTCGCCGGGCGGCGGGGACCGCGATGAGATCGAGCTGCCGCCCGTCCAGCGCGAGTTCCTGCTCGAGCTCCGGAAGCACGCGAAGAAGCTCGTCGTCGTCCTCACCGGCGGCAGCGCCATCGCCGTCCCCGAAATCCACGAGGTCGCCGACGCGGTGCTGCAGGTCTGGTATCCCGGGTGCGAGGGCGGGCGCGCCCTGGCCGACGTGCTCTTCGGCGACGTCTCGCCGTCGGGCAGGCTTCCGCTCACCGTCCCGCACCGCACCGCCGATCTCCCGCCGTTCGAGGACTACGCCATGCGCGGCCGCACCTACAAGTTCGCCGCCCGCGAGCCGCTGTATCCCTTCGGCTTCGGCCTGAGCTACGGCCGGCTCTCCTACGGCCCGCTGCACCTCGGCAGCAGCTCCCTCGGCGACGGCCAGGAGCTCACCGTGCGCGTCTCGGTCGCGAACGCGAGCGACCGGCCGGTCGAGGAGACCGCCCAGTGCTACGCGGTGCCGCCCGCCGGCACCCCCGACGCGCCGCACGCGACGCTGATCGACTTCCAGAAGGTGCTGGTCCCCGCCCGCGGCGCGGTCGAGGTCACCTTCCGGCTCAACGCCGCCAGCTTCGCGCTGGTCGACGCCCAGGGCCAGCGGCGGCACGTGCCCGGCCGCCACGGGATCGTGGTGGGCTCCGCCTCGCCCGGACCCCGCGCAGTCGCGCTCGGGGCCCCGGCCCCGGCGACCGCCGAAATCCGGCTCGTTTGAGCACTCGCGCCGGCGGCCTCCGCCGGCTTTTCCTTTTCCGCCCCACCCCATGAGCGATTCCTCGCAAAAACTGTCCTTTGTCGAAAAGGCCGGCTACAGCGCCGGCGATGCGGCCGCGAACTTCGTCTTCATGACGATGGTTCTGTTCCAGCTGAACTTCTACACGGACGTCTTCGGCCTCACCGCCAGCGCCGCGGCGGCGATCCTCCTGTGGCCGCGGCTGTGGGACGCCGTGTTCGATCCGATCATGGGCGTGCTCGCCGACCGCACGAACACGCGGTGGGGCAAGTTCCGCCCCTGGGTCCTGTGGACCGCCGTCCCCTGGACGGTGGTGATGATCCTCGCCTACACGACGCCCGACGGCTGGAGCATGGGCGCGCTGATCGCGTACGCCGCCATCACGAACACGCTGCTGATGACGATCTACTCGATGAACAACATGCCGTACTCCGCGCTGGGCGGCGTGATGACGGGCGACCTCAACGAGCGCACGAAGCTGAACTCGTATCGCTTCGTCTCGGTGAACATCGCGCAGTTCGTGGTCGGTGGATTCACCCTCCCCTTGGTCGCGAAGTTCGCGGAGGGCTCCGACCGGCAGCATGGATGGCAGGTCACGATGACCATCTGGGCCGTGCTCTGCCTCGTGCTGTTCCTCGTCACGTTCTTCACCACCCGGGAGCGCATCAAGCCGGTCGTCCAGGTGAAGTCCTCGCCGAAGCAGGATTTCCTCGACCTGCTCAAGAACGGCCCGTGGATCGCCCTGATCTGCTACACGGTCTTCCACTTCGGCATGCTCGCGTTCCGCGGCGGCGCGCACTACAACTACTACCATCATTACGCCGACAAGGCCGCCATGTTCGATTTCCTGGAGAAGCTGGGGCTGACCACGCCCAGCCCGGAGAAGTCCGGCTTCCTTGACTGGCTCGGCTACATCGCCCACGGCACCCGCGACAACCTCGCCTCGAACAACGTCGCCGACGTGTTCAACAGCATCGTCAACATGGCGGGATTCGGCATGACGATCATCGTGATCATGCTCTCATCCGACCTTTCTAAGAAGTTCGGCAAGAAGGCGGTCGCCGTCGTCGGGTTCTCGCTCTCCGCCCTCAACGCGTTCGCGATGTACCTGCTGCCCCCCGACGGGACCTGGGGCATGCTCGCGCTGGCGGTCATCGGCTCCGTCGTCTACGCCCCGACCATCGCGGTCATGTGGGCCATGTTCGCCGACGCGGCCGACTACTCGGAATGGCAGACCGGCCGCCGGTTCACCGGCATGGTCTTCGCCACCATCGGCTTCGCCCTGAAGTCCGGACTGGCGCTCGGCTCGGCCGCCTTTCTCTGGATCATGGCGGGCTTCTTCGACTACGACACGCGCTTCGGCTCCGCCGCCAACGCGATCCAGGGCTACCGTGCGACGAGCAGCATCGTGGTCGGTCTTTTCTTCGTCGGCTGCGTCGTCGCGGTCGCCGCCTGCAAGCTCAACAAGAGCACCACCCTCCAGATGGCGGCCGATCTCGCGGCCCGCCGCAAGCAGGCCGGCGTCTGACGGCCCGCGGGCCTCCCCGCCATGAGAGTCTCGTTTCTGCTGCTCCTGGGCGCCCTCCTCGCCGGCTGCGCCGGCCCGCGGGCCGCGCCGCCCGAGGTCGCGACCGGCCTCGCGGCCCTCGAGAAGGGGCTCACGTTCGAGCAGCTCCGCGCGCGGTGGGGCGAGCCGACGGCCGCGCGCCCGCTGCGCCACGGCGCGGAGGACGCGGTCGTGTGGATCTACCGGCGGCCGGTAAAGACGAGCGACGCCCCCGTCGCGACGACCGTGGAGGAGGTGCCGTATTTCGATCCGCTCACCGGCGTCTACACGCCCATCCTCGACCCGCATCACACGCTCGCCACCACCCAGGTCACGCAGGTCATCGAGCTGGTGTTCATCGACGGCCAGCTCGCGGCGTGGAAGCGCAGCCTGACCGAGGAGAAGAATTTCAACTGATCGTGCGCCCGCCCGCCCTGCTCCGTTTCCTCGCCCTCCTCCTCCTCGTCCCGCTCGCCCGCGCGGATGACGGCTACCGGCTCTGGCTCCGGCATGAGCCGCTGCCCGCCGCGCCGGCGATCCCGGCCGTCGTGATCGCGACGCGCGACGACGCCGGCTCGCCCACGCTCGCCGCGGCCCGGGACGAGCTCGCGGCCGGCCTCGGCGGCCTGCTCGGCCGCGCTCCCCCGATCCGTTTCGAGCCGCTCGCGGTGGATCTGCCGCAGACCGGCGCCGAGGGCTACGCGCTCGTCCAGGCGGCCGACGGCACCGTGCGCATCGAGTCCAACCGCGCCATCGGCGCGCTCTACGGTGCCTTCGCCCTGCTGCGCCACCTCCAGGTCAGCGGCACGGCCGACGGCCTCAAAATGACCGCCGCCCCACGGATCCGGCGCCGCCTGCTGAACCACTGGGACAACCTCAACGGCTTCGTCGAGCGCGGGTATGCGGGCTTTTCCCTGTGGCAGTGGTTCTACCTGCCGACCGAACGCAGCGCGCGCTACCGCGACTACGCCCGCGCCTGCGCCTCGCTCGGGATCAACGGCACGGTCCTGACCAACGTCAACGCCAACGCCCTGATCCTCACCCCGGCCTATCTCGAGAAGGTGGCGGCGCTGGCGGATGAATTCCGGCCGTACGGCGTCCGCGTCTACCTCACCGCGCGCTTCTCGGCGCCCATCGAGATCGGCGGACTCAAGACCGCCGACCCCCTCGATCCCGCGGTCGCGGCCTGGTGGCGCGCGAAGGTCGGCGAGGTCTATCGGCACATCCCGGACTTCGGCGGCTTCCTGGTGAAGGCCAACTCCGAGGGCCAGCCGGGGCCGCAGGACTACAAGCGCACGCACGCCGACGGCGCCAACATGCTGGCCGACGCCCTCGCCCCGCACGGCGGCATCGTGATGTGGCGCGCCTTCGTCTACGCGGCCGACGTGAAGACCGACCGCGTGAAGCAGGCGCAGGACGAATTCGCGCCGCTCGACGGCCAGTTCCGCGCCAACGTGGTCGTCCAGATCAAGAACGGCCCGCTCGACTTCATGCCGCGGGAGCCGTTTTCTCCGCTCTTCGCGCACATGCCCCGCACCCGGCTCGCGGCGGAGCTGCAGATCACGCAGGAATACCTCGGCCAGTCCACGCAGCTCGCGTTCCTCGCCCCGATGTGGAAGGAGGTCCTCGACGCCGACACGTTCGCGCAGGGCGCCGGATCGACCGTCGCGCGCGTGATCGACGGCTCCCTCCGGGGCCACGACCTCTCGGTCGTCGCCGGCGTCGCCAACACCGGCACGGACCGGAACTGGACCGGGCACCTGCTCGCCCAGGCGAACTGGTACGCCTACGGCCGCCTCGCGTGGGACCACTCGCTCTCCGCCGAGACGATTGCCGACGAGTGGACGCGCCTGACGTTCGGCTCGGACCCCGCTGCGGTGGCCGTCATCAAGCGGATGCTGCTGTCGTCGCACGAGACGGTGGTGAACTACTCCATGCCGCTCGGCCTCCACCACATCATGGCCGAGGGCCACCACTACGGTCCCGGGCCGTGGGTGGACCTCCGGGGCGCCGGCCGGCCCGACTGGACGTCGGTGTATTATCACAAGGCCGACGAAAAAGGCCTCGGCTTCGACCGGACTCCGGGGGGTTCGAACGCACTCGGGCAGTACGCGCCCGAATGGCGCCGCCTCTGGGGTGACCCCGCGAGCTGCCCGGACGCATACCTCCTGTGGTTTCACCACGTCCCCTGGGACCACCGCATGAAATCCGGGCGCTCGCTGTGGGACGAACTCTGCCACCGGTACCAGCAGGGCGTGGACGAGGTCCGCGCGCTCCGGCGGGACTGGGAATCGCTCGCCACCAGGATCGACGGCGAACGGCACGCGCACGTCGCACAGCGGCTGGCCCGGCAGGAACAGGACGCGGTCATCTGGCGCGACGCGTGCCTGCTGTATTTCCAGACATTCTCGAAACGCCCGTTGCCCGCGGGCGTCGAAGCCCCGGCCCACACGCTCAGTCATTACCAGTCGCTCCGGCTCCGCTACGCCCCGGGTCATCCGGGCGATTTCCGCTGACACCGGCGCCGCTCGCTTGCCGGCGGATCCTCCCGCAGCCCGCGGAATCATTTAATCCCTGCCATGCGCCTCCTCGTTTCCGCCCTTCTTGCCGGCCTGCTTTTCGCGGGCCGCCTCCTGGCCCAGCCCGCGCCGGTTGCGTTCGACTGGTTCGAATACTCCGGCCGCGACGCCGTCTTCGAGCAGCCGCTGCCGGCCGGGCACTACCGCACGCCAATCCTGACGGGCTGCTATCCGGACCCGAGCATCTGCCGCGTCGGGGAGGACTACTACCTCATCAACTCCACCTTCGCCTATTTTCCCGGCATCCCGGTCTTCCACAGCCGCGACCTCGTGAACTGGCGCCAGATCGGCCACGTCATCCACCGGCCGGAGCAGCTCCAGTACGACAATATCGGCGTCACGCGCGGAATCTTCGCGCCCGCCATCAGCCATCACGACGGCACGTTCTACGTCGTGTGCACCATGGTCGACGGCGGCGGCAATTTCCTCGTCACCGCCAAGGATCCCGCCGGCCCCTGGTCGGACCCCGTCTGGCTGGGGTTCGACGGCATCGACCCCTCGCTGTTCTTCGACGACGACGGCCGGGCCTGGATGCTCAACAACGGCTCGACGGAGGGCACGCCGCTGTACGACGGCCATCGCGCGATCTGGATCCAGGAGTTTGACGTCCGCAGCCGGAAGCTGGCCGGACCGCGCAAGCTGATCGTGAACGGCGGGGTCGACATCACGACCAAGCCCGTGTGGATCGAGGGTCCGCACCTCTACAAGCGGGAGGGATGGTATTACCTCTGCTGCGCCGAGGGCGGCACGAGCATCCAGCATTCGCAGGTCATTTATCGGAGCCGGGCCCCGACCGGACCATTCGTGCCGTGGAAAAACAACCCGATCCTCACCCAGCGTGATCTCGACGGCACCGCGCCGCACGCGGTCACGTGCACGGGCCACGCCGACCTCGAGATCGGGCCCGACGGCAACTGGTGGGCCATCTTCCTCGCCTGCCGCCCGTACGCCGGTAAATTCTGGGCCACCGGCCGCGAGACCTTTCTGCTGCCGGTCAAGTGGACCGATGACGGCTGGCCGGTCATTCTCCCGCCGGGCGAGCGGGTTCCCTCCACGCAACCGGCGCCGAAGGTCGCCGGTCCCGCCGCCTCGCCGCGGAAGGGCCCGCTGCTGCCGACCGGCAACTTCACGTGGCGCGACGAATTCGACGCGGCGGAGCTCTCTCCTTTCTGGACCATGCTGCGCGCACCCAAGGAAACGTGGTGGAACCTCCGGGCCCCGGCCGGCGCGCTCGCGCTGACCCCGCGGGCGGAGCCGCTTTCCGGCAAGGGCAACCCGTCGTTCCTCGGCCGGCGCGTGCAGCACGCCACCTACCAGGCCGAGGTTGCGCTGGAGGTCCCGGCCGATAGCCGGGTCAGCGCGGGCCTGGCCGTCTTCCAGAGCGAGACCCAGCACTTCTACGCGGGCGTGCGTCGCAACGGCGCCTGGATGAGCGTGTTCCTCGAGCGCTGGCACGAGGGGCGCCGCCAGGTCATCGCCAACGAGGTCGTGGCGGCGGCGGAAAAGGTCCGCCTCCGTCTCGACGCGCGGGAGACGAAATTCTCCTTTTCCTTCGCGTCGGATGGCAGGCCGGCCCGGATGCTGCTCGCGGATACCGACTCCTATCCGGTCACGGTGCAGGCGGCGGGCGGCGGCCTGCATTTCACCGGCCTGGTGATCGGCCCGCACGCCCGGCTGGACCGCTAGGGCCGGCGGCCGCCGCGGCCGAATCTAGCCCCGCCGGCGCCAGCCGCCGCGGGTGGCTGACGAGCGGGAAACGCAACGGTTTCGCGGGGGGCCAAAGTCTGATAGCCCTGATCCCATCCCGTCTCCGCCCATGCGACTCACCCCTTGCACCCTTCGTGCGATCGCGCTCGCGGCCATCGCAGTTCAACCCCTCCCCGCCGCCGACGAATACCCGCCGCATCCCGACGGGCTCGTCCAGCCGGGCGTGCCCCAGGGCGAGCTGATCACGCGGGAGTTCTCGGGCTCGCAGATCTTCCCCGGCACGAGCCGCGAAGTGACGATCTACGTCCCGCGGCAGTACGACCCGGCCAAGCCCGCGTGCGTCCACGTCAACCAGGACGGGGTGCAGTTCAACGCTCCGGTGGTTTTCGACAACCTGATCGCCCGCGGCGAGGTGCCGGTGCTCATCGGCGTCTTCGTCCGCCCCGGCGTCGTCAAGGCCCGCGATCCCGCCCACGCGCTCGACCGCTTCAACCGGTCGTACGAATACGACGGGCTCGGGGACGCCTACGCCCGCTTCGTGCTCGACGAGCTGCTGCCGTGGGTCGAGACGCTTCAAACTTCCGACGGCCGCGCCCTGCGGCTCTCGCGCTCCGGCAATGACCGCTCCATCGGCGGACAGAGCAGCGGCGCCATCGCGGCCTTCACCGCCGCCTGGGAGCGCCCCGATGCGTTCACCCGCGTCTTCTCGGCCATCGGCACCTATGTCGACCTGCGGGGCGGCGGGCGGTACCCGGCGCTGATCCGACGCACCGAACCGAAGCCGATCCGGATCTTCCTCCAGGACGGCGCGGAGGATCTCAACATCTACGGCGGCGACTGGTGGATGGCGAACCAGACGATGCAGCGGGCGCTGGCGTACGCCGGCTACGAGGTGCGGCACGCCTGGGGCGAGGGCGGCCACAACGGGCGGCACGCGACGGCGCTGTTTCCCGACGCCCTCCGCTGGCTGTGGCAGGACTGGCCCAAGCCGGTGAAGGCCGGGACGCTGCCGATGGAACGCCTGGGGCCGCTGCTCATCCCCGGCGAAGACTGGCAGCTGGTCGGCGAAGGCTACGGCCTGAGCGAAGGCGCGGCCGTGGACGCCCAGGGCCGGTTCTTCTTCACCGACATCCCCGGCTCGAAATCCTATCGCCTCGACGCGGCCGGCCGCCCCGAGGTCTTCGTCTCCGACTCGCGCCGCGCCAACGGGCAGGCCTTCGGCCCCGACGGCCGGCTCTACGCCGTCGCCACGCGCACGCAGGAGATCCTGGCCATCGACGCCGCCGGGAATGTCGAGGTCATCGCCGACGGCATCGCCGGCAACGACCTCGTGGTCGCCCACAACGGGAATATCTACGTCACGCATCCCGGTGGCGCCGGGTCCCCGAGCCGGCTCTGGCTGATCCGCCCCGACGGCACGAAACTCGAGGTGGGCCAGGGCGGCTACCGCTACGCCAACGGCATCGCGCTTTCGCCGGACCAGACGCTCCTCTACGTCGCGGACTACGCGTCACACTGGGTGTACTCCCACGCGATCCAGCCCGACGGCACCCTCGCGCACAAGCAGCGGTTCCATTGGCTTCATTCGCCCGACAGCGATGACCAGAGCTACGCCGACGGCGTCAAGGTCGACACGAAGGGCAACCTGTACGTCGCGACGCGCCTCGGCGTCCAGGTCTGCGACCAGGCCGGGCGCGTGCACCTGATCATCCCGACGCCCAATGGCCGCTGCACGAACCTCGTCTTCGGCGGCGAAAAATTCGACGTCCTCTATGCCACCTGCAACGACAAGGTCTACAAGCGCCGCCTGAACGCGACCGGCGCGAACGCCTGGGCCCCGCCCTTCAAGCCCGCCGCGCCGCGGCTGTGAGACCGGCGGGGCGGGGCGCCGCTCACGCGGAACCGCCGGCGGTCGCCCCCTGGAGTGAACGCGCTCCGGCGCCGGCGATCACGGCTCGAACAGCTTCAGGTCGATCGACTCCCCGATGATCCGGTAGCCTGCCGCCGACAGGTGCAGGTGGTCGCCGCCATCCGTCGCGGCCGAGAGCCGCCCGGGATTCGCCGGGTCGCGCGCCACGGCATCGAAATCGATCACGGCGTCGAATCGGCCGCTGGTCCGGATCCAATCGTTCACCTTCCGCCGCTCGGCCTCGCTTTCCGGCGTGTGATACGCGCTGAAGCCTTCGAACGGCATGATCGTGGCGCCATAGACCTTGATCCCGTGATCGTGCGCCCGGCGGATGATCTGCTCGTACGCCGCGATGAGGTCGTCGGCCGTCGCGTGGGGCTCGCCGCGCTGCCGCGCGCCCACCGCGCCGCCCAGGTCGTTGACCCCTTCGAGGATGATCAGCCACCGGACGCCCGGCTGCGCGATCACGTCGCGGTCGAGGCGCGACAGCGCGCTCGGGCCGAGCCCGTCGCGCAACACGCGGCCGCCGCCGATGCCCTGGTTCAGGACCGCGACCTGGGCCGTCGCCGGATTCGCCCGCAGGCGCCGGGACAGGATGTCAGGCCACCGGTCGTTGCCGTTCGTCGTCGAACCCCGTCCGTCGGTGATCGAATCGCCGAGCACGGCCACGGCCGCCGCGCCGGGCAGGGCGGCCACGTCGACGCCGCTCAGGAAATACCAGCGGTCGACCTTCTTGGCCTCGGGCAAAGCCGGCGCATCGACCGTCGCACCATAAGCGAAATACGACGTCGTGCGGGAGCCGGGATGGCCCGTCACCTCGCCCGGCGCCTCCCTCAGGCCAAGCGTCACGGCCAGGTCGGCCATCTCGTCCACCGGGAAGTCCACCGGATCCGAAACGACAAACGCGCCCGGCTCGATCATCACCTGCCGACGGCCGAGGAACAGCACCGGTCGGCTCGAACCCGGCTCGATGCCGTCGGCCGTCGCCGCGCGGGCGATTTCAGCCCCGTCGATCGTCAGCGGCGTGCGTCCGTATTGATTCGAGAATCGCACGCGCACCGCGCGCCCGCCGATCGAGATCCGAAAACGCTGGCGGAGCGTCACGCCCGCAAAGCCCGGCGCGGGCGGAAGATTGTTCGGCTCGACCAGTTGCACCGCCGTGGCCCAGGTCGGGATCCAGCACGGCGCCTCCGCGGCCGGCAGCGAGCCCGGCCGCAGCAGGGCCGCCACCCATCCGGCCAGGACCGGCAGGGTTCGGAGAAAGAGTTTTCGGTTCATCGCGAATCCCACTTCGCCACCGCGTCGCGCAGCGCCTCGGGTGTCCACTCCCCGCCGTGCACCGCGACCCGGTAGCGCAGGGTCCAGCCTTCGCCCGGACCGAGCTTCTTCACCGCGGGCGCCAGGATCGCCGCGCACATGAACCTCATGACGCCGTTGTCGATGAGGTACAAGGGCGCGCGCTCGCCGCCGTTGGCCGTCGCGCTGAGAAAGGCGACGCCGCCGACCGGACTCCCGTCGCGATAAAAATTCGCGGCGGCGGCCGGCGCGGACGGACGGGCGCGGTTCTGCGTGAACTGGTCCACCGGCCCGCCGGACGTCACCATCTTCATCGCCAAGGGCGGCGGCGCCAGCCGGACGCTCAGGCCGGCATAGCCGCCGTTCACCCGCCCGTCGGGCTCGCCCGGCATCGGCGTCCGGTCGAGCACCGCCCCCTCCGGCCCCGCGGTGAATTCGGCCGACCAGTCGAGCGTGAATCCCCCGGCGCCATCCGGTCGGGAGATCTCCAGCCGGCGCCGTTCCTTCAGGTCGATGCGGCCGGACGGATGCGCGTACTCGAGGTCCAGCAGGATCGTGGCGCCGCCGTCGGGCCGCGTCTCCGTGCGCGGATTCCCCCACCTCGTTTGACCCTCGGCCCGGCCCGTCTCCCGGCTTTCCTCCCAGTAGTTGGCGCCGTTGATGTACTTCCAGGAAAACCACAGCGCGTAGTGCCAGGGATGGTCCTCCGGCTGGAACATCGTGAGATCCGTCCCGCCCACCGCGATGGGCTGAAAGAACGGCTTCCCCTTGGCGGGATCGAAATGGAACCGCCACGCGACCGCGCCGTCCTGCTCCCACGCGATGCTCGTGTCCGTCCGCCGCCACTCGGCGCGGGCGGTCACCGCGTTCGCCAGGGCGAGGCCGAGAGCCATCAGGGAAGCGACCGCCGCCCTCCGGCCGGAGAGGCCGGCCCCGTCCGCTTCTCGCGCGGCGACAGCTGTCGCGGACGACACGAGGGTCGTTCCTCCACGGAATCCGCCCGCCGGTGAATCATGCGCGTCCATGCCGCCAGGCCTCACGCCATCTTCAGCGCGCCGTAGCGACCGCGCTCGGGGCGGCGGAGCAGGGCGTCGGCCCCGGCGTCGTTCACGAACCGCCCGGCGCGGGCGTCCCATTCGAGCGGCCGCCCCAGCTTCATCGCGATCCAGCTGAGGATGCATGCCGTGTTCGCGTTGTGCGCAACCGGCGCGGGCGCGAGCGGGACCTTGCCGTCGCGGACGCACTCGAGCCAATCGTGGTGATGCGAGGTGCTCGGCGCGAACTGCACCGCGAGCCCGGCCGGATCGAGCAGCCGCGGATCGCTCGCGTCGAGCGGCTTCAGGTTCGCCGGCACGCCCGCCATGTCCGTGCCCGTCGTCGGCTGCGGACCGCGCGAGACGAAAATCCAGCCCTCGTCGCCGACGAACCGGATCCCGTTGGGAAACCGGTCCGTCACGGTCATGCGGACGCCGCCCGGATAGGCCAGCTCGACATGGTACGCGCCGTGCACGTTCCAGACGGTGTTCTGCGGGAACTCCCCGCGTCCCTCGATCCGGAGCGGCGCGACGCGCTCGGCGTCCATGCCCCAGAGGGCCGTGTCATAATGATGCGAGCCCCAGCCGGTGATCATCCCGAGGCAGAAGGCTTCGTTGCGCAGCCAGCCCGGGCGGGACGCGATGTCGAGCTCGCCGCGGGCGTTGCGTTGCTGCGAATGCACCCGCTGCTCGGTGTAGTAGGCTTCGGCCGCGGGTCCGAGCCACTGGTCGTAGTCGAGGTGTTCCGGCACCGGCTGCGGCGGATCGTCCGGGGCGGTCGGATCCGTCGGCAGGCCGATCTCCACCCGCGCCAGCCGCCCCACCCGCCCGCTGCGGACGCACTCGCACGCCCGACGGAACTGCTCGTCGGGCCCCCAGGATCGCTGCTGGCTGCCGATCTGCATGACGCAGCCCGACCGCGCGACCGCCCGCTCCAGCAAGGCGCCTTCCGCGTAGGTCATCGTGAACGGCTTCTGGAGATAGACGTGCTTGCCACGCCGGACCGCGGCCAGCGCGACCTCCGCGTGCCAGTGGTCGGGCAGGCTGATCACCACCGCATCGAGATCCGCCCGCGCGAGGAGCTCGCGGTAGTCGCCGAAAGCCGCCACCGCCGGGGCCGCCCGCTCGTCGTCCCGGTAGAACTTCTCCACCAGTTCGCGCCCGGCCGCGAGCCGCCGCGCGTCGACGTCGCACACGGCCACGATGTCCGCAAGGCCCGACCGGAACACGCCGGGCATGTCATGGCCGCGGGCGATCCGTCCGCAGCCGATCTGGCCGACCCGGATCCGGCCGCTCGGCGCCTCGGCGCCGAAAAGCCGCGCCGGCAGCAGGAGCGGCGCGGCCCCGGCCGCAGCCACCAGGCCGGCGGCCTCGCGCAGGAATGCGCGGCGCGAGTGAGGCGCGGTCAGGCGGGTTCTCATCGGCGGCGGGTTCGCCCTAATCCATGCGCGTGTTGCTCACGAACGCAATGCGCGCGCTGTCCGGCGCCCAGGACGGCACGTTGATCGTGCCCTGGCCCCCGAAGAGGTACGCAATGACCCGCGCCGGGCCGCCCGACGCCGGCATGAGGCGCAGGTACACCTGCTTGTAGTAGGGATGGTCGGCGGGCCTCACGTCCTGGCCGTACGAGATGAACACGATCCATTTCCCGTCGGGGGAGAAATGCGGAAACCAGTTGTTGAACGCGTCGTCGGTGACCTGCTCCTGCTGGGAGCCGTCCGGCCGCATGCGCCAGAGCTGCATCAGGCCCGTGCGCGTCGAGTTGAAATAGATCCACTGGCCGTCGGGCGAGAACTCCGGGCCGTCGCTCAGCCCGGGCGCATCGGTCAGCCGCACTTCCTCCCCGCCCTCGACGGGAATCTTGTAGATGTCGTACTTGTCCGGGCCGCCCGCCTTTTCCTTCCGGCCGCCGGTGTACACCAGCCACTTCCCGTCGGGCGACCAGCCGTGGAAGTACGACGGCGAGTTCGGCGTCACCCGGACTGGCGTGCCGCCGACCATCGGCATCCGGTAGATGACCGAGCGCCCGCCGTCATCCGCGGAATGGTGGCTCAACCCGATCTGCTTCCCGTCGAAGCTGAGGACGTGGTCGTTGTTGTTCCGGTTGGCGAAGCCGGTGTCGAAGGCCGCGACCTCGCGGGTCGTGAGGTCGAACTTCTTCAGCAGCCCCTTGTTCGGCCCCGGGCCGCTGACGTTGACCAGGAGCGTCTTGTGGTCGGGCAGCCAGTTCGGGGCCTCGAACTGCTCGGGCGAGCTGTGCACGACCGCGAGCTGGCCGGTGTGCACGTTGAGCACCTCCAGGTGCGCGCCGATGTAGTCCCGGTATGGCACGTAGCCCGCCTTGGGCGGCAGGACGACGCGCACGTCCCGGAAAATCGCCTCCTCCTTCACCGCCGCGTTGTGCGAGCAAAGGAACAGCCCGACGAACAACTCCTCGTCCAGGCCCGGGAGGTCGATCTGCGCCGTCGTGAACGTCTCGCCGTACCGCGCGGCGGAAAACAGGTAGGTGTCGCCGCGCCGCTCGAGCTGGATCACATCCGCACCCGTGATCGGCAGCACGACCTGCTCGGTGGCCGCGCCCTTGGCCCTGCGGCTCTGGAGGGAGGTGAGCCCGTCGCCGTGCACGCAGGCGTCGGCGTACGGCGAGTCGGGCTCCAGCGACGACCGCGCGATCCACCCGATCTTGCGGTGCAGGTCCACGCCCGGCCCGACGAACTCGACGCGCGCGCGGACGATGAAGTCGCCCTTCAGCTTGTTCCACGCGAAATGGAACTGGTCCGTCGCGCCCCACATGTTCGTGCCGCCCGCGCTCAGCCGGTATTCCTGCCGCCCGGCGTCGTACGCGGCCGCGCCGGCGATCGCGGGCGCGCCGACGTCCGCGTGGTCGGCAAACTGGCCGACCGGGCCGGCGCGTGCGGAAGCGGCGGCAAGCGACAAGGCGGACATGGCAAGGCTGACGCAGCGGCGGAGGTACATCGCGGGTGGGGTTTCCGGGCGGGGCCGGCCGGGGAGGCCACGCTGCCCCGCGCGCGGCGGCGCAGCGGTCCCTTTTCCGCGCTAATTATTGTCCGTGCCCGGGATTGCGCATGCCGCCGGCGCCGGCACTGTGCCGTCACCCGCCGATGACCCCGCCCGCGCCCCGCCCCGGCCTGAGCCGCTGGATGCCCTTCGGCCTCGGCGCCGTGAAGCCGAAGCATTTCCGCGACATGGCACGGATCGCGTGGGAGAACCGCGACAACCCGGGCCATGCGTGGCGCGTGCTCACGCGCGGCGTGTGCGACGGCTGCGCCCTCGGCGTGGCCGGCCTGCACGACTGGACGATCGACGGCGTGCACCTGTGCATGACGCGCCTGAATCTCCTTCGGCTGAACACGATGCCCGCCCTCGATCCGGCGCGCCTGGCCGAGGCCGACGCCCTCGCGCGGCTCGACAACCGGAAGCTGAGGGACCTCGGGCGGCTCGCCCACCCCATGCGCCGCCGTCGCGGCGAACCCGGCTTCACGCGCGTCAGGTGGGACGAGGCGCTCGCCGCGCTCGGCGCCCGCCTGCGCGCGACGGATCCGCGGCGCCTCGCGTTCTTCGTCACGGCGCGGGGCGTGACCAACGAGGTGTACTACATGGCCCAGAAGGCGGCGCGGTTCCTCGGGACCAACCACGTCGACAACGCCGCCCGCCTGTGCCACGCGCCATCGACGGTCGCCATGAAGGAGATGCTCGGCGTCGCCGCCTCGACCTGCAGCTACAGCGACTGGATCGGCAGCGACGTGATCGTCTTCCTCGGCTCCAACCCGGCGAACGACCAGCCCGTGAGCACGAAGTACCTGCTCCTGGCGAAGCGCCGCGGCAGCCGCATCGTCGTCGTCAACCCGTACCTCGAACCCGGCCTCCAGCGCTACTGGGTGCCGTCGGACGTCCGCAGCGCGCTTTTCGGCAGCGACCTGGCCGACGGCTGGTTCCCGGTGAAGCCGGGGGGCGACGTCGCGTTCCTCTACGGCACGCTCAAGGCGCTGCTCGCCCGGGGCGCCGTCGACGAGGCGTTCGTCGCGGAGCACACCACGGGCTTCGCCGAGCTCCGCGCGCAGGCGGAGGCGCTGGGCTGGCCCGGGCTCGAGGCGGCCGCCGGACTCGACCGCGCGCGCATGGAGGAGTTCGCCGGTTTGCTCGCCCGGGCCCGCACCGGCGTCCTCGTGTGGAGCATGGGCATCACGCAGAGCCCGTCCGGCGCCGACGGCGTCCGGATGATTCTCAACACCGCGCTGGCGCGCGGTTGGCTCGGCCGGGACCACTGCGGCGTCATGCCCATCCGCGGCCATTCGTCGGTGCAGGGCGGCGCCGAGATGGGCTGCTATTCGACGGCGCTGCCCGGCGGAAAGCCCGTCACGCCCGAAAACGCGGCCGCGCTCGAGCGGCAGTACGGGTTCCCGATCCCGCGCTGGATCGGCCACACCACGCCGGAAATGGTCGAGGCCGCCGCGCGCGGGGAGCTGGATGTCCTGTACTGCGTCGGCGGCAACCTGCTCCGCACGCTGCCGGAACCGGACCGCGTCGCCGCCGCCCTCGGCCGCATCCCGGTGCGGATCCACCAGGACATCGTCGTCACCGACCAGATGCTGATCGAGCCCGCGGCGGAAGCCTGGCTGCTGCCCGCCCAGACCCGGTACGAACAGGACGACGGCGGCATGGAAACCAGCACGGAACGCCGCGTGATGTTCTCGCCGCAGATCCCCCGCCAGGTCGGGGAGGCCCGCGCGGAGTGGAAGATCCTCCGCGACCTCGCCGCCGCCGCCTGGCCGGAACGCGCCCCGCTCCTCGGCGGCGCCGACGGCTGGGCGCTGCGGGCCGAGATCGCGCGGGTCGTGCCGTTCTACGACGGCGTGCAGCACCTGCGGGAGACGGGCGACGCGTTCCAATACGGCGGGCCGCACCTCTGCGCCGGCGGCGTCTGCCCCCGGCCGGACGGACGCGCCGTGTTCACGACACCCGCCCTGCCGGTCGCGCCGCCGCCGGACGACACGCTGCACGTCAGCACCCGCCGCGGAAAGCAGTTCAACACGCTGATCTACGCGGAGGTCGACCCGCTGAATGGCGCGCCCCGCGACGCCGTGCTCATGAACGCCGAGGACGCCGCCGAACGGCGCCTGATGCAAGGCGACCGCGTGGTCCTCACGAACACGCTGGGCCGCTTCGAAGCCGTCGTCCGCCTCGCCCCGATCGCGCGCGGCAGCGTCCAGATCCACTGGCCCGAGGGCAACCACCTGCTGCCCCGCGAGCCCCACGATCCCGCCAGCCACACGCCCGCCTACCAGGCGCGGGTGCGGGTGGAGCGGGCCGGCGCCACCTCAGGATGACCACCGCGCCGGTGATGGTCCTGCGGTGGGACGGCAGCGCCTTCGCCCGGGCCGAAAGCGATGTCATCGCGGTCGAGGAGCCCCTCGAGATCCGGGTGGGCGGCCGCGCCGTGGCTGTCACGATGCGCACGCCCGGCCATGACCGCGAGCTCGCCGCCGGTTTCCTGCTCACCGAAGGGATCGTCCGCCGCGCCGAGGACATCCTCGACGTCCTCGCCTGCCGCGACCTGCCCGAAGGCCAGGCCGGCAACGTGGTCGACGCCCACCTCGCGCCCGGCGTGATCGTGAATTACGAGCGCCTCACGCGCCACGTCTTCGGCTCCTCGAGCTGCGGGCTCTGCGGCAAGGCGACGCTCGATGCGGTGCTGCAATCCTATCCGGCCGTCGCCAGCGGCCCCCGGTTCGATCCCGCGTGGCTCGGCTCGCTGCCGGCGCGCCTGCGCGGCGCCCAGCCCGGCTTTTCGGCCAGCGGCGGCCTGCACGCGAGCGCGCTCTTTGCCGGGCCGGAGGACGCCCCGCTCGCCCGGGAGGACGTCGGCCGGCACAACGCGCTCGACAAGGTCCTCGGCGCGATGCTCCTCGCCGGCCGGCTGCCGCTGTCGGGCCACGCCCTCCTGGTCAGCGGCCGCGTCTCGTTCGAGCTCGTGCAGAAAGCCCTCGCGGCCGGCGTGCCGCTCATCGCCGGGATCGGCGCCCCCTCGACGCTGGCCGCCGCCTGCGCCCGCCGCGGCAACATCACCCTCGTCGGCTTCCTCCGGCCGGACCGCATGAACGTGTACTGCGGGGAAGAGCGGATCTTGTAGCCGAACCGACGGCGGAATCCCGGGAGTGGCCCGGCGCGGAAGCGCAGGGATCCCGCCGCTTCCGCGGCGGGCCACGCCTGCTCTCCGCCATCGGCGGAGAACGGCCAGGGGAAAGAGAACGGCCGGATCAGAACCCCATGCTCACGCCGCCGTCGACGGGCAGGACCGCGCCCGTGACGAACTTGGCGGCGGGCGACGCGAGGTAGACTGCCGCCCACCCCACGTCGGCGGGCTCGCCGAGCCGGGCCATCGGCGTCCGGCTGAGGATCTTGCTTTTCCGCGCCGGGTCGCCGGCGAACGCCTTGCGCGACATGTCGGTGTCGATCCAGCCCGGCGCGATCGCGTTCACGCGGATGCCGTGCGGGGACAGCTCGGTGGAAAGCGTGCGCACCATGCCGAGCATGGCGGACTTCGCGGAGGCGTAGGCGACGACGAGCGGGATGCCGAACAGCGACGCCATCGAGGCGGTGAAGAGCACGGTGCCGTGCTTCCGCTCGATCATCCCGGGCACGACCAGCCGCGTGAGCTCGTGCGCGCCGAGGATGTGCGTGTTCAGCACGTCGAGGAACTCCTGCGGAGTCGTCTCGACCGCGGGTTTCTTCAGGTGACGTCCAGCGTTGTTCACCAGGCAGGTGATCGGCCCGTGCTCGCGGCAGATGCGGTCGACCAGCGCGCCGGTCTCGCCCGTCACGGTGATGTCGTGCACCGCGTACGCCGCGCCCTCGCCCATCGCCTTGACGGCTGCCGCGAGCTCGGCTTCGCGGCGTCCGACCAGCACGACGCGCGCGCCCGCCGCGTGCATCGCCTGGGCGATGGCCTGGCCGATGCCGGTCCCGCCGCCGGTGACGACCGCGAGCTCGCCCTTGAGGGAGAATGCGGCCGGGAATTGGGGAAGTTTCATGGAAAAGTTCTCACGCTCCGAATCCGAAGCGGCGGGCGCATCCCGCCGCCTCATCGGCTCGCGCGGTTGAATCCGTCGACCACCGCGCGGATCGCCCGGGTGTGCTCCGGCGCGCTGCCGCAGCACGATCCCACGATCGCCACGCCGGCCTCGAGCACCTGGGGGACGTCCTTCGCCATGTCCGCCGGCAGCTGCTTGTACACCGCCTTGAGGTTCTCCAGCACCGGCAGCCCGGCGTTGGGCTGGACCATCACCGGCAGGGCGCAGCTTTCGCGATAAATGCGCCCGACCTGCGCGGCGCCCGCCATGTCCATGCCCGTGCCGCAGTTGAGCGCGACGACGTGCGCGCCCCGCTGCTGGACGAACTCCGCGGCCTGCTCGGGCGCGACGCCCATCATGGTTTTGTAGAACGTGCCGTCCATCGAGAGGTCGTACGCGAGCGAAGCGATGATGCACGGCGCGCCGGCGGCCCGGGCGGCGTCGATCGCCAGGCCGAGCTCCTCGAGCGCCGTCTGGGTCTCGACGATGATCGCGTCCGCGCCGGCGGCGACGAGGGCGCGGGCCTGCTCCTCCAGGGCCGACCGGGCGTCGGCCTCCGCGAGCTCGCCGTACGGCTCGAGCAGCGCGCCGAGCGGGCCGATGTCCCCCAGCACCCAACCCGGCCGGCCGCCGAAGGCCTCGCGCGCGATCCGCACGCCCGCGGCGTTGACCGCCGGCAGGTCCGCTTCGTGCCCGTGGCGGCGCAGCATGAGCCGGCTGCCGCCGAAGGTGTTCGAGATCAGGCAGTCGGCTCCCGCCTCGGCATAGCGGCGCTGGATCGCCAGCACGCGGTCGGGATGGGTGAGATTCCACGCCTCGCCGCAGCCGCCCTGTTCCAGGCCGGCGAGCATCAGCTGCGTGCCCATCGCGCCGTCGCACACCAGGCGGCGCGACGTGAGGGCTTCGAGAAGCGGGGGGCGATTCATGGCGAGGAGGGGCTAGAGCTTGGCGAAGTTCCCGAACGCATACACGTGAAACTTGGCCAGCCGGGGATGCCCGGCCAGGGCGTCCACCAGATACCGCGGATCGAACCCGGTGACAAATCGCAGGAGGCTCCGCGGATTCGCGAGGGCGCCGCGGACCGTGTTCTCCACGCCGCAGATCGCGGCGAAGCGGATCAGCTGCGCCGTGGTGCAGCGGTTCGGAATGCCGACATGGACCGGCAGCGGGGAATCGTCGAGGAAGCGGCGGACCGCCGCCGCGTCGAGCGACCATTGGGTGGTGACGAACTGCGCGGCCGGCGCCTTGGCGCGCAGGATGGCCAGGCTCTCCTCGTACGACAGCGGGCCATTGCCTTCCGGAAAGCCCGCGATCCCGATCTCGAAGCCCGCGAACGCGCCGGTGGCGAGCAGATCGGCGACGGTCGCGAACGCGCCCTCCTGGCGCCCGCCGCCGCGGATGAGGAACACCTTGCGGGTGTACGGCGCGAGCTGCGCGGCGAGCGTCCGCGCCTCGGCGGCATCCCGCACCTTGAAGGCCGAGATGTGCGGCACGGGCGCGAACCCCTGGGCGTGCAGCTCGGCGACCTTCGCGATCACCGGCTCCTTCGGCTCGGTGGGGAGCCAGGTGATGAAGATCTCGCGGTACGCGGCGTCGGCCGGCAGGCGGTTCCTGGTCGTGATCTCGAGGCTCATCGGCGCGGTCGCCCCGCGCCGGGTTTCGCGTCCTGTCATCTTAGAGTCCGTCGTCATCGCATTCCTCCCGGGTCTCGAACACCGCGCCGTCGAACACCACGGTCCGCGCGCGGCGCAGGTTCGTCACCGTCACGAGCGGCGGGTGTCGCGTGAGGATGAACCGGCTCAGGGCGCCCGGCTCCACCCGGCCGAAGCGCTGATGGAAACCGAGCCGCTCCGCCGGCGCTCCGGTCGCGGAGCGGATCACCGCCCCGGCCGGCAGGCCCGCGCGTTCCATCAGCTCCAGCTCGCGCAAAAGCCCGTGCCCGTGCGGCACGCCGCAGGACCCCGCGTCGCTGCCTGCGATGATGGTTACGCCGAGCGCGTGCGCGCGGCGGAGGCTCGCCGCATGCGCGTCCAGAATGCGCCGGAGGTGGCCGACGACCGTCTCGTCCCACCCGTACCGCGCCGCCTCCTCGACCTGAAGCTGGACGGGCGCGAAGGTCGGGACCCACGCGATGCCGCGATCGCGCATCCGCGCCAGCTGGTCCTCGCGGATGAAGAACCCGTGCTCGACCGAATCGACGCCACTCTCGATCACGCGCTCGATGCCGTCGTCGCCCGACGCGTGGGCGAACGTCTGGCGTCCCGCCGCGGCCGCCGCCGCGACCAGCGCGCGCAGTTCCTCGACCGTCATCTGCGGCGGCGTGGTCACCGCCCCGGCCTTGAAGTTGATGATGCCCGTGGGGATCAGCTTGATCCGGTCCGCTCCGGCCGCGACGCGCGCGGCGACGCATTCCGCCGGGCTCGCGTAGTCCTCCAACGCGCCGCCCATGAAGCTCCCGTAGCGGCCGCGGTGGTGGATCGCCGCCCCGGGGCTGTCCAGGTAAGGCCGGAGGTCGCCGCCGGCCCCCTCGCGGCAGGCCCGGCTCAACGCCAACCCGACCCCGTCCTTGTCGCCGGCGTCGCGCACGGCGGCGACGCCGATCCGCGCGAGCTTTTCCATCCGGCGGTCGGCGGCCGCGAGGAGCTCGCCGGCGGTTCGCTTGAGGTACGCCGCGCGCCGGTCGAGGTCCAGCTCGCCGCCCTCGAGAAAGAGGTGCGCGTGCGATTCGACCAGCGCCGGCAGCAGCGTCGCCTCCGGATCGCGCCAGTCGGGCGCGGACTGCCCCGGCCGCAGCAGCCCCGGCGGCGGCGTCCGGCCGGCCTCGCCCACGAATCGGATGGCCGCGCCGTCGTAGACGACGTGGGCGTCCCGCCGCGGCGGCCCGCCCGTA
This sequence comes from Opitutaceae bacterium, assembly GCA_035626915.1. Classification (GTDB taxonomy): domain Bacteria; phylum Verrucomicrobiota; class Verrucomicrobiia; order Opitutales; family Opitutaceae; genus Didemnitutus. Next base: position 25,899 of record DASPMS010000065.1, read on the forward strand.
CCGTCGAGCAGGGTCCCGACCTGGAGCCACACCGGGTGCGATGCCCCCGCGGAGGCGGGAATCCGGCCCGGCGCGCCGTCGCCCGCGGACCGCGGCGCGTTCGGCGAAAGCGTCCGACCCGGACCGCCGGGCCCTCCCTCGCTGGCCGGGCGGGCGTTCACTCGGCCGCCTCCGTGCACATGGCCATGATCGCCTCCGCCTGCCGGTAGCCGGCGGATTCCTGCGACTCGCCCTCGCGCGGGCGTCCCGCATCGAGCGCCTCGCGCAGGCGCAGGACAACCGGGTGTTCCGCCGGGAGCGGGCCGGGCGCCTTCTCCGGGTTCGCCAGCGCGAAATCCAGGCCCGCCTCCATCGCGAGCGTCAGGTACGCATTCTCGAGCTGCTCGCGGACACCCTTCGGCGTCCCCCACGCAAAGTTCGATAGGCCCACGACGAGGTGCACGCCGCGCAGGTCGGGGTCGGCGCGGATGAGGCGCATCGCGTCGAGTCCGATGTTCACCAGCCCATAGGTGTCCGCGCCGACCGGCGCGAGTCCCGGGTCGATCAGGATCTCGTCGTTCTTCCGCCCCGCGCGGGTCACCAGCATCTCGACGAACTGCCGCGCCGCGGCATGCGCGTCCTCCGCGCGCAGGCACTGCGCCGAGCCGTCGGGCGCGAACCGCTCCGAGGCCATCACGACGACGCGGGTGTCGTGCCGGCGCACCAGCTCGATCATCTCGTCGAGGCGCGTGCGCGAGGCGGCGATCGAGTTGAGGATCGGCTGGCCGCTGCGCGAGCGGTCGTAATGCTCGAGCGCCACGCGGTGGTAGTCGACGGAGGGATTGTCGAAGCTCAGCGGGACGTCCGTCGCCGCCTGGATCGCGCGGATCGCCTCCGGCAGGAAGCCGAGCATCTCCTCGGAGCGAACCGAAATGCGGGCGGTGCCGTCGAGGTTGAGCGTGAGGAAGTCCGCGCCGAGCTCGGCCTGCGCGCGCGCCAGCCGCGCGTAGTCCCCCGCGTTCCGCGCCTGGAACGCATTCCGGGCGCGGGCGTAGGAGTTGTTCATCAACTCGCCGATGATGCCCAGCCGGGGTTCACCCATGGCGAAGGTCCCCCGGCAGGCAGCCCCGGCGAGCCCGCGAGACGGCCGGGCCTTCCGGCCGGAACGCCGGTGAAACCGCCCGCGAACGGGCTTCCGCCCGGTGGCTTCCGCTCGTCATCGGAGCGGAATCTCGAAGACCGCACAGCTCAGCGCGGGCACGCTGAGCGCGGAGGAGACGGCGTCCGTCCGCACGAGGTCGACCGCGCGCGGCTGGCCCGGCGTGTTGTGGGCCCGCGCGTCGCGCCCGGCGATGTGCCAGCGGGTGGCGGGACCGGCCGGCGCGAGTCCGGAGGCGGCGAGCTTCAACTCCGCGGCCGCGTCGGTCGGGTTCATCACTGCGACCGTGAGCGTCCGGCGGTCCTCGGAGAGGGCCGCGGCCACGTCGAGGTCGCCGAAGTCCTGCTCGAGCCGGAGCGGGATGCGGCCGAATTTCGACCGGTACAGCTGAAGCACGAGCCCGGTGGTCTCCATCTCGGCGGCGATCTTCGTGGTCTTGATCGCCCCGATGACGTTCACCGTCTGCGCATAGTGCGCCATCTGGATCAGGTCGCTCTGTCGGAAATACTCATGGAGGCCGGCGGCGGTGCCGAGGCCGTCCTGCCATTCGTAGACGCAGCCCAGCTCGCCGTAGGCGTACTCCCGGTGCCAGTAGTTCCACTCGTCCATCGCGATCGGGATGACCCGGCCCCGCAGGTTCGGAAGGCTGGCCTGCAGCTTCCGGTGTCCCTCGGCCTTGTCGCGGATGGCCTTCCGGAGCAGGCCGACGTGGGTCTTCAGGTCGACCCGGCCGTCCTGCGTCCACGGGACGCGCCCCTGGTAAAAGTGCTCGGAAAGCATCGTCATGTGCCCGGCGCATTCCTCGAGCATGATGTGCGAGCATGTCTTGCCGGACTTCGCCTGCTCGGGGTCGTGCGCCCCGTTGATGGTCGTGAGGTCCCCGACCGCGACGAGGGCGAGCGACGGATCGGCCTTCCACATCGCGGCCGCGACCTGGTTGTGCTTCTGCACGTAGTGCGACATCTGCATGAACCCGAGCTGCCACGGCCCAAACATCTCGTTGCCGACGCACCAGTACTTCACGCCATGGGGCCGTGCGGCCCCGTTCTTGACCCGCCAGCCGCCGCCGACCGTGTCGGCCCCGCCGTTGCAGTACTCCACCCACTGCGCGGCCGAATAGGCGTCGCCGAACCCCGTGTTCGCCGCGATCATCGGCTCCGTGCCGATTTCGCGGCAGAACGCGATGAACTCGTCGGTGCCGAAGTCGTTGTGTTCCACGCCGGTCCAGGCCGGGTTTTTCCGCGGCGGGCGCCGGTCGCGGTCGCCGATGCCGTCGCGCCAGTCGTAGCCGCTGACAAAGTTGCCGCCCGGCCACCGGTACACGGTCCCGTCCAGCTGCTTGAGGAGGGCGAGGGTGTCGCGGCGCAGCCCGCGGACGTGGTCGGCCGGCATCAGGGACGGCGGCCCGAGGAGGACGTCGCCGCCGCGGACGCGCAGCTCGAGCATCGCCCCGCTCGGCAAGGTCTTCCCGGCCGTCAGCGCGAATTCCTGCCTCGCATAGTCCCGGCCCGTGAAGGCGAGCACGGTGGTCGCGCGATCCGCCGGCGCGTCGCCCCAGACGAGCGCGACCTCGATCTCGGCGCGGCCCGCGAGCGGCTTGGCCCAGACGTAGCCCACGTAGCCCTTGCCCGCGACCACGCCGAGGTCGCGCTGCCGCAGGCCCGCGCCGGCGGCGACGCGCGGCACATGGTCGCCGACGAAGACGTCCTGCTTCTGCATCGCCACCCCGGCCGCGTCGCCGAGGATCTGCCAGGGCGAGGCCCCGACCACCGGGAACGCCGAGTCCTGGAGCGCCTTGTACGGGGCGTATTCCGCGTTGATCGGGAAATAGAATTTCCGATCC
>DASPMS010000066.1:0-45308 GCA_035626915.1 Opitutaceae bacterium
CACCGCGGCTTTGCCGGGCAGCACGGACGTGGTCCGAACCGAGAACCGCGACTGGTTGGTACCCAAGGCGTTGGAGCCGTTCGGATATGACGCTGACGGCAATCTGACGACGAACGGTCTCTGGGAGTTCAAGTGGGATGCGGAGAACCGCCTCGTGCGCATGAACAGCACGCTGCCGACTTCGAGCGGATTCACCCGGCTGCGCCTCGATTTCAAATACGACTTCGCGGGGCGGCGCATCGAGAAGCGGGTGCTGAATCTCGATACCAGCGTGGAAACGACCGCCCGGCGCTTCGTGTATGACGGGTGGAATCTCATCGCCGAATTGGACGGGGCCGGCTCGGCCATCGTCCGCAGCTATACTTGGGGACTCGACCTGGCCGACAGTCTGGGGGAGACTGGTGGCGTGGGCGCGCTGCTCCGAATCACGACCTATTCCTCGGGCTCGCCTTCCGGGAGCTACTTCCCGGCATACGACGCCAACGGCAATATCACGGCGCTGCTTTCGGCGAGCACCGGCGATCCCGCTGCGGTGTACGAGTATGATCCCTTCGGCAACCCGGTGCGGCAGGAGGTCATCGACTCCGCGGTTACCGACCAACCCTTCCGATTTTCGACGAAGTACACGGATGCGGAGACGGGCTTGGTTTATTACGGCTATCGCTACTACGAGCCGCGCAACGGGCGGTTCCTCGGCCGTGATCCACTCGGAGAATCCGGCGGGCTGAACCTGTACGGCTTCGTCAGCAACGACAGCGTGAATGGTATTGATGTACTCGGAATGTACGAACGTGAAGGGCCGCCGGATGAGAATGGCTGCTATGTGGTAGAGGAGGTGGAGGTAACCGATGCAGGGGAGAAAGTGGTCTCCTCAAAGCGCAAATGCCCCGATGCTTATCCATCGGACCCAGTGCCGCTGCCGCCATTTGTTGTAACTGAGCGCGCGTACGGTGGGCCAAAAATGATCTTCGGCATGACGAACTACCGATTTGAAGTGGTACACACGGTAGGGCCCGGGATGGGCGTTGTTTCCGGCGGAGGCGGCCTCGAGCTCAGCCTTGAAGAACGACGTCAGAGATGCCAAGCGCTCGTAGCACGCATGATAGAATTCAATCAGGAATGGCATGATACGTGGCGCCACATGCTTTATCCTCCGGCCCCGGAGCCGCCGATGTCCGGCAAAGAACTGCTTTCAAAGGTTAGAAACCGCGCAGAAGACAATTTGGCCGGACTCGCGGCAGACGCGTTGAATGCAATGCCCGGCGGCAACGGAATCGTGCTGATTGCTATGATGCTGCAGACACAACAGGCGGCCTCTGATTTCGCGGGAGGCAATCCAGCTCGATCGTTCATGGCCGGTGTAACGTACGGGAACGCGACGATGCAAGGATTCGACCGGGCGTCTCGGACTACGGGCGTGCCGCTATTCAGTGGTGCGACCTCCAGGGTACTTTCCCGAGTTGGGCACCTCGGAGTCGCATATACTGTTACGGACATTGTAGGTTTGCCCGCCTTGCAATACGTCGACTCGCGCGTCCGATTCCAACCAGATACCCGTGCTATGGAATGGTCTCGCCGAAACGTATTTATCCCCCAACTTGAAGCGTATAATAAGTTGTACAACGACCTTAGGTGCGCCGAAGTTCTTCAATAATATGAAGTTGCTGGATAGTGACGAGTTCCTCTTTGTTGTCTTTGCGCTCAGCTGCGTCGGCGTTGTGTTTATGGTGGCGGTGTTCGTGAGTACGTTCACGGAAGGTCGCATCTCGTGGGCGGCGCTTGTTTTCGGCGGATACTGGGGGTGGGGCGCTGTGTCCAGCGGGCGCAAATTGTGGGCGCGCCGACAAGACAGAGACAAAGAAGAGCGTTAAGGCCGGCTGAAGACGCGGCTGACGGGGGCCGTCTGAAGGGTGGGCTGAAGGGGACAGGTTATTGCGCGCGAGTTCGGCGGCTGGCCGAAGGGGACAGGTTATTGCGCGCGAGTTCCGCTGCTGGATTACCCCTAAACGGCGGCCTTGGCGGGGGTGGCGGGGGGGGGCGAGACTCGCGGGCGTGAGAGAGCCGCGCATCAAGGTCTCGCCGGAGGAATCGGAGGCGATCTACCACTGCATGACCCGAACAGTGAATGGGGAGTGGCTCTTTACGGACGCCGACAAGGAGATGTTGCGCCGGTTGATCTGGCTGCTGGTGGAATTCTGCGGGCTCGAGCTGCTGAGTTACGCGATCATGTCGAATCACTTCCACGTGCTGGTCTGGGGGGCTGAAGGGGACAGGTTATTGCGCGCGAGTTCGGCTGGTGGATTACCCGTAAACGGCGGCCTTGGCTGGGGTGGCGGGGGAGGGGGAGACTCGCGGGCGTGAGAGAGCCGCGCATCAAGGTCTCGCCGGAGGAATCGGAGGCGATCTACCACTGCATGACCCGGACGGTGAACGGGGAGTGGCTCTTCACGGACGCCGACAAGGAGATGTTGCGCCGGCTGATTTGGCTTTTGACGGAGTTCTGCGGGCTCGAACTGCTGACCTACGTCATCATGTCTAATCACTTCCACGTCCTCGTTCGTGTGTTCCTGGCCAGCCCGATCTCCGACGAGGAATTACTCCGCCGCTACCGGTTGCTCCATCCGGCGAAGACAAAGCACGACAAGATGCGCTTTGAGATTCTGAGGGCGCAGCTCGCGGCCAACACCCCGTATGCCCTCGAGTGGCGCCAGCGCATGCTCCGGCTCATGGGCGATGTCTCCCAGTTCATGAAGCTCCTGAAGCAGCGCTTCAGCATCTGGTTCAACAAGACGCATGGCCGGTTCGGTACGCTCTGGGCCGAGCGCTTCAAGAGCGTCCTCGTTGAGCCGAGCTTCGATGTGGTGTCGAAGGTAGCGGCCTACATCGACCTCAACTGCGTGCGCGCGGGGATTGTGTCCGACCCGAAGGACTACCGGTTCTGCGGCTACGCCGAAGCGATGGCCGGTAACGAGCGGGCACGCCGAGGCATCGCCGGCGTGCTCGGTGCGGGATCCTGGGAACAACTCCACTCGGAGTATCGGCTGCTACTCTTCACCAGTGGATCGGCGATCACGGGGAAAACCGGCGCGATCGGGTTCGCGGAGTTGCAGCGCGCGCTGCGGGAAGGCGGCAAGCTCGCGCTGCCCGAAGTCTTCCGGTGCAAGGTGCGCTTCTTCACGCAAGGAGCCGTTTTGGGGACGCAGGCCTTCGTGGCGGAGCACCTGTCACGGCTGGGCAAGCATACGCCGCCCCGACCGCTGCCGGAGCTCACGGATTGGGGTGACTTGGCGGTCCTGCGCAACATCCGGCGACCATTATTCGCCTGACTCCGATGGCGAAGCCCGCGCCTCGGGGCGCGGGTCGCTGCTGCATTGGCGCAATTCCTCTGCCACGGAATCTGCTGCCCCCGGGCAGGCGTCGCTGTCGCGAGCCTATGCCTGCCGAGTCTTCACCTCCCTCGCGCTCGAAATAACCTGTCCCCAGATGGTGGTGCTCTGAAAATGAGTCCGCTGCCCGGGCGGGCGGGGGCTTTCGCGAGCCTAAGCCTGCTGAGTCTGCATTCCGCCAGCCTTCCCTCGCGCTCGAAACAACATGTCCCCAAGACGTGATCTCGCGCTCGAAACAACATGTCCCCAAGACGTGATGTCCCCAAGACGTGAACCGACGTGAATAGCCTGTCCCTTTCGAGGAGAGAGGACGTTTTAGGTAGATTGGGCGGGTTTGGTTGGACGTGGGGGATAGGCGAATAGCCGCACATGGGCGGCCCCGCCCACGTAGATTACCTGGTCGGCCAAGCGCGCCTTTTCCCTTCGGGAATCCGCGAAACAGCCGCGTCCCCGCGAGCCGTTCGAGTTCCCGCAGGCGTCGCGTGGCGCGGCCAGATTCCGTCGCCGCGAAGTTGGAGGTCGTGGTCGAATCCGATGCTCCGCGCGGCGGCGCCCCTCGAGCTGGACAACGAAGCGCGGGCTGGCAGCCTCGGGGCAGCTTGACAAACGCCATGACGAACCTGCTTCGGATCGGAATGCTGCTGCTGCTGGCCGCTGCGCTGGCGGCCGCCGAGAAGAGGGCCCTCACCAACGCGGATATCATCAAGATGGTGAAGGCGGAACTGCCGGACTCGACCATCCTCCTCGCGATCGAGGGCAGCCCGGCGGCATTCGACACCGGGGTGGACGCCCTCATCGAACTCAAGGCGGCGGGCGTCGGCACGAACGTCCTCGAGGCGATGTTGGCGCGCCAAGTCCCGGCTCCGGCGGCGGCGGAACGGGCGACGACGGTCGGAACCGCCGTGGACGTCCGCGGACGGGCGTTGCCGACGGCCTACGGCTTCTACGTGGCCGCGGGAGACAAGTACGTCCCACTGCCCCGGGTGCCGGTGGACACGGTGTTCGGGTTGATTGTTGGGGGAAACACCGATCGTGGGATGGCGGTGGACGGCATCAAGGCGGGGACGGCGCTCCCGAGTTTGCCGGAGCGGGAGGTGGATTTCATCGCATACGAACACGGTCTCAACCCGTCGGACCTCAGGCTGGCGCGGCTGATGCACGTGACGAACATGAGCGCGCGCCAGTTCAACATCATCGGGACCGATGCGGCCTTTTTCGAAAACGTGTACGGCGTTCCGCCGCACCGGCTCATTGATGTCGACCTGCTCCGCGCGGCGGAACACGTGCCGATGCGGATCGAGCCGGTCCCGGACCGGCCGAACATGTTCCGGCTGACGCCGAGCGGCCCGATGATCCGGGGCGCCGCGTATGCGGTCTACGTGGGTGACGCCATGCACGAAAGCGACACGGTGTTCACGGCGACCGTCGGCCGGTCTCCGACCTCGGCGATAGCCTTCCGAACGGTCTTGCAGACGCCCGAGGAGGCGGCGCAGGCGCGCCGGCGGGAAGAGACCCACCGGGCCCGCGTCGAGGCGCTTCTCGCGCGACCCGTGACCGGGCCCGGGGCGGACGACCGGGCGTTCAGCGACAAGAAGACCGGTCTGGCCATCCGCTACCCAGCGGCGTTCGCCCTTCGCGAGGCCGAGCGTCCCACCATTGCCTATCTCGACGGTCCGGCCGGCAGCGGCGGCCCCGCCACGATCCGCGTGGTGTGCACGCCGACGGCGCTGCTCAACCGCAATCCTCCCCTGAATGTGGTGTCGCAGCAGTGGAGTGGCGAGATGTTCGGCGGCCTGAGAGACCTGACGATCGTCGGGCCCCTGCCGATGAAGCTTGCCGGCTTTGACGCACACCTGTTCGTGGGCCGAGGACAACAGTCCGGCAAGACGCTCGAGCGCGCGGCCGTCATCGCTGTCGGTCGGCAGCGCCTGCTCGCGATCGTCCTTGATGGTTCTCCTGAGGCGTTCGCCGAGCAGTGGGACACGTATCGGCGAATCATGGAGTCGTGCTCGTTGAAATGAGCAGCGGTGTTGGCGTGACTGGATACGCCCGCCGAGCATGGCTCTGAGTTCCCGACGTCCGCATAACGTCCTGTTCCGGCTCCGACACACACGGACGCTCGGTGCCGCGTTCAGGGCCCGGTGAAAACCGACGTGAACAGCCTGTCCCTTTCGAGAGGATCGTCGGCGGCCGGCGGTTGAAGGAGCTTGAGCGAGCGAGATTCTGGCGGGGTGGGTCCCCCGGCGTCCTGACACGGGAAGTAGGACTACACCCCATGCGCGCAGCCTTCCCGTTGGCCGTCCGGCGCCTACCATAAGGGTGCTCCCTCTTCGGGCCGGAAGTTTCGCGAGCGACCTCCTCGCGCCCGCCCGCCCTCGGCGACGGTCCCCTTCAGCGCCAGTAACTTCGGCTCTCCTCGACCCTTGCTGCAATTCATTGACTCAGCCTGTCCCCCCACAACGAGCGCATCCCGCCGGTGCGCGCTCGCCACTGGCGAAGCGCACCCGGCCCCGCGGTATGCCGGCCGCCCCCAGGCGCTCCGGGGCGGCCGGCTGCGGCTGACCGCCTTGCTCGTCCTCGCGGCCGGAGTCCCCGTTTTCGGCGTCGCCGCCGAATCCACGGACGAGTACGACCAGAAGGCGGCCTTCCTCGTCAACCTCCTGCAGTTCGTGGCCTGGCCGCCCGGGTCGGCCGACGGCACCGCGCCGATCGTCATTGGGGTGCTCGGCGATGACCCGTTCCGCGGCCGGCTCGAACAGCGGCTCACCGGCGAGACCTGGCAGGAACGGCCGCTCTCGGTGCGGCATTTTCGCCGGGCGAAGGAGGTCGACCGCTGCCACATCCTCTTCGTATCGCCCAGCGAGAAGCGGCGGGCCGGCCGGTTGCTGAAGGAGCTGCGCGGCCGCCCGATCCTCACCGTCGGCGAGGCGGGCTTCATCGCGGCCGGGGGCATGGTGGAGATGGAAACGCGCGACCGCCGCGTGCGGCTCCGGATCGCCCCCGACAACGCGCGGGCGGCCGGCCTCGAGGTGAGCTCCAAGCTGCTGCGCCTGACCGAGCCATGACATGCGCCTGACCCTCCGCGACACGCCCATCCGCCGGAAGCTCACGACACTGTTCCTCCTCGTGACAGGCGGGGCCATGCTCGCGATGCGCCTGGCGTTCCTGACTTTCGAGTACATCACCTTCCGGGAGGCGACCGCCCGGCAACTGCAGCTCCTCGGCGGCATCGCCGCCAGCAACAGCACCGCGGCCCTCGCGTTCGACAACGCGGCCGACGCCGAGGAGATCCTCCAAGGCCTGCGCGTGCACCCGCACATCGCCGCGGCCTGCATCTACCGCGCCGACGGCACCCTGTTCGCCAGCTATCCCGCGGGCCTGCCGGCGGCGGACCTCCCGGCCGATCCGGGGCCCAGCGGTTACCGCTTCGACGGCAGCCAACTCCTCGGCGTCCAGCCGATCCGCGAGGGCACCCGGCAGCTGGGCACGCTCTATATCCGCCTCGACACGGGCGCGGTCGTGCGGGCGTGGCTGGTCCAGGCCCTCGTCCTGGCGGTGCTCGTCATGCTCGTGATCCTTTTCCTCACCTTCCTCGCGGCCCAGCGGGTCCAGCGGCAGATCTCGGCCCCGATCCTGTCGCTGGCGGAGACCGCCCGGCAGATCACCAGCACGCGCGACTTCTCGGTGCGGGCGCGGCGCTTCGGCGACGACGAGATCGGCGAGCTCGCGGACGACTTCAACCGGATGATCGTGCAGGTCGAGTCCCAGGACCGCGAGATCCGCGAGCTCAACGCCGGCCTGGAGCAGCGCGTCGCCGCCCGCACCGCGCAGCTCGAGGCCCTCAACAAGGAGCTCGAGGCCTTCTCTTACTCGGTGTCCCACGACCTCCGCGCGCCGCTGCGCCACGTCGACGGCTTCACCGAGCTCCTCCAGAACCGCGCGGGCGACAAGCTGGACGAGACGGAGAGACGCTACCTGCACGTCATCACTTCGTCGGTGCGGAACTTGGGCCAGCTGATCGACGACCTCCTCGCGTTCTCCCGGATGGGCCGCACCGAGCTGCGTCACGCGCGCCTCGACATGCAGGCCCTCGTCAACGAGGTCATGCTGGAGCTCGACGCGGAACGGCGCGAGCGCCGCATCGAGTGGCGCGTCGGGGCGCTGCCGGTCGTGCGCGCCGACCCGGGGATGATGCGCCAGGTCTGGCGCAACCTCCTCGGCAACGCCGTCAAGTATTCGGCCAAGCGCGAGCTCGCCGTCATCGAGGTCGGCTACGTCCGCGAGCCGGAACGGCACGTCTTCCACGTGCGGGACAACGGCGCCGGCTTCGACATGCGGTACGCCGCCAAGCTCTTCGGGGTGTTCCAGCGGCTGCACGGCGCGCGCGACTTCGAGGGCACGGGCATCGGGCTCGCGAACGTGCGGCGGATCGTGAGCCGCCACGGCGGCGACACCTGGGCCGAAGGCGAGGCGGACCGCGGCGCGACTTTTTATTTCTCCCTTCCGCTCAACGAATGAACCCCATGAACAACCGCGTAATCCTCATCGCCGAGGACAATCCCAACGACGTCGAGCTGACCCTCAGCGCCCTGCGCGCCCACCACGTGGCGAATGACATCGTCATCGTCAGCGACGGGGCGGAGGCGCTCGACTACCTTTACGAGCGCGGCCGCTTCGCCGGCCGCGTGCCCGGCCTGCCGGCCGTGGTCCTGCTCGACCTCAAGATGCCGAAGGTGGACGGCCTCGAGGTGCTGCAGACGGTCAAGAAGGACGAGCGCATGCGCCGCGTCCCCGTCGTCATGCTGACCTCCTCGCGCGAGGAGCAGGACCTGGCGCGCAGCTACGACTTCGGCGCGAATTCCTACGTGCTCAAGCCGGTCGGCTTTCACGCGTTCGTCGACGCGGTCAAGCACCTCGGGGTTTACTGGACCGTTCACAACGAGGCGCCGCCCGCCTCCTGAATGCGCGCTCTTGTTCCGGTGCCGGCAGTCCATCCGCATCCAGCCGCCCCTCCGCTCCGCGCCCAGCCCCTCCCGCGTGCCTCCGTCCATGTCGTCCACCCCTCCGCTTCGCGTCCTCTACGTCGAAAACGACCCGCATGACCGCCAGCTGGTGCTGGAGCGGCTCGCCGGCGCGCCGCAGGGCTTCACGCTGGTTACGGTCGACACGCTGGCGGGGTTCCGCGAGGCCCTTGCCACCCGCAGCTTCGACGTCGTGCTCAGCGACTTCCATCTCGGGACCTTCGACGGAATCGAGGTGCTCGAGACGCTGCGCGCGACGTGTCCCGGCGTGCCGCTGGTGTTCGTGACGATCACGGGGAGCGAGGAGATCGCCGTCCGCGCGCTCAAGGCCGGCGCCGCCGACTACGTGCTCAAGACGCCGAGTCACCTGCGGCGGCTGCCGCACGTGCTGGTCGACGCGGTGCATCGCACGCTGGTCGCCCAGCAGCGCGACCGCGAGATCGACGAGCGCGTGCAGCGCGACCGGCGCATGACCGCGCAGCAAGCCACGCTGCTTCGCCTGGGTGCGATCCGGTCCGACTCCGTGGACTACCGGGATGACATCCGGCGCATCACGGAGGAGGCGGCCGCCTGCCTGCAACTCGAGCGGGTCAGCGTCTGGCGCTACAACGACGACCGCAGCGCGATCCATTGCATGGACCTCTGGGAGCGGACGCGCCGGCTGCATTCCACCGGCACGACGCTCGCGGCGAAGGATTACCCGGTCTATTTCAAGGCGCTGGCCGAGTCCGAGGTCATCGCGGCCGCCGATGCGATGCAGGACGCGCGCACGCGCGAGTTCGCGCGCGACTACATTCCGGCCACGGGCGTCGCCGCCATGCTGGACGTGCCGATCCGGCTGAGCGGCTCCCGCGCGGGCGTCCTCTGCCACGAGCACGTCGGGGCGGTGCGGACCTGGCATCCCGACGAGGAATCGTTCGCCGTTTCGGTGGGCAACCTGGTCGCGTTGGCGGTCGAACGGGCGGAGCGGCGCGCCGCGCTCGAGGCGCTCCGGCGCAGCCACACCGAGTTCCAGCTGCTGTTCGCGAGCAATCCGCTCCCGATGTGGGTGTTCGACCGGGAAACCCTGCGGTTCCTCACCATCAACGACGCCGCGATCGCCCAATACGGATACACCCGCGAGGAGTTCGCGCACATGACGATCCGGGACATCCGCCCGGCGGAGGACATCCCGCGGCTCGAGGCGGCCCTGTTGCGTCGCTCGGAGGGCTTCCAGCAGGCGAACATCTACCGGCACCGCCGCAAGGACGGCTCGATCGTCCACGTCCGCATCTCCGGCCACGCCCTGGAGTTCGCCGGCCGGCCGGCGGAGCTGATCCTCGCGCAGGACGTGACGTCCGCGCGGCAGGCGGAGATCGCGCTCCAGGAGAGCGAGGCGAGATTCCGCCAGATGGCCGACCACGCGCCGGTGATCGTCTGGGTCACCGACGCGAACGGGGAATGCACGTTCGTGGGCAAGTCCTGGTACGAATTCACCGGCCAGCGCGAGCCCGAGGGCCTCGGGCAGGGCTGGACGCGCGCGGTGCACCCGGAGGACCTGCCCGCGGTGGCCTCCGAGTTCCGCGCGGCCCGGGAGGCGCTGCGCACTTTCCGGGCCGAGTACCGGCTGCACCGCGCCGACGGCGCGTGGCGCTGGGTGATCTCGGCGGCGATGCCCCGGCGCGACGATGAGGGACGTTTCCTGGGCTACATCGGCTCGGTGCTGGACATCCAGGACCGCCGCTCGCTCGAGGAGCAGTTGCGGCAGTCGCAAAAGATGGAGGCGATGGGCCAGCTCGCCGCCGGCGTGGCGCACGACTTCAACAACCTCCTGGCCGTGATCAAGGGGCACGCCGGGCTCGTCCGCCTGCGCTCCGGGCTGCCCGCCGACATGGCGGAATCCATCGGGCAGATCTCGCAGGCGGCCGACCGCGCGGCGGACCTCACCCGGCGCCTGCTCACCTTCAGCCGGCAGCAGGCCATCTCCCTGAAGATGCACGACCTGAACGACCTGGTCGCGCACGCCGCCAAGCTGCTGCAGCGCCTCGTGGGCGAGGACATCCGGCTCGAGATCACGCGCTCGGCCGAACCCCTCCCGGTCCGGGCCGACGCCGGCATGGTCGAGCAGGTTCTCCTCAACCTCGTGGTGAACGCGCGCGACGCCATGCCGCGCGGCGGGATGATCCGGATCCTCGCGGGCGCGACCAAGGTGGACGCCGCGCAGGCCGTGGGCACGCCCGGGGCGCGGGCCGGCGACTTCGCCTGCCTGGCGGTCAGCGACACCGGCTCGGGCATCCCGGCGCATCTGCTGCCGCGGATCTTCGAGCCGTTCTTCACGACCAAGCCGGTGGGGCAGGGCACGGGCCTCGGGCTGGCGACGGTTTATGGTGTCATGGTGCAGCATGGCGGGTGGGTCGCGGTGCAAAGCGAGGTCGGCCAGGGCACGACGTTCCGCGCCTTTTTCCCGCGACAGCAGACCGCCGCGCCCGCACCAGAGCGCGCGGCGCCGACTGTCGTGAAGGGCGGGTCCGAGACGATTCTCCTCGTGGAGGACGAGCCCGCCGTCCGGGCCGTCACGCGCACCGCGCTCGAGACCCTCGGCTACCGCGTGATCGCCGCCTCAAACGGCCGGGAGGCCCTGGGCATCTGGGAATCCCGGCGCGCCGAGATCGACCTGGTGTTCACCGACGCCGTCATGCCCGAGGGCGTCAGCGGCGTCGAGCTGCTGGAACGCGTGCGCCAGGACCGGCCGGACATCCACCTGCTGCTCACCACGGGGTACGCCAAGCCTTCGGTCGGAACCGGCGACGAGATCGGCGTGGACGTGCTGCGCAAGCCCTACGAGCTGACCGAGCTCGCCAAGGCCGTGCGCACCGCGCTCGGCCAGCCCGTGCCGCGCGGAGCCTAAGCGCGCGAACGCGAACCTACGTTCTCCCCCGCTGCGGCGTGCCGGCGCGTAGGAGCGGGAAGCCGCCGTGCTGGCTTCGCCGGGCCGCGACTGCCCGGCGAACGGGTGATCAGGCGGCCGGCGCGGTCCGGAAGCTGCGCCACTTGTCGAGCGGCACCTGCGCGAGTCCGATGACCGCGACCTGGCTCACGACGAACGCAATCAGCCAGTAAAAGGCGGCATCCATGAAGCCGTAGCTGTGCAGGCCGACGCCGAGCATGTTCGTGCCGAACCAGCTCCAGGCGGTGACCACGTTGCCGAAGATCGCGAGGGCCATCAGGCCGCGCTGCTTCACGAGCCCGCCCCAGCGCGCGTGGAGAATGACCGCGTTCCAGATGACGATGAGGAGCGCGCCGTTCTCCTTGGGATCCCAGCCCCAGAAGCGGCCCCATGACTGGTCCGCCCAGATGCCGCCGAGCACGGTGCCGACCAGGCTGAAGAGCGTCGCGAAGCAGACGATGCCGTACACCATGCGGGTGAGCGCGTCGGCCGTGCCGGCGTCGAGCGTCCGGGTGAGCAAACCGCGCACGACATAGATGAGCGCGAGGAAGCCGGCCAGGAAGGTGGCCGAATAACCGATCGTGATCACGACCACGTGCGTCGCCAGCCAGAAGTTCGAGTCGAGGACGGCGCGCATCATCTCCATCGTGTCGCCGCCGAGCGAGAGGTGGTGGGCGATGAGGAGCGTCGCGAATCCGATGAGGCCGCCGGCCACGCTGCCGATGGCGTTGCGGAACACGCCCTCGAGGATCACGCACAGGAGCACGGCGCCCCAGCCGACGAACAGCGCGGAGGAATAGAGGTTGGTGACCGGCGGCCGGCCCTCGATCCACATGCGGGCGAAGATGCCGCCGGTGGTCGCGACCAGGGCGAGGATCAGGAGCCATGCGGCGGCGCGCGCGAGCTCGCGCGGCCACTTGAGCCAGGAAACGACCGCCAGCAGGAACGCCCAGACGTAGAGCGCCATGCTGCGGTAGAACGGCCCGGCGGCATTGAATCGCGCCTCGACGTCGCTCTTGCGCATCGCCTCGGGGTAGCGCGGCTCGATGCTGTCGTGGAGCTTCGCCACGATCCGGTTGAAGGTCGCCGCATCGCCCGTGCGCCATGCCCGGCCGAGCCGCGCGTAGTCCATCACGCTCTCGTCGAGCTTGAGCGTGCCGAAGGCCTCGAGCAGCGCCGTCCCGGTCGGCTTCCACGCCGTCGGATCCGTGTTCTCGGCGGCGGGCGGCACCACGCGCAGGTGGCCCAATTGCTCCATGTACGCGATGCGGTCCGCCATCTGGCGCATGACCTTGACGGTCACCTCGTCGTGCGGCGCGCCGCGCTGCTTGGCCAGGATGGCCTGCACGCCGGCCGGAAGCGCCTGCTGGAACAGCTCGAGCTCCTGCAGGAAATCGGGCGAATCCGGCATCTGCACCGCGGTTTTGAGCTGAAGATAGAGCACCACCCGGTTGCGCACCGCGATGACCTGCTTTTGGAAGGGCGTGCGGAGCTGGGCCTCGATCGGGTCGGCCAGCCGGGCCTGGCGGTCGAGCTCGGGGAGCTTCTCGCGCAGGCGGTCGTAGGAGAACCGGGACTTGTGCGACGGCAGGAACCCGAGCACCGCCATCGTGCGCTTGGCGGCGCTGTCGTACGCGATCTTCGTGTCGGCCTCGGTCACGTCCAGCAGCGCGAGGACCTCCGGGGAGTCGATCCTGATGGTCGGGTAGGTGTCGGCCTTCGCGGGGTTGAAGAGGACGTCCGCCAGCCATTCCACCGGCGCCGACACGAACGGCGCGGAATTCTCGGGCGTGCTGACGCGCTGGCGGCCCTGCAGCGTCAGCAGCGAGGTCCGGGCCACGGTGTCGAGCGGCTTGATGCGTCCGTTGACGAGGACCGGGACGCGGCCGAACCCGGCCAGGTCGAAATCGGTCTTCGCTTTCGCCGGCCGGAAGGCGGAGGCGAGGTACCCCAGGCCGAGGAGCAGCACCAGCAGCGGAAGGAATCGTTTCATGGCGCGGAGGACGGGCTCACGAGATCTCCGCGCCGGCGCGCCGCCCGGCCGGCTCGGCTTTGTCGGCGGCCGCGCGGCGCCGGATGAAGCCGACGAGCGAGCCCACGAATTGCCAGGTCAGGCCCAGGCCCATCATCACGCAGGCGACGTACGGCAGGATCCACCCCGGGTTGCTGACGACCTGAAAGACCGACATCCGGCCGGCCGCGTTCATCTGATACTGGTAGAAGGTCTGTCCGCCGTGCCGCAGCGGGTTGTTCATGAAGATCAGGACCTCGCGGTCGGTCTGCCCGTCGTCGCTCTTCACCCGCACGCGGCTGGCGAAGTTCTTGGGGATCTCGGTGCCCGGATAGACCTCGTGGGTCACGTTGAGGAGCGTGAGGGAGAACGGCAGGTACTGGCGACGGAGGCGAATCGCGAACTCCCACGTGCGGCCCTGGTACTGGAAGGACTGCGGCATGCCGATGATCGGCGAGACCACCCAGGTGCCGGCGACGCCTTCGGTCGTGACGATTTCGACGAAGGCCGCAGGGAGGTTGATCTCGTCGGACTTGTAGGTGATGGGCAGCGGGATCACCTGCACCCGCGGGCCGATGCCCTGGTTGGCCCGGGGAAGATCGGCGCGGCCGGACGGGTCGCCCATCTGCAGCGTGGCGTTGGGCAGCCAGGCCTTGACGTTCACCTGAAACGGAAGCTTGGCGTGCTGGATCGATCTCTCGTCGGCGAGCAGCGCCTCCGGAATTGCCACGACCTCGTCGAACTGCGGGTCGGTCCGGTCGAGGATCGCCAGTTCGTGCTCCCGGAAGCTTTCCACGTACTTCTTCGTCTCCCCGACCTCGAGCCGCATCGAGGAGTCCTCCTGCAGCAGGCCGGTGACCAGTTCGCCGACGAGCAGGGCGATGACGCCGGCGTGCGCGAGCTGGATGCCCAGTTTCTTCCACGTGAACGCGAAGCGGTAGACGTGGGCGGCGACGAGATTGATGAGCAGCAGGCCGCCGATGAGATACCCGCCCGGAAAGACCGGCAGCGCGATAGGGGCGCCGGGAATCGTCCAAAGGACAAAGAAGCTCCGGAAATATTTCTCCTGCACCGCCCAGATGCCGAGGTTCACCTGGTCGAGCGTCGCCACGAACACCAGGAGGAGGGAGAGGCTGAGCAGGACCACCGTCAGCTTGAGCGAGACGAAGAAATCGCGGAACTGCCGGACAACGGGGCTCATGGCGCGGCCTGGATCGTCTGGAGGAATTCCACGAACGCGGGCTTGGCGGCGGCGACCGTGGCCTCCGGGCCCATCAGCTTGAAAAACCAGGTGTTGCCCTTGAACGGCACGATGGCGCCGACGAGCCGCGTGCCCGCCGGACCGGAATAATCCGCGATCGTGATTTCGAGTCCGTTGGCGGAAACACGCTGCAGCGGCCCGGTCAGCTCGGCGCCCGCCTGCGGCCCCAGGCCGACCTGGCCGCGCCAGCGGTTGAGGTTGGCCTCGAGCCCGCCGGTGTCGCCGGGAAATGCCGTGATGGCGAGATCCGCGTCCCCCCCGGATCCCTTCAGCGCGTAGGAACCCTTGCGCATGGGCGAGGCCGGCTTGGCCGTCCAATCCGCCGGGGCTCTCCATGTCAGGTCGTTGCCTCCGGCGGTCGGCACCGGCGTGTTCGCCATCGCAGCCGGCGCCGCACCGGCCGGAGCCGCTCCCGCCGCCGGGACCGGGGGGTGGCCTTCCGGAAGCTCCTTCGAAGCCTCGCCCGGGCCCGGGGAGGCTGGGGTCGCCGGAGTCGTAACGGGGTCTTTGGGAGCGCGATAGGACGCGATCTCGCGATCCCGGCAGCCTGCCGCAAGCAGCAGGAGCAGGACGGTGACGCCGCGCGGGAGGAGTCGGACCATGGAGACTCCGAATCAGTTTAATCCCCCGGCAAAGGCAATCCCAAGCGGCCCCGTGCGCAGGAGTTGCCAAAAAACGCGCGGGCTCCGTTCGCGTTTCTAATAGCCCACCGCGGGGGAGTCCATCTGGGGCGCGCGGCTGATCCACGGGCCGGACGGCCTCGGCAGCCCTCGGTGCGCGCGACGGTGTTCGGTCCGGCGAAGCCGGCGTCGGCCGCTCAGTAGAACACGTTCCGGTCGAGGCTCCGGTACTGGATCGCCTCCAGGAGATGCGCGGCCCCGATCCGCTCGGCGCCGGCCAAGTCGGCGATCGTGCGCGCGACCTTGAGGATGCGGTCGTAGGCGCGGGCCGAGAGGTGCAGCTGTTCCATCGCCTGCTGCAGCAGGTCGCCGAGGTTGGCGTCGAGCGCGCAGTGCTGCTTGAGCTGGGCGACCGTCATGCGCGCGTTGCAGGTCACGCGCGTGCCGGCGAGGCGCCCGAGCTGGCGGGCCCGCGCGGCTTCGACGCGGGCGCGGATGGCGGCGGACTCCTCGCCGGGCTTCGCGGCGCGCAGCTCGCCCAGGCCGAGGGCGGGGGCCTCGACGTGCAGGTCGATCCGGTCGAGCAGCGGCCCGCTGATGCGGTTGCGGTACCTCTGGATCTGCGCGGGCGAGCACCGGCATTCGCGCTTCTTATCACCGAGGTAGCCGCACGGGCACGGGTTCATCGCCGCCACCAGCATGAAGCCGCAGGGCAGGGTGACCTTCCCGGCGCTGCGCGAGATCGTGACGGCACCGTCCTCCAGCGGCTGGCGGAGCACCTCGAGGGCCGAGCGCTTGAACTCGGGAAGCTCGTCCAGGAAGAGCACGCCGTGGTGCGCGAGCGAGATCTCGCCGGGACCCGGGATCGCACCGCCGCCCAGCAGCCCCACGTCCGAGATCGTGTGGTGGGGCGCGCGCGTCGGCCGCTCCAGGTAGGGGAGCGTGCCCTGCAGCGTGTGGCCGGCGGCCGAGTGGATCCGCAGCACCTCGAGGTATTCGTCGAGGGTCGGCCGCGGCATGATGCCCGGGAGCCGCTTCGCGATCATGGATTTCCCGGAGCCGGGCGGGCCGATCATCAGGAGGTTGTGGTTGCCCGCGACCGCGACCTCGGCGGCGCGGCGGACCGCGTGCTGGCCCTTGATGTCGGCGAAGTCGGGCACGCCCTCCGGGCCCGCGTAGGCCAGGTGGGTCGACGCCGCCTTCACCGGGAGCAGCTGCGTCCGGCCCGCGAGGAAGCGGACGGCGAGGTCGAGCGAGTCGACGCCGTAGACCTTCACGCCCGCGACGAGCGCGGCCTCCTGCGCGGTGATGCTCGGGAGGAGGAGCGCCTTGCAGCCGAGCGAGCGCGCCAGCACCGCGAGGGCGAGTCCGCCCTTCACCGGCCGCACGGCCCCGGAGAGGCTGAGCTCGCCCGCGACGAGATGGCCGTCGAGGGCGTCGAGCGGCAGCTGCTCGGTGGCGGCGAGGATGCCGAGCGCGATGGGCAGGTCGTAGAGCGGGCCCTCCTTGCGCAGGTCGGCCGGCGCGAGGTTGATGGTCGTGTGCGACCGCAGCGGGCGGAAGCCGGAGTTCGCGAGCGCGGAGAGGACGCGGTCGCCGGATTCCTTCACGGCGGTGTCGGGCAGGCCGACGAGGATGATCTTGGGCACACCGCGCTCCCGGGCATTCACCTCGACGTGGGCCGGAACCGCATCGATGCCCAGGAGCGCAGCCGATTGCACGGTTGCGAGCATAGGGTGGCCCGCGCGCACTCAGGAGGATCGGCCGGGGCAAAGCAAGCCCCGCGGCCCCTCTGCGCGGCGTTCAGGCCACCGGGGTGGCGGATCCGATCTGGCGGCGGACCGCGGCGATGTTCGCCTCCACGGCCTCGAGGTAGGGATTCGAGCCGTCGGGCCGGTCGAGGAAGCGGTACATCGCGCCGGCGTCGCCCGCCAGCATCGGCCGGACGTATCTTTCCCAGAATTCCGGCGTCTTCTCGATCAGCTGGCGCTCGTTCTTGAAGAAGCGTTTGTCCTCCGGGAGGTTCTCGTGCTCGTAGGCCTCGGTGAATTCGCCGAAGAGGACCGGCAGCTCCTCCACGTAGTCGGCGGCGCTCATCTGGCCGAGGTAGTCGGCGGTGACCAGGATGCAGGCGATGAGCCGCGCTTCCGGCCGCCGGAACGGCATCACGTTGAACTTGTTCACCGGCCCGGTGCAGCCGATCGCGTTCGCGATGTCGTCGATTTCCCCGGGCTCGACGCCGAGCGGCGGAAGGTAGGTGCGCGCGAACTCGCAGCTGCGCGTGACGTGGACGAGCGTGTACTTGGCCCCGGTTCCGCGGGCGTCGTCGGTCCGCTTGATGTAGCCGCTGTCGTGCAGCAGCACGGCGATCAGCGCCAGTTCGAGGTCCCGCCGCGTGAGCGCCGGCGCCGCGCCGGCCCGGTGCCGGCCTTCGAGGATGTGCACGAGGCACACGGTCGCCTGCAGCGTGTGCTCGAAGTCATGGTAGAACATGTCGATCGCGCGGTAGCCGGGATACTGGCCCCAGAACAGGCGCGTGACGTCGGTGAAGACGCGGTCGATCAGCGCATGGCTCGCCTGCGCGCCGAGGCTCGCAAACACCCGCCTCACGGCGTCGGCGACGGCCGCGGGGTCCTTGGTATTGATGCCGTGGGGCGGCGCCATTCGACTGCAACTCCACTTAGGGTTTGCCCCCTAGACCGGCAAGCCCATTGTCTCGCCGTTCAGGCATGCCCGAAGGCAAGAACCTCATCGTCGGACTGACGGGTGGGATGGGCTGCGGGAAATCCACGGCGGCGGGTCTGTTCGCCGAGCACGGCTTCCGGCGGCACGATTCCGACCAATACATCCGCGACGTCCTCTACCGCGACGCCGCGATCGTGTCGGCCCTCGCGGGACGCCTCGGGCCGGACGTGCTGACACCGGCCGGCGAGGTGTGGCGCGAGCGGGTGGCGGCGAAGGTTTTCGGCGATGACGCGGCGCTGGCCTGGCTGGAGGATCTCCTGCACCCGCGGCTCCTGGAGCATTGGCGCGCCGAGTTCGCCGCGCCGGGCGCGCCGTGGATCGTCGAGGTTCCCCTCCTGTTCGAGAAGGGACTGGAGATTTGGTTTGATTTCACCATCTGCGTGACCGCAGACTCCGCGCAACAACTGAGGCGGCTGGAGCAACGCGGGATTCCGCCGGAGCTGGCCCGCCGGCGCCTGGCCAAGCAAATGCCCCTGGCGAGGAAGTGCGAGTTGGCCGATTTTGTCCTCCTGAACGACGGAACCCTAGCATTCCTGCGCGAACAGGTGGATCATCTGGCCGGACGCCTTGTCGCTCCGGCACCCTAGCAAGATTTTTCATGGTCCCACCCAAGTCAGACGACGACACCCCCCGAACCGAAGAAAGCAGCGCGGATTCTGCCGAGCCCAAGAAACGCGGCCGCACGCGCTCGAAGCTTTACCGCTCGTCCCGCGGCGCGAAGTCGCCCGACGAGCCTGCGCCATCGGCTGCGGCCGAATCCGCCCCGGCGCCGGAACCGGTCCGGGAAAGCCCGCCCGCGCCGGTGGCCGAGCCCCCGCGCGAGGCTCCATCCGCGGCGCCCGCGCCGGTCGCGGCCGGCGGCGATGCCTCCGGCGGCGGCCACGATCCCGGCGGCGAGCACGGCCAGCACGGCGGCGGCGAGCACGGACAGCATGGCGGCGGTCATTTCCAGGGCGGCGGCGGAAAGTACGGACGGTGGCGCGACAAGAAGTTCCGCGGCAAGTGGAACAAGCACCAGAACGGCGGTGGGGGCGGGGGGCCGAAGCATCCGCCGCAGCCGCCTCCGCCCAAGGGCGAGATTTACTTCGGCGAGTTGCCGGATCCGGCGCGCTTCACCGACCTCGAGGCGCTGGAGCGCACGGCCGAGGAGATCGCGGGCAAGCGGAAGGAGCCGATCTGGCTGCGCGAGCTTTATGCGCTGGGTCACGCGGACCTCGCGGCCAAGGCCCGCGATCTCGGGGCGACGCTCGAGGGCGTGCCGAACCGCAAGCAGCTGCTGTCGGCGATCTTCGCGGCGGCGGCCGAGCAGAAGCTGCCGCTGATGGACAAGGGCTGGCTCGACCTGACGGACCGGGGCTTCGGCTTCGTCGTGCACGATACGGTCAACTACCGTCTTTATCCGGAGAACGCGTACCTGCCCGAGGCCTTCGTGAGAAGGCTCGGGCTCAAACGCGGCCACGAGGTCGAGGTGCAGGTGCAGGCGCCGCAGGGCAACGACCGCTGCCCGTCCGTCGTCCGGCTCGTGCAGGTCATGGGACGCGACCCGTCCGAGATCGCGAAGATCAAGCCGTTCGAGGAGCTCACGCCCTACTACCCGCTGCGCCGCTGCCTCCTGGAACGGCAGGGCGAGAAGGACGTCTCGATGCGGATGGTCGACATCCTCACCCCCGTGGGCTTCGGCCAGCGCGGGCTGATCGTCGCGCCGCCCCGCACCGGCAAGACGGTCCTGCTGCAGAACATGGCGAACTCGATCGCGGCGAACTCGCCCGACGCGCGCCTCATCATCCTGCTGATCGACGAGCGCCCGGAGGAGGTCACCGACTTCCGCCGCCACTGCAAGGGCGAGGTCGTCGCCTCGACCTTCGACGAAACCCCCGAGAGCCACGTGCACTGCGCGGAGATGGTCATCGAGAAGGCGCGCCGCCTCGTCGAGCTCGGCGAGCACGTCGTGATCCTGCTGGACTCCATCACGCGCCTGGCGCGCGCCTACAACGCGCTCGCCTCGAACTCGGGCAAGATCATGTCCGGCGGCCTCGAGGCCACCGCGCTGCAGAAGCCGAAGCGCTTCTTCGGCTCCGCCCGCAACATCGACGTCGAGGGCGGCGGCAGCCTGACCGTGCTCGGCACGGCGCTGATCGACACGGGCAGCCGCATGGACGAGATCATCTTCGAGGAGTTCAAGGGCACCGGCAACATGGAGCTCCACCTCGACCGCGACCTTTCGAACAAGCGCATCTTCCCCGCCATCAACATCGACAAAAGCGGCACCCGCAAGGAGGAGCTCATCTATCACCCCGACGAGCTCACCCGCGTGTACTCGCTGCGCCGCGCCATGCAGGGCGTGCCGGCGGCCGACTCGATGGACATGCTCATCTCGCGGCTCAAGAAGACGAAGACGAACGCCGAGTTCCTCATGAGCCTGAACCGCTGAGGCCCCGCCGCGCGGGGCCCGTCCGCCCGCTTGATCCTCGCCGACGAACACGCCCTTGGCCTCGCCCTCGAGCGAGGGCTCGTCCGGCCGGAAGAGGTCGACGCGGCCCGGCGCCAGGCGCCGTCGGCGCCGCTCGACGCGCTCGTGGCCGCGGGCGCGGTCGATGCGACGCGGCTGGCCCGCGCCCTCGCCGAGGAGGCCGGCGTGGAGTTCGCGGACCTGGCCCGCGAACTCCCGTCGCCGGACGCGCTGGCGGCGCTGTCGCCCCACGCGGCCGCGCGCTGGGGGGCCTGTCCGCTCGCGCTCCGCGGGGGCCGCCTCCGCGCCGCGGTGAGCGATCCGACCGACCTCGACGCGATCGATTCGTTGGCGTTCGCCGCCGGCCGGCCTGTCGACCCGGTCGTGGCGACGGCGGCGGACATCCGCCGGGCGCTGGCGTCGCACCATGGCTGGGGCCAACCCGCCGATTCGGCCGAGACGGAGCCGTCGCCCGCGCCGGACGGCCCGGCCGGCGACGACGCGCCGATCGTCCGGGCCGTGCAGGACATCATCGCCGAGGCGGTCCGGCGCCGGGCCTCGGACATTCACCTCGAACCGCTGGAGCACCGTTTCCGCGTGCGGTACCGCGTCGACGGCCTCCTGCAGGAGACCGCGTCGCCGCCGCGGGCGCTCCAGGCCGCGATCGTTTCGCGGGTGAAGATTCTCGCGGACATCAGCATCGCGGAGCGCCGGGTGCCGCAGGACGGACGGATCCGGCTCCGCCTGGCCGACCGGGATCTCGACCTCCGCGTCGCAACCCTGCCGACCGCGCACGGGGAGAGCGTGGTCTTGCGCCTGCTCGACCGGGGCCGCGGCGCGCTCGGATTGGGCGAGCTGGGCCTGCTCGAGGACGACCGCGCCGTGCTCGAGCGACGGCTGGCGGCGCCGGACGGGCTGATCCTCGTCACGGGCCCGACCGGTTCCGGCAAGACCACGACGCTTTACGGCGCGCTCGAGCGGTTGAACGATCGCGGGCGCAAGCTCATCACCGTCGAGGATCCCGTCGAATACCAGATTCCGGGAGTGAATCAGGTCCCGGTGAATCCCCTGACCGGGCTCACGTTTGCGGCGGCTCTGCGCGCCATGCTGCGGCAGGCGCCGAATGTCGTCATGGTCGGCGAGATCCGGGACGGCGAGACGGCCGACATCGCGGTGAACGCCGCGCTCACCGGGCACCTGGTCTTGAGCACGCTGCACACCAACGACGCCCCGGGCGCGCTCACCCGGCTGCTCGAAATCGGGGTCAAGCCGTTCCTCGTCGCGGCGTCGCTCCGCCTCGTGGTGGCCCAGCGGCTCGTGCGCCGTGTGTGCCCCGACTGCGGCGGGCCGCACGCGCCGTCGCCGTCGGAGCTCGCGCTGCTGGGCCTCGCGCCGGCGTTCGCGCGCGATGCCGGATTCCGGCGCGGCACGGGATGTCCGGGCTGCGCCGGCACCGGCTACCGCGGGCGCGTCGGGCTCTTCGAGCTTCTCGCGGTGGACGACGAGCTGCGGCCGCTGATTTACGAGCCGATGACAGGTGCGCGCATGCGCGAGGTTGCCCGGCGCCGCGGGATGCGCACGCTGCGCGAGGACGGAGTGCGCAAAGTCCTTGCCGGCCTCACCACAATCGAAGAAGTTGCCGCCGTCACCGCCGAAGAATCCGTCTTCCCCTGATCGAATCCCCTGCGCCATGAGCTATGAAATGAACGACTTGCTGGAGCTGGTTGTGGACCAGAAGTGCTCGGACCTGCACCTGCAGGTCGGCACGCCGCCGACCCTGCGCCTGCGCGGCAGCATGACGCCGATCGACGGCCCCGCGCTGACGCCGCAGGACACCGAGAAGCTGATGCTCTCGATCACGCCGGACAACCACGTCCAGAACGTGAAGCTCAACGGCGGCACGGACTTCGGCTTCGCCTACCTCGACAAGGCCCGTTTCCGGGTGTCGGTGATGAAGGCCAAGGGCAACTACGGCCTGGTGCTCCGGCAGATCCCGAACCAGCTCTTCGACCTCCGCCAGATCGGCCTGCCCGACAAGATGAAGGAGCTGCTGTACCGTCCGCGCGGGCTCATCCTCGTCACGGGTCCGACCGGCTCCGGCAAGTCGACGACGCTCGCGTCGATGATGAACTACATCAACGAGAACCGCGACGGCCACATCATCACCATCGAGGACCCGATCGAGTATTACCACCCGCACAAGCGCTGCGTGGTGACGCAGCGCGAGGTGCACAACGACGTGCCGAGCTTCTCCGAGGCGATCCGGCGCGCGCTGCGCCAGGACCCGGACGTCATCCTCGTCGGTGAGTTGCGCGACCTCGAGACGATCGAGGCGGCGATCTCCGCCGCCGAGACGGGCCACCTGGTGTTCGGCACGCTCCACACCAACAGCGCCGCCAAGACGATCGACCGCATCGTCGACGCCTTCCCGGCGAACATGAAGGAGATGATCCGCATGCAGCTCTCGACCTCGATCGTCGCCGTCATCTGCCAAACGCTCTGCAAGAAGAACGGCGGCGGCCGCATCGCGGCCTACGAGATCATGGTCAACACGTCGTCGATCGGCTCCCTCATCCGCGACAACAAGACCTTCCGCATTCCGTCCGACATCCAGACCGGCGCCGCGCTCGGCATGATCACGATGGACACGCACCTGATGAGCCTCGTGAACCGCGAGCTCGTCGAGCCCGACGAGGCGGTCGAGAAGGCGCAGGACCCGAACGTCATGCGCGAGAAGTTGTCGGGCATGGGCTACAAGCTGCGCGAGATCTGAGGTCCGAAAATCGGCCGTGGCGCCCGGCCGTCGAGCGATGTACGGAGGGCGCGACAACGAAATCTGCGAGCTGCTCGCGGCGGACGGGCTGGTCGCGGCCCGGCGTCTCGACGAGGCCCGCGAAGAACGGCGGCTGACCGGGACGCCGGTCGCCCAGGTGGCGGTCAACCGTGGCTGGGTGTCGCGGCCCCGCCTCGTCCAGGCCGTGGCGGCCCATCTCGGGCGCGAGCATGCGGCCCAGGTGCCGGCGACGGTCCCGCTGGAAGCCGTCGGGCTCGTCCCGCCCGAACTCGCGCGGCGTCACCGCGTCGTGCCGCTGCGCCGCGAGCCCGCCGGGGTCGTCGTCCTCCCCGTCGATCCCTTCGCGCCCGAGCTTCCCGACGACCTCGCCTTTGCGCTGGGGCGGGGGATCCGCCTCGCGGTCGGCGACCCGGCCCACGTCGAGGCCCTCTGGCGCCGGCATTATGGCGACGGCGATTCCGCCGCGGAACCGCCCGGGCGCGGCGCGACCGCCGAGCCGAGCGCGGACGACCTGGCGGCCCTCGCGGTGCAGGTCCCGGTCGTGCGCTTCGTCAATCTCGTGCTGGCCCGGGCCGTGCGGGACCGGGCGTCGGACCTGCATTTCGAGCCGTTCGAGGATGAATACCGCGTTCGCTGTCGGATCGACGGGACCCTCTTCGACCTGCCGCCGCCGCCCCGCGGGCTCGCGCCGGCGATCGCGTCGCGGCTGAAGATCCTGGCCAACCTCGACATCGCGGAGCGCCGCGTGCCGCAGGACGGCCGCATCCGGCTGGGCGTGGCGGGCCGCGCGGTCGACCTCCGCGTTTCCACGCTCCCGACGCAGTTCGGCGAAAGCATCGTCCTGCGCGTGCTCGACCGTTCCGCGACGGGACTGGAGCTCGACGACTTGGGGCTACCGCCCGGCGTGGTGGAGGTGGTGCGGCGGACGATCCGGCGCCCGAGCGGGATCTTCATCGTGACCGGGCCGACGGGCTCCGGGAAAACCACGACGCTGTACAGCTGCCTGCGGCGGCTGAATGCGGTCGACACCAAGGTGCTTACCGTGGAGGACCCGGTGGAATACGAGATTGAGGGCGTGATGCAGGTGCCGGTGAATCCCGTGGCGGGGCTTTCATTCGCCTCGGCGCTGCGCTCGTTCCTCCGCCACGATCCGGACGTCGTGATGGTGGGCGAGATCCGGGATCTCGAGACCGCCCAGATCGCGATCCAGGCCGCGCTGACCGGCCACCTCGTGCTCGCGACGCTCCACACCAACGACGCGGCCGGGGCGATCACCCGCCTGACGGACATGGGCGTCGAGCGCTTCCTGCTCGCCTCGACCATCGAGGCGGTGCTCGCCCAACGGCTCGTTCGCCGCATCTGCCCGGATTGCCGGGAGCGCTGCGCGCCGGATCCGGCGCAGCTCGAACGCCTGGGCCTGGCGCCGGGAAGCGTTCCGCAGGGTTTTCGCGGCCGTGGCTGCGCCCGCTGTCGCGAATCCGGCTACCGCGGCCGCCTCGGGATCTTCGAGATCTTCGCGGTCGACGACGAGCTGCGCGAGCTGATCGCGCGCGGTGCCCCGCTCGAAGCCCTGCGCGACGCGGCGCGGGCCCGCGGCCTGCGGCCGCTGCGGGAAGACGGCTGGCGGCTGGTGCGCGAAGGCGGCACGACCGCGGAGGAGCTGGCGCGGTACGTGTGAGGTCCGTTCGACGAGCCACGACGATGCCAACCTTCGACTACAGGGCGGTGGACCGGCACGGTGCCCATCGGTCCGGATCGCTCGAGGGCGGCAGTGCGGACGCGGTGGCGATGAGTCTGCGCGCACAGGGGCTTTTCCCGACGCGGGTCGCCGCGGGCCGATCCGCGCGGGGCGCCGGCCCCGGCGCGCGACGGGCGCGGTTCCGGTTTCGCGGCGGGGTTTCCGGGCGCGAGCTCGCGGTTTTCACGCGCCAGCTGGCTACGCTCCTCCGCGCCGGCATGCCGCTGGTCCGCAGCCTCGAGGTGCTCGCGCGTCAGGAGACCGCACCGGGCCTGCAGTCCGCGATCTGCGACCTCGCGGAGCGGCTGCGCGAGGGTGGCTCGCTGTCGGACGCCATGGCGCGACAGGGCAGGGTGTTCGACCGGCTGTATGTGAGCATGGTGCGCGCCGGCGAGGCGGCGGGTGCCCTCGATCCGGTCCTGGCGCGCCTCGCGCAGTTCGCCGAGAAGAGCCGGCAACTCCGCGCGCGCGTGCGGACGGCGCTCATCTACCCGTCCGTCGTCCTGGCCGTCGCGGTCTCGGTCCTCGCCGGGTTGATCGTTTTCGTCGTCCCGCGTTTCCAGCACATTTTCGCCGATCTGCTCAAGGGCGCGCCGTTGCCGCCGCTGACGCAGGCCGTGCTCGATCTGAGCACGACGGTGCGCGGGCACTGGCCGGCGGGCGCGGGGTGCGCGCTGGCGGCCGGTTTCGCGTGGGCCGCGTTCCGCCGGACCGAGACGGGGGCCCGGCTGGCGGACGCCGCCGCCTGGCGCGCGCCGCTCGCCGGTCCGCTGCTCGCCAAGGCGGCCCTGGCCCGCTTCGCCCGGACGCTCGGCACGCTGCTCGCGAGCGGCGTGCCGATCCTGCCGGCGCTGGCCATCACCCGGGACACGTGCGGCAACGCGCGGTTCGCCGCGGCGCTCGGGCGGGTGCACGACCGTGTCAAGGCGGGCGAACCGCTGGCCCGGCCGCTGGACGAGTCCGGGCTGGTCCCGCCGATGGTCAGCGGCCTGGTCGACGTCGGCGAGCAGACCGGAGAGCTCCCCGCGATGCTCGGACGCGTGGCGGACATCTATGAGGACGACGTGGACCAGGCGGCGGCCGCGCTGGGGGCGGCGCTCGAGCCCGCCCTGATCCTTTTCCTGGCGGTCGTCGTCGGACTGATCGTGGTGGCGCTCTTCCTGCCCATCGTCCGCATCGTCCAGCTGCTCGCGTAGAGCTCGGTTGCACGGGGGCCGGCGGCTCGACACGGACCGTCCCATGCCGCAGCATGTCGCCACGATGAGCGAAGGCGATCTGGCGGAATGCCGCGCGGTCCTGGGCGTGGGGCCGGACGTGACCATGGCCGAGCTCGAGCGCGCGTACATGAAGCGCAATTTCTCGCTCATCCGGGGCAACAGCGGGGATCCCGCGGCCGTGGAAGCCGAGCGGGCGCGACTCCGGTCGGCCTACGAACGGCTCGCCGCCCACGGTCGCCGCGAGGCCGAGCAGGCGGCGGCGGCGCGCCCGTCGGCGGGGGGCGTGGCCGTGGCCGCGCCGCCGAAGCGGGCGGGCCTGGCCACGCCGCCGGAACTCGAGCCGCCAGGACCGGACGTCCATCCGCTGCTCGCATTCGACAACTGGAAGGTGAACGTGCTCGTGCCGCCGCTGCTGCTGGCCGCGGCCTGGCTCGCGAACAAGAGCCCGCTCGGGTTCCTGCTGAAAGGCTTTCATGTTTGGATGCACGAGCTCGGGCATGCGGCGGGCGCGTGGATGACCGGACGCCGCGCCACGCCGCTTCCGTTCGGGTGGACGCCGGTGGACGACCAGTTCTCCTGGTTCGTGTACTTCGGCGTGCTCTTCCTCTTCGCCGTGCTCTTCGTGGCCGGCTGGAGGGAACGGAAGGCCTGGCCGATGATCGCGGCGGTCGGGCTGGCCGCGCTCCAGTTCTTCATGACCTGGCGCATGGACCCCCATCAGCAGGAATTCTGGTGGGGCGGGTTCGGCGGCGTCGGCGGCGAGTTCTATCTCAGCACGCTCTTCATGATGTTCTTCTGGGTGCAGATGCCGGAGAAATTCCGCTGGGGCCTGTGCCGCCACGTCGTGTTCTTCCTCAGCGCCTCGGCCTTCCTGAACATCTACCTTTTCTGGCGGGATGTGAACCGCGGGCTCGAAGGCATCCCCTGGGGCTCTCTCATCGGCGGGGAGGACGACGGCAATGGCGACATGCAGCGGCTGAAGCAGGACTATGGGTGGACGTTCCGGGATTTCCGGCTGAATTTCCTGGCGCTGGGCCACGGGTGCTGGATCGCGCTGGGCGCGATGTACGCGCTGTTTGCGCTCCGGCTGAACAAGCTCGCCGATTGGGTTGTCGGGGGGTTCGGCAAGGCCCGGGACGCCGCCTCGGCCGGCTAGCCGGCCACGTCACAGCCTCTGCAGGGCGAGGCGGCAGTACCTGAGCTTGCCGCTCCGAAAACCGCCATAGATCTGGCCGCCGACGAGCCCCGCGAATTCGCCGAAGAGGTGCCGGAATTTCGCGGGGACATTCTGCTCGATGAGCGCGCGCTTTCGCTCGTCGTCCGCCTGCATCGCGTTCGCGACGCCCGCGGTCACGTCCTCCTCCTGGACAACGCGCCACCCGGGCTCCCCGGCAAGCCCGCTCACGATGGCCTGCATGTCCGCAGCCGTGCGGAAATCCGCGTACAGGAAATGACCGCCGGGCCTGGTGACCCGCGCGACCTCCTGGAAGAACTTGGCCACGTTGCCATAACAGTGGCTGCTCTCGACGTTCACGATGGCATCGAACGAGGCGTCGGGGAAGGGCAGGCTCTCGGCGTCGCCGGTCACGAACTCCAGGTTGGCGACCGACGCATGCCGGCGGCGGCAGAAGGCGACGGCCTGGGGCGAAAAGTCCGCGCCGACGTAGCGGGCCGGCCGGTGGTGGCGGGTGATGAAGCTTGCGCCGCCGCCGCGGCCGGATCCGACCTCGAGCACGGTCCGCCCCGCCAGCGGCGCGCCGGAGGCGACCCGGTGGTACAGTTGGATGCACAGCCGGTCGGGCTCGTCGCCGGGTTCCAGCGCCGGGCCGGGCGCGTCGGGCGGCACGAACCCGTAGTTCATGAACGTCCAGTCCGGCGACGACAGCTTCGTCGCGAGCCGGCCATACCACCACCGCCAGAGGGCGCGCCGCATCGCGGGCGACGACTCGAGCAGAAAGACCGCGAGGCGGGTGAGCATGCTTGGACGGCTTTTGGACCGAAGATTCCCGGTTGGTTTCCGGCCCGCGGCTTCCGGTCGGCGCCAGTCCCGGGGCCGGTGCCATCCGGGTGCTTCAGGGCAGCCTGGACTGCACGACCTTGCTCGCCGCCGCGAAGTCGATGAGCGGGGCCTCGGGCCGCTGCTTGAGCGCGCCGATGACCTTGCCCATCTCCTTCTTCGAGGTCGCGCCGGTCGCGGCGATGATCTCGGCGATGAGCGCCTCGAGCTTCGCCGGATCGAGCCCCTGCGGCAGGTATTTCTCGAGGACGGCGATCTCCGCGCTGTTCGCCGCGACGAGATCGCTGCGACCGCCCTTCTCGAATTCGGCCCGCGCGTCGCCGAGATTCTTCACGGCCTTGCGCAGCGTGGCGACGACGAGGGCCTCGTCGATCGGCTTGTTGGCGTCCATCGCGGCGCGCTGGATCGCCGCGTCCATGGTGCGCAGCGCGGTGGCGGTCGCGGTATCGCGGGCCTTCATCGCGGCGACGATGTCGGCGCGGAGTCGGTCGTAGGTGGTCATGAAAGGGGAATCGGGTCAGGCCGGGGCGTCGGACGACTTGGCGGGTTTTCTCAGCAGCAGCTGGGCGCTGAGGCCGGGGTGTTTCTCGGAGAACTCGTCGTCGTCGCCGGCCTGGCGGAGGAGGCGCTGGACCATGCCCATCTTGGCATCGAGGTCGTCGAGCTTGGCCACGAACACGGCCTCCGGCGTGGCGGCCATCGCGGCGGCGCCCCACTCGAGCTCCCCCTGGTGGCTGAGGATGATGTGCTCGAGGCGCTCGAGCAGCTCCGGCTGGAGCTTGGCCTTGATCCCGGCCTTGCGCGCCAGCTGGTAGCCGAGGACGACGTGCCCGTGCAGGATGCCCTTGCGGCTGCGGGTCGTCACGAGATCGCCCTGGTATTCGATCACCTTGCCCGTGTCGTGCAGCAGGATGCCGGCGAGGGCCAGGTCGGGGTCGACTTCGGGATAAAGGGGGAGGAGCACGCGGGCGGCGCGGGCCATGTGCACCGTGTGCTCGAGCAGCCCGTGCCGGTAGGCGTGGTGCATCGCGATCGCGGCGGGCGCGGTGCGGAACTGCTCCCCGATCTCCTCGAACACGGCCAGGACCGTGGCGCGCAGCTCGAGGTGCGCGATGGCGGCGATATGCTGCTGGAATTCCGTCCAGAGCGCCGTGGCGTCCTCCGGCGCGGTCTCCACGAGATTGCCCATGATCTCGGAGTTCGCGAGGCGCGCGAGCTCGATCTCCTCCGCGCGCTGGATCTTCGGCGAGAGGCGGTCCTGGAAATAGTCCACGCGGGCCTCGACGCGCACGACGGCGCCCTCCGTCAGGCTTTCGAAGAGCCCGAAAGGCTGGCCATCGCTGAAGATGTTGGCGTTGAAGGAGCCTGTCTTGTCTCCGAGCTCGATGTTCAGGAAGGTGTTCCCGTTCTTGGATGTGCGCGTCTGCACCCGCCGCAGGAGCACGATGCAGCAGAACGTGTCGCCGCCGCCGCGCTCGAGGGCCTTGATCTGACGCACGGTCAGAGGAGTGGAGAGGTCGGCCATGCGGCCAAGGCAAAGGAGGAAACCCAGCCGGGCCAAGCCCCAACATCACTGCGTCCGCGGGGCGGATGCGAACCGCCGGGCGCGGCGGCCGGTTAATCGGCCCCGGGGCGCGGGACGCCTACCCGTACTTTTTCACCAGGCCGGTGTAGGCGCGGAAGAACGGGTGCCGGGCATCGTGCAGGATGGCGTAGAAGACCGTCTCGGCCGGCAGGAGGTTGCAGCCCGCCTTCGACAGGGCGGCCAGCGCGGCCGCCGCGTCATCGGCCCGCCGCGCCCCGACACAATCGGTCAGGATCGTGACCTCGTATTCGTTCCGCCGCGCCGCGAGCGCCGTCTGGTAGACGCAGACCGGCGTCTCGATCCCGCAGAGCAGGAGATGCTCGATTCCGATTTCCTGCAATCGGCGGCAGATCTTGTCGTCGCTGAGCGCCGAGAACGTGTCCTTCCCGAACGTCTCGGCCGGCGCCGCCAGCGCAAGGAGGGCGGGATCGGTCGGCCCGAGCTTGCCCGGCACCTGTTCCGTGAAGAGCACGGGAATCCCGAGCCCGACGGCGGCCTCGACGGCGAACGCGCTGCGGTGCGCGACCCGCGGACCGTCCGGGATCGCCGCGAGGAAGGCCGGCTGGAGGTCGATGCAGAGCAGGAGCGTATCAAGGGAACTGGGCATGCGGGGAAGACAGCGCGCCGGTGCGGCGGTTTCTCTCCCAGGCTAGTCTGAAG
This sequence comes from Opitutaceae bacterium, assembly GCA_035626915.1. Taxonomy (GTDB): domain Bacteria; phylum Verrucomicrobiota; class Verrucomicrobiia; order Opitutales; family Opitutaceae; genus Didemnitutus. The sequence continues at coordinate 30,431 of DASPMS010000066.1, forward strand.
CCGGGATTCGTCCAGCGGCTTCCCAGGGGGAACTTGCGCGTGCGCGCGGGGCCGGCCTACGGCTGCGCGTAGGCGCGGCGCGCCTTCACCTGCACGAGGCGCCGCTCCGGGAGGACGTAGGCGGTGAGGGCCGTGCCGAGCACGCAGCCGGTATCGATGCCGAGGGACCATTTTTCCCGCGCGACGTCGGGCCGCGGCGTGTGGCCGTAAACGACGAACGGCGGGCCCTTCCAAAGCTGGGACCAGTGCGGCGCGTCCGGCGCGTCGGACCGCTTCCGCGGCTCGCCGTCCTTGTCGACCACCTGGATGCGCGTGACGATCCGCGCGGGCTGCTTCTGCCAGGGCCGGTCGGGCAGGAAGCCGCCGTGCACGAAGACGACGTCCAGGGCCGCGTCCTGGTAGGTCAGCGGCATCGCGTCGAGATAGTCCCAGTCCTTCCCGCGCATCTGCTTCAGGGTGTCGTAGTCCGACCGCTTCAGGTGGCTCGGGTCGTCGGTTTTCCGGAAGTTCAGCAGCCGCAGCTCATGGTTGCCGAGCAGCGACACGGTCGCATGCGCGCGGGCGAGGTCGAGGACGCGCGCGCTGTCCGGCCCGCGGTTGATGAGGTCGCCCAGGAGCACCAGGCGGTCGCCCTTGGCCGGGGCAAGGCGGTCGATAAGTTCCTCGAACTCATCCGCGCAGCCGTGAATGTCCCCGACGGCGATCAGTCGTGCCGGCATGGCGATAGGTCAGTGTGCCGCGGCGGCGGGCGGGTTCCCGGGGGCGGGAATTTCGTGAACAACTCGAAGGCGCGCCGCGCACTCATGATCCAGGAAAAAGGGCTAGCGTTCGGGGAGTCGGGAGGTAAACAGGGAATTTCCATGGAGCTGAATCTTCACCCGATTGCCGCGCAGTGCTTCGTCAGCGGGCGCCCGTTCGCCGAGGGCGACCGCGTGGCCAGCTTCCTCGTGAGGGAGGCGACGGGCGAGGCGGCCCGCCGGGACCTGCTGGAGACCGAGGCCCATCAGTACGTCCAGCCGGTGTTCATCTATTGCCGGTGGGTGACCGTCTTCAAGCCGCGGCGGGCCGAGGAGAACGCGGACCGGGCGCTCAAGCTCACGGCCGAGAACCTGTTCCTGGCCCTGGCGGACCCGGCGGCCGAGCCGAACCCGGCGAACACGCCGCTGCTCCAGTTCCTCGCGCTCATGCTGGAGCGCAAGAAGCTCCTGAAGCCCCGCGGGCTCTCGCCCGACGGCCAGCGGCAGGTGTTCGAGCACATGCCGTCGCACCAGACCTACGAGGTGCCGGTGGGCACGCTCGACGAGGAGTTCTTCGTCAAGATCCAGGAGCACCTCGACGTGCTTGTCGGCGCGCCCAAGCCGAAGGCGGCCGCCCCGGCCTGAGGCCCCCGCGGCTCACGCGCCGCCGCTGAGCTCCAGGGCGGCGCGGCCCCGCTCCTGGGCGGCCGCCATGAAGTATTTCTGCGCGGAAAAGGAGACCTCGTTCTCGGCGCGCGCCGGCGGAGCGTAGTGGCCGCTGGCGTTCAGGGCCCGGGCGTCCTCGTTGTCCCGGAGCTCGGCCGGCAGCAGGTCGTCGATGATCCGCCGGCGCAGCTCCGGGTCCTCGACCGGGAAGCACGCCTCGACGCGGCGGAAGAAGTTCCGCGACATCCAGTCCGCGCTGCCGCAGTACAGAAGGGGCGAGCCGCCGTTCTCGAAGTAGAAGATGCGGGCGTGCTCCAGGTACCGGCCGACGATGTTGCGCACGCGGATGTTCTCGCTCACGCCCTTCAGCCCGGGCGCGAGGCAGCAGGTGGCGCGGACGACGAGGTCGATCTGCACGCCCGCCTGCGAGGCGGCGTACAGGTTGTCGATCGTCACCTTGTCCACGAGCTTGTTCATCTTGGCGATGATCCGCGCGGGCTTCCCCGCCGCCGCGTACGCGGTCTCGGCCGCGATGTGCTCCTGGATGCGGGCGTGGAAATTGAACGGGGCGACCAGCAGGTGGCGGAAGTCGGGGGAGCGGCCGAAGCCGGTCAGGGCGTTGAACAGCTGCGCCACCTCGGCCGTGAGGTGCTCGCGGCAGGTGAAGAGGCTGAGGTCGGTATAGACGCGCGCGGTCTTCGGATTGTAGTTGCCCGTGCCCAGGTGCGCGTATCGCCGCAGCCCGCCGCCCTCGCGCCGCACGACCAGGCTGAGCTTGGAGTGGGTCTTGAAGCCGACGAGGCCGTAGACGACGTGCACGCCGGCCTCCTCGAGGCGCTTCGCCCAGAGGATGTTGTTGGCCTCGTCGAACCGCGCCTTCAGCTCGACGAGGGCCGTCACCTGCTTGCCGTTGCTCGAGGCCTCGATGAGCGCCCGCACGATGGGGGAGTCGCCGCTGGTGCGGTACAGGGTTTGCTTGATCGCGAACACGTCGGGATCGGCCGCCGCCTGGGCGATGAAGTCCACGACGGGCTGGAAGGAATCGTAGGGGTGGTGCAGCAGGATGTCCCGCTCCCGGATGCGCTCGAACAGGCGCGTCGGTTCCTTCAGCGCCGGGTACTCGACCGGGGCGAAGGCCGGGTACTTCAGGTCCGGGCGGTCGACCATGTCGTACAGGCTCATCAACCGAAGCAGGTTGATCGGCCCCTGGGCCTGGAACGCGAACTCCTCCGGGAGGTTCAGGTTGGCGCAGAGCATCTCGTAGCTGGACTGCGGCACCCCGGCGTCGATCTCGAGGCGCACGGCGGCGCCGCGGCGGAGGTTGCGTAGCTCGTCCTCGATCTTCTTGAGCAGGTTCTCCACCTCCTCCTCGTCGATGTAGAGGTCGCTGTTGCGCGTGACCCGGAAGGCGTGCGCGCTGCTGACGCGGTAGCCCGGGAAGAGCTCGCCGCCATACAGCTTGATCAGGTCGCTGAGGAAGATGAACGCCTGGGTGCCGGGCTCCGCCGGCTCCAGCAGGATGAGGCGCGGGAGGATCCGCGGCACGGGCAGGATGGCGGTGAGGGTCTCGACCTCCGGCGTGTCCGGGTTGTCGAGGATGACCAGGACGTTGAGGGTCTTGTTGCCGAGCTGCGGAAACGGATGCGACTGATCCACCGCGAGCGGCGTGAGCACCGGCATCACCTGCGCGTGGAAATACTCCCGGGCCCAGGCGCGCTGCCGCTCGTCGAGCTGCGCGGTCGTCTTGAAGTGGATGCGCTCCTTCGCGAGCGCGGGGACCAGCTGCTCGTGCCAGCAGCGGTACTGGGCCTTCACCAGCGCGTTCACGCCCGGGAGGATCTTCTTGAGCTGCTCGCGGGCGCTGAGCCCGTCCAGGCTCGGGTCGACCAGCTCGCGCGTCGCGGTCTGCTGGTGGAGCCCGGCCACGCGGATCTCGAAGAACTCGTCGAGATTCGAGCTGACGATGGCGAGGAACTTGACCCGCTCGAGCAGCGGGTTGGCGGGGCTTTCCGCCTGCTCCAGCACGCGCCGGTTGAAGGCGATCCAGCTCAGCTCGCGGTTGAGGTAGAGCTGGCGGGCGGGGGTGGCGTCGCCGGCGGCCCGCGCGATGCTGCGACCGGTCGCCGCCGTGAGCTTGGCGGGGCGTTTGGCGCGCTTGACGGTGGTGGACATGGGGGCGAGGCGGGGGACTAGGGGAGGGCGCGGGAGGGAACGAGCCGGAACCGTCCTGTCACATGGATTTAACCTGCCCGCGGGACCCGTGGACGCAAACCCCCTGGCGGCGGCTCCGCCCCAAAAAACAGCCCCGCGGGCACGCGGGGCGCAGGGCTCAGGATTCGGCGACGGCGAGGTCGGGCTCGAAGACGACGGACAGCCGGTAGATCTGGCCGGGCCGCATGATGAGCGGGTGGTTGCGCACGAACAGCTGCACGTAGTGGATCTTCCCGTAGTTGGTGCGGTAGGCCGGGTCCGCGGTGACGGTCTCGGTCTCCTGCCAGGCCGCGTGGAAGTCGTCCTTGAGCACGGAGCAGCGGTGCCCCTGCGGCCCGAGGACCGGCGAGGCCGGGACGCGGTAGCGCGAGTGCGGCGCGGCGATGACCAGCGCCATCCGGAACCGGTCGAGCTGCACCTGGTTCTTGACGGTGTAGGCGAACTCGGCGCCGACCTTGCCGCCGGTGAACGTCCACTGGACCTTCACGCTGCCGAGGCCGCGGACGAACTCCTCCTTCGTGTTGATGAGCTCGGGCTGCTCGTAGCGGAAGTAGAACGAGTTCTTGAGCCCCAGGCCGGCGACGCACCGCTGGCCGTAGAAGGCCGGCACGGTGACGTGCTCGCCGAACGTGAGCTCGGGCAGCATGACCGGGAGGTAGAGGTTGTTGGGCCAGTCGAAGACGCCCGGGCTGTGCGGGAACGGCAGGTTGTCCGCGGTGACGCTCGCGCCCGAGCTGATCAGCGGGAGCTGGATGTGGAGGCCGGACTCGGCGTCGCGATAGAGGAAGAGGCCCTGCTCCTTGCGGTTGGACTTGTCGAAGATCACGAACCGGCCGGTCGTCTTCGCCGGCTCGGGCCGGGCGGCCTCGAACGAGACGTTGGCGGCCTTGGACAGGCGCGACCACTGGCAGAGGTACCGCGCGGCGTCGAAATTCGCCATGCGCGTCGTGTGCGTCGCGTACGCCGTGCGCTCCTCGTCGCGCACGTCGAGGAAGCCGTGCTCCTGGTCGAGATACGTCTGGAAGAAATAATAGAAGAGCCGCCGCAGGATGTCGGTGTAGCGCGGCTTCTGGTCGTCCGTGATCCAGCCGTCCCGGAAGCCCTGCAGGAGGAGCGTGATGCAGTGCATCTGCCCGTACGCGCCCGCGGCCTTGCCGTAGGCCCAGCCCAGGCCGTCGGCGCGGACGAGGTCGGGCATCGTCTTGATGTATTTCTCGGCGTAGGTGCGGAGGGTCGGCAGCTTGCGTTCGCGCAGCGCGGAATTGGCGTGGAGCTGCAGGGCGGACCGCGTGAAGACGAGCGTCATCACGCCGTAGAGGTCGAAATGCCCGCCCAGGCCGGGCTCGGCGTCGTCGAAGAACCCGGTGGAGCTCGTCTGCTCGATGCGTTCGACCATGCGCTCGATGAGCCGCGAGGTCTCGTCCTTCTTCGAGAGCCCGAGCGAGAACCGGCAGACGGCCTTGGCGATGTTGAAGGCCTGCCAGTAGTTGTCGTAGTCGCTGCGGTGGAGGAGCTGCTTGTCGAGCCGCACGCGGGTCTCCTCGACCAGGCGCTCCCAGACCGGGTTGCGCTCCTTCGACGGCCCGAAGGCGAGGAGGCCGAGCGCCGCGTAGGCGAGGCCGTTCTCCCCCGCGGGCTCCGTGAACACCTGCGCCGTGATGCAGCGCGCGGCGAGGTCGATGAGGTCGTGGCCCTTGAGGGTCGTCTCGCCGGTGGCGCGGTAGTATTCGCCGAGCGCGTAGGCGACGTGGCCTGGTTCGTCGGAGCGGGGGTTTTCGCCGGGGATCGGCGTGACGGTGCCGTCGGGATTGATCGAGTCGAGGTTATGGCCGAGCATCGAGCGGGCCATATCGAGGCATTGCTCCGAGAAACTGTTCATTCAGGCGGGTGAGGAAGGGTTAGGTTGGTTGCGGAGTGGGCGGGCGGGCAAGCGGGAAGTCAGGTCACTTGGAGACGATCAGCTTGATGAATTCCGCGTTCGTCCGGGTCTTCGAGAGCCGGCCGACCATGGTCTCGGTCGCCTCCTCGATCTTGGTCTGCAGCAGCGCGCGGCGGAAGAAGTGGATGCCCTCGAGGGTCTTCGCGTCGAGCAGGAGCTCCTCCTTGCGGGTGCCGGATGACGCGATGTTGATGGCGGGCCAGATGCGCATCTCGGCGCACTTGCGGTCGAGCACGAGCTCCATGTTGCCCGTGCCCTTGAATTCCTGGAAGATCACGTCGTCCATCCGGCTGCCGGTCTCGACGAGGATCGAGGCCAGGATGGTGAGCGAGCCGCCGTCCTCCGTGTTGCGGGCCGAGGCGAAGAGCTGGCGCGGCTTCTCCAGGGCGCGGACGTCGAGGCCGCCGGAGCCCGTGCGGCCGGAGTTCTTCGCGGTGTTGTGGGCGCGCGCGAGCCGGGTCAGCGAATCGAGCAGGAGCACGACGTCCTTGCCGGCCTCGACCAGGCGCTTGGCCCGCTCGATGCACAGGTCGGCCACGCGGATGTGGTTCTCGACCGCCTCGTCGTTGGACGAGGCCCAGACCTCGGCCGGGACGCTGCGCTTGAAGTCGGTGACCTCCTCGGGGCGCTCGTCGACCAGCAGGATCATGACATGGCACTCCGGGTGGTTCTCGAGGACGCCGAGGGCGATGTCGCGGAGGAAGGTGGTCTTGCCCGTGCGCGGCGGGGCGACGACGAGGCCGCGCGTGCCCTTGCCGACGGGGCAGAAGAGGTCGATGACGCGGGTGGTCATCCGGCCGTCCTTCATCTCGAGCTTGAGGTGCTCGTTCGGCGTGATCGTGAGCAGGTTCGTGAAGTCCGGCATGCGCCGGCGCACGTCGAGCTCGAGCCCGTCGACCTTCTCGATGAAGCGGACCTTCGGGTTCGGGAACCGGTCGTCGGGCGTCGCGAGCGCGGTCACGACGTTGCCCTGGTTCAGCTTGAAGCGCCGGATGAGCTCGCGCGGGACGAACGGGTCCGTCGGCCGGCGCTTGCCGTAGCGCGCGAGATCGAGCAGCGCGCCGTTGCGGCTGTTGTCGATGTCGAGGACGCCTTCGACGCGGATCGAATTGTCCGGCTGGGCCGGGGCGGGGGCGGGAGCCTGTGACGCGGGCGCGTCCGGCGATTGGTCTTTTTCCATACGAAACGAGGTGAGGGCCGCCGAGACTTGACCGCTAAATCCGGCCGGGGCATTGAGGGGGCGATACTTACCACACCCCAAACAGGACAACCCGTGACGGACCAAACGATTACCTCAGTATCTCGGGAGAGCAGAGTGTTTAAGCCCTCAACCGAGTTCAGGAACCAAGCAAACCTTGGCAGCTTCGAGACTTACCGTAGGCTCCATGCCGAGTCTGTCAACGCTCCAGACCGTTTCTGGGCCAGGCAGGCCCGCGAGCACCTCGTTTGGCGGAAGCCTTTCGAGCAGGTCCTGAAATGGAAGCCCCCGCACGCCAAGTGGTTCGTGGGTGGCAAGTTGAACATTTCGGAAAACTGCCTCGACCGCCATCTCGGCACCGGCCGGGAAAACAAGGCGGCCCTGATTTTTGAGGGCGAGCCCGGGGACGTGCGCACCATCACTTACCGGCAGCTGCACTTCCACGTCTGCCGGATGGCCCACTTCCTGGAAAACCTCGGGATCAAGGCCGGCGACCGCATCGCCATCTACATGCCGATGATCCCCGAGGCGGTCATCGCGATGCTCGCCTCGGCGCGCATCGGCGCGGTGCACACGGTCGTGTTCGGCGGATTCAGTCCGGAGGCGCTCAAGGATCGGATCAACGACTGCCAGGCCAAGCTGGTGATCACCGCCGACGGCGGCTGGCGCCGCGGGAAGGTCATCGAGCTCAAGGCCAACGTCGACAAGGCCGTGGCCGGCGCGCCGAGCGTGCAGAGCGTGATCGTCGTGCGCCGGTGCGGCAACGAGATCACCATGGTCGAGGGCCGCGACGTCTGGTGGAAGGAGGCCTGGGAGGGCGCGCCGAACCAGCACAAGGCGAAGGCCTTCGATTCGGAACACCCGTTGTTCATCCTGTATACCTCGGGTTCCACCGGGAAACCGAAGGGCGTGCTGCACACCTCGGCCGGATACCTCCTCGGCGCGAAGCTGAGCTCGCACTACGTTTTCGACCTGAAGGAGAACGACCGGTACTTTTGCTCGGCCGACATCGGCTGGATCACCGGCCACAGCTATGTGGTCTACGGGCTGCTCGCGAACGGCTCGACGATCTTCATCTACGAGGGCGCGCCGAACCAGCCGGAGCCCGACCGCTTCTGGCAGATGATCGACCGGCACGGGCTCACGATCCTCTACACGGCGCCCACCGCGATCCGCGCCTTCATGCGCTGGGGCGACAACTACGTCCTGCGGCACCGCCTCGACTCCCTCCGGCTCCTCGGCTCGGTCGGCGAGCCGATCAATCCCGAGGCCTGGATGTGGTACCACCGGATGATCGGCAAGAAGCGCTGCCCCATCGTCGACACCTGGTGGCAGACCGAGACCGGCTCGATCATGATCACGCCGCTGCCCGGGATCACGCCCGCGAAGCCGGGTTCCGCCACGCTCCCGTTCTTCGGCGTCAAGCCCATGGTCGTCGACTCCGACGGCAACGAGGTGCCGCGCAACGCCGGCGGCAAGCTCGTGCTCACGCGGCCGTGGCCCTCGATGCTCCGGACGCTCTGGGGCGATGACGAGCGCTTCAAGAAGGCCTACTTCTCCGAGTTCCCCAAGCATCCGGAGTATTACTTCACCGGCGACGGCGCGCGGCAGGACAAGGACGGCTATTTCTGGATCGTCGGCCGCATCGACGACGTCCTCAACGTGTCCGGGCACCGCATCGGCACCGCCGAGGTCGAAAGCGCGCTGGTGTCGCACCCCGCCGTGGCGGAGGCCGCGGCGGTCGGACGCCCTGACGAGCTCAAGGGCCAGTCCCTCGTCGTGTTCGTCACCCTCAAGTCCGGGCAGGCCGCGTCCGAGCAGCTCAAGGACGCGCTGCGCAACCACGTCGGCAAGGAGATCGGCTCGCTCGCGAAGCCCGACCAGGTCCGCTTCGCCGCCGGGCTGCCCAAGACCCGGTCCGGAAAGATCATGCGGCGGCTCCTCAAGGAGCTGGCGACGTCCGGCAGCGTGAAGGGCGACACAACTACGCTCGAGGATTTTTCCGTAATCGCGGCCCTTCAGTCGGACGAGTGACGCCGCTTTGATGCCTCCGTGCCCGGAGGCGTTCGGCGTTTCGAAAGCGGTGCAGGCGTGCGGCGCACGCCCGCCTTCACCTTGCTCGAGCTTCTCGCCGTCGTGGCGCTCGTGGCGGTCCTCGCCGCGATCGTCACCGGCGCCGCCGGCGGGCTGGCCGAGTCGGCCCGGATCGCGCGCGCGCGCGCCGAGCTCGCGGCGCTCGCCGTCGCCCTCGAGGATTACCGGCGCGACTTCGGCGACTACCCCCGGACCGACGATCCGGCCGTGCTGCGCACATCCCTCCTGGGTCGGCTCGATCCCGCCGGGCGGACGATTCCGGCGCTGTCCGCGGGGCAGCTCGCGGGCTTCGCGACGGGTCCGGTGCCGGGCGGATCGGCGGTTGCGCTCCTGGATCCGTGGCAGCAGCCCTACCGCTACGCCTACCGCACGCCGGCGGCGGGCTGGGACCATTCCCGCTTCATCCTGTTCTCCGGCGGGCCCGATGGCCGCAGCGCTTCGGGCCTGCTGGCGGGAGGATACTACAATCCCGCGCCGTCGGAAAACGCGGACGATATCGTCGCCGGCCGGTGAATGCGTGCGGCCCCAGCTTCCTCCCGTGTTCACGGCCCGGCTGGCATTCGGCGCGGGTGGCGCCGGGCCCGGCCGGCGCGTTCACGCTGCTCGAGCTCCTGGTCGTGATCGCGGTGATCGGCGTCCTCGCGGCGCTGCTGGTGCCCGCCGTGGGCGCCGCCCGGCGCTCCGCCCAGGCGGCCCGCACCAGGATCCAGCTCGCGCAATGGGCGGCGGCGATCGAATCGTTCCGCTCCGAGTACGGGCATTATCCGGTGTTCGACGCGAGCGGCCTCGTGAACGCCGGGGCCGCGGCGGCGCCGGAGAGCGAGCATCTCTTCCATGACCTGCTCGCCGGACGGCGACGCGACGGCAGCGCGCTGCCCCCGGCCGACGTTCCGGGGATTTCGGCCGCGGCGCAGAACCGGAAGCGCCTTCGCTTCCATTCATTCGGCGAGGCGGAGCTGACTCCGGCTTCCGCGGCGATCCCGCATCTGCTCTGCGACGCCTCCGGCGGCACGGCGATCGCAGTCCTGGTCGACCGGGACCTCGACGGCCTCATCCGCATCGGCGCGGGCGGCGACTACGCGGCGGCGCCCGCGGTGGGCGGGATGGCGCCCGATTCATCGGACCTCCCCTCGCCGGGCTTGCGCGCGGGGGTGGCCCTGTATGCGCCCGCCCCGGGCGCCGGCCCGCAAAATCGCCGGTTCGTCTGCAGTTGGAAATGACGCCGCCGTCGCCAGTCGGGCCCGGGCGCCGTGCTCGCGGCTTCACCCTGCTCGAGCTCGTTCTCGTCCTCGCGCTGATGGCCGCCGCGTCGTACCTGCTGGTCGCGGCGCTTGGCGAGGGCCAGGCGGCCGCCCTGCAGGCCGGCCAGGCCACCGTGGTCCACCTCGTCGGCTCGGCGCGCAGCCGGGCCGCGCACGGCCGGCGCGTGCGGATCCTCTTTCATCACGATTCCGCAAGCCCGCTGGCCGCGGAACGCTACCTCCGGCTGATGGTGATGGAGGAATGGCGGGGCGACGAATGGCGGACGCTGCAGACCGTTTCGCTGCCGCCGGGCATCCACGTGATGCCGCACCAATCCCGGGTTCCAGCCGGACTGCTGGAAGATCCGGCGCAGTGGACGAGACCTGACGGCACGGCGGTGCATTCGTCGGCGCTGTTCCGGCCGCTCGTGCATCGCCAAGTCGACGCGCCGGTCGGGGAGGCGTGGGCCGAGCTCGCGTTCACCGGGCATGGGACAACCGCCTCGTCGGGCCAGATCGTCCTGACCCCCGGCTTGGTCCGCGAGGCCGGCACAGACGGACAGTCGCGGCTCGTCTTCGCGTTCCCGCGGCAAGTTCGCGGCGTCCAGGTCAGTGCCTACGGCCTCGCTGTGCCAGTGGCGGGGCGGGGGGACTTCTGATGCGTGCCGTTCGCCGCCTCGCGTTTTCCCTTCTCGAGGTCACCCTCGCGGTCGCGATCGTGGGCGTGACGACCGCCGCCGTGCTCGGCCTGCTCGCGGGGATGGCCCGCCGTTCCTCCGATGCGCGCGACCGCCGGGTGGCGGCCGGGCTGGCCGATGCCATCGCGGGGGAACTCCGCCGGCAGATCGCGGCCGAGGGCTGGGGCGCCGTCGTCGCACGCAGCGCGCACGCGGGGCCCGAGGGAGGGCTGCGCCTGGTCGCGCGCCGCGACGGGTCCGGGGTCCGGCCATGGCCGCCGGTCGAATCGCGGCCGGTCGAAGAGTATTTCCTCGTCGAGGCCCGCCGTTTTCCGGACGGGGCGCTTGCATACAAACCGGATGACGGGGCATTGCCGCTCTCGGTCACGGTGTCGTGGCCCTACCGGCCGGGCGGGGCGGAGGACCGCGAAAGGGACGTGCGCGCGGATCGCCGCGCTCTGCTCGTGTTTTCAATCGCGCTGAACCGCTGACCATGCGCGCCACCCGCGGATTCACGCTCCTCGAGCTGCTGGCCGCCTCGGCCATCGCGGTCGTCCTGGTCGGACTGATCCTGACCGTCATGAGCACCGCGCTCGGGCTCTGGCGGCGCGGGCAGGGGGACGTCGCCGTGGCAGCGGACGCCGGCACCGTCCTCGCTATGCTCGAGCGGGACCTGGAATCCGCCGGGCCGGCGCCCGGCGGCGAGGCTTGGCTGGCCGTCGACCTCGCGCCCGGAACCGGCGAGCTGGGCAACCGCGGATGGGTGCGCGGGGCCCGGATGAAACCCGGCGGCGAGACGAGCCTGCGTCCGCTGCCACCGGCGCGGCCCGGCACCGGCGCGGACCTGACGGACGCGCGTTTCGGCCTCTCCGGCGCCCGGCTGCGATTGCTCACGGTCACCGCCGAATCCTCCGCCGAGCCCGCGCTGCCACGGGTGGTCGCGTGGCAGATCGCGCGCCGACCTGTCACCGGACCAGTGACGCCCGCCAATCCGGCGCCGGTGCGGTATGTGCTTTTCCGGTCGGCAATCGGCGCGGAGGAGACATTCTTGCGTGGCGCCGACGTGACCGCCCCGGCGTGGGCCAGCTCGGCGGAGGCTCCGGCCGGCACCCGCGCGCCGTCGACGATCGCGAATCCCGCCGTGAGCGACGCGGTCATCACCAATGTGATCGACTTCGGGGTGTGGCTGCACCGCCGCGCGCAGACGGGCGAGCTGGAGCGCATCTTTCCGACGGACGCACACGACGTGGCGCACGCGGCGGCGGCGGAGGCGGGAGGCTGGCCCGACACCGTCGACGTCCTGCTGCGCGTGCTGTCCGAGGAGGGGGCGCGCCAGCTCGAACTGATCGAGACGGGCCGCCTGGCGCGGCCGCCGGCGTATGCGGCGGACGACGCGTGGTGGTGGGCGGTCGCGGAAGAAAACTCCCGCGTGATGGTGCGCCGGGTGGAACTGAAAGGCGCGCGCCCATGACGCTCCTTGCGCCTTCCTGCCGCGCACCGAGCGCCGGCTTCGTACTCGTGCTGGTGGTGCTGCTCCTTGGCCTGCTCGTGCTCGTCGCATGGGCGCTCGCCACGCTCGGGCGGCTGGAAGCGCAGGCGACCGGCGCGGCGGAACGCCGCCTGCAGGCCCGCCAAAACGCGCTGACGGCTCTCGCTCTCGCGGTCGGGTCGCTGCAGGCGCACGCCGCCGCGGACGATCGGATCACGGGGATGGCGGGGATCGCGGGCATGTCGCCCGCGGCGCGCCACTGGACCGGCGTCTGGCGCGAGACGGGCAGCTGGGTGGCGTGGCTGGCCTCGGGGTCCGAAACGCCGCCGCCAGCCGTCCTCGACGACGCGAATTCCGTGGTGATGGTCGGCGCCGGGACCCTCGGGGCGGACGGGCCCGATCGGGAGCATGTGCGGGTCCCGTGGGAGACCGTGGACCATCCGGTCCCCGCATCGCGGGCGCCGCGCGGCCGCCTCGCGTGGTGGGTCGGGGACGAGGGCGTGAAGTTGAGCGCGGCGATGGCCGCGCCCGGCACGACGGCCGGCCGGCACGCGCTCGACGAGCTGTTTCCGACCCTCGATCCCGCGGCGCCCGCGCTGCTCCGGATCCAGTCTTACGGGCAGATCGCTTTCATCCCCGGCCACGCGGTCTCCGCGGGCCAGCTTCAGGCCAACGCGCACGTCGTCGGGGCGGGCCACCGGGGAATCATTGCCGGACCCGGTGGGACGGGCGGGGTCGCGGGATTGCTCAACATCAACAGCGACTCGGCCCGCTACTGGCGCGGCGTGGCGGCGACCTACAACCGCGGCCGGCCCGCGGACGAACGTCTCACCTCGCCGGCGGTGTTCGGGGAAAATCTCAGCCGCGCCTTCGCCTCCGCGGCGGGGCCCGGCAAGCAGGAGCGCGGCCCGTTCACGAGCGTCGAGGCTTTCCTGTCCAGCACCGCGCTGGCGGCGGCCTTGCGCGGCAGCGGCGTGACGCCGGAGGAGTTCGCGGCCGGGATGCGCCCGTGGCTCGCCGTGCGGTCCGACACGTTTCGCGTCCGGGCCTACGGGGACGCGCTGAATCCCGCCGCCGCACTCGTCGAATCGGCCGCCTGGTGCGAGGCCGTCGTGCAGCGGGATCCGGCAGCCGGCCCCGGCGGCCGCCGGTTCGTCGTGCGGAGCTTCCGGTGGCTGGGGCCCGACGATCTTTGAGCTTCAGACCGGCGGTGCGGAATCCGCGGCCGCGTTGATGCGCCCGTCGAGCAGGTAGGTCCGCACCTCGCCGATGCCCTTGCAGACCACGGTGCCGCGCTCCGTGAGCCGGAACTCGCGCTGGAGGAGCTCGGACGTGCGCGCCGAGACGTTGACCCGGTTCGGCAGGCCCGAGGACTGCATGCGGTTGGCCTGGTTGACGGTCGCGCCCCACAGATCGTACGTGAACTTCCGGCTTCCGATCACGCCCGCGACCACCGGGCCCGAGTGGATGCCGATGCGCATGGCGATCGAGGTGCCGCGCTCGCGGTTCAACGCCGCGAGGGTGCTGAGCATCTCCAGCGCCATGTCGGCGACGGCGGTGGCGTGGTCGGCCCGGCCGGTCGGGACGCCGCCGGCGACGAGGTAGCAGTCGCCGATCGTCTTGATCTTCTCCAGCCCGCGCCGGCCCGCGATCCGGTCGAAGCGCGAGAACAGGTCGTTGAGGAGCGAGACGAGCACCTGCGCGTCGGTGCGGTTGGTGAAGGCGGTGAACTCCACGATGTCGGCGAACAGCACCGTGACCTCGGCGTGGCGCTCGGCGATGGTCTGCTCGCCCTGCTTGAGCCGCTCGGCGATGGGGGCGGGGAGGATGTTCAGCAGCAGGCGCTCCGACTTCTCCTGCTCGATCTCGAGGAGCCGCTTCTCGCGCTGCAGCTCGAGCAGCCGGAGCCGCTCGAGATCGCGGAGCCGCTTGCGCTCGAGCGAGGCGCCGACCCGCGCGCGGAGCAGCACCGCGTTCACGGGCTTCGGGAGGAAATCCTCCGCGCCGAGCTCGATGCAGCGCACGATCGCGTCGAGCTGGTCCAGCCCCGAGGCGACGACCACCGGCACGTGCCGGCGGAGCGGGTCGTTGCGCAGCGCGGTCAGCACGCCGAAGCCGTCGAGCCGCGGCATGTTGAGGTCGAGCACGACCAGATCGTATTCGCGGTCGTGCAGCATCTTGAGCGCCACCTCGCCGTCCTTCGCCTCGCTCACGTTCTCGTAGCCCAGGGCGTTGAGGTTCAGGACCACCACCTTGCGCAGCGCTTCCGTGTCGTCCACGACGAGAATGGCGGCGTTGCGGCCGGACGTGTCCGACAGCGCCGCCTGGAGCTGGCGCAGCTTTTCTTCCTCCGGCGACGTGCCGACGGGCTGCGTCAGCAGGTGGAAGGGGCGCGAATCGTGCTTCTCGGCGGTGTCCGCCATTGGGGCAAATTGCCGGCCGGAACATTTCGCGCCAAACAAATTCCCCGACCATCCTTCGCGCGCGCGGCCGTGACGGCGAGGCCCGCGTCCACGGCATTAACCCCCGATTTCCAACCGCGAGCGCGCGGCGGGAGTGGTGCCAGGGGCCGGGATTGAACCGGCGACCAAAGGCTTATGAGTCCTCTGCTCTACCACTGAGCTAC
>DASPMS010000067.1:0-116535 GCA_035626915.1 Opitutaceae bacterium
AAGAGGGCGGGAGGGCGGGCCTACCGCCAGCCATCGGCCTGGGAATCAATGGTTCAATATCCCGGCCAGATGGTCGATGGCGAGCGGCGGGCTGGCGAGGATCGGGATCCGCCGGTCGGCGGCCGCGAGGGTTTCCACCACGCGGGCCATCGAGGCCTGCGCCAGGACCACGACATCGCTGCGCGCGGCCAGGTCGCGCAGGGCGGCGGCGACCAGCGCGTCGTGTTTGGCGGCGTCGCCGGCCATCAGCGCCTCGAAGGCGCCCGGGCACAGGACGGGCTCGAGCGCGATCTCGCGCCCGGCCGCCGCCGCGCGCCGCCGCACGAGGTCGGACGTCGGGCCGAGGGTGGTCGGCAGCGTGGCGATCACGCCGATCCGGCGTCCCGTCCGCACCGCGGCGTCGGCCATGGGCTGGTCCACCCGCAGCACTGGCACGGCCGCGAAGGGCGCGGCGGCCTCGACCGCGGGCCCGATGGAGGAGCAGGTGACGAGGATCTGGTCGGCGCCGCCCGATTCGGCCGACGCGATGTAGCCCGCGACCCGGCGCGCGATGTCGGCCGTGAGGGCGCCCTTCGCCCCGATGGCGCGGACCAGGCTGTCGTCCACGATGTTGAACGTGGTCACGCCGGGCAGCTTGGCCGCGCACAGCTGGGCGAAGACCGGGACGAGCGTGGCGGAGGTGTGGATGAGGGCGAGCGTGGGCATGGGACGGGAAGCGGCGTGGCGATCGGCGCATCAGCGGGCCGAGGCTTTCACGAAATAATCGGGGGCGCCGACCTGGCCGCCCTTGAAGTTGACTTCCCGGCCGTCCGCGGGCGAGCCCGGGGCGTGGGCGCGGCAGAGCGGGGCGCCGGGGGCGAGGCGGGCGAGCATCTCGACGGACTCGATGCCGAGCGCGCGCGCGGCGTAGCTCGACGTGTCCCCGCCGGCGACGAGCAGGCGCTGGAGGCCGGTCGCGGCGAGCACGGCGCGGCCCAGCCGGCCCAGGTGCCCGCCCAGGACACGGGGGTCGGCCGGTTTTCCGCGGGCGGATCCGCGCGCGGTGTACGCGACGACCGAGCGGCCGGACGCGAGGGCGGCGATGATTTTTGCGGCGACCTCATCCCGGCCCTTCCGGGCCGGGCCACGAGCCGAGCCCTGGATACGGAATCCGTGGCCCGGCCCGGAAGGGCCGGGGCCGATCTCGATTCCCGTGAACCCTCGGGCGAGTGCGTGCTCGATCTGCCCGCCCGTCACGGGGGAACACGATCCCGAGAGCACCAGCAGCGGGGTCGCGAGCGGCGGCGCGCCGCGACGGAACGCGGGATGCGCGGCGCCGGCCGGAGCGGCCGACGCCAGGGCCGAGCCCAGGCCGGAGGAGCCGACCGAAAACAGCGGGCCGCGCGCGGGCGCGAGGCCGTCGATCAGCTCGCCGATGCGCGCGAGCTGCTCCGAACGCAGCGCGTCGAAGAGGACGATGTCGGCGCCGCCGCGGACGAGCTCGCGCAAACGGGCGCGGGCTTCGCCCGGCGGGAGCGCGACGTCGAGGATGTCGAAAAGCGCCGCATGCAGGCCGGTCTGGCGTGCGAGGTGCCGGCGGAGGTCGGCCTCGGCCATGGGCGTGACGGGATGGCGGCTGGCGGCCGGATGACGGTCGAGCCGGTGGATCGCGCCCTCGCTGCCGATGCCGTACCGGGCGAACAGGTTGCCGAACACGCTGTAGCGGCCGAGCGCCGGCGCGGCGACGAGCAGGGGCACGACGCGCCGCCCGAAGACGCCGCGGCCGACCTCGATCGCCCGGCCGATGCTGCCCGTCCGGGGCGACGAGTCGAAGGTCGAGCACACCTTGTAGTGAACGTGCCGCGGACCGAGACGGCGGAGCGCCGCGAGGGCCGGCCGGAGCGTGCGGGCCAGGGCCGGGGCCGACTGGGAGCGCGTCAGTCCGGCGACGCCGATGGCCTGCAGGTTCGGGTGGGCGGCGAGCTGCCGCGGCGTCGGCGGATCGAGGAACAGCCGCGTGCGCAGGCCGGCGAGCGTCAGGCTCTCCAAGGCGTCCGTCGCGCCGGTGAAATCGTCGGCGTAATAGGCGATGTGGAGAGCGGCGGCCAAAGCAGGCGGGCGAGGCGCGTTTCAGCCGGTCCGGCCGAACCGGGCGGCCGAGACACCGAGGGCGGGGTACTTCGCGACGGCGGAGTCGATCGTGTGGCCCTCGACGGCCGCGCGCCACCAGAGCTGGAGCGATTCGACGCCGGCGGCCGCGCCATTGGGGTGCGCGAGAATGCCGCCGCCGGCCATGTACAGCAGGTCGATCGTCTTCGTGCGCCGGAACGTTTCCGGCGCCTGGCCGCCCCACTGCCCGGACGACACGACCGGCAGCACCGGGCGGCCGCCGGGCTGGAAGGCGAGGCACGCCTCGATGGAACGCACGACGGAGTCGTCGGGCTCCCAGAACTTGTTCGCGATGCCGTTGACGTGGAGCTGATCGACCCCGGCGAGGCGCCAGAGCTTCTGGTAGGCCGGGAACTCGATGCCGAAGAGGGGATGGCGGTTGAGCATGCCCCAGCCGTTGCGGTGGCCGTGGATGGCGAGCGCGCCGCGGTCGCAGATCTTCTTCGCGGCGGCGAGGCCGACGCTGTTCAGGCTGAGCATCGCGCACGTGCCGCCGGCGGCGACGATCCGGTCGTAATGCCGCTGCATGGCGTCGAGCTCGTCGGAGATGTTGAAGGCGTACATCACCTTGCGGCCGGCGTGCTCGGCGTGGCGGTTGATGACGGCCATCACGGCCTCGACGCGCGCGTCGAACGGCGAGTGCGGCGGATCGGCCATCAGCTCGTCGTCCTTGATGAAGTCGATCCCGGCGTTCACCAGCGTTTCGACGAGGGCGGCGGTCTGGACCGGGGTGAGCCCGATGCTGGGCTTCACGATCGTCCCGACCAGCGGCCGGCCCTCCACGCCCGCCAGGCGGCGCGTGCCGGCGATGCCGAAGGCGGGGCCGCGGAAGCGGGCCACGAATTCCGCCGGCAGGTCCAGGTCGACGAGCTTGAGCCCCGTGAAATGCGGCAGCTCGTAGAGATTGCCCTGCACGGTCGAGACCAGCGTGGGCAGGTTGTAGCCGAAATTCTCGATCGGCCACGAGACGACGATCTCCGCCCGGCGGTAATGCGGCTCCGGGGGGCGGCCGGTCGGCAGCGCCGGCTCGCGCACGGTCTCGAGCTCGGTGATGCGCTCGACGCGGGCGGCGAACCGCGACTTGAGCTCCTCGGTCTCGCCCGGCACCGGCACGAACGTCCCGGACGACTGCTCGCCCGCGAGCGCGGCCGCGGCGGCCGCCACGCTCAGCGGCGTCTCGATGAGGTAGCGGGCGGTGAGGCGGGCGGACACGGAGGAGACGGCAGACCGGCGATCACGAAAGGGTGCTCGTGAAACGGTAGCGGCCCGCGGGGGCGTTGAAGAGCGCGAAATGGCCGTCGTGGCCTTCGGGGGCGAGCCCGTCGGCGCGGGCGGCGGACTCCGTCGCGGCGGGGACGAAGATGCGGGCGGTGGTGTTGGGCGGGACCACGACCTCCCAAGAGAATTCTTTTCCGTCGATTCGCCAGCGGCTGACGATCTCACCGTGCATCGTGCGGAGCGAGGCGCCGGCGTGGGCGAGCCCTTCCCCGGGGTGGGGCCGCAGGACGAAGCGGGCGTAGCCCGGCACCTCGGGATCGAGCTCGATGCCGGCGACGTGCCGGAACAGCCACTCGCCCACGGAGCCGAGGGAGTAGTGGTTGAAGGAGTTCATCTGCGGGTTGAAGAAACCGTCGTCGTGGGTCCAGCCGTTCCACCGCTCCCAGATGGTGGTCGCGCCGTGCTTCACCGGGTAAAGCCACGAGGGGAACGTGTCCTGCAGCAGCAGGCGGTAGGCGACGTCGTTGTGGCCGGCGAGCGTGAGCTGGGGATTGAGGTGGCTGATGCCGATGAAGCCGGTGCTGAGGTGCCAGCCGAGGGCGCGGATATTCCCGACCAGATGGCCGGCCGCGGCGGCGCGAAGCCCGGCCGGCAGGAGGTCGAACGCGAGCGCGAGGAGGTAGGCGGTCTGGGTCTCCACCTTCAAGCGGCCGTCCGGGAGGAGCCACTCGCGCTGGAATGCGCTCCGGATCTTCTCGAAAGTGGCCTGGAAGCGCGCCGCGTCGGCCTCGCGCCCGATCGCGCGGGCCATGCGCGCCATCTTCGCGGCGTCGTCGGCCCAATACGCGGTCGCGAGGAGGTTCTTCATCGGCGAATGCGTGCGGAAGCTCGTGTCGGTCGGGATGCAGAGCCAGTCGCCGTAGTTGTTGTGCAGGGCGCGGGTGCGGAGCCCGTCGGGATTCGTCCGCTCGAGGTAATCGAGCCAGGCGACCATCGCGCGCCAGTGCCGCTCGATGATCCGGCGATCGCCATACACGCGCCAGATGGTCCAGGGCACGATGATGCCGGCGTCGGCCCAGCCGGCGGCGCCACCGAGGTCGTCGAGTCCGACGAAGCGGACGTCCTCCGGGATGCGCGGGGCGACGTCCGGGAAGATGCCCTCGGGCGTCTGCGCGTCCTCGACGTCGACCATCCACTTCGTGAAGAAGGCCGCGACGTCCATGTTGCAGGTCGCGGTGCGGAGAAAGACCTGCGCGTCGCCCATCCAGCCGAGCCGCTCGTCGCGCTGCGGGCAGTCGGTGGGGACGGAGAGGAAGTTGTCCTTCTGCGACCAGAGCGCGTTCCGCCACAGCCGGTTCACGCCCGGGTGCGAACACTCGAAGCGCCCGGCCGGCGGGGTCGCGGAATGGATCGCGCATGCGATCGGGACCAGCACGGCCGTCGGCGGCGGAGGCGGGTCGAACGTGACCTCGACGTACTGGAAGCCGTGGAAGGTGAAGTGCGGATGCCAGGTTTCGAGCGGTCCGCCGCGGGTGATGTAGACGTCGGTGGCCTTCGCCCGCCGCAGGTTCTCGGTGTACAGGGCGCCTTCGGCCGTGAGCCGTTCGCCGTGCCGCAGGGTGATGCGCATGCCGGCGGGAAAATCGTGGAGGCGCAGCTGCACCCAGCCGGCGATGTTCTGGCCCAGGTCGTACAGCCGCCCCCCGGGCGGGGGACGGCCGGCGGGCTCGGGACGGAGTGTTTCGATGACGTGGACGCGCTCGGATCCCTGGGCGACCAGGCGGGCGGCGGGCGCGGCCACCTCGCGGGCCGGCAGCCAGTCGCCTATCCCGGCCCTTCCGGGCCGGGCCACATCCGCCGGCTGCACAGTTGGGCGGTGGCCCGCCGCGGGCGCGACGGGATCGATCCCGGCCTTTCCGGGTCGGGTCGCATCTGCCGGCTGCTCGGCCGGGCGATCCCAGCCGGTGCGTTCCCGCCGGGCGTCGTAGGCCTCGCCCATCATGAAATCCGAGCTGAGGATCGGGCCGGTGTTGCAGGTCCAGGTCGCGTCGGTGCCGAGCGTGATGCGGGAGCCGTCCGCGAGCTGCACCTCGAGCTGCAGCACGAGGCTGTTCTCGAGCGATCCATAGCGGGCGCGCGTCTCCTGCCAGCCGACATAGCCGCTCCACCAGCCGTCGCCGAGGGTCGCGGCGAGGCAATTGGCCCCGGATGTCACCAGGCTCGTGACATCGTAGGTTCGGTAATGGATGCGCTTGCGGTAATCGGTCCACTCCGGGGCGAACAGGTCGTCGCCCACGCGGTGCCCGTTGGCCCGCAGCTCGAACACCCCGCGCGCGGACGCGTAGAGCGTGGCGCGCGTGACGCCGCCGGGAATCTCGAACTCGCGGCGGAAGAGCGCCGGCGTGCCGGGTTCGGTCAGGGTGGCCGCGATCGCGCCGGAATCCCGGCGGATGATCCCGGGGTCGGCGGCGATCCACTTCGCCGTCCAGTCGGACGGCTCGAGCAGGCCCATGGTCCAGAAGCTCGGCGCCGAGACGACCGGGGGCAGCGGAGCCGGGGCCGCGTTGCCACCGGCGGGGGCGGCGTCGGTTGCCGGCCAGACTTCGACCTGCCAGTGGCAGCGCTGACGGGATGGCAGCGGAACGCCGGCGTAGGCGATTTGCGTCGTTGCCGCGGACTCCACCCGGCCGGTGTCCCACAAGTCGGCGTGCCCGGCGGCGAGCTTTTCCGGCGTGGCCGCCACCCGGACGCGATACGCGACCTGGCGGAGGCCGCGGGCGGGAGACTCGAGCCGCCAGCTCAGGCGAGGCGCGGTCTCGTCGATCCCGAGCGGCGCGACGAGGTATTCGCAGCGCAGGTCCGTGATGCGGATGGGAATCATCGAAGGGATGGCGGCGTCAGGCGCGCTCGGATTCGATCTCCTCCAGCGACTTGCCGGAGGTGTCGGGCATGAAGAAGAAGCCCACGCCGCCGCTGATGAGGAGGAAGAGCGCCAGCAGGCCCGCGACCGGGCCGATGCCGGCCGAGGCCAGCACCGGGACGAAGAAGCTCCAGACGCCGAGGATGACGCGGGCGATGCCGAAAGTGATGCCCTGGGCGGTGCTCCGCAGCATGGTGGGGAACAATTCCTGGCTGAAGACCTTGTAGAAGGCCTCGCCCGCGAGGGCGCCGCCGGCCGAGAAGAGGAGGATGTTCGCCAGCACGACGGGGATGCTGAAGGGCAGGAAGAGGAGCATGCCGTAGGCGAAGACCTGCACGACGGCGCCGATGCCCCACAGCAGCCGGCGCGTGCGGTGGTCGCGGTCGGAGTAGCGCATGAACACGAGGACGGTCACGACCATCGCGATGACGAAGCCGGAGCAGGAAAGCAGCACGCTCGCGACCGGGCCGCCGGCGCCGAGCGTCTCGATGATGTACGGATTGAAGATGCCGGCCGTGCCCGCGGCGAGGTTCCAGAAGAGGTAGATGGTGGCGGTCCACACGAGCGCCCGCAGGTGGCGGCCGCTGAAGAGCGCGCCGAGGCCCTGGCGGACCGCGGAGGACGAGGCCGCCTCCTTCCACCGCGCCGACTCGGTCAGGCCCTGGCGCAGGGCCCACGTCACCACCGCCACCACGAACAGGTGCAGCAGCACGATCCGCGTGCCGAGGAGCCCGTGATGCGCGAGCGCGGCCGCGAGGACGAAGACCATCACGGGACCGAGGCACCACGCGACCTGGGTGAAGCCGAGGAGCCGCCCGCGGGCCTTGGCGGGGGCGAATTCCCCGACCAGCGCGAGGGACGTCGGCACGTCGGCGCCGACCGCGAGGCCGATGATGACGGTGCCGAGGAACAGCATCTCGCGGTTCACCGCGAACGCGGCGCACAGGATGCCCACGGCGTAGACGAGCAGGTCGTATTGGTAGATGCGCTTGCGGCCGAGCTTGTCGCCGAGCCAGCCGCCCACGACCGCGCCGACGGCGCAGCCGATGGCATTGGGGCCGAGGGCGGCGAGCGCGCCGATCTCGCCCTTGGACAGCGCGAAGGCCTTCTCGAAGTTCACCATGCCGACGCCGAGCGCCACGATCGATCCGGCGTCCAGGTAGGACGCCATGCCCGCAAGCGCCGACCATTTCCAGTGCTGCCGGGTGATAGTGGACGCGTCCGGGGCGGGCGCGGATTTCGAGGGGGCGGTGGGTGCGGTCATGGGGAAGCGGAGGGGTCGACGCGCCAGACCGGCCTCGGCGGAAGGCGCGAGGCCGGTGATTCGGGGTTCGGACCTTCGGGGCTCGGGGATCGACGGGGCACGCGGTGGGCGAGGATCGTTTTCCCGGCTAGCGAACCGGGATCCACACGCTCATCTCGTCCTCGGCACCGCCCTCGTGGCGGTTGCCCCAGGCGAAGTAGGGGATGAGCTTGAGATCGACGCTCGCGACGGAGCGTTCCGCGCCCGGGGCGATCTCGCGGTACAGCTCGCCGGGTTTCCAGGCCCGGCGGGGAAGGGCGATGCCTGGAACGGTGAGCGTGAGGACGTCGGCCCCGCCGATTCGCTCGCGCCGGGGGGTGAAGCTGAGGTTGCCGGCGAGGTCGAGCGCCACATCGGTGAGGCGCCGGCCTTCGCCCAGGTCTTCCGATTCGAGGCAGTACACCAGCGGCCCATATTTCACGGCCACCTGGTTCAGCGTTTCCTCCACGAGCGGGTTGGCTTCCACGAGCACCGGCGCGTAATCCATCTCGACCACGAGCTCGTCCCCCGGCCGCCACTGCTTCTCGATCCGCGCGTAGCCGCCGGGCGCGACCTTCCACGGCTCGGGGGAAACGCCGTTCACTCCGGCCCGGAACGAGCCGGGTTTGAGCCAGCCGGGGACCCGCACCTGGAACGCGACCCGGCGGTCGGGCGCCTCCTCGATCACGAGCTTCACGCGGCCGTTCCACGGGTACTCGGTTTCCTGCCGGAGCTTGATCCGCGCGCCGTCCGCGAAGGCGGTGTGGAGGACGCTGGCGCCGTAAAGGTTGACCCAGACGGTGTCGTCGCCGGACAGCGCGTAGGCGTAGTTGTGGGCCTCCGCGATCGTGCGGACGACGTTGGGCGGGCAGCAGAAGGACGACTTGATGTTCGGCTCGCGCGTGCGGGACCAGCGGAGCGGGTACTTGAAGTCGTTCAGCTTCTTCAGCGGGTTGACGTAGAAGTAGTGTTTTCCGCCGAGGCTGATGCCCGGCAGGATGCCGTTGTAGAGCGTCTGCTCGAACAGGTCCGCGTACTTCGCGTCGCCCGTGACCGCCAGCATGCGCCACAGCCACATCCCGTAGCCGATGGTGGCGCAGGTCTCGTTGTACGCCGTGAGGTTCGGGAGCTGGTAGTCGCGTCCGTAGGCCTGGTGGACGGTCTTGATCTGCGGATGCAGCCGCGCCGGCGCGCCGTCGGGCGAGGCGCCGTCGTAGAGCGCGCCGGTCATGCCGGTGATGTAGAGCTTCTGCGTCGCGACGTCGTCGGAGATCGCCTCGAGCGTCTTCAGCAGCGAGGCGTCGCCGGTCTCGGCGAACACGTCCGCGACGCCCGCGTAGAGGTAGTTGGCGCGGACGGCATGGCCGACCGCCTCGGTCATCTCGCGGAAGGGAACGCGGTCCTGGTTGTGGTCGCTGCCCAGGCCGGTGGGCGGGACGAGGCTGCGGATCTCGATGAGATTCCGGGCGAGGTCGAGGTAGCGGGGCTCGCGGGTGACGCGGTAGAGCTCGACCACGCCCATGTAGTGCGAGGGGCAGATCGCGTTCCGTGCGAGCTCGGCCGGCTTCTCGCGGCAGAGCTTGTCGAGGTAGTCGGCGGCCTTGCGCGCGCTGTCGAGGAGCGTGGTCTTGCCCGTGGCCCGGTAGTGCACGCAGGCCGTGGTCATCAGGTGACCCATGTTGTAGGTCTCGAAGTGCTCGCGGTCCTCGAACTCCTGCTTGTTGCCGGCGGCGGCCGCGGCGCGCTGGAGCGCGATCTTCGGCGTGTGCAGGTAGCCATCCTCGCGCTGGGCCTTGGCGACGACGGCGGCGATCTCGTCGAGCTGGCGGTCGATCGCCGGGTCCTTGGTGACGGCGTACACCTGGCAGAGCGCCTCGACCCACTTGAGGAAATCGCCGTCGTTGAACGGCGGGCCGTGCGGCTTGCCGTCGCGGCCCTGGCCCAGCCCGGCGGCGAGGAGGAAGTTGTCCCACGCGTGGCTCTCGTGCTGGTCGGAGAAGATCGTCCACATGTGCGGGACCATGACGTCGCGGGCGACGTCGAACCGGCCGCCGAGCAGGCCGCCGTTCCACCGCACGTCGCCGAGATCGGGCAGGTACATCCGCGCCTGCGGCGAGCGGGTGGTGTCGATGAGGGCGTTCGCCCCGGCGAAGGCGGTGGTGGCGGCGGCCAGGCTGGCGAGAAGGAGCAGGGGTTTCATGGGGCTCGGGTGGGCCTGTCCTGGGCCGGAGGGAGGCGCACTGGGCGCGCTCGCGCCGGCGGCAGGAGTGGGGCAGGCGGGGGGGGGAATGGAAAGCATAGGTTATTCGAGGCGGGGTATCCGCCGCATTTATGGGGGTTTCTTCCGGTATCCTAATTTCGAAGATTCGTGGCCGCCACCCCAGCCCGGATTCGCCGAAAAGGCAGAGCCGCGGGCCGCGCGGTGATCGGCCGGGGCGTCCGCTACGGCACCCGGCGGATGCGGAGCGCGACGTAGGGCAATCCGGGCAGGTCGACAGAGCCGCCCGCGGCATCGACCAGGGTATAGGCGTCCTTTTTCTTCAGGACGAACTCCCGGGCGGCCGGCGTGATGGTCATGTTCCAGGCGTCGATTACCTCGACGCGGAACTTCATGCCTTCGGCGACGCCCGCGTTGTGGACTTGGAAGGTCCAGCGGGTGGGACGGGCCCGGCCGAAATAAACCAGGTAGTACTCGCCGGGCTTGCCGCCGGCATGGAAGTCCGCCTCGCCCGCGGGGAGGGCGTAGTCGAACGAGCCGTAAGGGTCTCGCCAGGGCTCGATGGGGTCGATGCCGTCGGCGGGCGCGTCGGCCAGCACCTCGCGGAGAAACGCGAGCCGGCGCGGGCTTTCGCCGCGGAGGACGCCGCCCTGGCCGAGCCAGACGACCTCGCGAGGCTCGACGAAGAACTCGCTGTGCCCGACATAGGTGCCGCCGACGGTTCCCGCCCAGAAGCGGTGCACCATCTCCGGCCCGGACAGCCGGCCCCAGTACTGCTCGAAGTCGCCCTCGTACTTGGCCTCGTCGAAGACCACCGGCTTGCGCCAGACGGCGCGGAACTGTTCCGCGCGCCCGGCGTCCTCGACCGCGCTGCCGTTCTGGATGCTCGCGTGCGTCACCCACGGATGGCTGTGGTTGTAGAGCCGCCAGCAGTTGTGGATCGAGCGGAGATGCCCGTACGGGTCCGCGTCCCGGACGATCTGGAAGAACCGGTCCCAGTCGGCCTCGGTCTTCGTGGGCATCAGGTCGTATTCGTTGGCGATCGACCACCAGACATTCCGGAACGCCGCGAGGCGCGCGACGACGTACCGCAGGTAACGTTCGTCCGTGGCCGCGTCGAGGGTGTCGAAGCCCCAGTTCTCGCGCATGCCGTACGGGTGGAAGAGAATCAGGTCGCACTCGATGCCGAGGTCGCGGAGCTGCCCGATGCGCCCCTCGAGGTGCTGGAAGAACTCCGGATTGAACCGCGTGAAGTCGAAGCTCCCCGGCTGGCCCGCGAACGGCCAGCGCGTCGGAGGCATGTGCCGGATGCCGTGCGACTGCGGGAAGACGCACATGCGGAGCTTGTTGAAGGGCGACGCGGCGAGCGTCCGCAGGGTCTGCTCCTGGATCTCCTCCGGCCGGTGGGTCCAGGTGTAGGAGGTGGTGCCGAGCTGGCGGAACGGCGTGCCGTCCGCATGCGCGAAGTGGTACGTGGCGTGGACGCGCACGGGCCCGTGATTGCCGGCCGCGGGCGCGGTCGCGGTGAACGTCCCCGTCCGGTTCGTCAGCGTCCAGCGGTTGCTGCGGGTCTCGAATGTCCACGTGCCGGTTTCTTCCGGCATGAACCGGACGCGATACACGCCCCCGCCGTCGTAGAATCCTTCGACGTCCACCGTGCGCTGGCGGTGCGTGAACGTCGCGGTCAGCCGCACGTCGACGAACGGGTTGCCCTCGGCGGGGCCGGCCAGCGCCAGCTCGAAGACGCCCCAACGCTCGACGCGGGCCGGAAAGGACGGCTCGGCGGCGCGGACCGGGGGCGACGCGGCGGCGCAGGCGAGGCCGGCGAGGACCAGGCAGGGGAGGAATGGGCGCATGGATGGTTCGGGTTCCAAGACCGTCCGCGGGGCAGCCGGGCGATTCCGCCGGGGACCGCCAAATGGCCCGGCGGCGCCCAAGGGACGCCGCCGGGTTTAGTCAGGTGCTACCCCGACTGATCCGCATGGACGGATCAGAATTTGACGTCGAACGAGAGGGTGTACTCCCGCGGCGGGTTGTAGCCGCCGTTCTGGAGGAAGCGGTCGTCCGTCAGGTTGTTCCCGGCGACCTGGAGGCCGACGTCGCGCCCGTACACCTTCACGCCGTAGCGGACGAAGGCGTTCACGAGGAAATAGCCGCCCTTGTTCGCGAGCGGGATCGTGACCGGGTTGTCGACGTAGATCGGGCCCTCCGCGCGGGAGAAGCCGCCGCCGACGGCCAGCTTGGCGAGCGGACCTTCGGTGAAGGCGTACTTGGCGAACAGCGTGTAGGCCCGGGGCGGCACCTGCACGAGCGGCGCGTTCCAGGCGGCGGGATTCGGATCGCCGGGCAGGATGCGCGCGTCGGTGTCGGCGAACGACAGGATCGCCTGGAAGTTGCGGTTCGGCTGGAACTGCAGGCTCGCCTCGATGCCCTTGCTCTCGGAGCCGGGCGTGAACGTGACGGTGTCGTCCACCAGCCCCGCGGCGTAGTCCACGATCGCGCGGGGGTCGTTGATCGCGAGGTTGCTCTTGGTGATCTTGAAATAGGCGATCGAGCCCGCGAGCTTGCCGCCGAAGGCCTCGAATTTCACGCCGGCGTCCCAGCCCTTCGACTCCGAGAGCGGGCGGGGGAGCTGGTGCCGCACGGTCCGCCCGTTGCTCTCGGCCGTCTCGGACCAGATGCCGTACACGGACACGCCCTTGAACGCCTCGTACAGCGCCCCGAACTGCGGCAGCGTGCGGTCGAGCTGGAGCTCGCGGTACTGTTGCCGGCGCAGGCCGGCGAGCACGTGCAGCCGGTCGTCGAGGGCGCCCAGGCTTTCCGTGATGAAATAGTCGGCCTTGCCCCAGTCGTAGGTCGTGACGCTGTCCAGGAACCAGGTGTTCCAGTTCCGGTAGTCGAGGTTCGGGTAGTAATAGCGCTTCGAGAGCGGGTCGCTGACGCGGCTCATGTACGGCGAGGCCAGCGTGTAGTCGATCGCCCCGATCTTCGACGGCTCCGGCGCGAAGTAGCCGTTGCGGTCGTATTTCGTCGGGAACCGGTTGCCGGAGACGCCGATCAGCGTGTCGGACTTGAAGTACTTGGTCTCGAACTGGGCGAGCAGGTTGGCCTCGAAGTACTGGAAGTGCTTCCGGACGTTTTCGTAGATCGGCATGCTCGAGAGCAGGATGTGGTCCGGCGGCGGCATGAACACGTTCTGGTAGCCGATGTCGCGCACCGCGGAGAACGTGAACATCGTGAGCTGCTCGACGTGGCTGTAGTCGTCGGCGCCGATGGCGAGGAACCGGAAGTGGTCGTTGAACCGGTGCTCGAGGCGCACCTCGTGGCGCCGGCGGTCCCATTCGGCCCACGTCCACGGGGCGATGCCCGGGTTGCGGTCGTAGCCCACCGTGCCGCCCAGCTGGTCGTTGAAGGGCGCGAGCGGCAGCGAGGGCCAGCCGTCGCGCTGCGGGAAGTAGTAGAAGCGGATGCGCTCGAACGCGCCCTTGCGCTTCCGGTACGTGAGGTCGTAGCTGAGCGAGGTGGACCGCGAGATGTTCCAGGTCACGCTCGGGTTGAGGAACGTGTCGTGGATCGTCTGGTACACGATCCAGGTGTCGCCGTCGCTGCGCGCGCCGTTGACGCGCAGGAGCAGGCGGTGGTCGGCTGCGAGCGGGCGGTTGTAGTCGAACTCGAGCCGGCTGCCGTGCTCGCTGGCCCATCCGGCCTTGAAGTACGCCAGGCTCTTCGGCAGCGGCTTCTTCGTGACGTAATTCACCACGCCGCCGGGGGCGACGAAGCCGTAGAGGATCGCGCTCGGGCCGCGGGCCAGCTCGACGCGCTCGATGTTGCTGGAGTCGGTCCACGCGTTGAACCGGATGCCGTTGCGCAGGATGGCGCCCTCGTAGCCGCGGAAGACGAAGGTCTCCTGGTCGGCCCAGGTCCGGCCGGTGCTGGAGACGCCGGCCTGGGTGAAGGCGAGCGCGTCGGTCACGCGCTGCACGTTGATGTCCTCGAGCAGCTCGTGGTTGATCACGGTGACGCTGAGGGGGGATTCCTGCAGCGGCGTCGCGATCTTGGTCCCGGTCACGATGTCGCGGGTGCGGTATCCGTGGTCGCTCTCGGCGGAGACATGGAACGGGCTCAGCTGGATCGTCTCGTCCGCGGATGCGTCAGCCGCGGTCGGGAGCTCGGGGGCGGGGCGGCTGCGCTCCTCGGTCCGCACCGCCCTTTCGACGTTTGGGTCGGTGGCCCGGGCGACTTGCAGCACGCCGTCGCGGCCGGCCCGCACGGACAGCGCCGTGCCGTCCAGCATCCGGTGCGCGGCCTCCAGGCTGGTGTACCGGCCCTTGACCGCGTTCGTCGTGACGCCGGCCGCGGCGTCGCTGGAGAACAGGACCTCGACGCCGGCCTGGCGCGAGAGGAGCTTGAGCGTCTGCTCGGCGCGGCCCGCCGGGAGGTCGAAGGCGTGGGTGGCGGGCTCCGCGGCGCGGGCGAAGGGCCCGGCGGCGAGGACGCCGGCCAGGGCCCAGGAGGCGAGACGCCTCCGCAGGAAGGACAGGACAGACGGGATGTGCATGGGGTTGGGGCGGACGGCTTCGCCATCCTAGCCGGGTAAACGGCCCGCGGGCCGGAACCTCTACACCGCCGCCGAAACAAGGTCCGCCTCAGCGCGCGCTGCGCAGCACCACCCGGTCGCCGCGCCGCTCGGCCCGGATGCCGAAGTCCGCCTGCAGGCTCTCGATGAGGGCGTCGACCCGGTCCGCGCGGAGGATGCCGCTCACCCGCGTGGCGCCCACGGCCTCGTCGCCCAGCTCGATGCGCTCGCCGCTGTGCTGGCTCATCAGCGCAACGACCTCCCGGAGCGGGGTGCCGCTGAACTCCAGCCGCGGAATGCGCCAGCTCAATCGTTCCCGCAGCTCGGCGGCGTCGATCGCGGCGACGCTTGGCCCGGCGGCGTCGGCCGGCAGCACGACGGCGCTGCCGGCGCCGACCGCCGCGAGCGGGGGCGAGTCCGGTGTGGCCGCGCCCGCGGCCGACGGCGGGTCGATCCGGACGACGCCCTCGGTCACGAGCACCGTCACCTGGCGCTCGTCGAGATCGATGGCGAAGGCGGTGCCGACGGCCTGGACCGCGAACGCGCCGGCGCGCACGACGAACGGGCGCTGGGGGTCGTGCGCGACCTGGAAGTGGGCGGTGCCGCGGTCCAGGAGCACGGCGCGGACCGCGCCCGAGAAGTCGGCCGTGACGTGGGCGCCGTCCTCCAGCTCGACCTGCGAGCCGTCGGGCAGCGCCAGGGTGCGCGGCGCGATGACCGCGACCGTCGGCGCGGCGGCCGCGGCTTCGGGTCTCCCCGATCCGGGCAGAAGATGGAAGGCTCCGGCCGCGAGGAGAACACCGGCGGCCGCCGCGGCCAGGGTGGCCCGCCGCCGGCGGCGGCGCCGGTCGCGCTGCGCCAGGCCGGCCAGGACCTCGTCCACCGCGTCGGCCGTCCAGGCCCAGTCGCAGTCCCCCGCCGGCCCGTTGGCCGCGCGGAACGCCGCCGCATGGCGGGCATCGGCGCGCAGCCACGCGCGGAACGCGGCGCGCTCGGGCGCGGCCATGCCGGAGGAGCAGCGCGCCGCCCAGGCCGCCGCGGCGGTCCGGATCTCGTCGGGAGGAGGGGAGGGGTCAGAAGTCACGGCCAAGGATGCGGGTGATGCCGCGCGCCGCGAGGTGAGCGCGGATGCGGGCGGTGCCGCGGCTGAGCTGCATGTCCACCGTGTGCTCCCTGATGCCGAGGCGCCCGGCGGTCTCGCGGGCGGAGAGCAGCTTGAATTTGCGGAGGATCACGACTTCGCGGCAGCGGGCGGGGAGGCTGTCCACCGCGTCGACGAGCAGCGCGATCAGTTCCGCGCGGCTGACGGCGTCGACGGTGGGTTCCTGGATAAGAACGTCCGGGGACTCCAATTCCTCCACAGGCGCCGCGGCGGAAATCTTCTCATGGCGGACCCAGTCGATGGCCAGGCGGCGGGCGATGGTGAAAAGGAAGGCCTTGGCCGACTGGATGGGCCGGACCGCCTGGCGCCGCCAGATCCGCAGGTACGACTCCTGCACGACGTCGTCGACGTCGCGCACGCGCGGAAACGCGCCGCGCAGGTAGGCGCGGAGCTGGCCGTCGTGCGCATGCACCTCCTTCTTGAACCAGTGGGCCTGGGCGGCCGGCTCGACGATGCACGGCGGCGCGCTCACGGAGGAGGACGGGGTGGGGGAACTCATGGCTGACCGTCGGGGGCGCGGTCGGGGCCGGCCGGCGTTCGCCGGCGCGGGGGGTGTCGTATCCTACCGCATGGCACGGCGCGCGGCTGCCGGCCTTCCCGGTGGGTTTATGCGGAATCCTAACTTCCCGGGGACCCGGCGAGGACCTGGCGGACCGCGGCGTCCCACGCGGCGCGCCGCGCGGCGGCGCGGGCGGCCGGCAACGCGGGACGATACACGATCTCGTCCTGGGGGAGGGCGGCGATCTCGGCGATCGACCGAATGAAGCCCTGCCCCAGCTGCCCCGCCAGCATGGCGCCGAGCGGCGAGGCCTCGGGATGGCGGGCGACGCGGAGCTCCGCCTGGGTGAGGTCGGCCGCCAGCTGCATGAGGAACGCGCTGGCCGTGGGCCCGCCGTCGGCGTGGATCGAGCCGACGGGCGTGCCGGCCTCGGCGCGAAGGGCGTCCAGCGCGTCGGCCACCTGGAAGGCGATCGACTCGAACGCCGCGCGCGCGACGTGCCGGCGGTCGCTGTGCGGGCTGAGGCCGGTGATGGCGGCGCGCGCGTTCGGCCGCCAGTGCGGCAGGCCCAGGCCCGTGAACGCGGGGACGAGATGCACGCCGCCGCTGTCCTCCACGCCGGCGGCGAGCCGCTCGAGCGCGGGCACGTCCTCGGCCAGCCCGAGCTGGTCGCGCAGCCAGGTGAGCGTCGAGGCCGAGGAAATGACGATGCCCTCGAACGCGTAGGTCGGGGCGCCCGCGTGCGTCCACGCCAGGGCGGTCAGGACGCCGTTGCCGGTGAGACGCGGCCGGGGGCCGAGGTTGAGGAGCAGCGAGGAGCCGGTGCCGAACGTGACCTTCGCCGATCCCGGCGTGAAGCAGCGCTGGGCGAACAGGGACGCCTGCGAGTCGCCCATCACCCCGCAGATGGGCAGCGCGCGGGGCAGGAGGCCGTCGAGCGTGGTGGCGCCGAACGCGGCGGAGCAGGCGCGCACCTCGGGCAGCGCCCGGACGGGCACCTCGAAGAGCCCGCACAGCTCGTCGTCCCACCGGAGCCGCGCGATGTCGAAGAGCAGCGTGCGGCTCGCATTGGTGGCGTCGGTGGCGAACACCTCGCCGCGCGTGAGCCGGTGGACCAGGTAGGCGTCGATCGTGCCGACGAGCGCCGAGCCGTCGGCGAGCCGCGTGCGGAGGTCCGGCCGGTTTCGGACCAGCCACTGGAGCTTGGACGCCGAAAAATACGGGTCGAGCGAGAGGCCGGTCCGCGCGCGCACCAGCGGTTCGGCTCCGGCGGCCCGGTGCGCGGCGCAGAGCTCCTCGCCGCGCCGGCACTGCCAGACGATGGCCGGCGCCAGCGGCTCGCCGCTCGCGCGGTCGAAGACCACGACGGTCTCGCGCTGGTTGGTGAGGCTGAGGCCGGCGATTTCCTCCCGCCGGGCGGCGTGGCGGCGGAGGAGCTCCTGGAGCGTCGCCCGCGTGTTCGCCCAGATCTCCGCCGCGTCGTGCTCGACCCAGCCCGGCCGCGGGTAGAGCTGGCGGTGCTCCCGCGACTCCCGGTCGACCACGTCCCCGGCGCGGTCGAACAGCAGCGCCTTGGTGGCGGAGGTGCTTTGGTCGAGGGCGAGGAAAAGCAAGGCGCGTGGGGGTTGGAGGTTCCCGGCGAAGGTCCGGGTTCAGCGGCCGGGGGCCGCGCCGGAAAGGAGCGCGCGGGCCGTCGCGCCCAGCCCCTCCATCGAGAGGCCGTAATGCCGGAAAATGTCGGCCTGGTTGCCGGTGACGGTGTCCTCGTCGGGGAATCCCACCAGGCGGAATCTCGGCGCGAGGCCCGCGGCCAGCAGCGTGGCGGCCACGGCTTCGCCGAAGCCGCCGTGCACGGAGTGCTCCTCGACGGTCACCACGGCGCGGCATTCGCGGCCGGCGGCCAGGACGGCCTCGGCGTCGAGTGGCTTGACGGTGGGGAAGCTGAGCACGCGCGCGGAGACGCCCTGCGTGCCGAGGTCGGCCGCGGCGAGGAGGGCGTGCACGACCGTCTCGCCCGTGGCGAGGAAGGCGACGTCGCGGCCGTCGCGGAGCGGGAGCGCGCGGCCGGGGGCGAAACGCGCGCCCGGGGCGTGCAGGCGGTACATCGGGGCCTTGCCGAAACGGAGGAAGACGGGCGCCGTCGCCTGCGCGGCGAAGCGCACGGCCTCGCGGGTCTCGAAGTTGTCCGCGGGGACGACGACCGTGACGTTGTGGATTGCGCGCAGCGCGGCGAGGTCGTGCAGCGAATGGTGCGTCGAGCCCAGCGCGCCGTAGCTGACCCCGGCGCTGATGCCGACGAGGACGCCCGGGACGTCGGAATAGCACACGTCGTTCTTGATCTGCTCGAGTGCGCGCGCGGTGAGGAAGCAGGAGGGCGACACGCCGAAGGCCTTCTTGCCCGCGGCCGCGAGCCCGGCGGTGATGCCGACCAGGTTCTGCTCGGCGATGCCGACCTCGACGATCTGCTGCGGCAGGGCCTGGCCGAAGGGCGCGAGCTTGCCCGAGCCGCGGGAATCGCTCGTGACGACCACGATCCGGCGGTCGGCGGCCGCGAGCTCCTGCAGCGTCGCGGCGAACTCCTCGAGGTTGGCGCGGCCCAGGCGCAGCCCGAGCCGCCCGGCGACGGCCAGGGCGGCCGGCGTGAACATCGACGGGGCGGGCGCGCTCATGGGACGGCCTCCTTGAGCTTCGCCTCGGCGGCGTCGAGCTCCGCGAGCGCGCGGGCGAGCTCGGCGTCGCTCGGCACGCCATGGTGCCATTTGCCGACGTTCTCCATGAAGCTCACGCCGCGGCCCTTGACGGTGTTGGCGATGACGAGCAGCGGCTGGCCGGCCGGCGGAGGCGTGGAGAGGGCGGCGGTCAGGGCGGCGTAGTCGTGCCCGTCGCACGCGCGGACCTCCCACCCGAACGCGCGCCACTTCTCGTCGAGCGGCTCGTTCGACATGACGTCGCGGGTGGGGCCGGTGATCTGGAGCGTGTTGTGGTCCAGGACGGCCACGAGGTTGTCCAGGCGGTAGTGCGCGGCGGCCATGGCCGCCTCCCAATTGGAGCCCTCCGCCAGCTCGCCGTCGCCCAGCAGCGTGAAGACGCGCCAGGGGGCGCGGTCCATCTTGGCGGCGAGGGCGAGGCCGAGGCAGATCGGCAGGCCGTGGCCGAGCGCGCCGGTGTTGAACTCGATGCCCCGGATTTTCCGCGTGGGATGGCCGACGTAGTAGCTGCGGTACTGGCAGACCGTGTCGAGGTGGGCGTCCGGGAAGAAGCCCCGGTCGGCGAGCACGGCGTACAGCGCCTCGACGCAGTGGCCCTTGCTCTGGACGTAGCGGTCGCGGCCGGGCGCGGGCCAGGCCGCGGGGTCGACGCGGAGGACGCGGTGGTAGAGGACGTTCAGGATGTCGAGGCACGACAGCCCGCCGCCGGTGTGCCCGGCGCCGGCGTGGTGGATCAGGCGGAGCATCCGCCGGCGCAAGGCCACGGCCTTCAACTGGAGGTCGTGGTCGGTCATCGGCCGGGTCACTCGTCCGGCCGGTTGTGCCAGTGGCACTCCCACCCGAGGTACGTCTCGCACGCCTCGGCCAGGACGGCGGCGGTGCGGGACGAGTTCATGACGACGTGGTGCTCGAAGCCCTCCCGGCAGACGTAGCGGAGGAGCTGCTGGAGCTTCGGGACATGCGCCACCGCGCGGTTGCCGAAGGTCTTGAGCTCGTCGTTGGTGAGCGAGCCCTCGCCGACGTAGGCGCGGATGACGCCGCGGGCGTCGTCCGTGGTGATGCGTCCGAAGGTGAGCGGCCCGGCCGGGGTGCGCCCGTCGAGCGCGCCCCAGGTGTTCTCGACGCCGAGGGTGGAGCCGAGGATGGGGGCGTTCGCGACCTTGATGTCGGGCAGGAAGGACTTGGCCCAGTTGCCGCAGTGGAACAGCACGCACTTGTCGTCGTCCGCGCCGTAATTGTTGTTCCAGTCGACCAGGGCGCTGGGCGTGCCGGACGCGAGCTGCATGGCGTACATGGTGAGCACGCCCGTGACGTCCACCTCGCAGGCGCTGGGCAGGAGCGCCTCGCTCATCATGCTCATCGACGTGCAGACGTTGCACCCGTGATTGGCCTGCACGGAGGTCCAGCACTGGATGGCGGTGGCGTCGAGGTGGTGCGCGGCCACGAAGTCATCGAGCACGACGCCCAGCCGGGCCATCTGCACGAGCTTCGCGGGCGGGACGGCCGCGGTGTTCGCGTAGGCGCGGATCTCGTCGACCTTGGCCGTGAGCCGGGCGTCCTTCTCGCCCAGCTTGCCGGCGGCGCCGAGCACTTCCGAGAGGTCGACGGTCGTGACGCTCACGCCGGCGCGCTCGAGGATCTTTTCGGAGTAGCGGACGGTGTTGAACGCGCCGGGCCGGGCGCCGACGGCGCCGAGCCGCGCCCCGCGGATGCCGCGGACGACGCGGCAGACCGCGAGGAAGCGCTCGAGGTCGGCGCGGAACGACGGATCATTGAGCGCGACGACGTGCTTCGTGGTCAGCGAGAACGGGATGCCGGCCTGGCGCAGATTGTTGCAGACGGAGATCTTGCCGCAGAAGGCGTCGCGCCGGCGCACCACGTCCAGCCGGTCGAGGTCGTCCGGGCAGGCCTGCACGAGCACGGGCAGGTCGAGCCGCGCCAGCTTGAGCGTGTCGGCCACGCCCTTCTCGTCCCCGAAGTTCGGCAGGCACACGAGGACGCCCCAGAGGCGGTCGCGCTGGGTGCGGAAGAGCTCGGCGCAGCGGCGGGCCTCGGCGTGGGTCTCGACGCCGCCGAGCTTGCTCTGGGACGGGTCGAGCAGCACGGCTTCGATGCCGAGCTGGCCGAAAAGCTGGAGGAGCTCGGTGCGGGCCTCCCCGACGAGCTTGTCGGGAAAGAAGTCACGGTTGCCGAGAATCACGCCGAGGACGGGCGGGACGGGTTTCATGGGGCAGATAGCGGCCGCGGCGGAGGTCGCCATTGACCGGGGCCGAAAAGCATAGAATAAGTTTTCTGTCGGTTCTCCCGCGATTATCCCGAGTTATGGTGGAATCCTAAGCCCGCAGCCCCAGATGGTCTCCTTCGATCCCAATCGCCGCGATTTCGAGCCCTACGGGTTCTCGTGCGTGCGCTGGACGCCGTCGCCGATGAAGCGTCCGGACCACCACAATGAGATCGAGGTGAACATGATTCCGAAGGGCTGGGTCACGTACCTGTTCGGGGGCCGGAAGGTGCGGATCGAGGCGGGCTCGCTCGCGGTGTTCTGGGCGGCGATCCCGCACCAGATCGTGGAATTCGCGCCGAGCAGCTACTTCGTCGCGACGATCCCGTTCTCCTGGTTCCTCCAATGCCGGCTGCCCGAGCGTTTCGTGCAGCCCCTGCTGCGCGGGGAGGTGCTGATCGAGGGGCTTTCGTCGGCGCGGGCGCGGCACGACCAGGATCTTTTTTCGCAGTGGGAGGCGGACCTGCAGACGCCGAGCGACGAGGCCCACCACATCGTGATGCTCGAGATGGAGGGCCGGCTGCGGCGCATGATCGGAAGCCTCGCGCTGGCGCTGGCGGCGTCGTCCGGCGCGGCGAAGTCCCGCGGCCGCTCGACCACGCTCCACGGCGGCGAATTGAACAAGGTCGAGCAGATCGCCTGCCTGATCGCCCAGCGCTACACGGAGCAGCTGACGGTCACGGAGATCGGGCAGGCGGTCGGGCTGCACCCGAACTACGCGATGGGGCTCTTCAAGAAGGCGTTCGGCACCACCCTCATCGACTACCTGACGAACCACCGGGTCTCCCACGCGCAGCGGCTGCTGGCCACGACGGACGAGAAGATCGTGGACGTGGCCTTCCGGTCGGGCTTCAACTCGATCAGCCGCTTCAACGAGGCCTTCCGGCGCGTCTGCGGCTGCACGCCGCGGGAATATCGGTTGCAGCATCCGCTGGCCGAGTGATTGGGTCGCCGCGCGCATGAACCTCCTCCGCCTCGCGGCCTGCGGGCTCGCCCTGTCGCTTCCCGGTCTCGGCAACGCCGCCGAATTCTGGGTCGCAGCCGACGGCCACGACGACGCGGCGGGCACGGCGGCCGCGCCATTCGCCACGCCGGCGCGGGCGCTGCGCGCGGCGCGCGAGCTGCGCCGCCTGGATCCGCCGGCGCGCGTCACGCCGGTGTACATCCTCCTGCGCGGCGGCGAACACACGCTGACTGAACCAGTGTTCATCCGGCCCGAGGACAGCGGGTCGCCGGGCGCCCCCACGGTGCTGAAGGCGGCGCCGGGCGAGCGGCCGGTGCTCTCGGGCGGCATCGCGGTCGCCGGCTGGTCGAAACTCGACGAGGCGCCCGCGGGATTGCCCCCCGGCGCGCGCGGCCGCGTCTGGACCGCGCCCGTCCCGGCGTTCAACGGCCGGCCGCTGCTCTTCCGCCAGCTGTGGGTCGACGGCCGCAAGGCCGTGCGCGCGCGGACGCCCGACGACGGCGAGCTTGTGCGGCTGGCCGGCTGGGACAAGGCCGCGCGCCAGGCCGTGGTGCCCGCGTCCGCCCTGGCGGGACTGGCCGACGTCTCCGGCGCCGAGATGATTCTCGTGCAGATGTGGGAAATCGCCGTGCTGCGGCTGCGCGAGGCCGCCGTCGCGGATGGCGAGGCGCGCCTGCGCTTCCACGATCCGGAGCAGCGCGTGCAGTTCGAGCACCCCTGGCCCCCGCCGCTGATCCGCCCGGAGGTCCCGGACGGCAACTCGCCTTTCTTCCTCGCGAACCGCCTCGAGTTCCTCGACGCGCCGGGCGAATGGTACCTCGATGAGCGCGCGGGCCGCGTGTATTACTGGCCGCGGCCGGGCGAAGACCTGACGAAGGCGCGGGTCGTCGCGCCGGCGCTCGAGACGCTCGTGGAGGTCCTGGGCACCCCGGACCGGCCGGTCCGGCACGTGGCGCTCGAGGGGCTCGGCTTCGCCCATACGACCTGGCTGCGTCCCTCCACCCACGGGCACGTGCCGCTGCAGGCCGGAATGTGGATGCGCGACGCGTACCGCCTCGTCCCGAAGGGCACGCCCGACTGGCGGAGCCTCGACAACCAGGCCTGGGTCGGGCGCCCGCCGGCGGCGGTGACGATCGCGCACGCCGAGGCGGTCGAGCTCGAGCGCTGCCGGTTCCAGCACCTGGGGGCGAGCGGCGTGGATTTGATCGAGGGCGTGCACGACGGACGCGTCGAGGGCGGCGTGTTTCGCGACATCGCCATCAACGGCGTCCAACTCGGCTCCTTCCAGGCCGGCGGCGCCGAGACGCACCTGCCCTACGCCCCGCAGGACATGCGGGAGGTCGTCACGCGGGCCCGCATCGCGAACAATGTCCTGGCGGACACGGCCAACGAGGACTGGGGCGGCGTGGCGATTGCCGCCGGATTCGTCCGCGAGACGGCGATCGAGCACAACCTGATCCAGGACACGTCGTACACCGCGATCAGCCTGGGGTGGGGCTGGACCCGCACGGCGAACGCGATGGCCGACAACCGGGTGCGGGCGAATCGGATCCTGCGTTTCTCCACCCGGCTGACCGACGCCGCGGGCGTCTACACGCTTTCCAACCAGCCCGGCACCATCGTGAGCGGCAACGCCATCGACGCGCCGGTGATCAGCCCGTGGGCGCACGACGCGGAGCACTGGGGCTACGTCTACCTCGACGAGGGCTCCTCGCACATCACGGTCGAGGACAACTGGAGCCCGGCGGAGAAGTTCATCAAGAACGCCAACGGCCCGGGCAACGTGTGGCGGACGAACGGGTCCGCGGTGCCAGCGGAAGTGAAGGACGCGGCGGGGCTGGAGCCGGCGTACCGGGATCTGTTGGACGAGGGGAAGTAGGCCGGATCGACCGAAAACGCGCGGGGACCGCGCGTGCCACCAATTTGGCTGGGCGCAGCGCGACACGAACAGGTGGCGCGACCCGTCCCGGGGCGCTCGGATATCTGAAGTCTGTTGTGACTGAAAACGCGCCGGGACGGCGTGTGCCACCTGTGCGAAAATGCGGCGCATGCCGCCGCGGAGATCTTCGGAAACCGCGATCAGTTCGGCCGGGACGGCGCGGCCGCTTCATCCGCCTTCGCCGCCTCCAGCACGAGCGGCCAGTCGTCGGTCCGGAAGGGGAGCGCGGGCAATCCGGCGCCGTTGACGAGATTCGGCATCGCGAGCTCATGCCACGCGAAGCGCACCGCCACCGGCCGGGTCACGACCGGGCTGGAAACGCGAAGACGGTCGCGTGCAATCGTGGCCTGCGCGGGGTGAAAGATCCGGTCGGGGCCGGCGATTTCCCAGCAGGAGGGCGGCGCGCCGTCGCGGGTGTGCAAGCCCTTGG
The DNA here is from genome assembly GCA_035626915.1 of Opitutaceae bacterium. GTDB lineage: Bacteria > Verrucomicrobiota > Verrucomicrobiia > Opitutales > Opitutaceae > Didemnitutus. The sequence continues at coordinate 24,346 of DASPMS010000067.1, forward strand.
CGTGCGCGAACTCGATCTCGATCGTCGCCCTGCCGGCGTCCCGCGCGGCCCGGAAGCGGGGCGGCTGCACCTCGGCCCGCCACCCGTAGGTGTCCGCGAGGGCGAGCCACGCAAACCGGAGTCCGACGTCGCGTTTGTTCGTCGGATGCAGGTCGCTGCCGTCCCCGGCGAGGTCCGAGGTCGGGACCATCCCCGTGTGAGGCGCATCGAGCGCGGCGATCTGGGCTTCCCGGAGCGCCGGCAAGGCGTGGGGCGTGAGCTGCTTTTCACGACCTTCCATCTTCGAATAGGCGAAAGGCGCGAGCTGCGCGTAGTAGAACGGCGCATCCGGGCGGCCCCAGGTCCGCCGCCAGCTGGCGATCAGGGCCCGCATCTTCGTCGCGTAGATGAGGTGCTCTGCGTTCAAGCAGTTGGACTCGCCCTGGTACCAGAGAAACCCGCGCACCGCGAACGGCGCGAACGGCGCGACCATCGAGGCGTAGAGCTCGGTCGGCTGTGTGCCCTTGACCCAGGCCTGGTAGGTCTCGCGCCGCAGCGGCGCGAGCGCGGGATCGAGGTCGAACGCCTCGGGCGGCATCCAGGCCTCGATGCGGGTTCCGCCATAGCTCGCGTGCACGAGCCCGACGGGCACGCCGAGTTCCCGCACCAGTTCGCGGCCGAAATAATAACCCGCGGCGGAAAAGGTCGTCCGCGTGAGCGCCTCGGCCGTGCAGGCATGCCACGCGAGGCTGCCGTCGTTTGACTTGGGGCGGCCGTGGCGGGGCACTTGGAAGAGCCGCAGGGCGGGGCAGTCGGCGCGGGCCAGCTCCGCCTCGTAGCCGTCCGTCGGCCGCTGGCCCTGCCGGGGACCGAGCTGCTTCTCCATGTTGGACTGCCCGGAAAGAAACCAGACCTCGCCGACGAGGACGTCCGGAAACTCGAGCCGGTTGCTTCCACGGACTTCCAGGGTGCGCGGCTGGACGCTCGCTGAGAGCGGCGCCAGCGCGACGCGCCATCGGCCGTCGGCTTCCGCGACGGTCTCGACCGTCTGGCCGCCGAAGGCGACGACGACCTTTTCGCCCGGTTCCGCCGTACCCCAGACCGGCACCGGGAGGTCGCGCTGCAGGACCATGCCCGGACCGAAGATCGGCGGACAGGCCACGTCGGCCCGGGCAGCGGGGCCGATGAGGCCGATGAGCCCCGTCGCGAGCAGGCTGGCCATCGCGGACGGCCAATTCAGTGCGGCATCCCATCCGCCCGCGCGGGCTGGTGTCCGAACGGTGGAGCGCGCCGTCCCGGCGCGCTGGACAGGGAACCCGAAGACCGGGCGACGGGTGGGCGGCATGCCGGCGTCAGGGCGCACAGATAAACGAATAGGTCCCTGACTGAAGCTCGAGCACCGCGGTCCGGTGCTCATGGCGGAGGAAGCGCACGCCCGGGGCTTCGGCGGCGGGCCGGCCGGACTCGGTGACGCGAGCGGCGTCGGGGAGGTGCACCGTCGCGGTCGTATTGGCCGGGAGGGTGATCCGGTACGCGATTCCACCCGTGGTCCGTTCCCAACGGGACACGATGCGCCCGTGAATGGAATCGTACGATGCCTCGACCCAGGTGAGCGCACCGATCGGCCTGGGCCGGATGAGCGTGTGCTTGAAGCCCGGGGACGCGGGGTCGGGGTTGATGCCCGCGAGGTCGGCGTACATCCATTCCACGATCTGCCCGAGGAAGAAGTGATTCTGCGACGCGCCGCGGCTGGCGGGCCAGGATTCGGCGAGCGCGGTGTTGCCGAGCTTGAGCTGATGCGCGTAGCCGGGCTTGTCGTCCTGCGTCGCGAGCCGGTGGATGAGGTCCGAGCGCCCGGCGTCGGCCAGCACCCGCAGGAGCGCCTGATGACCCGCCGCGCCGGAGGTGGCATAGCCGCGTCCCTCGATGTTGCGGACGAGTCGATCGACCATCGCGCCCGCGGTATCGGGGTCGTCGATGAGCCCCAGCGCGACAGGCAACGCGAGCGAGGTGTCCGAGCCGGAGCCGTAGAGTTCGGCCGCATGCGGCTTCGCGAACTCCCGTCGGTGGCGGGCGCGAATGGTCTCCGCCTTCGCGGCGTAGTCCCGCGCCTCCGCCTCGCGGCCGAGCACCCGCGCGATGCGCGAGAGCACGAGGGCGTCCTGGAAATAGAAGGCTGTCGCGGTGACCGGCGGGGGGGTGAGATTGGCGCGGCCGGGCTTCCCGAGCACGTGGTCGTACCAGTCGCCGAGGCCGTCCTCGAGCAGGCCGTCCTTCGCGCGCGTCTCCAGCCACGCGAAATATCTCTGCATCGCCGGATAGTGTTCTCGGAGCAGGTCGAGGTCGCCGGTGAAGAGGTGCTGCTGCCACGGCACCATGATGAACGCGGCGCCCCATTCGGCGGCCGTCCGGAAGCTCCCGCGAAACTTCGTGTACTCGGGGGCGATGTTCGGGACCAGGCCGTCCTCCTGCTGCGCCTCGCGCATGTCGCGCACGGTCTTCGCGTACAGGCGCGACACGTCGAATTCGTAGCGGAGCGCCGGACCGTTGAGGTGCGTCTGCTCGAGCCAGCCGAGCTTCTCGCGGTGCGGGCAGTCGGTGAGGATCGACACCATGTTCGAGCGCTGCGCCCAGCGGACGAGGTTCCGGACGCGGTTGAGCGTCTCGTCCGAGCAGGTGAAGTCCCCGGCCGGCTCCGCGGCGGAATGGACGACGACCATCTCGAGCGACTCGACCCTCGGCAGCGCACCGCCTTCGGCGGCCGGCAGCAGCTCGGTGTAGAGGTACCGCGAGCCGAGGTAATAGAACTGGGGGAACCACGACTCCTCTCCGTCGGTGGCCTTGGTGTACTGCCACCAGGCGCTGCCGCGGTGCGCGCCGCCCATGGTGCCCCGGTCGATCGTGCCGTCCTCGTTCACGACCTCCCCGCCGGTGAGGCGCACCGTGGCGCCGGCCGGGCCGGAGACGCGCAGGCGCGGCATGAACGACGCGTTCTGGCCAAAGTCGTACAGGATGACGCCGGGCCGGAGCTCGCGCACCGCGGCCGGGCGGCGCGTTTCGATCGGCCGGATGGGCTCGGCCGCCCGCGTGTGGCCGCGCAGCGTGTGCGCCGGACGATTGACGGCGACGGCGGCGGGCCAGTCGCGGTCGTCGAAGCGGGGGCGGTCCCAACCCGCGGGCGCCAGGCGGGCGTCGAAATCCTCGCCGCCGTAGATGCTCGAGAACGTGATCGGGCCCGCGCGGGTGCGCCAGCGCTCGTCCGTGCCCACGACCTCGACCGTGCCATCCGCGTATTCGAGCCGCAGGTGCAGGATGGCGCGGAGCGGTCCGTAGGAGCCGGTGAACTTCGCGAAGCGGTTCCGGCGGACGACCTGGTACATGCCGTTGCCGAGCGTGAGGCCCGCCGCGTTCGGGCCCTCGCGCAGGAGCGCCGTCACGTCGCGCGTGTCGTACAGCGTCGTCTGGTCGTAGTCGGTCCAGCCCGGGGCGAGTACGTCCTCGCCGGCCTTCCGCCCATTGAGCGACAGCTCGTACTGGCCGAGCCCGCAGACGAACGCGAGGGCGCGGCGGAGCCCGGGCCGCACGGTGAACTCGCGGCGCAGCAGCAGGGTCTCGGTCGCCGCCGGGGAGGTGATCCACTGCGCCTTCCAGTCGGCCGCGGCGAGCAGGCCCATGGTCCAGGTGGCCGCCTCGCTCCAGGCCGTCGGCGCCCCGGATCGATCCCAGGCGCGGACTTTCCAGAAAACCTGCTGCGCGGAGGCGAGCGGCCGGCCGGCGTAGGGCACGAAGGTGGTGCGGTCGGAGTCGAAGCGGCCGGAGTCCCACAGGTCGCCCTCGTCCCGCGCGAGCTTCTCGCGGGAGGAGGCCACGAGGATTTGCGCGGCGGTCTGGCGCTGGCCGCGCTCCGCGCTCGCGACCTGCCAGGAGAGCCGCGGCTGGGCGACGTCGATCCCAAGCGGGTCGGCCGCGAGGTCGCAGCGAAGCGCGGTGACCTGCAGCGGCGCGGCGACGGCGGCGAGGCCCGGGACGGCGAGGAGCGCCGCGAGCAGCCCGAGGCGGAGGCGGATGGGGATGAGCAGCGCCATGGCGGCCGGGTCGAATCACTCATGGCCCGCGCGTCCGCTTCAAGAGCAATTCCCCGGCACCTTCGGCATACGGTGAAGTAGCGGTGAAATAGGAAGGCCGGGCCCGGCGGCTACGCGGACGCGATCCAGCGTTTGACGGGCTTCGGGCTTTTCGCGCCCCGGCGGGCCCGTCAACCTCCGCTCCATGAACCCCTCGCCCCGTTCCGGTTCGTCCCTCTCCCGTCGCACGTTTCTCGCCGCGTCCGGCCTCGGTGCCGCCGCGCTGCTCGCGCCGCGGCTCGGCCGCGCGGCGGTGCCGGCCGCGGCACCCGCGCCGAAGCGGCTGCCGCTGGGGATCGAGCTCTACGCCGTCCGCAAGGAGCTGCAGCGGGACCTGCCCGCGACGCTGCGCGAGGTCGCGCGCATCGGGTACGAGGTCGTGGAATTCTATTCGCCGTACCTCGGCTGGACCTTCCCGTACGCGAAGGAGGTGCGCACGATGCTCGACGACCTCGGCCTGAAGTGCTTCTCGACGCACAACAGCGGGGCGGCGGCGCTGGTGGACGAGGGCACGCGCGCGAAGGCAATCGAGCTCAACCAGATCCTCGGCGCGCGGCACATCATCGCCGCGAGCCCGCCCCGCGGCGTGAACGGGGTCGATGGCTGGAAGCAGCTGGCCGGCCAGTTGACCGCGGCCGCCGATGTGCTCCGGCCGCACGGCCTGCTCGCGGGGTTCCACAACCACGCGGTCGAGTGGAAGCCGGCGGCCGACGGCGGGCCGCGCTGCATGGACCTGCTCGCCGAGGGCACGCCCGGGGACTTCGTCCTGCAGCTCGACGTCGGCACCGCGGTCCAGGCCGGGGTGGACACGATTGCCTGGATCCAGGCGCACCCGGGCCGGATCCGGAGCCTGCACTTGAAGGATTGGACGCCGGGCGAGGCCGGGGAGGAGAAGGGCTTTCGCGTGCTCTTCGGCGAGGGCGCGTCGCCCTGGAAGGAAATCTTCGCGGCCGCGGAGTCCGTCGGCGGCGCCGAGTTCTACCTCATGGAGCAGGAAGGCAGCCGGTACTCCGAGCTAGAGACCGCCGAGCGCTGCCTGGCGAATTACCGGCGGATGCGCGGCTGAGCCGCGGACCGCGTGAGCGGAGGGTGGGCGCCGCAAAAACAAAAAACCCGTCCGGGCCTGCCGGACGGGTTCTCGCGGCGCAGCGGTGTTCGGTCGCCGCGCCCAATGAGGTGCAGGAATCGCCGGCGCCCCGGAGGGCATCGGCACGGCATTCTTGCCGTCGCAAAATGGTGGAGGTGAGGGGAGTTGAACCCCTGTGCCCCGGGCCTTCGCGCGCCGCATCTACCGGTATAGCGTCTTGTTGGTTCTCGCCTTGGGAACGCGAAGCCGCGCGCATTTCCCTCGGCCAGCCGTGGTTTGAAGTACGGCGGTGATGTCACGACGGCCAATCACCGCTATTCCTGCTGTCGACGTTCCTATCCGCTAGCAGGTGTCACGGTAGGAACGAGGCGGCACTTAGGCCGCCAGAGGCATTTCTTCAGTGTTGCCGTTTGTTTTTTTGAAGGGGGATTCGCGAGAGTCCTTCGCTCTCGACCGGCAGCTGCGCACTCCAACCAAGGGTCGAATCCGGAACACCCCCGAAAGAATGTTCCAAGGACCAAGTCCGAAGTAACAAGGACGGGGACTGGAACGAAAAGGGGAAGGTACGACCAAGGTGCTTCGTGCACCGTCAAAGAACCACCCCGCGATTGGGGGAGCGGGAACATGGGCCATATGGGCCGGAATGCAAGTGCGGTCGAGGCATGGAAGGGAGTCCTCGGGATCAGCGAGTTGCGGGGGCGGTCGTGACTCCGCGCGAAGGAAGCATCCGGGCTCGCTGCCCGCCCGACGCCCCGCGCCGGCCTCCGGCGCCACGCGACTGCTCGTTCACCCGTTCGGGTGAGCCGGCCGCTACTCCCAAAGTGGGAAACCGGCGCGGCGGCGGGCGGGTCCATTGACGGGGCAATTCACCGGGAGGACAGTGCGCGAACACCAACGCGCGCGCGCCGCACGCCGCAACCCATGGCCACTTTGACGGAAGAACCCCGCAAGCAGACCGAGGAGCCCCGCTCGGTCATCGACATGTCGAAGATGAACGAGGGCCAGCGCGCCGCGCTCCAGGTGACGGAGGCCGCGCGCGAGTCGCACGACGACCTGAGCTTCGTTGCGCACCTGTTCATGGGGCGGTGGCGGCCCGACAAGCTCCATCCGCTCACCGAGCTCGCGCCGGAGGAAAAGGCGCGGGAGGACCGTTTCCTCGGCGAGCTGGCGGCCTTCCTCAAGGCGCGGGTCGACGCGGACGCGATCGACCGGACCGGCGAGATTCCGCCGGAGGTCCGCGCCGGGCTGGCGAGGCTGGGAGCCTACGGCATCAAGGTGCCGCGCGAGTACGGCGGGCTGGGCTTTTCCCAGACGACCTACTGCCGCGCCTGCCTGCTCGTCGCGAGCCATTGCATGAACACGTTCGCCCACATTTCCGTGCACCAGTCCGTGGGCGTGCCGCAGCCGCTGATGCTGTTCGGGACGGAGGACCAGAAGCGGAGATTCCTCCCGCGCGTCGCGGGCGGCGAGCTTTCGGCGTTCGCGCTCACCGAGAAGGGCGTCGGCTCGGATCCCGCGCGGCTCACGACCGAGGCCGAGCCGGACGGCGACGACTACGTCATCAACGGCGAGAAGCTCTGGTGCTCGAACGGCACCGAGGCCGGGCTCCTGATCGTCGCCTGCAAGACGCCGCCCAAGATGGTCGACGGCCGGCCGCGCACGCAGATCACGGCCTTCGTCGTCGAGGCGGACTCGCCCGGCGTCGAGGTGGTCCACCGCTGCCAGTTCATGGGCCTCCGCGCGCTGTACAACGGCGTCATCCGGTTCACCGACGTGCGGGTGCCGAAGGGCAACATCGTCGGCGGCGAGGGGCGCGGGCTCAAGGTCGCGCTCTCGACGCTCAACGCCGGGCGGCTCTCGATCCCGGCGTCGTCCATCGGCATGGCGAAGAAGTCGCTGCAGATCGCCCGCGAGTGGGGCCGCGACCGCGTGCAGTGGGGCGAGCCGATCGGCCGGCACGCCGCGATCGCGGAGAAGATCCGGCGCATCGCCGCCCACGCGTTCGCGATGGAGGCGATGCTGCTCGTGACCTCCCGGATCGTCGACCGCGACAAGAAGGCCGACATCCGGCTCGAGGCCTCGATGTGCAAGCTGTGGGCGACGGAGAAGGCGTGGATGTGCCTCGACGACGTCATGCAGATTCGCGGCGGGCGCGGCTACGAGACGGTCTCCTCCCTGCGGGCGCGCGGCGAGGCGCCGCACCCGGTCGAGCGCCTGATGCGCGACAACCGCGTCACCACGATCTTCGAGGGGTCGTCCGAGATCATGCGGCTGTTCATCATGCGCGAGGCGCTGGACCCGCACCTGAAGGTCGCGGGCGTCGCCCTCAATTCCGAGCGGCCCTGGGGCGAGCGGATCCGGTCCGCGCTCGGGGCGGCGGGGTTCTACGCCTGGTGGTATCCCCGGCAGTGGCTGCCGTTCGGCGGCGGCGCCCCGGCGGACATGCACCCGCGTCTCGCTCGGGTCTTCCGCGGCGTGAGCGGCACGGCCCGGCGCATGGCCCGGACGCTCTTCCACCAGATGGTCAAGTTCGGGCCGAGGCTGGAGAAGCGGCAGGTGCTGCTGGGGCGGATCGCGGACATCGGCGCGGACCTGTTCGCGATCGCCGCCACCTGCGTGCATGCGCAGAAGCTCCTCAACGAGCGGCAGCCCGAGGCGAAGGTGCTGGCGCTGGTCGACGACTTCCACGCCCAGGCCCGCGTGCGCATCGACGCGAATTTTCGGGGCGTCGCCCACAACGCCGACGAGCAGGGCTACGATCTCGCCCAGCAGGTCGTCGCCGGGGAGCACGAGTGGGTGGAGCGGGGGATCGTCTAGGCCGCCATCTGTCCAAACTTTGTCCCGGCCGGGACAGAGTTTGGGGCTGGCCGCGCGGGGCCGCGCGGTCGGCCGGCGGTTTCGGATGCTCGTCGAATCGGGCTGGCGCGCGCGGCCAAGGGGGCTAGTCGTCTGGACGATGCGGTTCCGCGCCCTTGTCCTGTTTGTGCTGCTCCCGGCCGGACTCGGCCGGGCCGTCCCGCCGGTCGGGGACGAGGCGCCGCGGGACGAGTTCTCGGCCGCGATCACGCCGGAGAGCTTCGACGCACGGCGGCTTGCCCGGGCGATTTTCGCGGAGACCAACCGGGTGCGGCGCGGGCTGGAGCTGGATGAGCTCATGCCTTCGGACGAGGCGGACGCGGCCGCCTCGATCCAGGCGAGCCTCGGCTACATGCCCGGCCTGGTCCCGCACACGAACCCGTTCTACGGGGTCGCGACGCTGGCCGAGCGCGTGCAGCGCGTGGGGCTCAGTGCGGTCCGGGCCGGCGAAAACGCCGCCCGGCTGCCGATCATCGACACCCGCGGGCAGGACCATTTCGGCTACAAGGTCGAGGACGGGGTGAAGCTCGCGGTGGACCTCGAGACCGGCGAGCGCTTCGGCCCGCACACGTACGCGAGCTGCGCGGCGGATTTCGTGCGCCGATGGATGAAGTCGCCGGGGCACCGCGAGAACCTGCTGAGCCGGAATTTCCGGGTGCTCGGATGCGCCGTGCAACTCATGCGCTATGACGATTTTGACCAGATCTACGCCGTGCAGGTGTTCATCACCCCGCGGCCGTCGAAAAAGCGCGGATGAGGCGCGCCGGTCGCGGCGCGCCCGACTGAGCGTGGCATGCGTCAGCGCGGGTGGCGCGGCGCATGGAAAGGCAGGCTGAGGGTGGCGGCGCCGTCCCGGCGCGCTTCGCTACCGCAGCGCCGCGAGGGCCGCGAGCTGGCGGATGCGGGCCTGCTCCCGGTCGCGGAGGCTGGGCGGCACGACGCGGTCGGCGCAGTCAGCGAGGGCGCACCGCTCGCAGGTGTCACCCACGAGCGAGGCGGGCACCGCCGGGTCGTTCCAGAACCGCACGGTGCGCTGGAGCGCATCGTTCACCAGGAACCCGAGCGTCACGCACGAGTTCATGTCCGGGGCGAGCGAGTGCGGGTGGGCGAGGGAGAAGCTGAAGTACTCGTCGCCGGTGACGTGAAACTTCGAGCGCTGCGCGCCCGGGACGAAGCTGTCGCCGGCGGTGCCGGTCGACTGGCGGGCATCGAGCTGCATGAGCGACCGGAGCGAAACCCACCGGCGGCAGTAGTGCTCGTTCACCCCGATGCTGTGCGTGCCGTGCATGCGCTGGTAGTGGAGCTCCTTGCCGATGCGCACGTCGGGCGTGCCGCGCCGGTGGTCGAAGCGCACGAAGTACATCTGCTCCAGCCCGAAGAAGCGGGGCACGATCTGCGAGAGCCGGTGGAAGAGCATCTCGGGCGTCGCCTGGTATTTCGTCTTCAGGGCGGTGAGCGCGCCGCCGTCCCAGCGCGGGAGCCCGAAGAACAGGCCCAGGTCGGCGACGAGGAGCGCGCGGTCGAGAAGAAGCGCGCCGGCGAAATACGAGGCGCGGAAGTTGTTCAGCAGCTGCTCGAACGAATCGACCTTCACGATCGGGGAGGTCGAATGGGCGCCGAGCCCGAGCTCGCGGTACCCGAGCTCCCGGGCGAGGAGGAAGGACCGCTGCCACTCGCCGAGCCGCGGGTGGAGCAGGAGGCGCGGCGTCGCCGTGCCGGCCCCGAGCGTGACGGCGCGCAGGCCGGCCAGGTCGGGCTGGTTCGCAAGGGTCGACTCGTCGATCGCATAGCCGTGGGCGCGGACCAGGTGCTCGCGGATGCGGGCATGGTCCGGCGCGGGCGCGGGGGCCCAGCCGTGGGCTCGCCGGAATTTCTCCGCGGCCTGCTCGAGATCCTCGAAGTAGTTCTTGTTCTGTTCCACGTAGGAGCGCATCGCGGCGAGCAGCAGGTGCTCGATCGTGACGTCGAACCGCCGCGCGATCCGCACGAAGGTGTCGAAGAGGGCGCTGATCCGGTCGGGCGACGCCGCCATCATCTCGAGCAGGCCGGTCGGCGTCAGGCCGAAGACCTCCAGTGGGATCTCCTGGAGGATGCCCGACTTGAGCACGCCGGAAAGCGGATGGAGCCGTTCGCCCAGCTGGAGGGAGACGAGCTCGTCGTAGGTCGTGCCGAGGGCGCGCGCGAGGGCGAGGATCTTCTCCGGCTTGGGATACTTCTTCCCCTTCTCGATCTCGTTCAGGTAGGAGACGGCGAGATCGGCCCGGCCGGCGACCTCCTTCAGCTGCAGGCCCTGCTGCTTGCGCAGCTGGTGCAGCTTCAGGCCCAGGATGAAGCGAAGGTTTTGTTCGGCAGGCCGGGACGCGGCGGAGGCGGTGAGTGTGCTCATGGCGGGGCGGCGGGGTTCCGCCGTTCCGGCGGCACCCCCGAGGGTCAGGCGTCGATGAAAAGGTCCGGATAGGGATCGTCGGCGTGCGCGGGGTCGACCGCGTAGCGGCGGAAGTCGCCGGCGCCGCGTTCGCGGAGGAAATCCTCGTCGACGAGGCACCGGCCGTTCAGCGAGCCGTCGGTCGTCGTCAGGATGGCGAGGGCGGCGTCCGCCATGATGTCGACCGTGCGGCAGCGGGGCAGGAGCTGGGCGCTGACGGCGAACTCGATGGCGGCGGTCGCGATCGTGGTGCGGGGCCAAAGGGTGGTGACGGAAATGCCCTCCGGCGCGAACTCGCCCGCCATGCCGAGGGCGAGCAGTGTCATCCCGTATTTCGACAGCGTGTAGGGCGCGTGGGCGGCCAGCCACTTCGGGCTGAGGTTGAGCGGGGGCGACAGGCTGATGACATGGCCGCCCCCGGCGCGGCGGAGGAGGGGCAGCGCGGCCTTGGCGCAGACAAACAGCGCCCGGGCATTCACCTCGTGCATGAGGTCGAAGCGCTTCACGGGCGTCCGCTCGACACCCGCGAGGCTGATGGCGCCCGCGTTGTTGACCAGCGCGTCGAGCCGGCCGAATTCGCGGTCGATCGCGGCGAGCGCGTCCGCCACCTGGAACTCCTCGCGCACGTCGACCTGCAGCGGCAGCGCCCGGACGCCGAGCGCGCGGACCTCCTCGGCCACGGTGTGGATGGTGCCGGGCAGCTTCGGGTGGGGCGCCGCGGTCTTGGCCGCGAGCGCGACATGCGCCCCGGCGCGGGCGGCGGCGAGGGCGATGGCGCGGCCGATGCCGCGGGACCCGCCGGTCACGAGCACGACCTTGCCGCCGAGGGCGGGGGCGGGGCTCATGCGGAAAAGACCATGCCTTCCATCACCGGCTCGTGGGCGGCGCGGCGGCGGACGTGGACGGTGGCCGTGACGCGCGCGGCGACGTGCGCGCCCGTGGCGTCGGTCAGCGCGACGGTGAAATCGCGGTCGAGCTTCGGCGCGCGCTCGAGCGAGGCGCGGATGTCCTCGATCTCCGCGGGGTCGAGGCGGGCCGTGGCGAAAAGGTCCGACCGGCCGGGCCGGCGAAACTCGATGCGCGCGGCCTTCATCCACACGTGGAATTGCGGGCCGAGGTGGCGCGCGAGCAGGACCGCATGGAGCGGATCGACCGCCGCGTACATTGTGCCGCCGTAGATCGTGCCGTGGAGATTGCGGGTGGCGCGGTTGAGCGGGATTCGCACGCGCAGTTCGAGGAGGTCCTCCGCGATGAACTCGACGCGCGCGCCGGTCCGGCGGAACGCCGGGTACCAGTTGAAGCGCCAGCGCATGAGCTTGGTTTTCCAGGATTCCGGCATGGGGCAGGGGCGGCAGCGGCGGCTCGGGCGGGGCCGCTTTCGTTCGTGGAGCGCGGGCGATGAACGCGGCCGAGGCGCTGCGAGCGGAGTAACGGAGGCTCAAATCGAGGCAAGCGAAATTTCGCTTGCAGAAGATAAGCGGCGTGTTATACTCGTTTTGCGAACACCGCTGCTACCCCTGTGCCTTGGCGTTTCGCTCGCCAATGATCCACGCATCCCTGAGCCAACACTGGCATTCCTTGGACCGCGCCGCCGTGCGCGAGTTGCAAGGCCGCAAACTCCATTCGTACCTCCGCGACTGCGTGCTGCCGTTCTCGGCGCACTATCAGGAGGTATTTCGCCGGGCCGGCCTCACGGCCGATGACATCCGGTCGATCGACGACCTCCAAAAGCTGCCGTTCACCTCGAAGGAGGACCTGCTGCCAACGCCGGAGAACCCTCGCCGGTCGCTCGACTTCGCGCTCAAGCCCGACCCGGCCGTCCTCGGCAAGCGCCCCGGCGTGATCCTGCGGGCGCTGCTCCGCGGCCGCGAACGCGTGCGGGACGAGCTCGACCGGGAGTGGCGGCCGATCTTCATGACCGCGACGACGGGGCGATCGACCGAGTCCGTCGCGTTCCTCTACACCCAGCACGACATCCGGAACCTCGGGCTCGGGTCGGGCCGCATTGCGGACATGGGCGGGCGGACGCGCGATGAGCGGATGCTGAACATGTTCCCCTTCGCCCCGCACCTGGCGTTCTGGTACATGTTCTACGCCGGCATCGACCGGAACATCTTCTGCCTGTCGACGGGCGGCGGGAAGGTGATGGGCACCGAGGGCAACCTGCGCGCGATCCAGAAGATCCGGCCGCACGTGATCGTCGGGATGCCGACCTTCATCTACCACGTGCTGACCGAGGCGGTCGCCACCGGGATCCGCGTCGAGGGCCTCAGATCCGTCCTGCTCGGCGGGGAGAAGGTTGCGGACGGCACCCGCCGCAAGCTTGCCGAGCTCTGCGCGAAACTCGGCTCGCCGGGCGTGACCGTGGTCGCGACCTACGGCTTCACCGAGGCGAAGCTCGCGTGGGCGGAATGTCCCTACCAGCCCGGGCAGACGCCGCCCGGCTACCACCTGTACCCCGACCTCGGCATCTTCGAGGTCGTCGACCCGGAAACCGGCAAGGTCCAGCCGGACGGGGTGGGAGGCGAGATCGTGTGGACGCCGCTCGAGCAGCGCGGGACGGTCGTCCTCCGCTATCGCACCGGCGACCAAATCGAGCACGGGATCACGCACGAGCCCTGCCCGTACTGCGGACGGCGCATGCCGCGGCTGGTGGGGCGCATCTCGCGCGTGTCGGATTTCCGCTCGCTCCGCTTCCAGAAGATCAAGGGCACGATCCTCGACTTCAACGAGCTCGAGCACGCGCTCGACGACGTCCGGGGCGTGGGCTCCTGGCAGATCGAGCTGCGCAAGGCGCACGACGACCCGCTCGAGCTCGACGAGATCCACCTGCACGTCACGCGCACGGGCGACCAGTCGGAGGAGGCGCTCACGCACCAGATCAACAGCCTCCTGCATTCGCAGTTCGAGGTGCGCCCCAATCGCATCCAGTTCCATTCCGCGGAGAAGATGCGGGAGCTCCAGAAGGTCGGCGTGGCGCTGAAGGAGCAGAAGGTCGTGGACAACCGCCCGAAGGCGAGCGCGCCGCCGCACCAGCCGGCGCCGCGCCCGGCGGAGCCCGCGCCGCTGCAGGAGGTGCGCGCATGAAGGCGCCGCTCTTCGTCGCCGCGGGCGTGCGCACGCCGTTCACCCGCATGGGCACGACGCTCGCGTCGTGCGCGGCCGACGACCTCGGCCGCACCGCGGCCGCGTCGCTCCTGGCGCAGACCGGCGTCGATCCGGCGCAGGTCGACGAGGTGATCTTCGGGTGCGTGGGCAATCCCGTCGACGCGGCGAACGTCGCACGCGTGATCGCGCTGCGCGCGGGCGTTCCCGAGTCCGTGCCGGCCGTCACCGTCTCGCGCAACTGCGCGTCGGGCTTCGAGGCCGTCACCCAGGCGGCGGAGAAGGCCGCCGCCGGGCGCGGCGACGTCTTCCTGGTGGGCGGCTGCGAAAGCATGAGCAATTACCCGCTGCTGTACAACGACGCGGCCGCGCGGAAGCTCGGCGCGCTCGGCAAGGCGAAGACCCTGGGCCAGAAGCTCGGGGCATTCGCACGGCTCCGCCCGGCGGACTTCCTGTCTCCGCGCATCTCGCTGCTGCTCGGGCTGACCGATCCGGTCTGCGGGCTCGGCATGGGCCAGACGGCGGAGGTGCTCGCGCGCGACTGGAAGCTCTCGCGCGAACGCCAGGACGAGTTCGCGCTGAAGTCGCACCACAAGGCCGAGGCGGCGCGCGCGCGCCTGGCCGAGGAGATCACGCCGGTCTATCCGCGCGGCGGCCGGGAGGCGGCATCCGTCGGCGCCGACAACGGCGTCCGCGACGGCCAGACCATGGAGGCCCTCGCGAAACTGAAGGCCGTCTTCGAGAAGCGCGGGGGCACCGTCACGGCCGGCAACGCCTCGCAGGTCACGGACGGCGCGGTCGCTCTCCTCGTGGCGACCGAGGCCGGCCTCGCCCGCCTCGGGCTCGCGCCGCTCGGGCGCATCGTCGACTACGCCTACGCCGGCTGCGAGCCGTCGCGGATGGGCCTCGGGCCCGTCTACGCGATGGCGCGGCTGGAGCAGCGCACCGGCCGGGGGCTGGACGAGGCGGACCTGGTCGAGATCAACGAGGCGTTCGCGGCGCAGGTGCTCGCCTGCTGCGCCGCGGCGGCCTCCGGGGACTTCGCCCGCAAACACCTCGGACGCGAGCGCGCCCTCGGGCGGATCCCCGATGAGCGGCTGAACGTGAACGGCGGGTCGATCGCCCTCGGGCACCCGGTGGGCGCCTCCGGCGCGCGGCTCGTGCTGACGGCGCTGAAGGAGCTGCGGCGCCGCAAGGCGAAGCAGGCCCTGGTGTCGCTCTGCGTCGGCGGCGGGCAGGGCGGGGCGGTCTGGCTGGAGGCGGCGTGAGCACGGAGGAAACGAACATGAGCATGGAGGACCTTTCATTCACGCGCACGGCGGCCCCCGCGCTGGGAGCGGCCCCGGCGAACGCGCCCGGGGCGGTCGGGTTCGCCCGTTCGGCTCCGCCGGAACATCCGGAGGACGCGGGGCGGTTGTCCGGCGCGGCGGCGGAGGATGCCCGCCACGTGACCGAGGCGCCGTTCGCGGCCCGCGGCGGGGCCGCCGCCAACCTCACCCTCGCGATCGATGCGGACGGCGTGGCCGTGCTGACCTTCGACCGCCCGCACTCGTCGGCGAACGTGTTCGACGTCGCGACCTTGAACGTGCTCGACGGCCATCTGGCCGCGCTCGAGGCGCTGCCGGACGTGCGGGGCGTCATGCTCGCCAGCGCCAAGCCAAAGATCTTCATCGCGGGCGCGGACCTGAATTCGTTCGCGGGCTCCTCGGTCGAGGAACTGGGGCAGATCGTCGACCTGGGCCACCGGGTCTTCACGCGGCTCGAGCGGCTGCGGGTCCCGTCGGTCGCGGCCATCAACGGCGTGTGCCTCGGCGGCGGCTGCGAGGTGGCGCTCGCCTGCGACTGGCGGGTGGCGTCGCTGGACAAGTCCACGAAGATCGGCCTGCCGGAGACGCAGCTGGGCATCCTCCCCGCCTGGGGCGGATCGGTGCGGCTGCCGCGGCTCATCGGCCTCCCGGCGGCGCTGGCGATCATCCTCGCCGGCAAGCAGGTGGCGGCGCAGCCGGCGCAAAAGCAGGGCCTGGTCGACGAGGTGGCCCATCCGGAGCACCTCCTCGCGACGGCCAAGAAGCTGCTGGCGCGCGGCAAGCGGACGGTGCGTCCGCCGGGCGGGCTGCTGAATTCGGCCCTCCTGCGTCCCGTGGTGAAGGCGAAGGCGCGCAAGGACGTGCTGGCCAAGACCCGCGGGCACTACCCCGCGCCGCTCAAGGCGCTCGAGGTGTGCGCGGCCGCGGCGGGCCGCCCGCTGGAGGAGGGGCTGGCGCGCGAGCGCGCGGCGTTCCTCGAGCTGGTCCGCACGCCGGAGACGCGCCAGCTGATGGGGGTCTTCTTCCTCCAGGAGCGCGCGAAGAAGGTGAAAATCGCCGAGGCCGACGGCGCCGGCGGCAAGGTCTCCCGGGTGGCGGTCATCGGGGCGGGCGTGATGGGCGCGGGCATCGCGCAATGGGCCGCGGCGCGCGGGCATGCCGTCCTGCTCAAGGACGTCTCGCCCGAGGCGCTGGCGAAGGGGCTGCAGGCGGCGGAGAAGATCTTCCGCGACGCGGCCCGGCGCCGGGTCTTCACCGAGGCCGAGGCGCGGGCCGGGCTCGACCGCATCACGCCCGTGCACACCGACGTGCCCTTGGCGAGCGTGGACCTCGTGATCGAGGCGGCGGTGGAGAAGCTCGAGCTCAAGCAGCGGATCTTCGCGCAGCTGGAGGAGCGCGCGGGGCCGCGCACGGTGCTCGCGACCAACACGTCGGCGCTGTCGATCGACGCCATCGCCGCCGGCCTGAAGGACCCCTCGCGGGTCGTCGGCATCCACTTCTTCAACCCGGTCCACCGCATGCAGCTGGTGGAGATCGTGCGGGGCCCGCGCAGCTCCGCGGCCGCGCTCGACACCGCGCTGCAGTTCGCGAAGGGCATCGGCAAGCTGCCGGTCGTCGTGAAGGACAGCCCCGGCTTCCTCGTCAACCGCATCCTGCTGCCCTACATGGTCGAGTCGGTGCGGGTCTTCCGCGAAGGCGTGGACGCGCGGCGCGTCGACCGCATCATGCTGGACTTCGGCATGCCGATGGGGCCGCTGCGCCTGAGCGACGAGGTCGGCCTCGACGTGGCGCAGCACGTGGCGGTGGACCTCCAGCGCCGGCTGCCTCAGCCGGTGCCGATCGACGACACCCTCGAGAAGATGATCGCGAAGGGCTGGCTCGGGAAGAAATCCGGGCGCGGCTTCCACGTGTTCGGCGGCAGGAAGGGCGCCAGGGAGGTGCCGAATCCCGAGCTCGGATTCCTGCAGGTGCGCGGCAGGGCCGCGGCGCAGGACGACGCGACCCTCCTCGACCGGATGACCCTGGTCATGGTCAACGAGGCGGCGCGCTGCCTCGAGGAGGGAGTCGTGGCGGCGCCGGAGGACGTCGATTTCGGGATGATCTTCGGCACCGGCTTCGCCCCGTTCCGCGGCGGGCCGCTGCGCTTCGCCGACACGCTGGGCACGACCGAGGTGGTCGCCCGGCTCGAGCGGCTCGCGCGGGAGGTCGCCCCGCATTTCGAGCCGTGCGCGCAGCTGCGCGCGATGGCCCGCGCGAACGCGCGCTTCTATCCGCAGTGAACCCGCGCCGGCCGCGCACCGTGCGGCCGGTCCCCAACCCCGTTCCCGATACCATGAGCATCGAATTGAAAGACCCCCCGAAGGCCGGCGCGCTCGAGGCCTCGGTCAAGACCGAGGCCGCCGACGTCATCGACACGTCCAAGATGAACAAGGAGCAGGCGGCCGCCCTCGAGCTGGCCGAGGCGGCGCGGACGGTGACCGACTACCGCAGCTTCGCCGGCGACCTTTTCATGGGCCGCTTCGATCTCGCCCACGTCTACCCCTTCCCGGAGCAGTCGGCGGCCGATGCCGAGGCGGGCCGGCCGTTTCTCACCGAGCTCGAGCGGATCCTCCAGACGGTCGACGGCGACGCGATCGACGCCACCGGCGAGATCCCGGACGAGCTCATCAGCCGCCTCGCGAAGCTCGGGGCGTTCGGGATCAAGATCCCCAAGCAGTACGGCGGCCTGGGCCTGTCGCAGACGAACTACGCGCGGGCGGCGATGCTGCTCGGCTGCGTCGACGGAAGCCTCACGGCGCTCGTCTCGGCGCACCAGTCGATCGGCGTCCCGCAGCCGCTCAAGCTTTTCGGCACCGAGGAGCAGAAGCGGAAATTCCTCCCGCGGGTGGCGAAGGGCGAGATCTCGGCCTTCGCGCTGACGGAGAACGGCGTCGGATCCGACCCCGCGAAGATGACCACCCGTGCCGAGCCGGCGCCGGACGGGAAGCACTTCATCCTCAACGGCGAGAAGCTGTGGTGCACGAACGGCACCCGCGCCGGCGTGATCGTGGTCATGGCGCGCACGCCGGACAAGGTCGTGAACGGCAAGGCGCGCAGCCAGATCACCGCGTTCATCGTCGAGATGGACACGCCGGGCGTGGAGGTGGTGACGCGCTGCCATTTCATGGGGCTCAAGGCCCTCTACAACGGGGTGATCCGTTTCACCAACGTGAAGGTCCCGGCCGAGAACATCGTGGGCGGGGAGGGCCGGGGGCTGAAGGTCGCGCTGACGACGCTGAACACCGGGCGGATCACGATCCCGGCCGGCTGCACGGGCTTCATGAAGCTCTGCCTGAGCATGGCCCGCGAGTGGAGCGGCGGGCGCGTGCAGTGGGGTCAGGCGGTGGGCCGGCATGCGGCGCTGGCCGACAAGATCGCGCGCATCGCCGCGCACGCCTACGTCTGCGAATCGATGGTCTTGCTGACCTGCGCGCTGGTCGACCGCGACAATGCGGACATCCGGCTCGAGGCCGCCATGTGCAAGATGTGGGGTTCGGAGGCGGCGTGGCGGGCGGTCGACGAGACCATGCAGATCCGCGGCGGCCGCGGCTACGAGACGGCCGCCTCGCTCAAGGCGCGGGGCGAGAAGCCGGTGCCCGTCGAGCGCATGATGCGGGATTGCCGGATCAACCTGATCTTCGAGGGCTCCTCGGAGATCATGCGCCTGTTTCTCGCGCGCGAGGCGCTCGACCCGCACCTCAAGGTGGCCGGGGCGGTCCTCGACTCGCGCCAGCCGATGGGCCGGCGCGCGGCGGCGGCGCTCAAGGCCGGCGGCTTCTACGTGCCGTGGTACCTCGGGCTCGCGATTCCGTCCGGCGGCATCCCGGCCGATTTCACGCCCGAGCTGAAGGGCGCGCTGCGCTACGTCGAGAAGACGAGCCGCCGGCTCGCGCGGACGCTCTTCCATGCGATGGCCCGCAACGGTCCCGCCCTGGAGAAGAAGCAGCTCACGCTGGGCCGGATCGTGGACATCGGCACCGAGCTCTTCGCGATCTCGGCGACGGTGCTCCGCGCGGACGGGATGCTGAAGCGGGGCGCGACGGAGTACGGGCGCGAGGAACTGCTCCACTTGGTCAATTTTGCCGTGGCCGACGCGCGCGCGCGCATCGCGCAGCAGTTCGCCGGGCTCGGGCGGAACAACGACTCGCAGGGCTACCGCCTCGCGGTCGAGATCCTCGAGGGCCGGCACGCCGGGCTCGAGCGGGGCATCATCAAACCCGGCGGCGGGTAATCGCCCGGCGGGCGGCCGCGAGGGGGCCTGCCGTCCCGGCGCGCTCAAGGCGCGCCCGGAGGCCGCACGCCGCTCTGATACGCCGCAATCACCGGAAGGTCCGCGGCCGCGAGGTCGTAGGTCAGGAGGTCCTCCGGCCGGACCCACGCCACGGCGACATGTTCATGCGGGTGGGGGTCGGGCGTGCCCGGCGCGAGCGTGCAGACGAACGGAATCATCTCGATCACCACGCGGCCGTAGTCGTGCGTGAAGCGCGGCAGCGCGCGGGCCACCACCACCGCGCAGCCGAGCTCCTCGCGGATCTCGCGGACGATCGCGCCGGCGGGATCCTCGCCCGGCTCGACCTTGCCGCCGGCGAACTCCCATTTGAGAGGCAGGTGCTTGTCCGGCGGGCGCTGCGCGAGCAGCACCGAGCCGCCGCGCTCGATCACGGCGCAGACCACGGGGATCGGGGCTGTCGGCGCGGCGGCGATGGCGTCAGTGGGACTGGACCAGCGTGCCCAGCACGCGGCATTCCGGACATGCAAAAGCGTAGAGCACGCCCTCGTCCGCGAACGAGATGCGGTCGCTCGCCAGCTGCAGCGCGAACGCCATCGGCTTTTCGCAGCGGGGGCAGTCGGGCGTGGCGTCGGACTGCAGCCAGGCGGGCGAGCCGCCGAGCCGGCTGCCGCGTCCGGCCGATTTTTCGGGCGACAGCGGGACGAGTTCGATGGCGCGGGCCGGCAGCTTGGGCGTGGGAGGCTTGGGCGGCGCAGGGGACGACCGGTCGAGCGGTTGAAGCGCGCCTTCGGCGATCCGGAAGAAATCCGGCCCCCACTCGACGCAGTCAAGGCACCAGGGAATCGGCAGAAGCTGCCGGCCGAGCGGTGTCGCCGGCAGGGCGGGATCGCGGAGATCGATGCGGACGACCGGGTCGGCGGCGCCCTCGCAGTGCGGACATGGGACGCCGCGATCGATCGTGCCGCCGAAGACGTGCCCGGAGTCCGGCTGCGCGCCCGTCCGGCCGGTCTTGATCTGCCAGCCCCCCTCAAACAGCCGCCGGGGCGGCGCGGCGGGGCGCGCGATCGCAGTCAGGAGCTTCTCGAATTGTTCCAGGCGCCCCAGGGCCTTCGCCGGATCGGCGTCGCGCCAGCGGAGTCCCGCAAAGCGCGCTCCGAAGGTGACGAAATCGCCCGCGTCGGTGGCGAGGCTGCGCACGGCCCCGCCGACCTTCTTGATCAGCCGGGCCGCGGCGGCGGCGGACTCGCCTGGTCTCGGCGCGGACGTCCAGACATCGAGCCCGAGTTCGCTCCCGGAATGCGGCAATTTCCGATATTTGAGCGCGCGGTGCGTCGTGGCCGGTTTCCCGCGGCCGATCGCGACGATGCCGGCGGCCGGCGCGAAGCCGGCCGCGAGGCGGATGCCGTGCACCCCGATTTCGCAGTCGTTCAGCTCGATGCGGATATCGCAGGGGTAGCCGAGGAAACGGGTCTTGAGCCAATGGCCGTTGGCGTGGAACTCCGACTCGCCGCCGTATTTCTTGCGGATCGCGGCGGCGACGTTGCGCAGCCGATCGGCCGCGCTCGTTTCGCCGAACCCGGCGATGAACGACCGCAGCGCCTTGTTTTTTCCCTGCCGGGCGTAATCGACGACCGACATCTCCCTTTCCGGGTCCCGGGCCTTCGGATCGGCGCCCAATTCGACGAGCCGGCGGGCCATCGCAAAATCACCCCGCTGGGCCGCGCGCATGAGCGGCGTCTCTCCATAGTGGCGGGTGTCAGGGTCAATCCCGGCCGCGACCAGGGCCTCGATCACGCCGACGGCCCCATCCGCGCTCGCGGCCGCATGGATCGGCGCGCAGTCCCCGACGCGCTTTCGCGGATCGGCACCCTGCGCGAGAAGGAACTGCACCATCGGCAGATGTCCGCGGCCTGCGGCCGCGAGCAGGGGGGTTTCCTTGGTCGTGCCGCCGCTGATGGCGTTGACGTCCGCGCCGGCCGCGATCGCGCGCCTGGCTCGCGGCAGGTCCCCGTGCTCCGCCGCGTACCGCAGCGCGACGTCCGGCTCGTAGGGCGCGCCGGCCTTTTCGAGGTAGTCCATGACCGCCACCTCGTGCTCCGAGGCGGCGGCGCTGAAGGGCGTGTAACCATCGGCCTTCTTCCGCAGGTCGGCGCCCGCGGCGACCAGGCGTTTGACGATTCCCAGCTGGCCGTTCATCGCGGCGCCCGCGAGCAGGGTGGCGAAGGAGATCCGGGCGTTGGGATCGGCGCCGGCTTCCAGCAAGCGGGCGACGACGGCCTCATTGCGGCCCGAGGCCGCGAGGTTCAGCGCCTCGTTGAGGACGGCCCGGTCGACGCCGGTCTTCAACGCGGCGTCGACCTGCTTTAGGTTACCGTTCCGGATGGCCTTGAACAGGGGCTCGTCGGGATTGGCAGCCATGAGCGCGGAGTGTCTTTTCCGGCGTCGCGATGGCAAGGCGGTTCCCCGCGCGGGCGCCCGCAACTTTCAGGCCGTCCGGCGTGTTCTCGGAACAGCCATGAAGACTTTCCTCAAGATCCTCCTCGTCGCGGTCGTGCTGTGGGCGCTGATCAAGTTCAGCCCCGTGCTTTTCGTCGCCGCGCTCGTCGGGCTGGTCTGCGCCGCGGCCCTCGGCGTGATCGGCGTGTCCCTGCTGGTGGTCGTCCTCGGCGCGCTGCTCGGGGCGGTCATCGGCCTTGCGCCGATCTGGCTCCCGATCCTCGCGCTCGTCGGGTTGGTCAGCCTGCTGCGGAAAGACGGCGCGTCGACGCCGCCGGCCAATCCGCCCGCGCCGCCGGCCGCCCTGCCGCCGGCGATGCCCGCCACCTGAACCCGGTGGCCGGCGCCGGCATGAAAGGGAAAGGCGGCCCGACCGGGCCGCCTTTTCGCTGACTATCGCGATCTCCCGCCCGCGGTGCGGGCTGGGGATGACGTGGGCGGAGGGGTCACTTGATCATGTCCGCCACGAAGGCCCGTTCCTCGACGAGTTCCTTGTTGGTGGCGGCGATCTTGGATTTCGCGAAGGCGTCCATCTCGAAATCCTTGAGCACCTCGTAGCTTCCCGGGGAGGTCGTGCGGACCGGCATGCCGGCCCAGACCTGGGCGTCGAAACCGTAGGCGCCGTTCGATTTCACGGCGACCGAGTGGACGGTGCCGGGGGTGACGAGGTCGCGCACGTGGTCCACGAGCGCATTGGCGGCGGAGGCGGCCGACGAAGCGCCGCGGGCCGCGATGATGGCCGCGCCGCGCTTGCCGACCGTCTCGCAGAACGGCCCCTGGAGCCAGGCGGTGTCGGTGATGACGGAGGGGGCGGGCTTGCCGCCGATCGTGGCGTGGGCAAACGCCGGGAACATGGTCGGGCTGTGATTGCCGTAAATGTAGATGTTCTTTACCGCGGTGAGGTCGACCCCGGCCTTCCTGGCCAGCTGGGTCTGCGCGCGGTTCTGGTCGAGGCGGACCATGGCCGTGAACCGCTCGGGCGGCAGGCGCTTCGCCTGGGACGCGGCGATCATGCAATTCGTGTTGGCGGGGTTGCCCACGACCGCCACCCGGGCGTCGGCGGCCGCGACCGCGTCGATCACGCGCCCCTGCTCGATGAAGATCCGGCCGTTGTCCTTGAGCAGGTCGGCGCGCTCCATGCCCGGACCGCGCGGCTTGGCGCCCACGAGCAGGCACCAATTGGCTTCCTTGAAGCCCACCGCCGCGTCGGAGGTCATGACCACGCCCTTGAGGAGCGGGAACGCGCAGTCGTCGAGTTCCATCGCGACGCCCTCGAGCGCCTTGAGCGCCTTCTCGATGGGCGCCTCGATGAGCTGGAGGATGACCGGCTGGTCGGGGCCGAACATCGAGCCGGAGGCGATGCGGAAGAGGAGCGAGTAACCGATCTGACCGGCGGCGCCGGTGACTGCGACACGAAGGGGGGCTTTCATGGGAGCCGGACTCATACCCGCGGGGACGCGCGAATCGAAGCGAATTCTCCCGGCCCGCCGCGAAATCAGGGGATTTTCTGGGTGGGGAAGACCGGCTGTTTGCGGTCGCGCCTTCCCGACCGCGCGGCCGCCCGGGGGCGGGGCGGCGTCAGCGGACGGTCGCGAACCGCGGGGCGAGCGACGCGTGGACCTCGCGAACCAGGGATTCGGTCGTCGGCCAGTCGATGCAGGCGTCCGTGATCGAGACGCCGTACTGGAGCTGATCGAGCCGCTGCGGAAACGGCTGATTGCCCCCGCCGAGGTTGCTCTCGATCATCGCGCCCATGATGGAGGTGTTGCCGCCGGCGACCTGCGCGAGGACGGCCCGGAGGACTTCCGGCTGCCGCTCGGGCTGCTTGGCCGAGTTGTCGTGCGAACAGTCCACGAGGATCGACCGGGGCAGCTTCGCCTTCGCGAGCAGCGCCTCGGTCTCGGCGATGTGGGCCGGCGACCAATTCGGGCCGGCCGCGCCGCCGCGCAGCACGACGTGGCAGTTCGGATTGCCGCGGGTGACGATGGCGGAAGCGGAACCATCGAGGTTGATGCCGAGGAAGGTGTGGGGCTGCGACGCGGCGCGGATGGCGTTGATGGCGGTCGCGATGGAGCCGTCCGTGCCGTTCTTGAAGCCGAGCGGCATGGAAAGGCCGGACGCCATCTGCCGGTGCGTCTGGGACTCCGCGGTGCGGGCGCCGATCGCCGACCAGCAGACGAGGTCGGCGATGTACTGCGGCGTGATCGGATCCAGCAGCTCGGTCGCGGTCGGCAGGCCAAGATCGAGGACGTCGCGCAGGAACGTGCGCGCCAGACGCAGGCCCTCCGCGATGTCGTGGGACCCGTCGAGATGCGGGTCCATGATGAGGCCCTTCCAGCCGACCGTCGTGCGCGGCTTCTCGAAATAGACTCGCATGACGATCATCACGCGATCGGCCACTTCCCGGGCGAGAGCGGCGAGCCGGCGGGCGTAGTCGCGCCCCGCGGCCAGATCGTGGATCGAGCACGGCCCGACGATAAGCAGGAACCGGCGGTCATCCGTGAAGATCAGTCGATGGATGTCCTCCCGCGTCCGCGTCACGAAGTCCGCCTGCGCCTCGGTCTTGGGCAGCCCCGCGAGCAATTGGGCGGGCGAGGGCAGCGCGCGGGTCTCGACAACATTGATGTCCGAGGTTCTCTGCATGGGCGGCGCAGCTTGGGGACCGGCCCCGCATCGCGGCAAGAGCCCGATGTGTGCTATCTTCTGACCGGAAAAGAAAAGGCGGGCCGCCTACCCCTAAGCGGCCCGCCATTGCTTTCTTAGTTACCCCAAAACTCCCGCTAGGCGGGAGAATTGAAATGTTTGATTGAGGTATGCATACGGTGTTCCGACCTTCCGTCAAATGGTTTGATTAAGAATCTCTGCTACGAACGTGTTACATTCCCCAGGTGCCATTGGTTAACTACATCACAACATCATATTGAGTAATTGGTTACAGTCGTATTCGGCAATCTTACGCATTAGTGGTCCTGATGCTAATAGCTGGGTTCAGGGCCAATTCAGTAATGAGGTCCGGGGTTCGGGTGCCCTCGCGCGCTATGGATTGTGGCTGGATCCGAAGGGCAAGGTGCAGGCGGACAGCTTTGTCCTGCGCGCGGGCCCCGAGGAATTTCTCGCTGCGAGCTACTTCTCGGCCGCCATGGAATTGCGTGCGCATCTCGAGAAATTCGTGATCGCCGACGACGTCACGATCGCGGACGAAACTTCCGCGTGGATCGGCGGCGGCGGCTGGGGTGAGGAGGCGCGCGGGGTGGCGGCGAGGGTCGGCGCGCCCTGGCCTCGGCCCGGTGAGTATGCGTGGTGCGGGCCCGCGCTGGTGTTTGCCGGTCGCCGTTCCGCGCGGGAGAATTTCGAAATGCTTCTGCCCGCCGGAGCGGTGCCGCCCGGGTGGGTCGCGACGGCGACTGCCGCGGACCTCGGGCGCGAGCGGATTCGCAGCGGCATTCCCGCCGTGCCCCTGGATCTCGGGCCGGGCGATTTGCCGAACGAAGGCGGGCTGGAGGACGTGGCGATTTCGTACACGAAGGGATGCTTCACCGGGCAGGAGGTGATGGCGCGGCTGAAGAACCTCGGCCAGGTGAGGCGGCGGCTGATGGTGTTCCGCGGGCCGGGCGAGCCGCCGGCGGCCCGGGCGCCCTTGTTCCAGCGAGGCCGGCGGATCGGCGAGGCCCGCAGCGGCGTGCGCGACGGCGAGGGTTTCCTGGCGTTCGGGATGGTCTCGCTCCTTTCGCTCGACGCCGCGGCGGGGTTGAGCCTCGCCGCCGACGCGCCCGAGTCGCTGTCCTTCGTTTCCCATGGATGAGGTCCGCCGGCTTGCGACGGTTTGCGAACGGCTCGGCGCGCCGCCGGCGCAGGCCGAGGCGATGGCGCGGCAGCTCCTGAAGCGGGCGGGGCAGATCGCGGCCGAACGCGGGCAATCGCGCGAGGAAGCGCTCGACCGCCTGCTGCGCCTCGCAATCCAAGGGCGCAGCGGCCAGGTGCCGCCGGAGTTTCAGCCGCCGGACGCCCGGAACAGCTCGGACAAGTCGGCGAAGTAAGGGTCCACCCACCGGTGGAACCAGAAGAGGTAGAGGAGGCCGGCGCAGGCGAGCATGGGCCCGAAGGGAACGTGCACGCCGAAGCCGATCTCGGCCGGCTGCCCCTCGGGCGTCTCCGCGCGCGGCGCGATCGGGGCGGATTTCCCGGTGATTTTCTGCCAGGCGACGGCGGCGAGCAGCCAGGCGCAGCCGAGCATCGCGCCGCCGAACATGCCGAACACGGCGCCCTTCCAGCCGACGAACGCGCCGACCGCGCCCAGGAGCTTCACGTCCCCGAAGCCCATGGCCTCCTTGCGCAGCAGCACCTCGGCGAAGAGCGCGATCCAGAGCACGAGCCCCGAGCCGACGAACAGGCCGAGCAGGGCCTCGCGGGTGCCGAGCATGCTCGCGATCAGGAAGAACTCATGCTGCTTGCCGTGCAGCGCGGGGAGCAGGAACGAGAGCGCGAGCCCGGCCGCGGCGCCGCCGATGCTGAAGACGTCCGGGATGATCATGTGGTCGAGGTCGATGAACGTCGCGCAGATGACGATCGCCACGAGCACCATGCTGGCGACGGCCTTGCCCGCCGGGAAGAGCAGCCAGCAGGTGAGGAAGAGCGCGCCGGTCAGCAGCTCGACGAACGGATACCGGAAGCTGAACGGGCGGCCGCAGCACCGGGCGCGGCCCCGCAGCAGCAGCCAGCTCAGGATCGGAACGTTGTCGTACCACGCGATCGGCCGGCCGCAGCCGCAGTGCGAGCCGGGCCTGACGACCGATTCGTTCTTCGGGATTCGATAGATGCAGACGTTGAGGAAGCTGCCGATGCAGGCGCCGAAGACGAACACCGCCGCGGGGAAGAACCACGGCGCCATCGCGTCGACCTCGCGCAGGGCCTCGAGGCTCATGCCGGGGGCAGCGCCGCGCGGGCGGCGCGGGCCATCACGTCGGCCGGCACGGTGGCGCCGGTCCAGAGCTCGAGCGCGCGCACGCCCTGGTGCACGAGCATCGCGAGCCCGTTGGCGTGGCGCAGGCCGAGCGCCGCCGCGTCGCGGAGCAGGGCGGTCTGCGGCGGGTTGTAGATCATGTCGAACACGCTGATTCCCGCGGGCAGCCGGCGCAATGCGATTGGCGCGGGCTCATCCGGCTTCAGGCCGGCCGAGGTCGCGTTGACCACGACCGCGTCCGCAGGAAGGTCGGGCGGCGGGCGGGCCGGGTCGAAGCCACGGATCGGAATCGGGCCGGCGAGCGGTGCGAGGACAGCGAGCAGGGCGTCGAGATTGGAGCGCGTGCGGTTGCCGATCCACAGCGCCGCGCACCCGCGGGCGAGGCACTCGACCGCGGCGCCGCGGGCCGCGCCGCCCGCGCCGAGCAGGACGACCGATGCGCCCCGCAGCCCGACGCCGAGTTCGTGCTGGAGGGCGGTCGCGAGCCCGTGGCCGTCGGTGTTGAATCCCCGCCAGCCCGCCGGCGTGCGCCGGAGGGTGTTGAGCGCGCCGATCGGGGCCGCCGCCGGGTCGACGTCCGCCACGAGCCCGCAGGCGAGCACCTTGTGAGGCACCGTGAGATTGACGCCCTGGAAGTCCGCCGCGTGCAGCCGGCCGAGCGCCTCGGCGAGGCGATCGGGCGGGACGTCAAAGCGGAAGTATTTCCAGGAGGAAAACTCCGGCCGCGTCACGGCCATGGCCGCCAGGGCCGCATTGTGCATCGGCGGGCTGAGCGAGTGCGCGATCGGATGGCCGAGCACGGCCAGCGGCGTGCCGCGGAAGGACCAGGACGCAAGATCCTCGAGGGTCAGGACGGGGTCGTCGGGGTTTCCAGCCATGCGGGCCGACCTTGCATGGGCGGAAACCGGCCCGGGAACGAGGACGTTTTTTGCCGACCCCAGGCCGGTCGGGTCGGCCGGCCCCGAATCGCGGGCGCGGTCGCTACGAAGACGCGTGGCGCTCGTAGGTGGCCTCGAACTCGCTCACGAACTCCGCAAACAGGCGCGCGCTCACGGGATCGTTCGCGGCGGTGTAATGCTGCACCAGGTTGCGGCACCAGCGGCAGAGCACCTCGCGGACCGGCGTCGGCGCCAGGTCGGCGACCTGTGGCACCACATGGCTTGCCCGCAGGAGCGCGAAGACCTCGCCCGCCGTGAGGATCGCCCCCTGGCGATAGGCATCGACGAAGAAGGGCGCCTCCTCCTCGTAGCAGCCGATGAGAAAATGCGTGGGCGCGCCGACGGGCTCGAGCGGGAGGCTCAGGCGCTGCGCGACGAGCAGGTACACGATCGAGAGCGAAATCGGGATGCCCTTCCGGCGTTGGAGGACCTGGTCGATGAAGCTGTTCAGCGGATCGGTGTAGTGCTCGGTGTTGCCGCGAAACCCATACTCGTGGAACAGCACGCGGTTGAGGATGCGGCAGCGCTCGCGCGTCGTGGCGGGCGCCGGCGTGATCTCGCGGCAGCGGGCGGCGAGCTGGTCGAGGAACGTGCAGCAGGCCCCGCAGTCGAGGTCTGGATTGGCCGTGCGGCTGAGCAAAAGGACGCCCGTCTCGAGCTCGTAATTCATCGAGCGGATGAAGCCGCGGAATTCGGCGACCGGGTCGGTGAACCTCAGCTCGCCGAGGTACCATGCGGCATGCCGGGCGAGCAGGCGGTTCGAGCCGCGCACGATGTCCGAGAGAAACTCCAGGCTCTGGCGGCCGTGGCGCTGGAAATGCTCGAGCAGCGCGGCCCGGACCGCCGGCGTCGGATCATCCAGGAGCCCGCGCAGAGCGGTCTTCTCCGGGTCCGTGAATTGCGGGGCCGCCTTCACGATTTCCAAGCAATCCGGCGCCGCGGGGCTGGCAACGCGGAAAGATTTTCGGCGCGAAAAATTTTTCTGGCCAAAAGGCCGCCGCGGCGTCGCGGACTCAGCCGCGCGCGCCGTACAGCGCGGTGCCGACGCGCACCAGCGTGCTGCCCTCGGCCACGGCGATCTCGAGGTCGCCCGTCATGCCCATCGAGAGCTCGCGCAGCGGCACGCCCGCGCCGGCGGCGAGCTCATCGCGGAGGCGCCGCAGGTTCGCGAACGTGCGGCGGGCGAGGTCGGCGGTTTCCGCGGGCGCGGCGCCGAGGGGGGCGATCGTCATCAGGCCGTCCACCTGGAGGTGCGGCCGCGCCAGCGCCGCCGCCAGGAGGCGGGGGGCGTCGGCCGGTTCCGCGCCGAATTTCGCCGGATCGTTGCCGGCATTGACCTGCAGCAGGATGGGCAGGCGTCGGCCCAGCTCCCCCGCGGCGCGATCGAGGTGGTTGAGCAGCTTCTCGCTGTCGACGCTCTGGATCCGGTCGAAATGCTCCGCGGCGAGCCGTGCCTTGTTGGACTGCAGGTGCCCGATCAACTCCCAGCGCAGCGGGACGGTCACGGCGGCCCGCTTCTCCTTCCCTTCCTGCACCCGGTTTTCGCCCACCGCGCCGAGGCCGGCCCGTGCGGCGTAAACGGCCGCGGCCGGGGGATGGGTCTTGGTGACGGGCAGGAGCGTCACTTCCGCGGGCTCCCGGCCGGCTGCGCGGCAGGCGGCGTCGATGCGGCCGCGGACCTCGGCGAGTCGCTTCCAGAAGGTATCGTAATCGATGAAGCTCATGCAGGGGCCCTTTTGTGATGGATTGCCGATAAGCAAAGTTTATAGTCCGCAGCCAACACCAGCTGCCATGCAAATCGAGAACTTCAAGATCTTCGCCGACTTGGTCGAGACGAAGAGCTTTTCCAAGGCGGCGAAGCTCAACGGCATCACGCAATCCGCGGTGAGCCAGCAGGCGCGGTCGATGGAGCGTAATTTCAAGACGCTGATGATCGATCGCAGCCAGAAGCAGTTCAACCTGACGCGCGAAGGGCAGCGGATCTACGAGGCGGCGAAGGAGATCCTGCACACGTATGAGAAGCTCCAGAGCGAGCTGCAGGAGATGAAGAAGGTGATCAGCGGCACGATCCGGATCTCGACCATCTATTCGATCGGCCTCCACGAGCTGCCGCCCTACATCAAGAAGTTCCTGCACGACTACCCCTCGGTGAACGTCCGCATCGAGTACCGCCGCTCGAACCTGGTGTACGAGGACATCCTGCACAACTCGGTGGATTTCGGGCTGGTGGCCTTCCCGCAGAAGCTGCGGCAGATCGAGATGATTCCGTTCCGCAACGACCGCCTCGTGCTGATCACGCACCCGAACCACCCGCTGGCAAAGGCGGCGGAGGTCGACCTCAAGGCGCTCGCCGGGCACAAGTTCATCGGCTTCGACCCGGACATCCCGACGCGCAAGGCCGTCGACCAGATCTTCCGCGACAACAAGCTGGAGATCACGCCGGTGATGGAATTCGACAACATCGAGACGGTGAAGCGGGCGGTCGAAATCGACCACGGCATCGCCATCGTGCCGGGCGCCACCGTCCAGCAGGAGGTCAAGCAGGGCACCCTCGCGACGGTGCCTTTCCGCGGGAAGGAATTCAGCCGCCCGCTCGCGATCCTCCACCGCAAGGGCCGCGTGCTCACGCCGGCGATGAAGAAATTCATCGAGACGCTCGGCGTCGAGCTGTCGACCGGGGTCGCGGCTTGACGGGAAGAGGAAGGCGCATCCGTTGCTCTTCCCGTCATGAAGATCCTCGCCCGCCTGCTTTTCCCGCTGCTTTTCGCCGCTTTTGCCACGAGCGCGGCCGCCGCTTCCCGCCCGGCGCCGGAGTGGAAGCTCAAGGATCTCGACGGCAAGGAGATCGCTTCCAGCCAGTTTGCCGGCAAGGTCGTCGTCGTCGACTTCTGGGCGACCTGGTGCGGGCCGTGCGTGCAGGAAATTCCGGGCTACGTCGCGCTGCAGAAGAAGTATGGGAAGGACGGACTGGCGATCGTGGGCGTTTCCCTCGACCGCGGCGGCGTGGCGAAGGTCCGGAAATTTGTCCAGGACCACGGCATGAACTACACCGTCGTGCTCGGCGACGCGGACATCACGGAAGCGTTCGGTGGCTTCGACGCGATCCCGACGACCTTCCTCATCTCGCGCGACGGCAAGATCGTGCACCAGAAGACCGGCTCGTGGTCGCACGAGGAGTACGAGGCGCTGGTCAAGAAGCACCTCTGACCCCGACCCGGCGGCCGAAGGCGGCGGGTTTCCGGGCGGCGCGAGGATTTGCGTTTGAGCTGGCGGGGCCGGCGGGTTGGCTGACCCGCCGTGGATTTCCCCCTGCACCTCCTCATCCCGCTGCTCTGCGCGTTCGTCTACGTGATCGGCGCGCTCACCATGAAGCGCGCGGCGGAGTTGGGCGTCGGGGTCTGGCGGACCTCCTTCGTGGCCAACTGGGTGCTTTTCCTGGTGTTCCTGCCGCTGTGGTGGGTGCTCGGCGGCAAGGCGCAGCCGGTGTCGGCCTACTGGCAGCCCGCGGTGTCGGCGCTGCTGTTCCTCGCCGGGCAGGCGTTCACCTTCATGGCGATCACGCGCGGCGACGTGTCGGTCACGACGCCGGTGATGGGCAGCAAGGTCATCCTCGTCGCGCTGGGCACCAGCCTGCTGCGGGTCGGCGACGTTCCGCTGAAGTGGTGGATCGGCGCCGCGCTGAGCGCGTCCGCGGTGGCGCTCCTGCACGCCGGGGAACCCCATGGCTCGCGCCGGAACGTCGGGTTCACGGTGCTGCTCGCGGCGCTCAGCGCGGCCGCGTACAGCCTGAGCGACGTGCTGATCCAGAAATGGGTGCCGGCCTGGGGCGTCGGGAGCTATCTGCCGCCGATGTTCCTGCTGCTCGCGCTCTATTCGTTCGCGCTGATGCCGTTCTTCCAGGCGCCCCTCCGGCAGATCCCGGCGCGCGCGTGGCGATGGGTCGGCCTCGGCGCGGCGCTGCTGGGGGTGAACAACGCGGGGATCGTGCTCACGCTCGGCGTGTGGGGCGACGCCACCGCGGTGAACATCGTCTACAGCGCACGCGGACTGCTCAGCGTCGTGCTCGTCTGGGCGATCGGACACTGGTTCGCGAGCGGCGAGCAACACCTGGCGCCGCGGGCCCGGCGGTTCCGGCTGGCCGGCGCGGCGCTCATGGTCGCCGCAATTGTGCTCGTCCTGGTCTGACGGCCGTCGCCCTCAGAAAACGGTGACCTCGGACGCCGAATCCGGCGGTCCGGGGGCGGGGCGTGTCCGGCGCACGGAACGGGCCAGGCGCAGGGCGGCGAAGACGAGCAGCCCGGAAAGGGCGCCGGCCGGATGGGCCCACGCGGAAAGCCGGATGCCCGGTTCCAGCGCGAACCACGGCGAGGCCGTGGCCGCTTCGGCCCCGATCTTGGCGGCGACCAGGGCGAGCAGCGCGATCCACCAGGCGCGATGCTCCCGGTCGCTTACAAGCTCCGTCAGGGCCAGCAGGACGATCGCGCCCACGCCGAGGCCGGACAGCCCGCCGTAAACCCGCATGTCCTCCTCGAGTCCGAGCAGGAGCAGACTCACCGCCGGAGCCGTCGCGAGCAGATGCCAGGCGAGCAGTCCGCGCCGGCGATGCTCGAGCCAGGTGCCGGCGAGGCCCAGGACGAGCGCGTCCCAGAAAAGGTGGGGGGCGGAAAAGTGCACCCAATGGCCGGACCACAGCCGCCACCATTCGCCGGCGCCGATGGCGTCCCGCTCGAACCGGAGCGCCGAGGCGGCCTGCGGCCACAGGTGCAGCAGGAAGGCCGGAAGGAGCACCCAGCCGGCGGCGCGGAGCCCGGGGGCGGGATTCATCGGCGCGAGCGGCGGAGGAATCGGCCGGCGAGAAGCGCGAGGGCGCCGGCCGCGAACCAGCCCTGGAGGGAGCCGGCGCCGGAATACCCGGGCTTGTGCTCGATGCGCACCTCGTCCGGCGCCTCCTTGATGCGGGTCTTGAAGAGCTCGAGCTCGCTCTTGAGGTTGGTCGTGAGGTCCAGGGCGGCCTCGTTGAACCCCCGCGCGGAGTCGGCGAGCATTTCCTCGTCGTTGCGGACCGCGGTGGCGTGGCCCTTGATCGCGCTCACGCCCGGCGCGCGGAAAAGGAGCTTCCGGCTGGCGATGTCGTAGACCACGGCTTCGGTCAGCGTGTGCGTGTCGTTCTTCTGCGCGGGCACGACATAGGCGCCGATGATCGTCCAGTAGGCGAACGTCCAGGCGGTGTCGTTCGTGACCTGGGCCTGGTCGTAGGCGATGAGGACCGCGACATCGATACCCATGAGTGCGCGCAGCTGGTCGAGATTCTCGAAGCCGCCGCCCGGCCGCAGGTAGGTGGTCGGAATCACCTCGATGCTCTGCACGAACGGCAGGGCCTTGAACTCGCCCGCGATCTGCCGGAGGAGCTCCGATTTTCTCGCCTCCGGGAACGACGACGAGCTCTGGTAGCCGTGCTGGCCGGGCGGGACGAATGCCACGCCCACCCGCAGGGGCAGCCGGAGCGTCGGAATGGACGGGACGATGAAGGGCTGGTCCTTGTCCGGATAAAGGAACTGCACGACGCTGCTCGACTGGTGCTGGCGCGAGCCGCCGGACCACATGGCGCAGCCGGGGAGTGCGAGCGCCAGCGCGCCGACGACGAACAGGGAAGAAATGCGCGAGGTCATGCGGGAACGATGCCCTTCCTATCGTTGATATGTCAACTAATAATTCCGCCGGGCTGGTCTTCGGCCGGCTCCGTGGAAAACCCGGCTCGCAGGAGTCCGTTTGCGTCGCGCGGGCCGGCGGGCATGGTCCCCGCATGGCCGAGCCCCCTCCGCATATCGATGGGATCGTGGAAAGCGTGCTTTATTCGGACGACCTGCCGCGAGCGGTCGCCTTTTACCGTGACGAGCTCGGGCTCGAACTGATGGCGGGGGACGGCGAGCGGTTCCAGGCCCTGCGGGCCGGTCCCCAGGTGCTCCTCCTTTTCAAGCGCGGGGGCACGCTCGCGCCGACGGAGGTGCCGGGCGGCGTCATCCCTCCGCATGACGGGCGCGGCCCGCACCACATCGGCTTCGCGGTGAGCAAATCCAGTTTCGGGGCCTGGCGGCGGCGGCTGCAGACGCGCGGCATCCCGGTGGAGAGCGAGACGACATGGGAGCGCGGCGGGCGCAGCGTGTATTTCCGCGACCCGGACGGCCACCTCGTGGAATTGGTGACGCCCGGCATCTGGCCGAATTACTGAGTGCGGTTCCGGCCGAGGATGAAGCCGCCTGCGAGAACGACGATGCGGATCGCCTGCGCGATCTGGCTGCTCTCATTGGGGCTGGCGGAGGCCCAAGCGCAACCGAAGCGGGTGCTGATCGTCGCCGGGCCGCCCAGCCACGGTCCGGGCGTGCACCGCTTTCCGGCGGGCGCGGAACTGCTGGCCGAGGCGGTCAATCGGTCCGGCGCGGACGTGCGGGCCGAGGCCGTTGTCGGCTGGCCGTCCGACCCGGGGCGCGTCGGCTCCGCCGACCTGGTGGTGCTGTATTCGGACGGCCTCGGCGACCACGTGGCGAAAGGCCGCGCGGCGGACCTGCGCGCGCGGTGGCAGGCGGGCCGGGCGCTGGCGGTGCTGCATTTCGCCCTGGAGCCGCCGGAGGACGAACCGGAGCTCGCGCGACTGCTGAGCGACGCGGTCGGCGGGCGGTTTGAGGCGGACTGGTCCGTCAACCCGGTGTGGCGCCTGCAGGCGGCGCCTGAGCCGTCGCATCCGGCGGCGGGCGGCGTGGGGCCGATCGACATTGAGGACGAGTGGTATTTTCACCTGCGCTTGCGGCCGGATGTGCGCCCCTTGCTCGCGGCCGAGCCGCCGGCCGCGGTGGTGCAACAGGACGGTCCGAGGTCCGGCAACCCGGCGGTCCGGGCCGCGCTGGCGCGGGGCGAGCGGCAGGTCGTCGCCTGGACGGTCGAAAGCGACGCTGGCGCGCGCGGCTTCGGCTTCACCGGCGGACATGCGCACCGGCACTGGTACGACACGAACCAGCGCCGGCTCGTGGTGAACGCCCTCCTTTGGACGCTTCATCTCGAGATCCCGCCGGGCGGATTCGCGCTCTCGTCGCCGACGGTTCCCCTCCACGGCACGATCGACGAGGCGGTCGCTCGGGGCGACCAGGCGGATGTCAGGCGGCACCTCGCGGCCGATCCCGCGCGCGTGCACGGCGCGCCGGGCGCAAAACTGAATCCCCTGCACCAGGCGATCCTGCGGAAGCAGACGCCGATCGCCTTGCTCCTCCTGAGCCGCGGGGCGGACCCGAAGGTCCCGGACTCCTCCGGCCGCACGCCACTGCACCTGGCGGTGGACCGGGCGGATCTGGACGTCGTGTGGGCGCTGCTCGCGAACGGCGCCGATCCCGCGGTGCGCGACAAGATCGGCTGGACGCCCCTGCACCATGCGGCGGCGAAGGACCAGGTCAGGATCGCCCAAACGATTCTCGATGCGGGCCTCGATCCGAACGTGCGGAGCGAGCGCGGCGGCACGCCGCTCCACGAGGCGGCCGCGAGCGGCGGCGCGGAATTGGCGAAACTGCTGCTCGCGCGCGGGACCGACCCGGCGATCCGTTCGGCCACGGGCGCCACGGCGCTCGACATCGCCCGGGAGTTCGGGAACGAGGCGGCGATCGCCGTGCTCGAGAGCGCCGCGGCGAAGTAGCGCGAGCGACGTCAGTCCTTCACCTTCCGGCGCAGCCACGGGACGAAGGCGCTCGTCGTCTGCTGGTAGCGGCGGTAGGCGTCGCCTGCCGAGTGCAAGGCCTGCCGCTCGATCGCCGGAATGCCCGCTTCACCCAACAGTCGCTGGAGAACGATGGCGGGAGCGACGAGCCCGAGCCAGCCGTGCGGCGAGGCGAGGGCGAACACCGCGAAGCCAATCCAGATGAGCCAGTCGAAGAAATAGTTGGGATGGCGGCTGAAATGCCACAGCCCGGCTTCGCACACGCGGCTGCGGTTAGCGGGGTCGCGCTGGAACGCCGCGAGCTGCCCGTCGGCGAGGGACTCGCCGTAGAGGCCGATGAACCATATGACCACGCCGGCGATCTCGAGGCCGTGGAAGTTCACGCCCCGGTTCAAGGACGGCAGGAGAAGCGGAAGGCTGAGCAGCACCACGATCACCGCGTGGCCTTGGAAGACACCGAACATCCTCAGATGGAAAGCGCCCTCCGCGTGCTCACGCCGCCGCCGATAGCGCTCCGCCTCGGCCGGATGCTCGCGCATGGTCCGGGTGAAGAGGTGCAGGCCGAGGCGTACGCTCCAGAGGACCGCCATCGCGGCGATGGTGAAACTGCGGAGGAACCAGCCGGGGCCGTACCACGCATAGAAGCTCGCCACGGCGCCCACCGCCAGCACAGCGGCGGCGTCGACGAACGAATAGTTGTCCATCCAACGGCACAGCGCCCACAGCAGCGCGAAGGCGGCGCCGAGCCCGGCGAGGGCGAAGAGCAGGAAGGTGAGCGCGACCATGCGGCCGACTGTTGAGGGAAATCCGGGCGAAGGCCACCCGGGTTCGTCGGACCGGCTTTAGAAAAAGTCGCTGGCGCGACCGCTTGGTTGGGCCCGCGGCCGCGGGACCTTCCCGCGATGACGACCAGGCCAGCGCCGAACGGCGCGCGCGGCCGGGTGCCGCGTCCGCATCAGGCGATGCTCCTCCCGGTGGGAGGCCTTAAACCGCTCAGGCCCGCGCGTCCGGCTTCGTTGCGGCGGGCTGGTCGGCCACCTGGGAAACATCCTGGTGGATCGCCGGGCCCTCGGCTTTCTTCGGGACCACGGGAGAATTGACGGTGGCGATCGCGATGGCGGCCGCGGTCGGAACGACCCGGCGGAGCGTCACGATTTCCTCCTGCACGGAGGACACGGAGAAGCGGCGAATGGTGTCGTGGTGGGCGTTCTGCGCGGCCTCGTCGTAGATCGACTGCGGCACCGGCTTGAGCCCCCAGATGAATCCGGTCCAGGCGAGGAACTTCAGTCCGTAATAGGTGGGATCGATTTCCCACCAATAGAAGCCGTTGCGGGTGGCCGACTGGTAACGGTGGTGATTGTTGTGCCAGCCTTCGCCGAGCGTGATGAGCGCGAGGATGAAGCTGTTGCGCGAATCGTCCGTGGTGTTGAACCGGCGCCGCCCCATGAGGTGGGCCAGCGAATTGATGCAGGACGTTCCGTGGAAGAGCGCGGTGGTGCTGACAAAGAAGCCCCAGACGAGCAGCTGCGGGCCGCTGGTGCCGAGCCCGGGCGCGAGGTTTTCGAGGAGCGAGCCGAGCCCGAACAGCGCGGCCGCGAACAGCACCGGCACGACGACGTCGAAGCGATTGAGCCAGACGAGCTCCGGGAATTTCGCGAGGTCGCGGACCTTGGAGTAGTCGGTCGGGAAATTGCGGCGGCTGGTGATCCAGCCGATGTGCGACCACCAGAAGCCATGCACGTGCGGCGAATGGGCGTCCTCCTCCTCGTCGGAGTGCTGGTGGTGGTGGCGGTGGTGGTAGGCCCACCAGAGGGCGCCGCGCTGGACCGTCGTGGCGCCCCACAGGGCGAGGAGGAACTGCCCGAAGCGCGACGTGCTGTACGTCTTGTGCGAGAAGTAGCGGTGGTAGATGCCCGTCACCGCGAACATCCGGATGAAGTAAAGGAACACCGCGGTCCCTACGGCGAACCAGCTCCAGCCGGTCCAAAGGATGCCCAAGCAGCCCAAGTGCAGGATAATAAATGGGATGCACCGGACGAGGTTAACGCCGTCGGGCTGCGCGCGGACGACCTCCGGGGCTTCGGTGGTGTAGTCGGAGTCGATCCACTGGATGAGGGAGCCGGCCAGGCGGCGGAAGCGGGAAGGAGAGGAGGACACGAGAACGGTTGAGGCAAATTAGGTGCGGTCGGTACGCAAGCGAAGGTTTCGGCATCACCGGATTCCCCTGCGGCCGGGCGAGATCCCGAAAAAGAAAACCGCCGCTCCCGAAACGGGAGCGGCGGCGAAAGATCACCGGCCGTTGCGAATCAACGGGCTTCAGCTGCCGCGGCTAACCACGCCCGGGTCGATCGGCTGCGGGGTCGTGGCCGGCGGATTGTTGTTATTGTTGTTATTATTATTCGAATTGTTGTTCGCGTTGTTATTCGAATTATTGCCGCCGGTGTTGGCCGCGGGCGGATTGAGCGCGCTGCTCGGATTGGACGCCGCGTTGTCCAGGTTGCTGGCGAGGTTCGGAACGGCGTTCTGAACGGCCGAGTTGTTGGAGATGTTCTGGACCGAGGCGTTCACCTGCGCCTGCACGGAGGGCACCGCCTGTTGGACGGCCGGCAGGCTCGCGACGGCGGTGGCCTTGACGGCGACCTCGGCGGCGATGGCCGGAGCCGCGTTGGCGACGTTCGGCTGCGCCGCGATGCTGACGGCGACGGCGGCGATACGACCGGCGGCGGCCGGATTGCTCGACACGAGGTTCGCGGCGGCCTGGGCGGCCATCTGGGCGATCAGCGCGGCCTGCTCGGGCGTGGCCTGCGCGGCCAGCTGGCGGATCGCGGCGGCGTCACCGTTGGCGACAGCGGTGGCGATCTGCTGTTGGACCGCGGTGCTGAGGGCAGGGGTTTGGGCAACGGCGGGCACGGCGGCGATGGCCAGCGCGGCAAGGCCCGCAAGGAGGGAGCGACGGAGCGTGTTCATAGAAGATAAAAAAGCGTGCTGATGGAGTTAAGGCAGGACGTTTGCAGACTCCGCGCCCAAGAGAAGCCGAAAGTCGGGTTTAGTCGCAAAAAGGCTGTTACGCCCGGAAACGGGGCCTTTTGTCACCATGACGCATCATCCCGCCGGACGGCTAGTCCGGTTCGGTCGCCACGAGCAGCGACAACAAGGCCAGGATGATGATCGAGATGAGCATTGCTTGGTGTCGAAAGGCGGCCGGGTCAGAGCCGCTTCCGATTCGTTTTGTTCCGTCTCACTCCCGCTGGTCAGGCGGAAGTGCGGGCGCTAACGAAAGGCTGCCCGGGCGGCTCGCAAGCGCTTTTCCCGGTAAGGAATACGTAAGCAAGCGGCCGGGCGGTCATTCCTCGATGTAAAGGTCCATCTGCTGGCCCACATACACACGGCGGGCCGGGTCGTTCGCGAACCTGAATATGACTTGGAGCACCCGGGTGTCGACGCGCTCGGTGGAGGCCCCGGTGAGGGACCGTTTCGGGATCACGAAGGGCTCTATGCGCACGAACTCCATTTCAATGGGGTGCTCGGTGTCGCCCTTGAGGTACCCGATCGCGCGCTTCCCGGGCTGGACCCGCGGGGCGATTTGCTCGTCGACGTCGGCGCGGAGCTGCACTTCGTCGATATCGCCGAGCACGAGGGGCGGCACGGTCGCGAGCATGTTGGCGAACTCGCCCGCGCGGATGTTGACCTGCAGGACGGTGCCGGCGATCGGCGCGCGCACGGTCAGGCGCTCGATGAGCGATTCTGTTTGCGCGACCGTTGCCCGCGCGGCGGCCAGCTGCGCCTCGGCCACCGCGACCTCGTTGCGCCGGGCGTCCAGGTCGTCATCCGGCGCGACGCCCGCGGCGTGGAGCCGTTCGATCCGGGCCAGCGGCGTGCGCGCGCGCCGCAGGCCGGCCTCGGCCACGGCGACATTGGCCTGCTGCGTGCGAAGCTGGGCCCGGAGATCGCGATCGTCGAGCTGCAGCAGCGGCGCGCCGGCTTCCACCCGGTCCCACACCCTGGCGTGCACGGCGGTGACGAGCCCCGACACCGGGACGCCGACGAGCGTGTTCTCGCGCCGCGCCTCGACGATGCCGGAGGCCGCGATCCCCGACTTGAACGGCTTCGCCGGCGGCGCCACGGGCGGCGGCAGCACCGGCTCGTTGAGCCCGGCGCGGAGCTGGAGAACGAGGCTGCCGGCGAAGACGATGCCGGCCAGCGCGAGCCAGAATGAAATGGTGCGGAAAAGGATCATCGGGGGAGGGACGGCCGGCGCGCGAACGGTGGCGGGGCGACCCGGTTGTGGTTCAGGATTTGAAGGCGCTCAGTTGAATTTGTGGGCAACGGCGATCTCGGCCGGGGAGCCGAGGACGCGCAGGATCCGGCCGTCCTCCATCTCGGCCATGCGGTCGGCGAATCCGTAGATGCGGGGGTCGTGCGTCACGACGATCACGGTGCGGTTGTCCTGCCGTGCGATGCGGCGGAGGATTTCCATCACGAGGTGGCCGTTCTCGGAATCGAGCGCCGAGGTGGGCTCGTCGCACACGAGCAGCGGCGGCTGGTGGACGAGCGCGCGGGCGATGGCGACGCGCTGCTGCTGGCCGCCGGAAAGCTTGGCCGGACGCTGGCCGGCCTTCTCGGCGATGCCGACGAGCTCGAGGAGCTCGCGGGACTGCTTTTCCGCGCGGCGCGGGCTGACGCCCTGGATGAGGAGCGGCACGGACACGTTCTCCGCGACCGTGAGCGTCGGGATCAGGTTAAACTGCTGGAAGATGAACCCAAGGCTCTTCGCGCGGAAGCGCGTCACCGCGCCCGCGCTCATCCGGTGCAGGTCGTGCCCCAGCACCGAGATCTCGCCCGCGTCCGCGAGCAGCGTGCCGGCCAGGATCGACAGCAGCGTGGTCTTCCCGCATCCGGACGGCCCGACGAGCATGAGCAACTCGCCGAGGCGGGCGTCAAAGTCCGTCCGCTTGAGAACGTGCGTGCGCGATTCGCCCTCGCCGAACGACTTGTCCACCGCGGTCAGGCGCACGGCGACCGGGCCGGTGGAGGAGGGGCTGTCGGGCGCGACCATGGGATCAGGCGGGGACAATGGCGGTGATGCGGGTCAGCCGCGAAAAACGATGGCCGCCTCGAGCCGCGCGATGCGCGTGATGCCGAGCAGGGCGGACAGGACGCAGATGAGCAGCACCGCGACGCCGACGATGGCGGGAACCTGCCACACCATCAGGAACGGCACCTTGCCGAGGCGCAGCAGGTTCATGCCGAGGAAGGCCACGATGCCCAGGCCCAGGCCGTAGCCGATGAATCCGACGGCCAGCGATTGCAGCACGAGCATGGTGCAGAGGCGCGCGGTGCTCGTCCCCATGGCCTTCAGCGCGCCGAGGTTGCGGGTGTTCTCGTGCACGAAGGCGTAGAACGTCTGCCCCGAGATCACGGTGCCCACGACGAACCCGAGGAGCACCAGCGTGCCGACGTTGATGGGGATGCCGGTGTTTTTGATGTACCACCACATTGTCGACCAGATGAAGTCGCGCTCGGTGAAGGCCTTCAGGCCGGTCGCGCGCGTGATCTCGTCCGCCACCGCCACGGCCTCCTGGCCCGGCTGCGGCGCGGCCAGGATGAAGCTGAGCATCTTCCGCTGCTGCGGCGCGTACTGCACCGCGCGGTCATAGGTCGTGTAGACATACGGGCCGCCCGTGAAGGAACGCGCCGCCCGGCAGATCCCGACGATGCGCGCCTCGCGGTCGTTGATCTCGAACATGTCCCCGATGCGGACGGGCCGGTCGCGGCCCTCGCTCAGCCGCTCGACGCCCAGCTCGTCGATGATGACGGTGTTCGGCAGGCGCAGGTCCTCCAGGCGGCCCTCGAGAATCACGTGGGGTGCGCCGGCGAAGGTCGTCGCGTCGATTCCGACCAGCTGAATCAGCTTGAACGAGCCGTCGGGCAACCGCGCCTGGATCGTGCTCGTGAAGAGTGGCGCGGCCCAGGCCACGTGCGCGACCGAGCGGACCCGGTTCACGTCCGTGTCGCGGAGCGGCTTCGCGTCGTCCGCGCGCTCGACCTTCGGATCGGCCACCCAGATCTCGGCGCGCGCGTTGCGGATGGTGGCGAAGGTCCACGACATGATGCCGCAGAAGAGCGACGCGCCCTGCGCCATCAGCAGGGTCGAGAACATGATCCCGCTGATCAGCATGAGATACTTGGCGTGGTCGCCGAAGAGCATCTTGAGCGCGAGGCGGTACATGGGATCAGGGCAGGCGCGGCGCCGGGGCGGAGAAGACCGCGACCGACGAGGCGATGAAGCGCCGGAGGGCGCCCTCGTAGTCGTTGTCGCGGCAGATCCCGCGGGTGAGCGCGCCCATTTCGTGGATGGTCGCGAGCGTGTGCTGCATGGCGCCGACGATGAAGCTGAGGCGCCACAT
Organism: Opitutaceae bacterium; assembly: GCA_035626915.1. Classification (GTDB taxonomy): domain Bacteria; phylum Verrucomicrobiota; class Verrucomicrobiia; order Opitutales; family Opitutaceae; genus Didemnitutus. The sequence goes on from DASPMS010000067.1 coordinate 65,999, forward strand.
GAAGTCCTCGGGCGTCAGATGGCCCGCGTGCCGCCGCATCACCTGGCTGAAGCGCGCCAGCACGGGGTGAAATTCCGTCGCGATCAGCTCCGCCATGAACGGGAGCGGCTCGGTCATGCTGCGGGAGATGATGCGCACGATGTTTTCGCCGCCGCGGGCGGGGTCGCGGTGCACATCGAATACCGGACGGATGAGAATGTCCAAGACCTCCGCCAGGGCGGGCGGCTGGCCCCCGGCCCGCGCCAAGGCCTCCTCCAGCCGGGCGAGCCGGGCCTGGTTGATGGGCCGCACGCGCCGGCGGATCACCTCGGCGTACAATTTCTCCTTGTCCCCGAAATGATAGTTCACCGCTGCCAGGTTGACCTTTGCCCGGCGCGTGATCTCCCGGAGAGAAACCCCATTAAATCCTTGGTTTGCAAATGCTTCCTCCGCGACCGCGAGGATTCTTTCGGAGGTGGGGAGGGATTTCTTCACGACGTAACGAGCGTTTAATACACTTGTATGAAACCAAACGGGGATTTGCGCGTCAAAGCAAAACAATGAAAACTATCCTGTATCCCATGAAAGCCAGATTCCCCCGAGTCCTCGCGACCGTTCTCGTGGCGGGGGCGATCGCTGCCGGCGCGGCCCACGCCGCGCCCAAGAAGGCCGTCGCCACTCCGGACTCCCGCATCAACGTGCAGTTCGTCGAGCCCGAGAACTTCACCGACATTCGCGACAGCCAGACCTCCGCGACGGATTCCCATCGCGACTGGGTGCTGGCCGAGGTTCGCAAATACCTGCAGCAGCGCGGCGAGCTCACGCTCCGGGACGACCTCCACCTGCTGGTCCGCATCACGGACATCGACCTCGCCGGCGATTTCGAGCCGTGGCGCTTCCGCTTCCACGACGACATCCGGGTCGTGAAGGAAATCTACCCCGTCCGGATCAAGCTCGAGTTCCAGCTCATGGACTCGGCCGGCAACGTCGTCGCCGAGGGCGAGCGGAAGCTCACCGACTTCGGCCGGCTCGCCACGTTCACACCGTCGTCCGACAGCCTGCGGTTCGAAAAGGAAGTCCTCCGCGACTGGATCGCGCGCGAGTTTCGCGAGTACCGCAGGGCCTGACCCGAGGCGGCCCAATCAAGCCATCCGAGGCGTCCCGCGCGAGCGGGGCGCCTTTTTTTCCCTGCGACCTTCGGCCCGCGTGCGCAAACGAAAGCCTGGACGCCGGGCGCGGCGCTTCTTTTATCCGCAAGCCCTTGTGCCGCAGGCGTTGGCAATAATCCCCTTGCGTTCGCTTCGGACGCGTGTGTCTTTAGCCGCCTCGTTAGAGAAAGCGTTAGATGACAGGATCTGGTGAGTCGTTGGCTGAGCGTTCGGCTTAAGTGATGATTTCGAAACCCGCGTTGGGAACAGACTGGCAGACGGCGACGGATCTATCGAAACATCACATGAGCAACTCCAAGTTGTACGTTGGCAACCTCTCCTTCCAGACCTCCGAGGCCGAGCTCCGCTCGCACTTCGAGCAGTTTGGCGCCGTGACCGACATCTATGTCGCCATGGACAAGTTCACGGGCCGCCCCCGCGGTTTCGCGTTCGTGACCATGGGCACGGCCGATGAGGCGAAGGTCGCCATCGAGAAGACGAACGGCGTCGAGTTCGGCGGCCGTCAGCTGCAGGTCAACGAAGCCCGCCCGAAGGAAGATCGTCCGGCCGGCGGCTTCGGTGGCGGCGGCGGTGGCGGCGGCTTCCGCGGCGAGCGCCGCGGCTTCGGCGGCGGCGGCGGTGGTGGCGGCGGTCGCGGTGGCGACCGTGGCGGCTTCCGCGGCGGCCGCGACCGTTACTGAGCCATCGCTCGCTTTCGCGAGACGATTTGCACGGGCGGAGCCCCTGTGGCTCCGCCCTTTTTCTTTTCCCCGGCGCGGAAACGCGCCGCGCGGCGGCGTTCCGCGTCAGGAACGCGCGCTGCCCCCCGTTAACCGGTCCGTCCGATGCCCTTCAAAGCCCTTCAACTTTCCGAACCCATCCTCCGCGGCGTCCAGGCCGCGGGATACACCGATCCCACGCCCATCCAGCTGCGCGCCATTCCTGTCATTCTCGGCGGGGGCGACCTCGTGGGCTCCGCCCAGACGGGGACCGGGAAGACCGCCGCGTTCGCGCTGCCGGTCCTGACCCGCCTCGGGCGCCACGCGCCGCGCCCGCGCGTGCTGGTGCTCGAGCCGACCCGCGAGCTCGCGGCACAGGTCGAGACCGCCTTCCACGACTTCGCGCGCTTCACCGATCTGCGCACCGTCGCGGTGTTCGGCGGCGTGGGCTACGGCCATCAGCGCAACGAGCTCCGGCAGGGCGTTGACGTCATCGTCGCCACGCCGGGGCGGCTGGTGGATTTCATGCAGGACGGCACGATCGACCTGCGCAGCATTTCGATCCTCGTCCTCGACGAGGTGGACCGGATGCTGGACATGGGCTTCCTGCCGGTGGTGAAGGACATCATCGCCCGCTGCCCGCGCGAGCGGCAGACGCTGTTTTTCTCCGCCACCGTCCCGCCCGAGATCGCGGCGGTGGCGTCGTTCGCGCTCCGCAATCCCGCCCGCGTCGAGATTGGCGTGAACCGCTCGGTCAACCAGTCCGTCACCCACGCCCTGTATCCGGTGGCGGCGGGCCAGAAGTTCGAGCTGCTCGTCGCGCTGCTCGCCAAGACGGATTTCGACAGCGTGCTGGTGTTCTCCCGCACCAAGCACGGGGCGGACAAGATCGCCCGCAAGCTCAAGGCGGCGAACCACTCGGTCGCCGTCCTCCACGCGAACCGCTCGCAGAACCAGCGGCTCGAGGCCCTCGCCGGGTTCAAGTCCGGCAAGTACGAGGTCATGGTCGCGACCGACATCGCCTCGCGCGGCATCGACGTCGCGGGCGTCTCGCACGTGATCAACTACGACGTGCCCGAGAACCCGGAGGACTACGTCCATCGCATCGGCCGCACGGGGCGCGCGCAGGCGGTGGGCGACGCCTTCACGCTCGTCACGCCGGAGAACGCCGACGACATCCGCGCGATCGAGCGGTTCATCGGACAGAAGATCCCGGAGCTGAAGCTCGAGGGCTTTTCCTATCTTCCGTTCCATATGCCGCGCCCGCAGCCGGCGCACGGCCCGGGCGGCCAGAACCGATCGCCGCGCGGCCACCGTCCGGGTGGCGGGCATCGCCGCGAACACGGCCCGGGCCACGCGCCCCAGCGCGGCCAGCCGGGAGCCGACCGCCCGCACGGCGGAGGCCAGCCCGGCGGCGCGCCGCGGCCGCCGCAGGGCGGAGGCGGACGGGATTCCCACGGCGGGAAGGTCGGATTTCTTTTTCGCGGCCGCCGGCGGTGACGCGCACGCGCGCTTTACGCGCCGCCCGGCCGGGGCATAAAGCCCCGGTCATGTCCGTGGCCGCGATCGAACAGCACCTGGCCCGCCTCTCCGCCTGCCGGCTGTGCCCGCGCATGCAGAAACCGGTGGTCGTGGGGCGCCCCGTGGCGTCGCGCGTCCTCCTGGTCGGCCAGGCGCCGGGCGACAAGGAGCCGAAGTTCGGCCGGCCGTTCGCGTGGACGGCGGGCAAGACCCTGTTCAAGTGGTTCCACGAGGCGCTGGGCTGGACCGAGGAGGAGGTGCGCGACCGGTTTTATTTCGCCGCGGTGTGCCGCTGCTTCCCGGGAAAGAAAGAGACCGGCGGCGACCGGGTCCCCGACGAGGATGAGATCGCCAACTGCAACCGGTGGCTGGCGGCCGAAGTCGGGCTGCTCAAGCCGGCGCTGGTGCTGCCCGTGGGAAAGCTCGCGATCCGGCAGTTCATGCCCGACGCGCCCGGACTGAACGATCTCATCGGGAAGAAATTCCCGATGGAGTTCCACGGCCATCTCATGGACTGCATCCCGCTGCCGCACCCGTCGGGCGCCTCGCCCTGGCACCGGATGGAGCCGGGCAAGACGCTGCTCAGGCAGGCATTGCAGCTCGTGGCCAAGCACCCGGCGGTGCGCGCAGCCTGAAGGCTGGCGAGCCGGGAACCTGCTCAGGCGGATTCGACCCTGTACCAGGAAGACCGCGCGGGCGATACGGAGGTCGTCCCCCCAAGCAACCGTGCCACTGCGCGGATGACAGGAAGGCCGTCGCTCCAGGGCCGACGGTGAACGGAGCGAACTCCGCAGCGTTGGAGACCGGCTCTGTCCGGTCCGGGACGCGGGGGTGCGGGCGAGATGCGTTGGGGCATGCGCACCTATTGTGAGCGGCGGCCGGCGGCGCGGACGTTCCGACCGTCGCACAAGGACGACATGGAGGTCGTCCCTCTCAGGCAACCGGCCCACGGCACGGGACACGAGGTCATCCCACGCGGCCGTCGCGCCGCGTGGGCGGCTCAATTCACCCGGTTCCAGACCGGCTCGCCGCGCACGGCGGCGCGCGCGATCTGCGCGGAGCTCGTGCGCATCTCGACGATGCCCTCCGGGCTGCAGAACGCCGCGTGGCAGGTGACGATGAGGTTCGGCGTCGCGGCCTCCTCCGGGGTCCGCAGCGGCTCGTGCTCGACGACGTCGAGACCGGCGCCGGCGAGCCGGCCCGCGCGGAGCGCAGCGAGGAGCGGCGCTTTCTGCACGATGTCGCCGCGGGCGGTGTTGACCAGAAAGGCGGTGGGCTTGAGCAGCGCGAGTTCCCGGGCGCCGATCATGCCCCGGGTCTCCGGAGTCGACGGACAGTGGATCGAGAGCACGTCGCTCGCGCGCAGGAGCTCGTCCAGGGTGCCGAGGCGCTCGACACCGATCGCCTTGCGGGTGCCGCGGGGCACGTAGGGGTCGTGGAAGACGACGCGATAGCCGAGCGCCTTGGCGCGCAGGGCGGCGGCGGTGCCGATCGCCCCCAGGCCGACAATGCCGAAGGTGAGCGTGCGCAGCCGGCGCATCCGGGCGGCGATCTGCGGCGCGAGCGTCCAGCCGAGCCGCTTGGCCTCGGCATCGAGCGGAAAGAGCTGCCGGCACAACGCCAGCGCCAGCGCGATGGCGTGGTCGGCGACCTCCTCCGTTCCGTAGTCCGGCACGTTGCAGACGGCGATGCCCCGCGCCGCCGCCGCGGCCGCGTCGACGGTGTCGTAGCCCACGCCGTTGCGGATGATCGCCCGGCAGCGCCCGAGCTTCGCGATCACCTCCGCGTCGACCAGCGGGCCGTGCCAGAGGATGATGGCGTCCGCCTCATGGGCCTCGGCCGGAATCCGCGCGTTGAAGTCGAGCGGGAGCGTGCGGACCTCCGCCGCGCCGTCGAGCACGGCCCGCTCGACCGCGGCGGCCGGGTCGCTGAACTTGAATTCGCGGGGGCAGAGGATGGCGACGAGCGGCAGCGGCATGGCAGGGGAAGGGAGGTCGTGGGACGGCAGTATCAGCCGGGGGCCCGACCGCCGAGCGGGAATTTTCATTGCGCGGCCGAGGCGGCGACTCTCCTTTGGCCGCGTGACGACCTTCGCCCGCCGGCTGCTGGCCGGATTCCTTTTTCTGCTGGGGCTCGAGCCGGCCGCGGCCCTCGAGCGCATCGCGCGCACGCCTTATGTCGGCGCCATCGTCGTCGACGCCGCGACGGGACGCGTCCTGTTCGAGGACCGGGCCGACGAGCGGGGGTATCCGGCGAGCGTGACGAAGCTCATGACGCTTGCGGTCGTGCTCGACCGCGTCGATGCGGGCCAGCTGGCGTTCGATTCGCCGGTGACGGTCTCGGCCGCGGTCGCGGGCATCGGCGGGTCCCAGGTCTACCTGAAGCAGGGCGAGGTGTTCACGGTCGACGACCTCCTGTACGCGCTGATGATCTCCTCGGCCAACGATGCGGCGCTGGCGCTGGCGATCCACGCCGCCGGGTCGCGCGAGGCCTTCGTGGGCCTGATGAACGCGAAGGCGCGGGCGCTCGGGATGACGAGCACGGTGTTCCACTCGCCGCACGGGCTGCCGCCCGCCCGCGACCAATCGCCGGACGTCTCCACCGCGCGCGACCTCGCGCTGCTTTCGCGCGCGCTCGCCAGCCGGCCTGACGCCCTGCGCTACACGTCCGTCCGCGTCCGCACGCTGCGGGAGGCCACCGCGCAGCCTTTCGAGATGCGGAACCACAACAACCTCCTCGGCCGCCTGCCCGGCTGCGACGGGCTGAAGACGGGCTATTTCGCCGCCGGGGGGTCGTCGATCGCGCTCACCGTGCAGCGCGCCGGCCGCCGCATCGTCGTCATCGTGCTGAGCGCCGAGGGCTCGAAGAACCGCGATCTCCGCGCGGCGGAGCTCGCGGAGCAGGGCTTCGCGGCGCTGGCGGCCGGCGACCCGGCGCCGGGATCCCCGGCCGCGCGGCCCGGGGAGATCCCCACGGTCAAGACCGACAAGGCCGTCCCCGCGCCTCAACAATCCTCGACGCCGGCCGAGCCTCTCATCAAGTTCACGCCGCCCGCACCCCCGAAGAAAAAGCCATGATTCCCCGCCGTCTTTTCGCCTGGTTGTTCCTTTTGCTGGCCCTCGCCGGCCTCGCGCCGCTGGCGCACGCTCAGCGCGAGCGCCTGCCGCCGGAGGACCGCGAGGTGGTCGAAAAGCGGTGGCCGGAGGCGAAGCGCACGTCGACGAGCCTGCGCTACATCGTGCTGAAGGAGGGCGACTCCTCGGGCGGCACGCCGCAGCCGGGCGCGCGAGCCCAGGTGCTCTACAAGGGCATGCTGCTCGACGGCACGGTTTTCGACCAGGCGCAGGATTCGGCACAGCCCTTCAGCCCGCGCATCGGGCGCAATGAACTGATCGAAGGCTGGGAGCAGGCGCTCGCCCGCATGCACCGGGGCGAGAAATGGCTGCTGATCGTGCCCTACGAGCTCGGTTACGGCTCGAAGGGCAGTCCGCCGAAGATCCCCCGGCGCGCCACGCTCGTCTTCGAGATGGAGCTCGTGGATTTCACGAACCCCTGAGCGGCGGCCCGCGGCGCGTCGAACTTTCGCGTCGCGCCCTCCGCGGTCGCGGTCGGGGCCTCCGCGGGACGGGCCGGTCCCCTCCCGCCCGCGCGATCAGCGCGGCGCCAGCATCTCGTCCAGCAGCGGCTGCATCGCCTCGGCCCAGATGCGGTAGCCGGCGGGGCTGAGGTGCAGCTGGTCGGGCATGATCTCGCGCGGGATCGAGCCGTCGGGCGCGAGGAATTTGGGGCCGATGTCCAGGAACCGCACGTGCGCGCCGTCGTCGAGCTTGGCGATCTCGGCGTTCGCGACGCGGATCGCGGCCATGCGCTTCTCGGCGTCGGCCCGGGCGGAATCCGTGATCGACCCGTCCTGGGCCGGGCGGGCCGCCCGCGGGAAGATGGCGAGGAGGAGCACCTTCGTTTCGGGCAGCTTCTCGCGGATGAGCCGGACGATCTTCGTGTCGGCCGCCGCGATCTCGGCGCCGGAGTGCATCGCGGAATTGTTCGTCCCGATCATGAGCACCACGACCTGGGGCTTGATGGTGGCGAGCTCGCCGTGCTCGATCCGCCAGATGACATGATGGGTCTGGTCGCCGCCGATGCCGAAGTTCGCGGGCTGGTGGGCGCCGTACCGTTCCTGCCAGAGGTCGGCGACGCCGTTCCAGCCCTCGGTGATGGAATCGCCGAGGAAGAGCAGCCCGACCGGGCCCGAGCGGGCGCGGCGGAGGTGGCGCGCATGCTTCTCGTAGAAGTCGGGGTTCCCGACCTTCGGCGTCGCCGAGGTGGCGTCGACGAGGCGGGCGGGGGCGGAGGGTGCCTGGGCCGGGGCCGCGGAGGCGAGGCTGCAGGCGGCGAGGAGGACGAGGGTCCAGCGGACGCGGGGAGGATTCATGGATTCGGCCGGAATGGCCGGCATGTGGCTAAGCGAAGAGCCGGCGCCGCTGCGACCAGAAACCGTCGGCGGTGTAGAGCAGCAGCCCGGTCCAGATGACGGCGAACGCCTGCAGCCGGGCGGCGTCGAACGGCTCGTCATACACGAAGACCCCGAGGCCGAACTGCACGCTGGGCGAGAGGTACTGGAGCAGCCCGAGCGTGCTGAGCCGGACGCGCTGCGCGCCCTGCGCGAAGAGCAGCAGCGGCACCGCCGTGATGACCCCCGCGCTCAGGATCAGAGCATGGTCGCCGGGGCCTACGCGGCCGAGGGCGCCGACGCCGGAGAAATGCCACCAGACCAACGCGCCCGCCGCGACGGGGAAGAGCAGGATGGTCTCGACCGTCAGCCCGTTCATCGGTCCGAGCTGCGACTGTTTCTTCAGGATCGCGTAGGAGGACCACGTGCCGGCCAGCGCGAGCGCGATCCAGGGCACGTGGCCGAGCCGCAGCAGCAGAAGCAGCACGCCGGCGGCGGCGAAGCCGATCGCGGTCCACTGCAGCGGCCGCAGGCGCTCGTGCAGGAAGACGTACCCGAGCGCGACGTTTCCCAGCGGCGTCAGGAAATAGCCCAGGCTGCACTCGATCACGTGGCCCGAGTTCACGCCCCACACGTACACCGTCCAGTTCGCGCCCAGCAGGACGCTGCTCAGCAGATTCAGGCCGATCGCGCGGGGCGTGGCCAGGCCGTCCCGGAGCGCGCCGAGCCGCCCCCGCCAAGCCTGCACGGCGAGGAGGAACAGCAGCGACCAGACGACGCGGTGTGCGATCAGCTCGAGCGCGGGCACCGCGGCGAGGGCCTTCCAATAGATGGGCACGATACCCCAGCAGAGGAACCCCGCGGCCGCGGCGACGCCGCCGCGGGTGGCTTCGGACTGCGGGGAGGCGGCGGGCATGGACCCGCGAAATTGCCCGGCGCCGCCGATCGCGTCAACCGGGGCGCGGCTGTACCGGGCGCGGAAGCGCGTCCTTGCCCGCGGCCGGGCGCCGCGGTCGACGGGCCGATACCGCGCTTTACCGGCGGGCGGCCGCGGCCGTCCGTTCCCGGTCCGAGGCGGGAGCGGCCTGCGGCCGCAGCGCGACCAGCATGGCCTCGTTCGCGATGCTGAGGCTGCGCACGCGGCCGCGGTCGAAGCGGACGATGAGGTTGCCGGTGAAAGCGTCGGCCCGGTTCGGGTGAGCGACATAGCCGCGGTACACCCAGGTGCCGTCGGGCAGGGTGATGCTGGGCTGGCCGAGCCGGAGCGCGACGAGCACGCGGCTGGTGCCGCGGACGACCTCGTCGCCGTTCGCCGGGTGGCGCGCGGGCACGACATCGATGCGGACCTCGCGGGCGGCGGCGGCGGGGGCCAGGGCGCACAGAGCGAGCAGGAGGAAGTAACCGTGGAACAGGTGCGTTTTCATGGAGGGATCGGTTGGTTGACGGCGGCGGTATCGCGCCCCGCCCGCGTCCGGCCAACCCCCCGGGGCCCGACGGCTCACCCCGTCCGCCGGCGTCGCCGGCGCGCCGGTGAACGGCTCAGGGCGTCCGCGAACGGCTCGGGAACCGGCTCGACGGCCGCGACCGTGCGCGGCTAGTTCTCCCGGCATGGCGTTCGGGCGCGCATGGTGGGCGGGCATCCTCGGGTGGGCCGGGCTGGTGCTGACCCTGTCCGCGCAGCATCCCGCACCCTGGCCGGTCCCCGGCCACGCGACGGACGCGCCCGCTCGTTTCCGGCGCGGCGACGATCCGACGTGGGCGCGTCCCGAGTTCGACGATCGCGGCTGGGAGGCGCGGAGCCCGTCGGCGATGCCGTCGCACGACGGCATCTACTGGCTGCGCCTGCGCGTGAACCTTCCGGCCCGGGCCGACGGGCGGAATGCCGACGCGATGGCGATCGCGGTGGTGGCGTCGTACGATGTGTACTGGGACGGCCGCCTGATCGGCCGGAGCGGCGTGGTGGGCGCCGAGCCGGAGCGCGAGGTGCCGGGCCCGATCTACAACCAGTTCCGCATTCCCGATGCCCTGGCCGGCCCCGGCCCGCACCTGCTGGCGCTGCGGATGTCGAGCTGGCACACCGGCTTTCGCGAGCCGACCTATGGCGTGCTGCTGGGTTTCGGGGATCTCGACACCTATGCACGGATCCGGGGCGCGACCGCCGGCCGAGCGCTCGTGGTGGTCGGAGCGGCCTGCGTCGTCGCGATCGTCTTCGGCCTGTTTTGGTGGCTGGGCGACCGGCGGCCCGCCTTCCTGCTGTTCAGCGCGGTGTGCCTGGCCGGGGCGGCCGTGCAGGCCGGCAACACCTGGCGCCTGTTGTGGGGTTATCCGTACGACTGGCATTACCCGGCCAAGTGGATCGCCACGGTGCTGATCGGCGTGATGGGCGTCCTGCTGGTCGCCTTCCTGCAGGAGCTCTTCCAGGCGGGCCGGCGCTGGGCCGGGCGGGCGGCGGTCGTCGCGGCGATGCTCGTGGCCTGGTGGGCGGTGCCGAATTACTCGATGAACGGCGTGCTGTTGTACGTGTGCGGCCTCGCCGCCGCGCTGGCGTACGCGGCCTGGGGCGTGCGGCGGGGGCGGCGCGGCGCCGTGCCGATCCTGGCCGGCCTGCTGGTGAACGCCGCCGCCGGATGGCGCGGACCCGACGACCTGCTGGAGTTCGGGTGGTTTCTCCTCAGCTTCGGCGCGCCGCTGGTCGGCTGCGTCGCGGCGCTCATGCTGCGGATCAGCGACGAGCGGCGGCGCGCGCGGGAGGCCCAGCTGACGGCGGCCCGGATGGAGATCGAACTGCTGCGGAAAAACCTGCAGCCGCACTTCCTGCTCAACACCCTGACCGCCGTCGCGGAGGTGATCGAGCAGGACCCGCCGGGGGCGGTGCGCCTCATCGACGACCTGGCGACCGAATTCCGCTCGCTCGCGCAGATGTCGGGCGAGCGGCTGGTGCCGCTCCAGCGCGAGCTCGAGCTGTGCCGCGCGCACCTCAAGGTGATCAGCCGGCGCACGGGCCGCGAGATCGCGCTGCAGGCGGAAGACTTGCCCGGGGACGAGCCGGTGCCGCCGGCCCTGTTCCTCACCCTGATCGAGAACGGCCTCGCCCACCAGCAGCCGGCCGCCGGGGCCGTGTTCCGGCTGGCCGCGCGACAGGACGCTCCCGGCGTCACCGCGTTCGAGTTCCTTTCCCCCGGCCCGATCCGCCCCGCCGCCGCGCGGCCGGCCGGCGGCACCGGGCTCCGCTACGTGAAGGCGCGGCTCGAGGAGAGTTTCCCCGGGGCGTGGGAGCTGGCGCACGGCGCGGTCGCCGGCGGCTGGCAGACGGTCGTGAGCTGGCGCGCGGCGGCGCCGGGAGGGGCGCGATGAACCTGCTCCTGATCGAGGACGAGCCGCTCGTGGCGCAGCGGCTGGAGCGGTTCTGCCGGGAAGTCCTGGGGCCGCGCCTCGAGCGGCTCGTCGTGGCGCAGTCGTTCGACGCCGCCGCCGCGCGGCTGGCCGAGCAGCCGGTCGACGTCGCCCTGCTCGACCTCAACCTCGACGGCCGCGACGGGATGGAGCTGCTGCGCCGGAGCGTGGCGTCCTCGTTCCACACGATCATCGTTTCCGCCAGCACCGACCGCGCGCTGGAGGCCTTCGAGCACGGCGTGCTGGATTTCGTGCCGAAGCCTTTCACGCGCGAGCGGCTGGCGCAGGCGTTCGCGCGCGTCGTCGGGCCCGTGACCCGCGCGGGGCCCCCGATGCGAACGCTGGCCGTGCGCAAGGCCGGCCGCGTCGAGATCGTCCCCGTCGCGGACGTGCTGTTCGTCCAGGGCGCGGGCAATTACTCGGAGCTCGTGCTGCAGGACGGGCGGCGCGAGCTGCACGACAAGACGCTCGAGAGGCTCGCGGCGCTCCTGCCGCCCGACTTCGAGCGCATTCACCGCAGCTTCCTGGTGCGGTCCAGCGCGATCCGCGCCCTGCATGCCAGCGAAGGCAGCCAGTACGAGGCGGAGCTGCGCGATGGCCGGCGCCTGCCGATCGGGCGGAGCCGGTACAAGGAGCTTCGGGCCAAGCTGGCGTAGCGGACCCGAAAGGACCGGGGCCGCGGCGGTCCAGTGAGGAAAGGCCTGGTTTCGCCAGCCGATGTCAGGCCGGCTTCAGGGCCCCGGCGTAGCGCGCGACGGTCAGGGCGAGCTCGGCGGTGCGCCGGGCGACTTCGGGGTTGCTGATCGCCTCGCCGGTGAAGTCGCGCTCGGTGGCGTACACGAAGCGCGGGACGATCGTGCAGCGGAAGTCGAGCATCAGGCTGTTGGCCAGCCCCATGATCGACATGTAGCTGCTCATGCCGCCGGCGGTGCACGCGAAACCGACCACTTTGTTCTCCCAGGCCTTGCCCGTGAGCTCGATCAGGTTCTTGAGCGCGGCGTTCGCGTCGTAGTTGTACACCGGCGTGGCGGCGAGGATGCCGGAGGCCGCGGCGAGGGCCGTGCGGGCCGTCGCGACATTCGGATGCCCGTACGCGGCGGCGCCGTCGCAGAGCGGCAGCGGCAGGTCGCGCAGATCGAGCAGCGTCGCGGGCTGGCCGGCCTCGACCAGCGCCTGCAGGGCGCTGCGCGCGAGCGCGCGGCTGTTGCTCTCAGGGTTGAGGCTGCAGGAGACGACGAGCAGGGACATGTCAGCGGGAGGAAGGAAGGCCGGCGCGGGCGGCGGTCACGGGCGGACCGCCGGGGGCGGGGGCGGCGCCGGCGGGGGCGGGGGCGGCGCCGGCGGGGGATTGCGGCTGGATTGCCAGGCGAGGAAGCGCCAGCGGCCGGCTTCGCGGCGCCAGACCGCGAGGAAACTCAGGTCGAGCTCGTTGGTTCGGCCGGTCAGCCCGGCGCGCACGCGGGCGCGGCCGGTCATCAGCACGATGTCCTCGCCCGCGATGAGGAAGTCGCGCCGGAGGTAGTCCACCGACTCATAAGCGACGCGCCGGCTGGCGAGCGACTCGACGAACGCGGCCTTCCCGTCGACGGCGCCGTTCGAGTGTCCGTAGTGCAGGCCCTCGCTCAGGACCGCGTCGAGGCGGGCGCGGTCGGCCGCGATCATCGCCGCGACCCGCTCGTCGTCCGCGGCGCGGACCTCGGCGTTGACCTTCTCGGCGCCGGCCAGCGTGAACAGGTCGACCGCGGCCGCCGGCGCGGCCCGCGGGCCGGGTTGCGGTCCCGGCTGCGCGGCGAGGGGCGCGGCGGCCAGGACCAGGAGCGGGAGGCGAAGGCGCAGGCGCATGGTTTCAACGGTGCACGGGATGGGGCCGGCCGCGCTCGTCGATCGCGACGTAGGTGAAGTGGCCCTCGGTGACGCGGGCGAGCGAGGCGTCGCTGGCCCGCTGCACCCACGCCTCGACGCTGATCTTCATCGAGGTGCGGCCGACCTTTACGAGCGAGGCGTGGCAGTTCACGATGTCGCCCACGTACACCGGGGCGAGGAACGACATGCCGTCGACGGCGACGGTCGTGACCCGGCTGCGCGCCACGTTCCGCGCGTAGATGGCGCCGCCGAGGTCCATCTGGGACATGAGCCAGCCGCCGAAGATGTCGCCGTTGGCGTTGGTGTCGCCGGGCATCGCGATGGTGCGGATCACCAGCTCGCCATGGGGGGCGGAAGGGGCATCGCCCGGCGGGCGCGACTCGCTCATGGGGGCACCCTAGGCTGAAACGCGGCGCTGCCAAGCCCGGGCTCGCCCGCCGCGCCGGCTAGTCGCGGCGGTCGTAGCGCAGCCAGCGGAGGGTCAGCTCGGAGCAGACGTACAGGCTGCGGCCATCGCGGCTGAAGCAGGCCGCCTCCGCCTGGGGAAGGTGGTGCTCGGCCAGCAGCGTGGGCGGCCGTGCGAGCGCCGCGGCCCAGGATTCACCCGGGGCCCGCGGAAACAGCGCGGGGCCCGTGAGGGTGAGCACCACGGCGAGCGACCCGTCCGGCGAAAAATCCAGGGCCGTCGGCCAGCCCCCGACCGCGCCGCGGGCCGGGACCAGCCGGCGGCGCAGGCTGTCCGTGTCGTAGACGATGCCGGCCGCGGGGCCGGCGAAGCGGGCGACGGCGGGTTGCCGGGCGCCGGCGGCGGCCAGCGGAAGGCGGTAGAGGCGGGCCGGCACGTCGCGTTTCGTCAGGAGCCACACCGCGCGCTCAGCGGGGTCGACGGCGACCGCCTCGCAGTCGCGCGGCCCGTCCTCGTAGACGAAATGGATGGAGTACTCCGGCGCGCGCGCGAGGACCCGCCCGGCGGCGAGGGCCGAGGGTTCCGGCTCCGCCAGGACGTGGAGCACCGCGGACGGGCGGTTGGCGAAATTGTCCCCGCAGTCGGCGATGAGCAGCCACGCCCGCCCGTCGAGCTCGAAGGAGGCGACGTCCTCCCAGTCCTCGGGCTTCACGTCCGCGAGCCGCACGCTTCCGCGGCGCCGGCCGCGGGCGTCGACCGCGAAGGCCACGGGGTCCGCGCGGCTGTCGTTGTGCGTCCAGAAGACCCCGTCGGCCAGCCGCGACGGGGCGAGCCCGCTGGCCTCGCGCTCGCGGGGCTCGGCCATCAGGCCGGCGTCGGCCGGGCCCGCGAACCGCGTCCCGCCCGCGGCGGCCGACAGGGCGAGCGCGGAGGCGGCCGCGGCCGACTTTGCGATTGTTTTCAGGGTGGATTGGCCGGATATTCCGGCCCTCATGGCAACGACAGGGCATGCCGCGTTCCGGCGATTGTTCAACGAAATCGGCTCGGTCGATTTCGTGGGCGTCGAGGAGCGGGTCGCCAAGTACACGACGCGGAGCATCAAGAAGGCGTCGAAGCTCTGGGGGCTCAAGGCGGCGGTCTCGATGGTCGATCTGACGACGCTCGAGGGCAAGGACACGCCGGGGAAGGTCGAGTCGCTCTGCCAGAAGGCGATCAGCCCGCACGACGACCCCGACATCCCGCAGGTCGCGGCGGTGTGCGTGTACCCGGCGATGGTGCGGCATGCGGCGCGGCACCTGGCCGACACCGCGATCAAGGTCGCCTCGGTCGCCACCGCGTTCCCCAGCGGGCAGGCGCCGCTCCGGACGCGCCTGGCGGAGGTCCGGGCCGCGGTGGAGGACGGCGCGGACGAGATCGACATGGTCATCAACCGCGGGGCCTTCCTCGCCGGCGAATTTCAGGAGGTGCAGGACGAAATCGCCGCGGTGCGCGACGCGTGCGGCGAGGCGACGCTCAAGGTGATCCTGGAGGTGAGCGAGCTGGAGACCTACGACAACATCCGCGCGGCTTCCTTCCTCGCGATGCGCGTGCTGCGCCCGGGGGATTTCATCAAGACCAGCACGGGCAAGACCTCGTCGAACGCCACGCTCGGCAACAACCAGGTCATGCTCGAGGCCATCCGCGACTTCTACCTCCAGACGGGCGTGCCGATCGCGATGAAGCCGGCCGGCGGGATCCGCACCGCGAAGCAGGCGTTGCAGTTCCTGATCGCGGTCAAGGAGACCCTCGGCGACGAGTGGCTCAACAACACCCGGTACCGTTTCGGGGCCTCCTCGCTGCTCAACGACCTGCTGCGGCAGATCGAGAAGGAGCGGACCGGGGCCTACCAGGCGCCCTATTACTTCAGCGAGGCCGCGGAAAGCTACTGAGGCCCGGCCCGCCGACGGAGGACTCCCCATGCCCACCCTGACGGAAAAGAAACGCCCCGCCGCGCGCGCGGCCGGCCGGCCGCTCCCGGAGCTCATCTTCGGCGACCTGTGGGAATTCGATCCCGCGCCTGAGACCGCCGACCCGCGGCTGAAGGGCCGCTACGAGCTCTTCATCGGCGGCCGGTTCGTCGCGCCCGCCTCCGGCAAGTATTTCGACACGATCAACCCGGCCACCGAGGCCAAGCTCGCGGAGATCGCGCACGCGAACGCGGCCGACGTCGACGCGGCGTACGCGGCCGCCCGCAAGGCGTTCGAGACCTGGGGCCGGATGCCCGGCGGCGAGCGCGCGAAGCACATCTTTCGCATCGCCCGGCTCCTGCAGGACCGCGCGCGCGAGTTCGCGGTGGCGGAGTCGATGGACGGCGGCAAGCCGATCAAGGAATCGCGCGACTTCGACGTGCCGATGGCCGCCGCGCACTTCTTCTACCACGCGGGCTGGGCGGACAAGCTGGACTACGTCGCGCCCGGCCGGAAGGTCGCGCCGCTCGGCGTGGTCGGCCAGGTCATCCCCTGGAACTTCCCCCTGCTCATGCTGGCGTGGAAGCTCGCCCCGGCCCTGGCCATGGGGAACACGATTGTGATCAAGCCGGCCGAGACGACCAGCATCACCGCGCTGAAGCTCGCGGAGATCCTGCAGGACGCCGGCCTGCCGCCCGGCGTGGTGAACATCGTCACGGGCTTCGGCGACACGGGCGCGGCGGTGATGAACCACCCGACGGCCGCCAAGGTCGCGTTCACCGGCTCCACCGAGGTCGGCAAGGTCATCATGCGGTCGCTCGCGGGCACCGACAAGAAGATGACCATGGAGCTCGGCGGGAAGGCCGCGAACATCGTCTTCGACGACGCGCCGATCGACCAGGCCGTCGAAGGCATCGTCAACGGCATCTTCTTCAACCAGGGCCACGTCTGCTGCGCGGGCTCGCGGCTGCTCGTGCACGAGCCCGTGGCCGGCGAGGTGCTCGCCAAGCTCAAGCACCGGCTCCGCACGCTGCGCGTGGGCGATCCGCTCGACAAGAACACCGACATCGGGGCGATCAACTCGCGCGAGCAGCTGAAGAAGATCGAGTCGCTCGTCGCCGGCGGCGTGAAGGAGGGCGCGCAGCTGCACCAGCCGGCCTGCCGGCTCCCCGCGAAGGGCTTCTTCTTCCGGCCGACGATCTTCTCCGGGGTCTCGATGAGCCACCGCATCGCGCGCGAGGAAATCTTCGGCCCGGTCCTGAGCCTCCTGACCTTCCGCACCCTCGAGGAGGCGGTCGAAAAGGCGAACAACACGGCCTACGGGCTGAGCGCGGGCGTGTGGACGGACAAGGGCTCGCGCATCCTGAAGATGTCGACCGAGCTCAAGGCCGGCGTCGTCTGGGCCAACACGTACAACAAGTTCGACCCGGCCTCGCCGTTCGGCGGCTACAAGGAGTCCGGCTTCGGCCGCGAAGGCGGTCGCCAGGGCCTCCTGGATTACTGCCGGCTGGTCTGAAGTGAATGCTCCGTCTGCGTGAAACTGTGTTCATCCGTGCTTAAGGCCCCATGACCCGCATCCCTGTCACCAAGACCCCGAAGGTTTACGTCGGCGGGGCGTTCATCCGCTCCGAGAGCGCGCGCACGTACCCGCTCAAGGACGCCGCCGGCAATTTCTTCGCGAACATCCCGCAGTGCACGCGGAAGGACCTGCGCAACGCCGTCGAGGCGGCGGCCAAGGCCGGCCCCGGCTGGGCGAAGCGCACGCCCTACAACCGCGGACAGATCATCTACCGGCTGGGCGAGATGCTCGAGGCGCGCCGCGGCGACATGGCCGACGCCCTCGCGGTCGGGGGCGCGCCGAAGGGTGCCGCGGCCCGGGAAATCGCGGCCACGGTCGACCGGCTCGTCCATTATGCGGGCTGGGCCGACAAGTACGAGCAGGTGCTGGGCAACGTGAACCCGGTGGCGTCGCCGCACTTCAACTTCACCATGACCGAGCCCATGGGCATCATCGGCCTCCTCGCCCCCGAGGAGGCGCCGCTGCTTGCGCTCGTCTCCCTCGTGGCCCCGGCCATCACGAGCGGCAACACCGTCGTGGCGCTCGCGTCGGCCTCCCGTCCTTATCCCGCCATCGTGCTCGGCGAGATGCTGGCCACCAGCGACCTCCCCGGCGGCGTGGTCAACCTCCTCACCGGGTTCCGCAAGGAGATCGTCCCCACCTTCGCGACGCACACGCACCTGCGCGCCATCGCCGGCGTCGCGAACGCGGAGGAGCGCAAGGCGCTCCGGCTCGGCGCGGCCGAGAGCGTGAAGCGCGTCCATCTGCGCAAGGCCGAGGACCCGATCGACTGGTTCGACGACCGCGCGCAGGGCCTCTACGAGCTGCGCGACCACCTGGAGTTCAAGACCACGTGGCACCCGATCGGGGCATGAACGAGGACGCCGTGGCGGCCCGGGCGCGCCCGAAGTTCGTCTACCTCATCATCTGGTCCACCGTGCTCGGCGGGCTGGTGGCGGTCTACCTGCTCTTCGCCCGCGAGCGGGAGGCGGCGCCGCGGGATGGGACCGGGCTGACCTTGGCGGTCTCGGCCGTCGCGCCGCTGCTGGTCAGCATCGTCGTGCGTTGGCTGGTCCTTCCGAAGCACACGGATGCGAGGAAGGCCCTTCCGCTCTTCATCATCGGCCTGGCCACCGGCGAGGCGTGCGGCATCCTGGGAATCTTCTTCGGCGGCCCGTGGGCCGATCATTTCTTCGCGCTGGGGCTGCTCGCGGTGGTCCAGTACGCCCCGTTCCTCCTGCCGAAGCTTTTTCAGCCGCAGGAGCCGCCCCTACGGGGCTGATTTCCCGGCGCGCACGCGGCGCTTCATCTCCGCGAATTCCACCCTGAGCCACTGCTTCGATTCGGCCGGGAGCTTGTTCCAGTGGCAGCCGGTGAGCGCGCCCTCCAGCGCGTACGCCATCAGGACCGATGCCGGGTGGCCGGCCCGCAGGAGGAGCTCGCAGGCGCCGATCACGCCGACCCGCTCGAGGTCGTCGCGCGACTTGATCCCGGCGGAACCGAGCCAGCGCGTGCTCTTGGGACCCAGGTTGAGCAGCGCCGTCAGGTCGGGGCGGCGGCGGGACGGCCGGATCCGGATGCGCGGGGGCCGGGGCATGCGGAAGGCGCGGTTATTTGTCGTCCGGGTGCCGGATCGTTCCCCGCTCCGCCAGGCGGTCCACGAAGATCCAGCAGCGCTTCGCCTGCACCTCCGGGCTCTTCGCCTGGTAGATGTACCGGACGATCTGGCGCCGGATCGCGATGCTCTCTTTCGCCCAATGCTCCGCGAGTTCGGGGCGGGCGGAAAATGCCTTGGCCATCTCGGCCGGGAGCTCGGGCTCGCGGGACGCCGTGTCGGGCTCGAGCGTGAACTCGATCGTGTCCCCCGCGTCCACGCCGGCCGCGCGCAGGAGCTCGACCTTGAAGGCCAGCTTGAGGTGCCCGGGCTTGCCGGGGAGGAGCGTCACGCGGTCGAGGTCGTCGTTGAATCGCAGCAGCGCGTTCCACCCCGTCTTCTCGGCCGGCGGCAGCTTCAGCCGCGCGACCTTGGCGCGGGGGATGTCCACCCAGCGGACCTGGGCGACGCGGTACAGGCGGGCGCGTATCGCGACGGGCATGCCGGGACTCTGGCGTGACGGCCGGGGCAGGCAACGGCGTTCAGCCACGGCGCCGCTTGCCCTTTCGGGCGACGCCGCGGCTCGGGCCGATATCGACGTTGCACCCGCGGACGGCGGCGCCTTTCTTCGCGCCGCACACACTGACTACGATGAGACTCCCCACCTGGTGTCTCGGCTGGGCCCTGGCCGGAAACGTCGTCCTGGCTGCAGCCGCCGCAGGCTCCGCTTCCGCGACGGCCGGCGCGAAAGCCGGCCCTATTCCGCCGGAACCGGCCGGCATGAAGGCCGGCCAGGTTCCGCCGCAGCTCCCCGTCGAGCGTTTCTTCCGGCACCCGACCTACTCCGACCTGAGCTTTTCGCCCGACGGCAAATCGCTCGCCCTCCTCGAGTCGATCAAGGGACGCCAGAACCTGGTCGTCCTCGACCTCGCGTCGAACCGCAAGGCGCAGCTCACGAACCTCAGGGACCAGGACGTCGCGGCGTACACCTGGGTGTCGAACAGCCGGCTCGCGTTCGTCCTCGATACCGAAGGCAACGAGTTCTTCGGGCTGTACGTCGTCGACCGCGACGGCCGGAACTTTCGCGAGCTTTCCGGCACGCTCGGCAGCCAGCAGGGCAAGGGGAAATGGAACCCGCGGCAGCTGCAGCTCTTCTCCCGGATCGAGGGCGACGACGACCGGATCCTCGTCCTCGCCAATGAGCGCTACCCGACCGTGCCGGACGTCTTCCGGTTGGATCTCCGCACGGGCCGCCGCACGATGGCCGTGGCCAACCCGGGCAACGTCATCGGCTGGCTGCCGGACCGGCGGGGCGTCGTCCGGATCGGGGTCGTCGCGGAGCCGGGCCGCACGCGCCTTCTTTACCGCGATCACGACGAGGCCGAATGGCAGGTCCTGCGCGAGGCGGACGCGCTCGGGCTCGACTGGCAGCCGCTCGGCTTCGACGGCGACCACCGGACGCTGTTCATGGCCGTGAGCGCCGGGCGACGCCCGGCGGCGGTGCACCGTTTCGACACGGCGACGCGGGAGCTCGACCCCGCGCCCGTGGCGGCCGATCCCGTCCACGACGTCGACGGCATCCGCTACTGGCGTTCGGTCGGCAAGGTCATGTCCGTCACGTACCACGCCGAACGGCCGAAGACGCAGTGGCTCGACGCGAGCGGGGCGCGCCACCAGGCGATCGTGGACCAGGCGCTGCCGCATACGCGCAACGTGATCAACGAGGCGACGCCGGACGGGCAGATCCTGCTCGTTTTCTCCTACAGCGACCGCGAGCCGGGGGTCTATTACCTCATGGATCTCGGGCAGAAGCAGATCCAGGAGATCGCCGTCACGCGCGACTGGATCAGCCCCGAGCAGATGGCCGAGATGAAGCCGGTCCGCTTTTCGGCGCGCGACGGGCTGCCGCTGCACGGCTACCTCACGCTGCCGGTCGGGCGCGAGCCGCGCGGCCTCCCTCTGATCGTGCTGCCGCACGGCGGGCCATTCGGGATCCGGGACACCTGGGGCTTCCAGCCCGAGGTCCAGTTCCTCGCCAACCGCGGCTACGCGGTGCTGCAGGTCAACTTCCGCGGTTCGGGCGGGTATGGGGCGGCGTTCGAGCAGGCCGGCTACCGCAAGTGGGGCCGCGAGATGCAGCACGACCTCAGCGACGCGGTCGCGTGGGCCGTCGCCGAGGGCGTCGCGGACCCCGGGAAGGTCGCGATCATGGGCGCGAGCTACGGCGGCTACGCGGTGATGGCCGGCCTGGCCTTCACGCCGGAGCTCTACTGCGCGGGCGTGAACCTCGTCGGCGTCACGGATCTCGAGGTGCTGTTCAACGGGTCGGTCGGCTGGCCCGCGGCGCGCCGCGAGGCCTATGCGCTGCGCATCGCGGATCCGAAGCAGGACGAAGCCATGATGCGGGCGATCTCGCCGGTGCACCACGCGGCCGCGATCCGCGCGCCCGTGTTCCTCGCGTACGGCGAGAACGACCCGCGCGTGGACCTGCAGCACGGCTACCGCATGGAGCGCGCCCTGAAGAAGGAGGGGAAGCGGTACGAGTATTTCCTGCGGAAGGACGAGGGCCACGGCTACCGCAAGGAAGAGAACGCGGTGGAGCTTTACCGCCGCATCGAGGCGTTCCTGAAGCAGCACGTGCCGGCGGGCTGAGCGCCGCGTCGGGCTGATCCGCCGGCTCAGGCGTGGTCGCGACGGCGCAGGAAGCGCGCGATCTCCCGCGCGGTCGGCATGCCGGCCGCGGTGCCGGGGAGCGTGACGGCGAGGGCCGCGACCGCGTTGGCGAAGTGCGCGGCCTCGCAGACGTTGCGGCGGAACTTCACCAGGCCGGCGGCGAATCCCCCCACGAACGCGTCGCCCGCGCCGGTCGTGTCGATCGGCTCGACGTCGTGCGCCTGGATCCGGGTGTGGAGCTGCGGCTCCGAGACGAAGCAGCCCCGGTCGCCCATCGTCACGATCACGACCGGCACGCCGAGCGACCGGCAGAGCGCGTGGAGCCGGTCGGGCGGCAGCCGGCGCAGCGCCTCGACCGAGAGGCTGCCGTTGCGGCCGCGATGGAGCCGCGCCGCCAGCGCGGCGAACTCCGTCTCGTTGGGGATGAGCACGTCGGTGTGGCGCAGGACCGCGAGGTCGAATCCCTCGTGCATCGGCGCCGGATTGAGGACGGTGAGGGCGCCGGCCGCCCGCGCGACCTTGAGGACGTGCGCGACCGTGCGGACGTCGGATTCGCCCTGGCAGACCACGACGTCGGCCGCGCGCAGGGGCGCGACGGGCACATCCTGCCGGTGCAGGGCGAGGTTGGCTCCGAGCGCGACGACGACCTGGTTCTGTCCCGCGGCGTCCACGGTGATGAGCGCGGCGCCGGTCGGCTCCTTCTTCTTCTCCACGAAATGCGCCCGCAGCCGGGCGGCGCGGGCGAACTGCCGGGCCTCGGCGCCCGCCGCGTCGCGGCCGATCGCCCCGATGAACAGGGCGCGGGCGCCGGCGCGGTTGGCCGCCATGGCCTGGTTGAAACCCTTGCCGCCGGGGCCCGGCCGCAGCTCGCCGAGCAGGGATTCCCCCGGTCGCGGAAACGCCTTCAGATAAAACGTGAGGTCGTGGTTGAAGCTGCCGACGACAACGACCGAGGGTTTCACGGGAAAGCCGATGAAGCCATGGCGCCCGGGATGAGTCGACCACTTTCTCCGGAACGGCGCCGCGCGACCGGCGGAAGCGCGGTCGAACGGACCCTCCCGTTCATCCCCGCCGAAGCTCCGTCCGTCCCTTTTCGACCGCGGGAAAACCCGCCCGGCGCACGCTGCCCGCATGGCTGTCGCCAGGCCGATGATAACCACGAACGACGCCGGCACGACGGACGGGCTTGCCGCGGCGCGGCGGGCGGCGTTTGGTCGCGCCATGAGTCCCGCCGCGACCCTCGATCCCGCCGCGAAGCTGCGCCGGGCCAAGCAGCGGCTCTATGTGCTCTGCCAGGCGGGCGCCTGGGGCGGGTTCACGGTGCTGCAGCTGGTCTTCTACCGCTTCGCCGCCAACGCCGGCGTGGTCAGCAGCACGCGGGGTCCGCTGGTCGACCAGGCGATCGCGATCATGGCCAACCTCATGGGCCTGCTGCTGACCCATTACGTGCGCGTGCCGGTCCAGCGGTGGGGCTGGAAGGACCTGGGCTGGGCGGCGCTCCTGCCCCGCGTGGCGGGCATGTCCCTGGCGATGAGCCTCACGTGGACGCTCGTGGGATTCGGGTATGTCTACCTCGTCCTCGATTTCCCGTGGGAGGGGAAGGTCGGGCCGCCGCTGGCGATCGCGGGCAACGCGATCAACGGGGCCGTCCTGTTCATGGGGTGGTTCAGCATCTACTTCATCTACCACGCCTTCGAGCGCGTGCAGCGGATGCAGCTCGAGCAGTTCCGGTTGTCGGCGACCGCGAAGGATGCCGAGCTGCGCGCGCTGAAGTCGCAGATCAACCCGCATTTCCTGTTCAATTCCCTCAACTCCCTGCGGGCGCTGATCGAGGAGGACCCGCCGCGCGCCCGCGAGGCGGTCACGCGCATGGCCAACATGCTCCGCTACTCGCTGCAGTCCGGCGCGCACGGGACCGTGGCGTTCGAGGACGAGCTCCGCATCGTGGAGGACTACCTTGCGCTCGAGCAAATCCGGCACGAGAACCGGCTGAGCGTGCGCTGGGACGTGTCCGAGGACGTCCGCGCGCGCGGGCTGCCGGTGCCGCCGATGCTCCTCCAGACGCTGGTGGAGAACGCCGTGAAGTACGGCATCGGCACGCGCCGCGAGGGCGGGGAAATCGTCATCTCGGCCCGCGCGGAGGGCGGCGCGCTCCGCATCCGCGTGACGAACCCCGGCGAGCTCTCGGTCGCCAGCGGCCCCGCGGGGTCCACCGGGGTCGGGCTCCGCAACGCCTCCGAGCGCCTGAAACTGCTCTTTGGCGGCCGCGCCGCGCTCGAGCTCCGCGCCGATCCGGCCGGGTGCGTGACGGCCGAGGTCTACATCCCGCTCGACGCCGCCGCGCCATGAAGGCCCTCCTCATCGACGACGAGCGCCTCGCGCGCAACGAGCTGCGGCGCCTCCTCTCCGCCCACGCCGGCATCGCCGTGGTCGGCGAGGCGGTGGACGCGGCGGACGCGCAGGAGAAGATCGCCGCGCTCAAGCCCGAGCTGATCTTCCTCGACGTGCAGATGCCGGGCGCCGACGGCTTCGCGCTGCTCGAGAAGCTCGAGCCGCCGCTGCCGCAGGTGGTCTTCACGACGGCCTACGACGAGTTCGCGGTGAAGGCGTTCGAGTTCAACGCGCTCGACTACCTCCTGAAGCCGGTCGACCCCAACCGGCTCGCCGCCGCGCTCGAGCGGCTGACCGCCCGCGGCGACGAGGCCGCGGTCCGGCGCGAGCGGCTCACGCTCGAGGACAAGGTCTTCGTCCGCGAGGGCGACCGCTGCTGGTTCGTCCCGGTGAAGAACATCCGGCTCCTCGAGTCGGAAGGGAACTACACCCGCATCCACTTCGACGAGCACAAGCCGCAGCTCTTCCGCTCGCTCACGGCCATGGAGGAGCGGCTCGACCCCAAGCATTTCTTCCGCGCCAACCGCAAGCAGGTGATCAACCTCGCCTGGGTCGAGGGCATCGAGCCGTGGTTCAGCGGCGGACTGCTCGTGCGCCTCAAGGGCGGGCTCAAGGTCGAGCTCTCCCGCCGGCAGGCGCAGGATTTCCGCGAGCGGATGAGCCTTTAGGAGAACCGACGGATGCGCACGGATCGCCACCGATGAACCCGCCGGGCCGTCGCCGGAGCGGCGGCACCGGCGCTTTATCGGAGTGATTCGCCGCCCGGCCCGGGTTAGACACACACAACCACCACGAACATGATCGAAGCGCGCGCTCTGACCAAAACCTTCAAGGACAAGAAACGCGGCCAGGTCGTCGCGGCCGACCAGGTGAGCTTCACCTGCCGGCCCGGCCAGATCTACGGGCTGCTCGGCGCGAACGGCGCCGGCAAGACGACGACCCTCCGCATGCTGGCCACGCTGCTGAAGCCCACGAGCGGATCCTGCACGGTCGCCGGGCACGACACCGCGGCCGAGCCGGAGAAGGTGCGGGCGCAGGTCGGCTTCCTCGCCGCCTCGACCGCGCTTTACGGGCGGCTCACGGCGCGCGAGATGATCGCCTATTTCGGCCGCCTGAACGGCATGGCCGAGACCGCGATCATCGCGCGGATCAAGGTGCTGGCCGCGGAGCTCGGCATGGACGAATTCCTCGACCGCCGGTGCGACAAGTTCTCCACCGGCATGAAGCAGAAGACCTCGATCGCCCGGACGCTCGTCCACGACCCCGCCGTGATGATCTTCGACGAGCCGACGCTCGGCCTCGACGTGATGACCGCGCGCGCGATCGTGAAGTTCGTCCGGCAGTGCCGCGACCGCGGCAAGACGGTGATCTACTCCACGCACGTCATGAGCGAGGTCGAGAAGCTGTGCGACGTCGTCGGCATCATCCACGGCGGCCGGCTCGTGGCCGAGGGCACGCTGCCCGAGCTCCGCGTTCGCTTCGGCGAGCACGACGTCGAGGAGATCTTCGTGAAGGCGGTCGGCGGCGAGGCCGCCCTGGCCGCCGCGCTCAACGCCTGAACCGGAGGAACCCACGATGAACTGGCAGAGCATCCGGACGGTGTGGCTCAAGGAACTGAAGGACCAGCTGCGCGACCGGCGCACGATCGTCTCGATGATCGTGATCCCGGCGCTCGTCATGCCGCTCCTCTTCCTCGGCATGGGCGCGGTCATGACGAAGGTCGTGAAGAAAGCCCGGGCCGAGACCCCGAGCGTCATGGTGGTCGGGGGGAAGGATTCCCCGGCCCTGGTCGCGGCCCTGAAGGCGGAGAAGACCAAGCAGGGCGAGCCGCGCTTCCGCGTCGTCGAGTCGGGCGACTACAAGAAGCTCATTTCGGAGAAGAAGCTTCGCGCCGCGATCGAGATTCCGGACGGGTTCGAGGCGAGCCTGAAGGCCGGCGAACCGCGATCCCTGACGATCTACCACTACGAGGGGGAAATGCGCTCGAGCATCGGCTATTCGGCCCTGAACGAGTTTCTCCGGTCCTACCGCGACCGCACCGTGGCGGAGCGGCTGGCCGAGCGCCAGCTGCCGGCCGATCTGGTGAAGCCGTTCGACATCACGGGCCGCAACGTCGCGCCGCCCGAGAAGGTCGGGGGCAACCTCATCGGCGGCTTCATTCCGTACATCATCATCATCCTGTGCTTCACCGGCGCGATGTACCCGGCGATGGACCTGACCGCGGGCGAGAAGGAGCGCGGCACGATGGAGACGCTGATGTGCAGCCCCGCGGCGCGGATCAACATCGTGCTCGGGAAGTTTCTCATGGTGCTCACCGCCTCGGTCGGAACGATGCTGGTCCTGCTGCTTTCGATGGGGGCCACGTTTCTTCTCGGCGGGTCCCTCCTGGGGCTGAAAGGCGGCGCTCCGGCCGCCGCGCAGGCCGCGGCCAAGTCCGCGCCGATGATGACCGTGGACCCGACCGGCATCATCGGGGTGTTCGCGATGATCGTGCCCGTGGCGGTGCTCTTCGCCGCCGTGCTGCTCGTCGTCTCGCTTTTTGCCAAGAGCTACAAGGAGGCGCAGAGCTACGTCTCGCCCCTGATCATCGTGGTCATCATGCCGGCGGTGCTCGGGCTCATGCCGGGCATCGAGCTGAGCCCGAAGACCGCGATGATCCCGATCCTCAACCTTTCGCTCGCGTGCAAGGAGATGCTCTCCGGCGTGTGGCACTGGAACTACCTCGCGCTGATTTTCGGCTCCACCAGCGTCTACGCCGCCATCGCGCTCGCGATCTGCGTGCGGATGTTCAACCGCGAGGACGTGATGTTCCGGGCGTGAGCGCGGGCCGCCCGCGCTCTCGCCGGCGCGCGCAATCGCGGCGGACGGACGGCGAACGGGGACGATCCTGACGGCGGGAACGGGGCGGGTTTCGACGCGCGCCTTTCGATGCCGGTCGGCCTAGGGGGTTACTCCCGAGCCGCCCGTACACCGTTGGTCAAAACCGGGAGCCGGGGTAAACCCCGGGTAAATGGCCGGCGGGCCCATGGCGGCGGGGAAACAAAACCGCTAGGCTGCGCTCGTAATCACCCGGACGCACCGACTGCGAAATCCACCCATCCCATGACACAGCCCACCCTGCCTTCCGACGACGGCGGCGCGTCCCCCGCCAGCCCGGCTGCGGCCGAGACCTCGCCGGCGACCGGCGAGATCGCCCGTCTCGAACAGCTCCAGAAACAAATTTCCTCCGAAATGGAGGCCCTCCGTGCTCAGGAGGCCAACCTTCGCGCATACGAAACTCGTCTGCGCGAGGCGCGCCCGCAGCCAGGTCCGGTGGCTGCGGGTGCTGCTCCTGAGACGGAAGAACTTCAGGCCGCGTGGGAGAAATTCCAGCGCGCCCAGGCGCTGCTCGAGGCCGAGCGCCGCGCGCTGACCGACGAGCGCCTCGCGTACCGCGAGCACACCGCCGCCCTCAAGGCGCGGGAGGAGGAGCTCAAGCGGCGCGAGAGCTGGATGGCGCAGCGCGAAGCGGCCCTCGCGAAGCCGCGCGACGAGAAGCCGGCGGCGGCGTCCGGGGGAATCCGGCTCGGATTCAACGAGATCCCCTTTGCGGACATGTTCCGCTCGAAGAAGAGCGCCTGACGACCGCCTGAATCTGGTGCAGACAAGAGCCCGGGTCCAATGACCCGGGCTCTTTTTTGGAGCATCGCGTTGGCCGGATGCCAGCGGAGGCAGCGCGGCGCGCCGGGACGTCGCGCGCCACCCGGCCGGCGGCACGTCGGGACGTCGCGCGCCACCCGGCCGGATGTGAGCGCAGGTGGCACGCGCGGTCCCCGCGCGTCGCTCAGAGCTTCTCGAGCTCGCCCAGCCGCGTGGCGGCGGCCTCCCACTCCGCCGTGGCGGCGTTCAGCAGGTCGACGGCGGCGGTGAGCTCGCGGTTGAGGTGCTGGGCCCGCCCGGGCTGGGTGTAGGTCTCGGGCTTCTCCAACTCGGCGGTGATCTCGTTCTGCTTCGCCTCGAGCTCGCTGACGCGTTGCTCGAGCTTCCCGACCTCGATGCGGAGCTTCTTCAGCTCGTTGGGCGAGGGCCGGCGGGATTTGGGCGCCGCTGCGGCGTCCGTCCGGGGCGACGGCGCGGCTGGCTCGGGCGGCTTGGGATTCGAAGCCGGCGGCTTGGGGCCGCCGGCGCGCGGGGCGGCATCCTGGACCGGCCGGGCGTCCGTGAAGCCCGCGGTGAGCGCGGCGCGCGCGCTGCTGGCGCGGGACTTTTCCAGGTAGTAGTCGTAGTTGCCGGCGTACGGCGTGAGCCGCCCGCTGTGCACGTGGAGCACGTTCAGCGCGAGCTGCCGGATGAAGTACACGTCGTGGCTGATGAAGATGAACGTGCCCTCGTACTGCTTGAGCGCGTTGACCAAGGCGTCGATCGACGGGATGTCGAGGTGCGTCGTCGGCTCGTCCATCAGCAGCAGGTTGGGCGGGTTGACGAGCAGGCGGGCGAGGGCGAGCCGGGACTTCTCGCCGCCCGAGAGCACGTTGACGGGCTTGTGGACGTCGTCCTTGCGGAACAGGAACCCGCCGAGCACGGCCCGCGCCTGCTGCTCGGTCAGCTGGTTCTCGGCCGTGCGGAGCTCCATCACGTTCTCGAGCACCGTGAGGTCGAGCCGCAGGTTGTCGGCGCGGTTCTGCGCGAAATAGCCCGGCACGACGTTGCTGCCGAGCTCGCGCACGCCCGCGCGGAGCGGCACGACGCCGGCGAGGATCTTGAGGAGCGTCGACTTGCCAGCGCCGTTCGGGCCGACGAGCACGATCTTCTGGCCCCGCTCGGCTTCGAAGTTGAGGTCGCGGTACACGACGTGGTCGCCGTACGCCTGCTCGACGCCCTGGAGCTTCACGACCTTGAGCCCGGAGCGGGGAGGCTGGGGGAACCGGAAGTTGATCCGTTTGAGGTCCTCCCACGGTTCCTCGACCGCGACCTCCTTCAGGCGCTCGATCTGCTTCTCCTTGGACTTCGCGCGGGAGGCCAGCGACGCCTTGGCGCCGAAGCGGTCGACGAACTTCTGCAAATGGGCGATCTCGCGCTGCTGGTTCTTGTAGAGCGCGGCCTGCTGCTCCTTCCGCGCCTCCTTCTCGTTGAGGTAGTCGTCGTAGTTGCCGGTGTACCGGTTGAGCGTCCCGCCCCGCAGCTCGAGGATGCCCGTGCAGAGCATGTTCAGGAACTCGCGGTCGTGGGAGATGATGAGCAGCCCGCCCGGATACCGCGTGAGGTAGTCCTGGAACCAGAGCAGCGCCTCGAGATCGAGGTGGTTCGTCGGCTCGTCCAGCAGCAGGAGCGCCGGCTCGTTGACGAGCAGCCGCGCCAGGTGCGCGCGCATGACCCAGCCGCCGGAGAAGGACTTCGCGGGCCGGTCGTGGTCCGCCTCGCGGAACCCGAGCCCGGCGAGGATCTTCTTGGCGCGCGGTTCCAGCGTCCAATCGATGTCGTAGTCGTCGTCGTTCTCCGGCACGAGCTTCCGGCCGCTGGTCGCGATGTGGAGCACGGTCTCGTCGCCGACCGGCGCGCTTTCCTGCGGCAGGAACCCGAAGTCGGCGCCCCGCTCCCACTCGATCAGGCCCTCGTCCGGCTGCTCCTCCCCAAGGATGAGGTTGAACAGCGTGGACTTGCCCGCGCCGTTCGGCCCGACGAGCCCGTACCGGTCGGTGCGCGCGACGAACAGCGACACATCCGAGAACAATTCCCGGGTGCCGTAGGACTTGGCGACATCGGCGAGCGTGAGCATGGAACCGGCCAGTGAGCCGCCGGGCGTGGGGGTCGTCAACCGCGGGTTTCAGCTGCGCGGGGCGGCATGTCGACTTGAAGGGTCGCCGCGCCCGGGACGGCCCGCAAAACCGCTTAATTCGGCCCGGCCTGCGACGTTATTGGCCATGGGCCGGTATGGCTGGCCCGTGTCCCCATGAAACCACGCGCCTTCCTCTTCGCCGGCACGCTGCTGTGCGCGGCCTCCCTCCTGCTTCGCGACGCCAATCACGCGGCCCACGCGAGCCCGAACCTCGTGGTCGTCCGCGCGGACACCCAGGAATCGGTGACGCGAGCCGTCATCGCCCGCTCCTCCGGCGGCGCGGGTGACATCGTGATCTCGCAGAAGGACAAGGCCTTCGCGCCCGGGAGCGTCGAGGTGAAGGTCGGCCAGACCATCGAGATCCACAACGACGACGCGACCGTGCACAACGCGTACTGCCAGACCGGCGAATTCAAATACAACTCCGGGCCGCAGCAGCCCGGCACGCGCTCCCGCCTGACCTTCGCCACGCCGGGCGTCTACGAGGTGCGGTGCGCCATCCACCCCAAGATGAAGCTGGCGGTGACCGTCACGGAGTGATGCGTCCGGCGTTCACAGCGGCCTGCGCTGCCGCCGGTGCGCTGCTGCTCGCGGCCAGCGCCGGATGCGGCCGCGCGACCGGCGCCCCGCTCGGGGAACGCCTGCTCGCGGTCGAGGTGGGGGAGGGTTTCGCCTTCGCCCCCAACGAGCTCCGCTGCCGCGCGGGCCAGCCGGTGCGGCTGCGCCTCTCCAGCCGGCTGCGAGGCGCCTCGGACCTCGCGCACAACGTGGCCGTCCTGGCGGCCGGCACCGACGCCGACGCCTACGGCCGCGCCAGCATCGAGGCGCGCGCGGAGGACCAGTATGTCCCGCCGGGCTTCGCCGCGCGCACGCTTGCCGTCTCGGCCTTCGCCCGCGGCGGCGAGGTGGTGGAGCTCGCGTTCGTCGCGCCGGACCGCCCCGGCCGCTATCCCATCGTCTGCACGTTCCCCGGCCACTGCCTCCTGGGCATGAAGGCCACGCTCACCGTCGAGTAGCCCTTTTTCCCACCCCGATGAAAACCCCGCCGCTTCGCCTCGCCACGGCCGGCCTCGCGCTGGCCCTGCCCCTGTCGTTCCTCGCCGCCCTCCCGTCCGACCCGCGCGTCGCCTACCGCCGCCCCGCCGGGGTGCCGTCCCCGAAGGACAACGAGCCGACGCCGGCGCGCGTGGAGCTCGGCAAGAAGCTGTTCTTCGATCCCCGGCTCTCGGGCAGCAACGCGATGAGCTGCGCCTCGTGCCACAACCCCTCGTTCTCCTGGGGCGACCGGCTGCCCGTGGGCGTCGGGCACGGGCACAAGAAGCTCGGCCGGCGCACGCCCACCATCCTCAACGCGGCGTTCAACGAGCTGCAGATGTGGGACGGCCGCTTCGGTTCCCTGGAGGAGCAGGCGCTGGGGCCGATGACCTCGCCCGACGAGATGAACATCGACGCCGAGGAGATGCTCGCGCGGCTCCGCGCGAACCCGGGCTACCAGCAGCTCTTCCGCGAGGCGTACGGCGAGGCGGGGATCACGAAGGACACCGTGACGAAGGCGATCGCGGCCTTCGAGCGCACGGTCGTCTCCGGCGAGGCGCCGTTCGACCGGTTCATCGCCGGCGAGGAGGCCGCCATCTCCGGGTCCGCCCGCCGCGGTTTCGTGCTTTTCAACGGCAAGGCCAACTGCGTCGCCTGCCACTCCGGCTGGGCGTTCACCGACGGGTCCTTCCACGACATCGGCGTCCGGACCGCCGACCCCGGCCGCGGCCGGACGCTCGGGCTGCCGGAGCTCAACCATGCCTTCAAGACGCCGACCCTCCGCAACGTCGTCGAGCGCGCGCCCTACATGCACAACGGCTCCGAGGCGAACCTCCGCGAGGTCATCGCGCTCTACAACGACGGCGGGCGCGTGCGTCGGTCGACGCTCTCGAGCGAGATCAAGCCGCTGCACCTGACGCCCGCGGAGGTCGAGGACCTGATCGCCTTCCTGCACACCCTCTCCAGCGTCGACGCGCCGGTGACGCTGCCCGTGCTGCCGTAGGCGCCGGCCATGTTCGGTCACGCCAGTCTCCACACCCGCCTTCTTCTCGGCTTCGCCGCAGTCGCGCTCCTGACCGCCCTGCTCGGGGCGTTTGCGAACTGGCAGTTCGCGCGCGTCGCGACGGCGACGGACCACACGCTCCGCGCGACGGTGGCGGGGGTCGAGGCGCGCGACCGGATCGAGGCCGACGCGGCCCGGCGCGCGGACCTGCTCCACCGGCTACAGGCCGTGCCCACCGCGGCGGACGTGCGCGGGCTCGTCGCCGCGGACGCCTGGCGGGACCTCGTGACGCGGGCGCCGATCGCGCCGGACCTCCGCGCGGCGCTCGAGGAATTCGCCGCCCGCCGGGAGGCGTTTTTCGCGCGCCAGGAAGAACTGGCGCGCCGCCTGGACGCGGCCCGCCGGATCGAGGCGGCGCTGCGCGAACGGCTTGTTCCGGCCGGGCAGAAGCTCGCCGCCGCCCAGGCGGAGCAGTCCGGCAAGGTCGACCAGGAGGTGGAGAAGGTCCGCAACGCGACCATTTCGACGCTGTTCCTCAACTTCGACGCGACGATGAACCAGGTCAGCCTGGTCCTGGAGACGCAGGCGCGCCTTTTCCGGCTGCGGGCCGCGGAGGCGGACGGCGCGCCGGCGCGCGAGCTGCGCGCCGAGAGCGCATCGGCCCTGGCGGGCGAGGCCGACGAGGCGGCCCGACAGCTGGTCGCCAAGCTGGCGGATCCCACGCACGGGCACGACGCGTTGTTCAAGGACCTGGCGGCGTTCTCCGAGAACGTGGTGTTCCAGGGGCGCACCACCGTGGTGACCGCCGCGGTCGAGAGCATCGGGGCGATGGGCGAGCAGGTCGAGGCCTCGCAGAAATCGATCCGGGAGCTCGAGCAGCGCCGCACCCGCCTCGAAGACGGCATCCAGGCCTCGTCGAACCACGCCGCGGAGGTCCTTTCGGCCGTCAGCCAGATCTACGGCCATCCGGCCGGCGACGGCGCGCGACGCCTCGCGGAGAACCGCGCCGAGCTGCGGGCCCGCGCCGACGTGATCGCCGCCGGCCTGGTCCAGGCCGCCGCCGATCTGGGGGGAGAGGACCTGGCGGCCGTGATGCGGGGCTGGCATGACGCCCTCCTGGGCGACGCGACCGGCGCGACGGCCGGGGCCGCGGCGCTGGCCGAGGCGCGCTCCGGGCTCACGGCGGCGGAGGAACGGCTGCGGGTGGCGCTGGCGGCCGACGCGCGGCGGGCGCGCGCCGCGGCGCAGGCGATGGTCCAGCAGGGGCGCAGGCAGGCCGACGCCATCGCGTCGATCTCGGGCCAGGCCCGCCGCTGGATCATCTCCATCACGGTGCTTGCCGGCGCCACGGCCCTGGCGCTGGCCTTCGTCTTCGCGCGCAACGTGTCGGATTCGCTCCGCCGCGTGGCGGGGCTGCTGTCGCGGACCGCCCACGACCTGTCGGCGGCCTCGGGCCAGGTGTCGGAGAACGGCGAGGCGCTGGCCAGCGGCGCGAGCGGGCAGGCGGACTCGATCCAGCAGACGAGCGCCTCGCTCGAATCGCTCTCGGGCATGACCCAGCGCAACGCGGAGCATGCCGGCGACGCCCAGGCGCTTGCATCGGGCACCCGCCAGGCGGCCGATGGCGGCGCGGCGGGGATGCAGCAGCTTTCTGCCGCCATGGCCGACCTGCAGCGGTCGAGTGCGAACGTGGCGCGGATTGTGAAGACGATCGACGAGATCGCGTTCCAGACGAACATCCTCGCGCTCAACGCCGCGGTCGAGGCCGCGCGCGCCGGCGAGGCGGGGGCCGGCTTCGCCGTGGTCGCGGAGGAGGTCCGCAGCCTCGCGCAGCGCAGCGCCAGTGCCGCGAAGGAGACGGCGACGACGGTGCAGGACGCGCTGCAGGTGACCCAGCGGGGTGCGACCCTGACCGGCCAGGTCGCCGGCGGGCTCCAGGAGATCCAGGAAAAGGCCAGCCGGCTCGACGAGCTGGTGGCGGAGATCTCGAAGGCTTCCCGGGACCAGAACTCCGGCATCCAGCGCATTCGCGACGCCGTCACGGCGATCGACACGGTCACGCGGACCAACGCCGGACGGGCGCACGACAGCGCCACCGCCGCGGAGCAGCTGCGGACCAACGCCCGGATTCTCGAGGACTGCGTCGCCCAGATGAGCCGGCTGATCAACGGCCGGGGCGCGGCCGCGCCCGCCGCGGCCGCGACGCCGGAGGCGGCTCCGCGGCCGGTTCCGCGCGCGCCGGCCCACGCCGAGCGCCTGCTCGAAGTCTGAGCCGCGGCCCTAGGAGGCCTCGACGAGGAAGTGCCGCTGGCGCCAGTCCAGCAGCTCTTTCAGCCGCGTGTTCGTGTACAGCGAGCGATGGCCCGGCAGCGGGGATTTGAGCGGCACGCCGGGAAAGAACCGTTTCAAGAGCTCGGGCGTGGGAATGTCGGAGGAGGTGACGTCGGCCGTCACGTTCATGGCCCGGCAGCCGAGGCCGTCCTTTTCAATGCCGAGCCGGCACGCCGCGGCGAGGTCGCGGGCGTCGATGTACGACCAGAGGATGCGCTGCCGGTCCTCCGGGTGCTTCAGCCGGGCCCGCAGGGGAGCATAGTCCTCGGGCGTGATGACATTGCCGATGCGGAAGGAGAGCGCCTGGAGGCCGTCGCGGCGGTGGAACATCTCGGCCGTCTGCTCGTTGAGCACCTTGCTGAGCCCGTAGGTGTCCTCCGGGCGCTGCGGGTGATCCTCGTCGATCGGGAGGTACACCGGCGGCAGGAGCTCGTGCGAGAACGCCATGCCGTAGGAGGACTCGCTCGACGCGATCACGGCCTTGCGGATGCCGAGCAGGCCGCACGCCTCGAGCACGTGGTGCGTGGCGAGCACGTTCGTGCGGAAAACCTCGTCGTTCGGGTGGTCGAACGGCCGCGGGATCGCGGCCAAGTGCACCACGCCCGCGTAGGGTTCGCGGCGGCCGGTCACGTGCGGGGAAAAGGCCGACACGACCTGGCCCAGCTGCGTCAGGTCGGCGGCAATCGTGCGGCACGGCAGTTCGGGCGCGGGGCGGCGCGAATCGACGTTCACGACGTCGTAGCCCGCGGCGAGGAATTCGCGGACGACCCATTGGCCGGCCTTCCCGCTGCCGCCGGTGACGAGGATGCGTTTCATGGTGAGCGGGGTCGGGGGTCGGGAATCGGCGGCCAGGCTAGCGGGGCGGGCCCGGGCGCCGCAACCCGGGTTTTCGGATGCGGGCGCGGCGACATTGGCTTTGCGCCACGGAGGAAGGCGGGCGAGGTTGGCGCCGCATGCCCAACCGCCTCGCCTCGGAAAAGTCGCCGTACCTGCTGCAGCACGCGGACAACCCGGTCGAGTGGTGGCCGTGGGGCGAGGCGGCGTTCGCGCACGCGCGGTCGGCGCAGAAGCCCGTGTTCCTGAGCATCGGCTACTCGACGTGCCACTGGTGCCACGTCATGGCCCACGAATCGTTCGAGAACGCGGCGGTGGCGGAAGTGCTCAACCGCGACTTCGTGTCGATCAAGCTGGACCGCGAGGAGCGGCCCGACGTCGACCGGATCTACATGACCTACGTCCAGCAGCTCGCCGGTCACGGCGGGTGGCCGCTGAGCGTGTGGCTGACGCCCGAGGGCAAGCCGTTCCACGGCGGCACGTATTTCCCGCCCGACGACCGCCATGGACGGCCGGGCTTCGTGACGGTGCTGGAGGCGGTCGCGCGGCACTGGCGCGAGCAGCGGGAGAAGATCGAGGCCGGGGCGGAGGAGGTCGCGCAGGCGCTGCGGCGTTACGCCGCGAACGGGCCGGCGCGCGGGGAGGCCGCCGCCGCCGGGGCGCCCGCGCCGCTGCACGAGGCCGCCGGCGACGCGTTCGAAAAGGGATTCCAGTTCTTCTACGAGGCGCACGATCCGCGCTGGGGCGGCTTCGGCGGCGCCCCGAAGTTCCCGCGCGGCGCGACGATCCACTTTCTCTTCCGCGTGGCCGCGCTGCAGGGGGTGGAGTCGGACGTCGGCAAGGAGGCGATCCGGATGGCCGCATTCACGCTGCAGCGCATGGCCGAGGGCGGGATCCACGACCACGTCGGCGGCGGGTTCCACCGCTACGCGGTCGACGAGCGCTGGCACGTGCCGCACTTCGAGAAGATGCTCTACGACCAGGCCCAGATCGCGCTGAACTGCCTCGAGGCCCGGCAGGCGACCGGCGTCGAGGTTTACGCCTGGGTCGCGCGCGGGATCTTCGACTACGTGCGCCGCGACCTGACGAGCCCCGAGGGGGGCTTTTGGTCGGCGGAGGACGCGGACAGCGAGCGGCCGGACGGCGGGGGCGCGGAGGGCGAGCGGGCCTCGGCCCCGCACGCCAAGGCCGAGGGGGCGTTCTACGTCTGGCGCCACACGGAGGTCGCCGCCCTGCTGGGCGCGGACGCGCCGTTTTTCTGCGCGCATTTCGGCGTGAAGCCCGGCGGGAACGTCGCGCAGGACCCGCACGGCGAGTTCACCGGCGTGAACGTCCTGATGCAGCAGCAGCCCCTCGCCCGCACCGCGGCGGACCACGGGCTCGACCTCGAAGCCGCGGTGGGGAAGCTCCTGGGCTGTCTCGAAAAGCTGCGCCTCGCGCGGGTCCGCCGGCCCCGGCCGCACCGCGACGACAAGGTGCTGGTCGCCTGGAACGGCCTGATGATCTCGGCGCTGGCGCGCGGCGCGCAGGTGCTCCGCGAGCCGCAGCACCTGGCGGCGGCGACCCGGGCGGCCGAGTTCGTCCGGCGCGAGCTGTTCGACGCCGCATCGGGCCGCCTCTTCCGGAGCTGGCGCGGCGCCCGGAGCGAGATTCCCGGCTTCGCCGAGGACTACGCCTGCCTCATCCAGGGCCTCCTCGACCTGTACGAGGCCGGGTTCGAGGTGCGCTGGCTGCGGTGGGCCGAGCAGCTGCAGGGGACGATGGATGCGCTGTTCCGCGACGAGACGAGCGGGGGGTACTTCAATTCGCCGGCCGGCGATCCGACGGTGCTCGTGCGGCTGAAGGAGGACTACGACGGGGCGGAGCCGGCGCCGGGATCGATCGCGGCGCTGAACCTCCTGCGGCTCGACGGGATGCTCGGGACGCCCGGTGCGCGGGCGAACGCGCTCGCCACGATCGAGAGCCTGCGTACGACCTGGGCGCGCGCGCCGCATGCGCTGCCGCAGTTGCTCGCCGCGATCGAGCTGGCGCTGGCCGCCCCCCGGACGCTGGTGATCGCGGGCGATCCGCGATCCGATGCCGCCCGGGAGCTGGCAGCCGTGGCGCACGAGCGGCTGGGGCCGCGCCTCGTGGTCCTGGCGGCGGACGGGGCCGAGGGGCAGGACTGGCTGGCCGGTCGGCGGGACTATTTGGCCACCCTGCGGCCCGGGCCGGCTGGCGCCACGGCCTATCTTTGCGAAGATTTTACGTGCCAGGCGCCGATTAGTGACCCACGCGAGCTGCGCCGCGCGCTGGGAGGCATTCAGCGGGGTGACTAAGGTGCCGATACGGTTGAAATCCAACCGTGTTTCCAAAATATCGCCCCGATGGGCATACCCCTGAAGGCGGCGAAGGTGCTGACGTGGCGCAACTGGTTGCGCTCCTCCGGGCTTCTGTTGGTGGCGACCTCCGCCATCTCGCTGTGGGGGCGCGCCCTGGGGAGCTGGGACATTGCGGCCGTCGTCCCCAACGGCAGTCCGATGGCGGGCAACAGCGCGATTTGCCAGATCCTGCTTGGCGTCGGCTTCTGGCTGCTCGCGGCGGGACGGCGGCGGGCGGCCGAGGCCTGCGGCTGGGTGGTCATGGCCTTCGCCGTGCTGATCGGATCGCAGCACCTCCACGGGGTCGCGCTCGGCATCGACGAGCTGTTCGTCCGGCACACTCTGCCGCCGCCCCAGCCCTTTCCGGGCCGGATGGCGCCGAACACCGCGATCAGCTTCGTCCTCGCCGGCTTCACGTTCGCGCTCATCGCGCGCGAGCGGCTGCGGATCGCGCTGGTGACCCTCACATCCGGCCTGCTCCTCGGCCTGGCGCTGCTGGCGCTGCTGAGCTACGCCACCGGCCTGCGCCTCGTGCTCGCGGGCGGGGTTTCCTTCGGCATGTCCGTCGCCACGGCGGTCGGCATGGCGATCGTCGCAATCACCGGGATCGTCGGCCTCGAGCGGAAGCCGGCCGCGGCCCGGCCCGCGCGCCCGCTGGCGGTGACGGCGGTGATGCTCGTCACGTCGGTCGGGCTGTTTTCGTTCTACCTCTACCAGGACCAGGTGGAGGCCAACGTGCAGGAGAACCGCAGCTACGAGGTCGTGGCGTCGCTGAACTACGTCGAGCTCCTGCTCACCCGCATGCAATCCGCGGCGCGGGGTCACCTGCTGTCCGGCGACGAGACGGAAGCCGCGGCGCTGGCCGACGACGGCGGACGGCTGCGGGCGGAGCTGAATCAGCTGGATTTCCTCCTGGCCGACCGCGCCGAGCAGCACCGCGAGGCCGCGGCGCTGCGGGCCCTCGTGCGGGAGCACCGCGAGCGGATCGACGCGCTGCTGGCGGCGCGGCGCGAACGCGGGGCGTCGGCCGCCGCGGAGCTGGCGCGGGTCGAGCCCGACCGCGAGGTGATGCGGGCCCTGCGGGACCAAATCAACCGCATGGCGCAGATGGAGCGCCGCCAGCAGGCGGACAACGACCGCCAGGTCCGCCGCGTCGGCTTCGAGACCGTGAAGGTCATCATCCTCGGCAACGTGCTCGCCGGGGTCTTCACGTTCCTGGCGCTCTACGTGTCGCGGCGCGCGGAGGTCGCGCGGCTCGACGTCGAGCGCCGGCTGCACCGGGCGAACATGCTCCAGCGCGCGGTGCTCGACGGCACGGTCCTGAGCGTCGTGGCGACGGAGCCCAACGGCCTGATCCGCGAGTTCAACGCCGGCGCCGAGCGGATGCTGGGTTACCGGCGCGGCGAGATGATCGGACGCCGCACGCCCGAGGTCTTCCACGTGCCCGGCGAGATCGTGGCGCGGGCGGTCGAGCTGACGGCGCAGCTCGGGCGCCCAGTCGAGCCCGGCGTCGAGGCCCTGGTCGCGCTGGCCCGGCTCGGCCAGGCCGACGAGCGGGAATGGACCTACGTGCGCCGGGACGGGCGCCGCCTGCCGGTCCTGCTGAGCGTCACGGCGCTGCGCGATGCCGCCGGCGCGATCGTGGGCTTCCTCGGCATCGCGGCGGACCAGACCGAGCGGAAGGCGGCGGAGGCCGCGCTCCGCGAGAACGAGCTCCGGTACCGCACCCTCGTGGAGCAGTCGGGCCAGATGGTGTACGACCTCGAGCTCGCGACCGGGCGGAGCCGCTGGTTCGGCGACAGCGCGATCCGCCAGATCACGGGGCTGTCGGAGCAGGAGTTCCAGTCGGTCGATCTCGCCCGGTGGGAGGAGATGATCCACCCGGACGACCGTCCGGAGGCGATGCAGCTCTTCGACGCCGCGCTTTCGGCGGGGGAACCCTATGTGGCCGAATACCGCTTCCGGCACCGGAGCGGCGAGTACCGGTACGTGGAGGACCAGGGGGCTTTCCTGCCGGGCCCGGACGGCCAGCCGGCGCGCATGATCGGCCGCATGTACGACATCAGCGCGCGCAAGTTCGCCGAGGCCGCGATGCGCGAGAACGAGGAGCGGCTCGCGCGCATCTTCAGCGCGATGGCCGAGGGCCTGGTCGTGCAGGACCCGGCCGGGGCGATCATCGTGTGCAATGCGGCGGCGCAGCGCATCCTCGGACTGACCGAGGGGGAGATCCTCGGGCGGACGTGGACCGACCCGCGCTGGGGGCAGGTGCGCGCGGACGGCTCGCCCTTGCCGCCGGAAGAGCACCCGGCCGAGGTCACGCAGCGAACGGGCGGCTCGCGCCACGGCGTGGAGGTCGGGCTCGCCCGGCCGGACGGGGCGCGGATCTGGATCTCGTTCAACTGCGAGCCGGTGAAGGATCCGGACGGCCGCGTGACGCTCGTGGTCTCGACCTTTGCGGACGTCACGGAGCGCCGCGAGCTTCTCAAGACGCTCGCCCAGGCGCGCGACCAGGCCCTCGCGGCGTCGCGGCTGAAGTCCGAGTTCCTCGCCAATGTCAGCCACGAGATCCGCACGCCGATGAACGGCATCATCGGCATGGTGAACCTCCTCATCGAGCACCGGCTGGACGAGGAGCAGCGCCAGATGGTCCGGCTCGTGCAGCAGAGCGCGGACAGCCTGATGACGATCATCAACGACCTGCTGGATTTCGCGAAGATCGAGGCGGGCCGGATGCGGATCGAGGCGCACGAGTTCCAGCTCGGGCCCGTGATCAACGACGTCCTCGCGCTGCTCGAGCCGCGCGTGCAGGTCAAGGGCCTGCGGCTCGAGCGCGACTTCGATGCGGCGGCGACGGTGCGGCTGCTCGGCGACTCCGGGCGCATCCGCCAGGTCCTGCTCAACCTGCTGGGCAATGCGGTGAAATTCACCGAGCAGGGGCACGTCCGCGCCGTCCTGCGCATCTGCCGGGAGACATCCGAGCGAATGTCCTTCCG
This sequence comes from Opitutaceae bacterium, assembly GCA_035626915.1. Taxonomy (GTDB): domain Bacteria; phylum Verrucomicrobiota; class Verrucomicrobiia; order Opitutales; family Opitutaceae; genus Didemnitutus. The sequence continues at coordinate 106,011 of DASPMS010000067.1, forward strand.
CGTCGAGGTCCACGACACCGGCATCGGGGTCTCGGCCGAGGCCGGACGGATGCTGTTCCAGCCGTTCACCCAGGCCGACGGCACCACGACGCGGCGGTTCGGCGGGACGGGACTCGGCCTCGCGATCTCGCGGCAGCTGGTGGAGCTCATGGGCGGCGCGATCGGATTCGAAAGCGAGGAGGCCAAGGGCTCGGTCTTCTGGTTCGGCCTCGACCTGCCCAAGTCGGGCGCGGCGGCCCGGGCGAAGGCGGCGCCCGCACCCGGGGCCCTTCGCGCCGGCGGAAGGCGGCTCCGGCTGCTGCTCGCCGAGGACAACCCCACGAATCAGATCGTCGCGCGGCAGCTGCTCGAGAAAATGGGGCACGAGGTGGAGGTGGCGCCGGACGGCGCGGTCGCGCTCGCCCGGCTCGGGCAGGCCCGTTTCGACGCGGTGCTGATGGATTGCCAGATGCCGATTGTGGACGGGTTCGACGCGACCCGCCGGATCCGGTCCGGGGAGGTCAAGGGTACGGATCCGCGGCTGCCGGTCATCGCGCTCACGGCGTATGCGCACGCGGAGGACCGCAAGCGCTGCCTCGAGGCCGGGATGGACGAATACCTGACGAAGCCGCTGCGACCCCAGGCGATGGCCGACGCGCTCGAGCGCTGCACGAGCGGGGCGGGGCCCGTCACGCCGATCCCGCCCGAGCCGATCCGCCCGGTCCTGGACGAAGGCCAGCTGGACCAGCTCCGCGGACTCCCGGGCGCCACGCGGCCCCAATTGCTCGACGAGCTGGTGGACATCGTCCGCCAGGACACCCCCGCGATGCTCGAGGCGGTGCGCGACCTGATGAAGCGGCGGGAGGGCGAAAAACTCGTCACCGCCGCGCACCGGCTGGCCGGCAGCGCCGCAAACCTGGGGGCCGGCCCGTTTCGCGACGTGGCGCTGGCCGTGGAGTCCGCCGCGCGCGCGGGCGAGTGGGACGTGGTGGCGGAGCGGTTGCCCGAACTCGAGCGGGAGTGGGCACGCTTGCGCTTGGCCCTCGGACGCGTTTCCTCCCAGTCCACATGAAAGCGCTCGTCGTCGAGGACGACCCGATCGCGCGGGCGGTCCTGGAGGCCACCCTGCGAAAGTTCGGCCATGAGTCCGCCTCCACGCCGGACGGCGAAGCCGCGTGGGACCTGTTGAAGCGCGAGCCTTACCGGGTGATCATCAGCGACTGGATGATGCCGAAGACCGACGGACTGGAACTCTGTCGGCGGGTGCGCGCCCGCGAGGGGGCGGAGTACGTGTACTTCATCCTCCTGACCGCCCGCGGCGCCACCGAGGGCAATCAGGAGGAGGCGATGCAGGCCGGCGTGGACGACTTCCTGACCAAGCCCCTCAATCCGCAGGAATTGCGCGCGCGGCTGCACGTCGCCGCCCGCATCCTGGAGTTCACCCGCAAGGTGCGGCAGCTGGAGGAGTTCCTCCCTATGTGCTCTTACTGCAAGAAGATCCGCGATGACCGCAATTTCTGGGGCCGCGTGGAGGATTACATCAACTCCCTGACGGGCGCGAAGCTGAGCCACAGCATCTGCCCGGACTGCTACGATCGGGTCGTGGTGCCCGAAATGCGGGCGGCCGGGATGACGCCGCCGCCGCTGCCGAAGGCCAACCGGGTTAAGTGAGGCGCCGTTGCGCCTACTTGTCCTCGGCGACCTTGAGGTGCGCCGTTTCGGTCTGGTCACCCGGGAGCAGGTCCCGGATCGACTCGAGGATCTTCAGCATTTCCGGCCGCCTGGCCGCGAAGTCGAGCAGCCGGATCTGGCGGTCGGTGAGCCCGGCCCGCTGCACGGTTTCGGCAAGCCGGACCGCCGCCTGGCGCGCCGAACGCGTGTACACGGCCGCCTTCTGGCGCGCCCCGCCCAGCGTGGCGGGATCCGCCAGGTTGATGCCGCTGACCGCCTCGAGCCACAGCAACGCCATGCTCGTCATTTCCGCGGAGTCGGTCGCATAGCCCATCCGGGTCATGAGCCCCGCCAGGGTGGCAAACCGCACCGGCTTGCCGGCCTCGACATTGATGACCGTGTTGCGGTGGCAACGGCCCAGGCGCGCCAACGCCTCATGGGTCAGGCCCTTGTCCTCCCGTAACCGACGGAACAGCGCCGCGTACTGCATGAGGGCCGTGGAATGGGGCCATCGGGGGACATTGTCAACGGGCCGGACTTGCACGAACTCTGTTGTTGACGAAAAATAGGCACACATTATCAATAGTCATTCGGACTGATGAGAAAGCACCCACGCCTGGGCCGGCCGGGGGCTGGAGCCGCGGAAAGCCGTGCCCATGCCCGGAGACTGCTGTCGGCGCTCATCAAGATCGTCCAGCGGATTGCGAGCATGCAGACGGAGCCCGGTGGGCGCGCCGCCTGCCGGGACATCGAGGCCGAGCTGCGGCAATTGCGCCGCCGGAGGCCGCCTAACGCATGAGCGCGCGCATCGAATTGCCCATCGGGGTCCGGCGGCACCGCGTGCTGGTCGTCGACGGGCGGGAGGATTGGCGGCGGGAGGCGGCCACCCGCCTCGAGGACGGCCTGCGGTGCGAGGTGCGCACGGCGGGCGACGCCTATGCGGCGATCCGGCTGACCCGGGCCCGGCCGGACTGGCAGTTGCTCATCCTGAACCTGGATGCGGCCGGGATGAACGGCTTCGAAATCTACTCGCGGCTGCGGGACGCGATCGGAGGCTCGCTGAGGGTCATGTTTCTCACTGGCGCGCCGGACCACCGGCGGGTCCAGGTGGAGGCGGATTTTCCGCCCGTCGCGCTCCGGGCCCTGTCGATGCCCTGGCCGGACCTGATCGCGGCCGCCCGCCAGGAGCTGGGCATCCGATCGGAGGACTAGCGCAGCACTTCGCGCGCGAGGCGGTCGTCGCCCTCGACCGGCGCCGGCGTGATGTCCAGGAGCCGGCAAAGCAGGGGATAGACGTGGATGTTATCGAACTCGCCGATCACCGCGCCGCGCCGGATCGCCGGTCCCTGCGCGAGGAAGAACGCACCCATGTCGGGGCTCGCCGGGTCCCAGCCGTGGTTGCCGAGGGAGAAAGTCGGCCGGCGCGCGCCCCAGGTGCTCTTGCGCTCGATGACCCAGTGGTCGTCGCAGACGAGCACCACCGGCGGGATGCGCTCGTGGTCGCGGTAGTGGAAGCGCGCCGGCATGTCCTCGCGAAGGTAAACCGTGAGGTGCGGCGGCGCCTTGGCCCGGATCCGGTCCACGAGCACGGAGGCGCTCAATCCGCTTTCCGGCAACGGGCGGACGCCGCCGTTCGGGCCGTCGGACTCGATTTGCACCTGAGACACGTCCATCAGATCCTCGAAGAAGACCACGCGGTCGATGCTGGTGGACATCATGCCATGGTCCGAGACGACGACCACGTTCGTGCGGTCGCGAAGGCCGAGACGCTCCAGGCCGGCCAGCAGGCGGCCGATCGCGGCGTCGACCTCGCGGATCGCCACGGCGGTTTCGGGCGCGTGGGGACCGAACCGGTGCCCGGCGTCGTCGACCGCATCGAAGTAAAGCGTGCCCAGGCGCGGTCGCTGGGCCGGAGGGCGATCCAAATACGCGAGCAACCCGTCGACGCGGGCGTCGTTCGGCAGCGCCTTGTCGAAGGGCCGGAAAAACGCGGGGCGCCGGCCGCGGATCTCTGATTCGGAGCCCGGCCAGAAGAGGCAGGCGGAGCGCACCCCCTGCTTTTCCGCGGTGACCCAGATCGGCTCGCCGCCTTCCCACCAATGTGACTCGACCCGGGCCATGCTGAACATGGCGGACGTGGCCGGGTCCCAGAACCAGTTCGCGACGATCCCGTGCGTGCCGGGGCGCAGCCCGGTGACCAGCGTGTAGTGGTTGGGGAAGGTCTTGGAGGGGAATGAGGCGTTCATCCGCCGCGCCCGGACGCCGTCCGCCGCGAGGGCGCGCACGACGGGGGCGTCGTGCACTTCCAGGTAATCCCAACGGAAGCCATCGATCGAGATGAGCAGCGTGATCTGGTCCGCCGGACGCGCGGGCGGCGGCGACAGCGCGCACGCGCACAGCCCGAGCGTCAGCGCCAGCAGCGCGAGACGGATCGCGGTTCGAGTCATCAGGCGGGCCACGCTAGGATTTGCGGCGGGGCGGGCAACCCGCATTGTGCCGGTCCATGGACGACCGCGAAAGACTCACCCGGCTCGAGGAACGCTTCGTGCACCTGCAGCGCCACCTGACGGAGCAGGACAAGGCCATGCTCGAGCTGGGGGAGGAGTTGGCCCGGTTGCGGCGCGAGCTGGAGGCGGTGCGTGCACAGACGTCCCGCGGCGGCGGGGAGGGCGAGCCGCCGGTGGAGAAACCGCCGCACTACTGACGCCGGGACGGCGCCCCCCGGGCCAGCGCCGGTGACGGCCGTCACTGCGGCTGGCCGCGATGCCCGCGCGCCTCAGAACAGCGCGGTGACCTCGGTGTGCTGGCCGGGCTCGAGCTGCACCTCGCCCGACAGCGCGGGCGTCTCGTCATTCTTGTACAGGCGGATGGTGATCGGACCAGACGCTTCCTGCGTGGACCAGCCCCATTTCCCGATGGAGACGAACTGCATCGGCACGCCGACGTCCCAGCTCAGGCCCGGGCCGTCGCCGCGAATGAAAAGCTTGTTGCCGATGCCGATGTAGGCGGTGGCGAGGAGGCGGGTGGCGCCGTCGGCCGACATGGACGTTTCGGCCTTCGGCGTGGCTTGGGCCGACAGGTCCGGCGCCGGGGCCTCGATCGGCGGCGCGGACTCGACGGCGACGGCAGCCTCGCCGGACAGGGCGGCCATGATCTCCTCCGGTTTCGGCTTCCGCGGGGCGCGGGGCTTCCGGGGCTTGGCGGCCTCGGCCGCGACGACCGCATCGGCTGCCGGCCGGTCGGCGGCGGGAGGCTCGGTCGCGGCGGCGGTCGCGGGCTCGGGCGCGGCCGGGACCGGCTCGGGCGCCGCGGGCTCGGGCGTCGGTGCCGATTCGGTGACGATGACGGAGGCGACGGCGGCGGGCGCGACCGGCTCGGCTTCGCTGGCGCGGGCGCGCCGCGCCGGCCGGTCGATCGCGGCGGCGGACTTGGCCAGCTCGGCGAGCCGGTCGTCCAGGCGGGCGAGCGCGGATTGCACGCTCCCCTCGAACCTCGCCGCGGCCTCGGTCCCGGCGGCGGCGAGCCGGGCGGCGGCGGCGTCCGCCGCGGCGAGCTGCGCCTGGGCGTTCTTCTGGAGGGCGGAAAGCTCGGCGACGGTCTCCTTGATTCGCGCGGCCGCCGCCTTCAACTGCTCGGAGTGGGCGGCGCGGAGCTCGGCGAGCTCCTGCTCGAGCGCGCCGCGCTGCTCGTCCTCCTTCTCGGCGAGGGCCTCGTTGAATTCGGCGAGCTTTTCCTGCATCCGGTAGGGGAGGTTCTCGGCGTCCTTCGCCGCCTTGTGGACGGCGGACTCCACCGCCTGCACCTGCGCCGCGGCCCGGGTCAGCGCCTCGGCGGCGGATTCGAGCCGGGCGATCTGCGCGGCCACCTTGGCCTCGTCCTCCCGGGCGGCGTCGGCGGAGTCAGCCGCGTAGTCGAGCAGGAACGGGACGAGGACGACGAGCGCGGCCAGCACGAGGCAGCCGACGATCGCGCCGAAGACGAAGGGCTTGTCCGAGTCGCCGACCGCAGCGATCCCGATCGCGACCAGCAGGAGAAACACATCGACCCAGAGAAAGACAGCCTTCGGGATGCGGGGAACCGAGCCGGTGGGGGGATTCATGGGGCGAGTCGCGCGCAGGCAGGTTTTCCCGCGGGCGCGGCGGTTTCTCAAGGCTAAACAAGCCTTGCCGGTGCCGGCGGGCGCGAGCATTCTTCCCGCGTGCCGAAGAGCTTTCCCCAGTTCGTGCGGATCGATCGGGAGCGGGCGGGCCGGTCGCACCATTTCGTCGTCCACACCGGCAATCCGGTCTTCACGCTGGAACTGATGCCCGACGCCGATGCGCCGGACCAGGCGGGCAAGGGCGTGCTGAAGCGGTTGTGCGTGCCGAACTCGTGGGCCGGGGACTACGGCCAGTACGCGCGGTTTGTTTCGGCCGCGCAGGAGTTCTTCGCGCAGTCGGGTCTCGCCGTTCCGGGCGGCCCGGCGCCGCGGCTGTGAGGCTCAGAGCAGCCGCCGCCAGGTGGCCACGGCGAGCGAGAGGAGCATCCCGATGCGGATGGAGCCCTCGAACGTGAGCACGACGAGCACCCAGTTGAGCCCGCAGACGCTGCGGAGGGAGTAGCCGACGGCCGACACGCCGAGGAGGATGAAGCCCTGGGCGCGTCCGACGGGATGGAGCAGGAGGGTGAGCATCCAGAGGTGGTACGCGATCAGCCCGCAGGACCACGTGGCGGCGACCAGATCCGACATCGGAAGCTCGCGCGGGTCGGCGCGGGCGCGGATCTGCCGGATGCCGAGGTAGCGCTCGGCGATCACCAGCTGCCACAGCTCGAAGAGCAGGAACAGCGGGGCGGCCAGGGCGAACGGGTTCACGCCGCGCAGGAAAACGCCGGCCGCGGCGGGCGCCAAGAGTATTGCGCCCGCCGCGGGCGGCGCCCAACCTGCCCGCGCACATGCCCCGCTCGCGCGGATGAATCTCCGCTCCTCCATCGGCGAACTGGTGCGCCGGCCCGTCCGCGGGCTGGTGCAGCTGTACTATCCCCGGGTCGTGGTGACCGGGCGCGAGCTCATCCCGCCGACCGGCCCGGTGCTGCTCGCCGCCAACCACCCGAACTCGCTCATCGACCCGGTGCTGCTGGGGATCGCGGCCCGGCGCCCGGTGCGGCTGATGGCGAAGGCGCCGCTCTTCGAAATCCCGCTGTTCGGGGACGTGCTCCGCGCGCTCGGCATGGTGCCCGCCTACCGCGGCAGCGACGACGCGAGGCAGGTCACGAAGAACCTCGAGTCGCTCGCCGCCGCCGCGCGCACGCTCGCCGCCGGCCACGCGATGGGCATCTTCCCCGAGGGCAAGAGCCACGATGCGGCGCAGCTCGCGCTGGTCCGGTCGGGCGCGGCGCGGCTCGCCTTGCAGGCGCTCGCGCTGGGCGCGGCGGACCTGGTGGTGGTGCCCGTCGGCATCAACTACGAGCGGAAGGAGCGCTTCCGCACCGCGGTGTGGCTCAAGGTGGGGCGGCCGATCCACGTCGCGCGCTGGCTCGCGATGCACGAGGGCGACGAGCACAAGGCGATGCGCACGCTCACGGCGGAGCTCAACGCGCGGCTCCGGCACTGCGTCGTGCATCTCGACGACCCCGCGTGGGAGCCGTTGCTCGCGGGGCTGGAGGAGCTGCTTCCGCCGGCCGGTTTCCGCGACAATCCCCTGGCCGCGCTGCACCGCCGGAAGCGCGCGGCGGACGCGATCAACCATTTCCAGCGGGCGGATCCGGAGCGGGCGGCCGCGGCGGCCGCGCGGATCGCCGCGCACCGCGCGGCCGTGCGCGCGTCGGGTCTGCCCGGCGATGCCCGGTTGCTCCGCCTGCGCGGCCCCGCGCTCGCCGGCGTGCTCCTGCGCGACGCGCTCGTCTTCATCGTGGGCGGGCTGTTCGGGCTCCTCGGGCTGGCGCATCACGCCGTCCCGTATGGGGTCGTGCGGCTGATCGCCGGCCGGATGCAGGGGACGGGCCGCATGGTCGTCGCGCTCAACCGGATGCTCTTCAGCGTGCCGGTGTACGCGGCGTGGTACGGGTTCGTGTGGTGGCGGATGAGCCTCTACTTCTTGCCGTGGGTGGCCTGGGCGTGGGCGGCGCTGATGCCGTTCGCGGGCCTCGTGGCGGTGCACCTGGCGCGGCGGGCCCGCACGGCGCTGCCGTTCTGGTGGGCCGAACTGCGCCTGCTCTTCCGGCCCGGCCACGCCGCGGCGCTGCGCGCCGATCACGCCGCGCTGGGCCGGATGCTCGACGGCTTCGCCGCCGACGCAAAGCTGCGCACGACGGTGGCGCCGCCGGCCAGCGTGACGCTGCGGCCGCCGCTCTGGGCCAGCTTGACCGCGGCGGCGGTGCTCGCGGCGGGCTGCTTCGGCGCGGGCGTCTGGCTCCTGCGCGACCGCCCGATCGATGTCCTGCGCACCGATGCGCCGGCGCTCGCGGGCGAGGCTCCGCCGGTGCTGGCCGAGCGCATCGCCGCCGACGAGCGCGCGCTCGCCGCCGTCCTCGCGGGGCTGGACGAACTGGAGGCGCGGTTCCGGAAGTTCGAGCAGGCGCTGCTGGCCGGCGACCGCAGTTATTACCGGCAGGCGGACGACGACGAGATGCGGCGGATGCTGGTGACCTACCTCAGTTTTCGCACGGCGCTGCTCCGGACCGTCTGGCACTACCAGCGCCATGCGGAGGTGCCCGACGAGACGCTGCGCCTGCGGGCCCTCCTGCTGCACTACACAGCGGCGGCGGTGGCGTACGACTACTCCGCGCGCTTCGTGCTGGCGTTCGAGGCCTCGGACGAGGCGATCCGCAAGCTCAACGAGCCCGAGCCGCGGTGGGACCTGCCGCCGCGCACCTACGACACGATCCGGGCCAACCTCGGGCACATCGCGCACCGGCGGTGGCTGGAGAGCGGCTGGCGGCACTACCATGCGACGCTTCCGCGGTGGGAGGCGGCCGGGCTCCGCCGGCCCGACCCCTATGCGGCCTTTCACGCCGCGATCCTGCGGTCGGGCGAGAACACGGCGCATCTCTCCGACCGGCTGTTCCGCTACAAGCTGCAGACGGCGCTGGCCGACGTGGAGAAGTTCGCGCGGGGCGGCTACTACCGCGCCAGCTCCGCGGTCTCGGTGCTCGTCGGCGACACCAAGATCCGGGAGCCGCGCGGCGGGCGGACGCTGATCACGGCGGACCGACTGGCGGCCCTCCGGCCGCGGCTGCGTCCCGGAGACATCCTGATCGAGCGGCGCAACTGGTACCTGTCGAACGCCTTTCTGCCCGGCTATTGGCCGCATTCGGCGCTGTACGTCGGAACGGCCGAGGATCTCCGGGCGCTCGGCCTGGACCAGGACCCGCGGGTCGCGCCCCACCTGGCGCGTTTCGCCGGTCCCGATGCGGCGGGCCACCCCTTCGCGTGCATCGAGGCGGTGAGCGAGGGCGTGATCTTCACGACCGTGGAGCATTCCATCGGCGAGGCGGATTCCGTCGCCGTGCTGCGGCCGAAGCTCCCGCCGGAGCAGGTGAAGGAAATCATCGCGCGGGCGTTCAGCCACGCCGGCAAGCCGTACGATTTCGACTTCGACTTCTTCAGCAGCGACAAGCTCGTCTGCACCGAGGTGGTGTACCGCGCCTGCGACGGCTTCATCGATTTCCCTCTTTCGGAAATTCTCGGGCGCAAGACGCTGCCGGCACTGGAAATCGTGCGCTACTGGACGACGCCGGAGGGGGCCGAGAAGCTCGAGTTCGTCGGCTTTCTCGATGGCGACGAGTCGAGCGGGACGTGCACCGAGCGCGACGCGGCCGCGTTGAAGGCATCGATCGACCGCCCGGCCATCACCTGGCTGCAATGACGCCCCGGCCGATGGGCAGTCCTTGGACGCCAGAGGCTTACGGGAAATTACCGCCGGGGGAACGGAGGTTTGACCGGTAAAACGCCCGGGAACCGCGGGCGCCGGATTCCAGTGGCATTCCCGACGTCCCGGAGCACATTGCCGTGACTGGTGGCCCGCGCGGTTCCCGGCGCAACCCGCACCCACGGAGGACCGAATGAATGCGATGTTCGTCGTGAATTACCTGCTGACCTCGCTCGTGGCGGGCGTGATCGGCGGGATGGCGATGGAGGGCGCGATGTGGCTCATCGCGCGCGCCGGGCTGGCGAAGGGCGACATGATCCTGGCGCTGGGCAGCCTGGTGACGAAGACGCGCGACAACGCCTACCGCGTGGGCCTCGTCGTGCACGCGACGGCGGCGATCGGCTTCGCCCTGGTGTACACGCTGCTGCTCGTGATTCTCGGCTACACGGCGCTGCCGATGAGCCTGATGGTCGGACTCGGCGTCGGCACGCTGCACGGGATCGTGGTGAGCTTGATGCTGGTCTGGGTGGTCTCGGACCAGCATCCGCTGGAGGAGTTCAAGGACGCCGACCTCCTGGTTGGGATCAGCCACGTCGCGGGCCACGTCGCCTACGGTGGCGCCGTTGGGCTGGTGGTCGGGATCTCGCCGCTTTAGGCGAGGCGGTCCGCCTCCGCGGACGCGGCGCCCTCGGGCGCGGCACTTATTCACGAATGAGGATGAAGTCGTCGATCGTGAGCTCGTGTTCGGACGTACCGACGGCTTCCGCATCCACCACCAGCAGCTCGGCGTCCGCCAGCCAAGCGGCGTCAAACTTTGGCTCGATGCCCTCGCGGCCGTGCTTTTCGCGGAAGGTGCGCCGCAGCAGGTCCCGTGTGACGACCGCGCCGAGATTGATCCGTGAGGCCTTGCCCTCGAGTGCCCACGCATGCTCCTGGAGGCGCGCGTTGTAGAGGACGAAGCCACGGATGCTGCGCACATCGAAACCGAGCCCGTCCGGCCGGGCCTTTCGGACCGGATGGAGCAGGCT